>JAGBIF010000016.1 GCA_017935065.1 Clostridia bacterium
AGCGTGGTTACGGGCGTTATGTCCTTTGCCGAGATGGATGCTATGATGTATAAGATAGAGGGCGAGGACCTTTACCTCATCGGTACCTCCGAGCATTCTATGATAGGTAAGTTTATAGACCAGATAATCCCCGAGGCTGAGCTTCCTCAGACGCTCACCTCCTACTCGCCCTGCTTCAGAAAGGAAAAGGGCGCGCACGGAATAGAGGAGAGGGGTGTTTACCGTATCCATCAGTTTGAAAAGCAGGAGATGATAGTTGTCTGCCGTCCCGAGGAGTCGCCTATGTGGTTTGACAGGCTCTGGCAGAACACCGTTGACCTTTTCAGAACGCTTGATATCCCTGTAAGAACGCTTGAGTGCTGCTCGGGAGACCTTGCGGACCTTAAGGTAAAATCCATTGATGTTGAGGCGTGGAGCCCAAGACAGAAGAAGTATTTCGAGGTCGGCTCCTGCTCTAACCTCGGTGACGCGCAGGCAAGACGCCTTAAGATAAGAGTAAAGGGTGAGGACGGTAAGAACTACCTCGCTCACACGCTTAACAACACCGTTGTAGCGCCCCCGAGAATGCTTATCGCCTTCCTTGAGAACAACCTTAATGCCGACGGAAGCGTTAGCATACCCGTGGCACTTCGTCCCTATATGGGCGGCAAGGAAGCTATCGTTCCCAAGAGATAATGCGCGGTACGGTAGTAATTATCGCAGGTCTGTCGGGTGGTGGAAAGACTACCGTCGCAGACAGGCTTTGCGCATCCGACACAGGCTACAGAATGTCGCGCTCTCACACGACGAGACCGCCTCGCGGTGACGGGCGTGACGATGAGTATATTTATGTCACACAGGAGGAGCTTTCACGCCTTGCCGAGTGCGGTGAGCTAGTTGAGCATACCACCTACGCGGGCACCTCATACGGCACCTCGCGCACCGAGCTTTATTCTATAATAGATGAAGGGAAAATTCCTGTTCTTGTGCTTGATATAAACGGCATCAGGTCAATTAAGCGCCTGGGGCTGTTCAGCACCGTTTGCGCCGTATATCTGTATAACAGTCTAAAAACTGTTGACGAAAGGCTTTTCGCAAGAGTAATGTCAGGCGGTGTTACCGAAAATGCCAAGAGAACCTATCAGATGCGCACAAAGGCTAACATATCCGACTGCCTTGATATGAAAAATCGGGTACAGAGTATTGATGCCTTCATAAAAAACGATGATATTGAGCTTTGCGTTGATGAGGTAAAGAGGTGGATCGCGATATGCGAGGAGGGCGGATGCCAATCTGCCTCTGAGAAAGAAGCGGTCGGTGAGTATCTATACCGCGAGGCAGAGAGCTTCACACCGCGTAAAATCTAAATAATTAAGGACCTTGATAACGGGTAAGCCCGAAATCAAGGTCCTTTTTGCCGTGCTTAATTCGCTTTGCTTTTAAAATCAGTCGGATAAAGATCTAAAGCGCCCTCTCTTCGCGAAGAGTGCCGATAAGATATATCGAGAAGAGTGTGCATGCCACGGTAAGCAATGTGGCAACCACCGAAAACCAAGGGGCTGACTGAGCGTAAATTATCGACGAATGCGAGGCATCACCGCCTGTGGATACCGCCACCTGCGCGCCTCTTAATACAACCTGAATAAATCTTGATAAAAATACGAGGGCAAAGAGCGAGCATAGCACGCCGCATTTTATAATAAGCCCGCGCCGTCTGTCAAGGTCCACAGGGGAGAGGGTGTCCTTATCAAGCTTGATTACCATCCTGTCGGTATAGCCTCGAAGCAGGAAAAACAGTACCGCTATGGCAAGTATGCCAAAGACAAGCTCAACTGCCGATAGCGCGGTAATTGCGCCATAAAGCGCCCTCGCCTTGCGTGAGCCGCCGTCGACAAGATCCCGAAAGGCATACTCATCGTGGAAAAGAAGCTGAAGAATGTATGTAGGCAGAGTAAGTATTCCGTATATGATAGCTACCAAGCGACATAGGACGGCGGGCCTACCCTCAGCACCCGTAAGTCTTATAAGCGAGAAAAGAGCGAGTATTAAGAAGATTGCCGATACAGTGGGGGGCAGAAGATTGACCTCGCCAAGGTTACTGAAGCTTATCTCAAATGTCAGTAGGGCAGAAAGGGTGAGAAAAATACCCATACGGCGATTAGAGACCGCATCCTGCCTTGACTTCAGCTCTGCCACGGTATTCATATCCGCAAGAGCCTCAAGCGACGGGTAGAATTTGCCCTCTTTCCTGATAGCCCTGAGGTATCCCAGACATCTTATAAGGAAAAGTATTCCGACCGCAAGCGAAATCACCGCCGCCGCTACCACCGCATACGGATAAAAGCGCGAGCCGCGCATTATAACCGTAGAGCTGTCGCCAAGCTCTACCGCGCGGGTAAGACGAAGAAGCTCGGGCAGAGCGGAGGCGGCCCCTCGAATGATAACGAAGGCAATGCAAAGGCTCTTTATCCCCTCGGGCGAGTGTCTGCCGTCACCCTTAAGAAGCGATGAGGCGTCACCTCTTTCGCCGAGGTAAAACAGGGCAGAGAAGATATTGCTTATAGCGGGGATAAGGCATATTAAATCAAGCGCCAGAAATATGAGCGCCACAAGCGCTATTACATCGTTGTCCTGCGTGTTGCCCGACCTTATCACTACCACGATAGCAAGGGCGGGGATTTTAAGCGCCGACACCGCCGCCGCACGCAAGAGCCACGCTCTCGCCTCGCTGAAATAGGGCGCGACAAGCGCGGGGGAGGCGAAAAGTCCCGCTAAAATAAGACATCCTATAAAATCGGGAAAGATATCAATAATATTTACACAGGGGTTAAAGAAGGACACGAGCGCAACTGTCCAAAGAAGATAGTCACGGCTCTTGCTTCTATTTGAAAATAAGGTGTTTTCTTGCATATTCCATCCATTTTTAGCAAAATGCTATTTTTTCTTATTTTTCTTTTTATCACGCTCTGCCTTTTTATTAAGCTTGTATTCGGCATACTCGCGTGAGCGTGCTTCCTCATGCTCACGAAATTTGTTGACGAAGCCAAAGCGGGATTTTCTTTCCTCGCGCACCCTCTCGTCGGGCATGCATATCTGCATATACGCGCGGTATATGGTCACAAGATTTATAGCTATAAGTATAAGCAACGCGATAATTACTACTATTGAAATTATAGCCACTGCCCGACCGAGAGCGCTCAGGGCGGGAAGCTCAAGCACCGCCATTAAGGGATATATGACGGTAAAGGGAAGCGAGCGTCTCGCTCTTTCCGAAAGCTCTCTTGCGTCAACCTCACGCGCAACCTCGCGTATTCCCATAAGGATACATACTGTCAGGGCGAAGATGAGTATATAGCGGGGCATCGCGATATAATCAAGCATAATGCCAACACTGCCCGGGATAAATATATCCACCACCGACGAAAGAAGCTCAAGGAGCGAAAAGAGAGTGAACACCACCGAAAAGGCACAGCCTGTATAAAACGGGCGGTTTACCCACGAGAGCCTGTATAAGGCAAGGAGCATCACCGCCCCCGCTATAATATCGGTGTATTGAAAATATGAGATATTTATTAAAAAGAAATATCCGATAAACAGAGTACCGAAGCCCATTATCCCTTAGCCCCCTTGTCCTTCATATAACAGCACCTTTTGTACTTCTTACCGCTTCCGCAGGGGCAGGGAGCGTTGAGGGATAGCTCGTTTGACGGTCTTTGCTTAAGCTCTGTCATAGAGAACTGCTTCATTTTTTCGTGTGCCGAGCGGCTTCTTCCTATCATCCTCATATCAATAGGACGGGTGAGGATATCAAGGGTGGTCTTAAGTCTTATTTCCTTCATCATCTCGGAGAACATCTGCGCGCCCTCAAGCTGGTATACCGTGAGGGGATTTCTTTGCGCGAAGGAGTTAAGACCGACATAGGATTTGAGATCCTCCATCTGGTCAAGATGGCTCATCCAGCACTTGTCTGTAATATCGAGAAGCCTCGTTCTCTGGAAGTCAAGGAAGGCGAGGTGTGTCAGGCTTGCAAGCGCATCCTGAACCTCCTTTGCGGTAGAGGTAACGCCCGAAATCGGTACTACCGTCGCGCTTTTCGCGGCGTTAGTTTTAGCCTCGTAAATATCAAGGGCTCGCTTTATATACCTTTCCCGCTTATCCTCGGGGGTAAGCTCATCCTCGCCGTCACACTCAAGCTTGAGTGCGCCCTTGAAAATGCCCTCAAAATCCTCGGGTGTCCTGTCAGCGTCCTCGGAAAGTCCAAAGCATGCGTCAAACTGCTCACCCACGCATTTTTCAATGATTTCCTCAATCTTCGGGCGAATATCGTCAAGGGCGAGAATGCTTTTTCTCATCTCATAGACGACCTTTCTCTGCTCGTTCATCACATCGTCATAGGAAAGCACGTGCTTTCTGCTCTGGAAATGACGGCTCTCGACACGCTTTTGCGCGTCCTCGATGCGGGATGCGAGAATGGAGAACTGAAGAGGCATATTTTCATCAAGCCCCACCGCGGTGAGCATACCCGTAATCTTCTCGCCGAAGAAGCGGAGAAGATCGTCCTCAAGCGAGGAGTAGAACACCGACTCACCCACGTCGCCCTGTCGACCGCTTCGGCCGCGGAGCTGGTTATCAATTCGTCTTGAATCGTGTCTTTCGGCACCGATGACGAAAAGACCTCCTGCCGCCCTTACCTTTTCGAGAAGCGGCTCACGCTCACGCTCGCACTGTGCGAGGATTTCCTGATATTTTGCGCGCACCTCACGAACGTCCTCATCCTCAAGCTCGGTTGCGCTGTCGCATACCGATACGAGATACGCCAGCCTTTCCTTGCCGAGCGCTCGGTATCTGCCCTGTGACTCTAGATATGAGCGAAGCTTATTCTTCGCGTGAATAGCAGGGTTTCCGCCAAGCATAATATCGGTACCTCGTCCTGCCATATTCGTAGATATCGTGACGGCACCCGGCATACCCGCCGAGGCGATAAGCGTTGCCTCGTTGCTATGCTCCTTCGCGTTAAGAACGTTGTGAGGTATCCTCTCACGGCGAAGAAGCTGGGATAGCTCCTCGGATTTTTCAACCGAGGTAGTACCGACAAGCACAGGCTGTCCCTTTTTGTAGCACTCGGCTATTCTTGAAAGAATGGCGTTCAGCTTTCCTCGCTTCGTTTTGAATATAATATCCGTGTGGTCCTTGCGTATTACAGGCCTGTTGGTCGGCACCTCGACAACGTCCAGCGAGTATATCTCGCGAAACTCGTTCTGCTCGGTAAGCGCAGTACCCGTCATACCCGAGAGCTTTCTGTACATACGGAAGAAATTCTGGTAGGAAACGGTTGCAGTTGTACGGTTTTCCGCCCTTATTTCAACCCCCTCTTTAGCCTCGATCGCCTGATGAAGTCCGTCAGAGAAGCGTCTGCCCTCAAGCACACGGCCCGTCGACTGGTCGACGATATAGACCTGTCCCTTAACCACGATATAATGAACATCGCGCTTCATCGTGCCGTATGCCGATATAGCGACATTCACGTGGTGAAGAAGCTCCTGATTGTCGTCATCCGCCACATTGTCAATATCAAAATATTTCTCTACCTTGCCGATGCCTATCTTCGTAAGCGTTGCGGTTCGGTTCTTTTCGTTTACTATATAGTCAAAGTTTATTGCCGAGCGAAGCTTCTCAACGCCCCCCTTGGTAAGAAGCAGGGGAGTGTAGAGCTCGTTTATCGCGGTGATGCGTTTAAGCGCTCCGAGGGCGCTCTTGTTGAATATATACCCGCCCTCGCACTCGGTAAAGCCGTCCTCAAGTGAGAATATCGCCTCAAGTCGTCTGACACCGTCCTCGGTAAGATAGCCTATCTTCGGCTTGTAAATAAAGTCTGCGGTCTCAACAAAGGTAAGCGCGCGCTTGATTGCGTCAATCGCACCGTCAAGGAGACGGTATCCGCCCTCGCCCTCCGCCTGCGCGAAGCAGTCCCTGCTTATAGAAAGCCTCTCGCAAAGGTCCTCGACCGCGCCCCTTGTGAGCACGTAGCTGTCGCTTCTTCTGCCAATCAGCACCGCCGCGCGTGAGCCGAGGTCAAACGCCTCGGTAAGCTTGCTCGCACCCCCAAAGGTAAGATGTGCCGAGCGCACCTCAAGCTCAAGCTCACGCTCGGTGAGTGAGAAGATACGCTTTATCTCGCGTATTCCGCTATCGTTCAGGGCAAACAGCGAGTCGCTCTCTGAAAAGCAGGAGGTGTCAAGCTCGGAAAATCTGGTAAGATGCGCAACACCGCGAGAGGTAAGACAGTAAACACTGCCGTGCTTATCTGTCATAGAGGGCTCAAAGGAATATTCAGACGAAAGAATTTTCTTTCCCGATTTAGTGAGCATCGGGTGCGTGCTTGACGCGTCGGTTTTATAATCCTTGCCTTCTTCAAGCTCGAATACCGTGGCGATCCTTGACATACCGAGCGCGGTGGGTGTGACCTCACCTGTACGCTCGTTAATAATGTAATTGCGCGAGAAAAGCTCTTTTATCCTGAGAATTGCCTGTCTGTTGATAAAATAGCCACCGCCCTTAGCCTGCGTAAGGTCGCTGCCGCCAAGCTTAAAGAGCGCGGTTATATGCTCCTTACCGCTATCCGAGAGGATAAAGCCCGAGCCCATAGGGGAGGGGAGAAAATGCTCCTCGCAAAAGCCGTGATACAGGCAGGCGTTCTTTTTTCCAAGCTCGAGGAAGGATGCAACCTTTGCCTTATCGTTTACCACGAAATTACGCTCGTAGGCGGCAAAATCACTTTCGCTGAGCGAGAGATTTTTAATAACGTGCCCCTTCGCCTTTGCGATAATGGAATAAGCGCCCTCACCGTCGTCGATGAACATTTTTTCGTCAAAATCAAAGAACTTTATAAGCTTATCGCGGCCGTGCTCGGTGAGCGACTGCACGTCTCCGCGCGCGCTCTCGGTTATAACCTCGTTAAGATACGGCTCGGCGCGGCGCTTTCCCGATTCGGTAAAGAGGAATTCCTCGCCCTCTCCGTCGGCCGAGATAAAATCCTCATCCGAAAAGGACCTTGCCATAAGTCCGTCACGCCCCGATTTCGTAAGCGCGATGCCCTCGGTAAGCGAGACGAGATCGCACTCGGCATCTGCCGAAAAGGCATCTGTAAAGCGCTTGAGGCTTTCCCTCATAAGGAGATAGTATCCACTGCCCTCATCATGTATAAAATGCTCTTCAAAGGAGTTGTAGTCCTCCTTCGAGTCGGTTTTTGTCATCACTTTAGCGCGCATAGTGCGCACGAGCTTATCTGTTTTCTGATAAAGCGAGGTGGATTTTCCGCTTGGCGCGGTTATGATAAGGGGAGTTCTCGCCTCGTCAATAAGAATAGAATCGACCTCGTCGACAATGGCGAAGTCATAGCCCCTCGCCACCTCGTCATCCTTGCTCTTGACGAGGTTATCCCGCAGATAGTCGAAGCCGAACTCGCTGTTCATACCGTAGGTAATGTCGGCAGCGTACGCCTTACGCTTTTCATCCTTATCGTAGGTGCGCGTAAGAAGTCCTACCGTAAGGCCGAGAAAGCTGTATACCTTTCCCATTTCCTCCATATCACGCCTTGCGAGGTATTCGTTTACGGTGACGATATGCACACCCTTGCCCGAGAGGGCGTTGAGATACGCGGGCATCGTGGCAACGAGGGTTTTACCCTCACCCGTTTTCATCTCGGCAATTCTGCCCTGATGAAGTATTACCGCGCCGATAAGCTGGACATTAAAGGGGCGCTTTCCAAGCACGCGCCAGTCCGCCTCGCGTACGACGGCGTAGGCATCGGGAAGAATATCGTCGAGCGTCTGCCCCTCGGCAAGTCTTTTCTTGAATATATCGGTCATAGCCCGAAGCTCGGCATCGCTCATCGCCGAATATTTAGGCGCAAGAGCCTCAATCTTATCTACCGTCGGCTTTATTTTCTTTATTTGCTTTTCACTGTAGCTTCCAAAAAGAGAACCGAAAAGTCCCATATCTCTCTCCATTCCAAATAATTGCGCTGACCTTATGATTTACAGGTCAAAGACAGCTATACGGGATAATTATACCACAAGGCTAGGAAAAAATAAACACTATTTTGTAAATTAATTAAATATTAATAATTCGCGCGCGACAGCCTTGACAATTTCACCCTCTTTTTGTTATAGTAGTTAGGATGAATAAAACGAAGGGTAGGTGAGAATAATTAGTTATGAAAACAAAAATAAATATTGTGCTTTATTCACCCGAGATTCCGCAGAATACGGGAAATATTTCAAGGACCTGTGCCGTCACGGGCGCATCCCTTCATATAATAAAGCCCATAGGCTTTGAGATATCCGACAGGACGCTTAAGCGCGCAGGTCTTGATTATTGGGATAAGCTTGACCTGCATTACTACGACAGCTTCGAGGAGTTTGAGCAGGCGCACCCTTTTGCCTGTATGTATTTCTTTTCCTCGCACGCAAGGCGCCTTTATACCGAAATTGAGCCGAAGGACGAGGTATTTCTCGTCTTTGGAAAGGAATCCTCGGGACTTGATCCCGAGCTTGTCAGAGAGAGGATAGATACCGCGGTAAGAATTCCTATGCTTGACGGCTGTCGGTGCTTAAATCTCTCAAACTCGGTTGCCGTTGCGGTCTATGAGCTTTTGCGAAGGGATGGCTTTTCGGGAATGCGTCTTGTCGTGGATATCGGAGAATAGAGCAGGGGAGAGCTTACCCTGATGTCTGATAATAATTTTTTACCTGTGCTCCTTGGCGGCGATCTTAATGCTTACAGTATGGCACGCGCGTTTTATGAAGGCTTCGGTGCGGTATCATACGTATTCTGTGAAGAAAGACTTGGTATTACTGATAACGTAGAGTTTATTTCACTGCATGTAATACCCTCTCTTTCGGATGTAAACGTGCTTGTCCCGACTATGCTGGGGCTTGCGAGTGAGCATAAAGACCGCGAGCTTATTCTCGTTCCCTGCGCCGATTGGTATATGGAAATACTTGAATTTGCCCGTGATCGACTTGACGGGCATTTTTCTTTTAACATACCCGACTTTGATATCTGGCGCATAGCCTCGGACAAATGCGCGACGCACGCGCTTTTTGAAAAATTCGGGGTAAGCCACCCGCGTACGGTGTCCTTCCGCGCAACCGACGGGATAATGAGCATAGCGTCAAGGCTTAAGCCGCCCTATGTGCTGAAGCCCGCGGAAAGCTCGCTATACCATAAGTATAGCTTCGAGGGCAAGGAAAAGGTGTATTTTACCGATTCGCTTGCCGAAAGTGCAAGGCTTGCGAGAAAAATATTTGATACGGGCTACAGCGGAGCGCTTATACTTCAGGAGCGTATAGGAAGCGCCGCGTCAAGACCGATAGCCTCGGTGCTGACCACCTATTCGGATACGGGGGGCAAGGTGGTAATGGCGGTGCTTGCGGACGCCGCGCTTGAGGAGCGCGCACCGACGGCAAGGGGAAATTATTCCGCGCTGATAACAAGACCCCTGACGCCCCTGTGTCAGGATATTATAAATATGCTCGACAGAATAGGCTACAGGGGTTTTGCGAATTTTGATATATTAACCTACGGCGGCGGAGAGGTGTGTCTTGAGATAAATCCGAGACAGGGCAGAAGCTGTGACTACTTGAGGTGCGCGGGCATAAATATCGCGAGGCTGCTCGTCAGGGATATGTGCGCCGATGCTATAACCCCGATTTTTGAGTACAAAAAAATTCTCTGGCGCGCAGTGCCTCTTTCGGTAGTGAAAAGGTATTCGCACCCATCCCTTAAGGCGAGTGTCAAGGAGCTTATAGGTATGGGCAGGTGCTACAGCGCCTATGCCCCCGGAGGAAGCCCCAAGCGAAGATTTTATAACCTGGCGCACGCGATAAGGGTGCGGGGGAAATTCAGAAGATACGGCTAAGGCTCAGGACTTCGGTGTATGTCTTTTCAGCTTAAGACTTAAAAAACATTTTGCGAGGTGTCTTATGCTTCTTTCTGAAATAGTTGCGCATCTTGGCTCGGGGATCGTCGGCACACACAAGCTTTTTGATAGTGAGGTCACAGGTGTGAGCGAGCACTCGAAAGATGTAAGGCGAGGCTTTATATTCTGTGCCTTAAGAGGGAAAAAGGAAAACGGAGAGAGCTATATCAAAGAGGCGCTCGCGCTCGGGGCGGTCTGTGTGCTTGTTGGCGAGAATGCCGTGCTTGACGCATCGCAATCGGCAATAATTTCCAAAAACCCAAGAAAAATAATGGCAGAAATCTCAAAAATGCTATACGGCGACTGCCTTTGCGAGATGAAAATTATCGGAATTACGGGCACCAAGGGCAAAAGCACAGTATGTGAATATTTAAGAGAGGCACTTCTTTCGGTCGGTGAAAAATGCGTCAGCATCGGCACGCTTGGCATACGGGGCCCAATACGCTCCGAAACTAAAATCAACAATACGACGCCACCCTCGACGGTAATTTACCGCACCCTTCGCGACGCGTACGAGGAGGGAATACGCACCGCGATAATCGAGGTCTCAAGCGCCGCCCTTACCGATTACAGAGTGTACGGAATTCGCTTTGATACGGTTATCTATACGGGCTTTTCCTATGACCATATAGGTAAGGGCGAGCATAGCAATATGAGAGAGTATTTCTCATCAAAGCGCCGTCTTTTTACAGATTACGGAGCGAGTGTCGCAATAGTCTATGACGACGGTGAGCCGTCACGAAAAATAAGCTACGGAATTGATGAGATAATAAGGGTTGGGGAAAATAAATATGATGAGGCCTATATCAGCGATATTACCTCGTTACCGACGGGCAGCGCCTACCGCTTCTCGGGCCGCGTTGTCAGAATATCGCTCGGAGGAAGATTTAACGCGATAAACTCATCACTTGCCCTTTGCGCGGCAATGCGCCTTACGGGGCTTGCCGTTGACAGCTTTCTTCCGTCTCTGTTAAGAACGCGTGTAAGTGGCAGATGCGAGCATTATACCCTTCGCGGGGTAAATCTTTTGATTGACTACGCGCACAACGGTGAGAGCCTTCGGGAAATACTCACCTATGTAAGACGCGCCTGCTTTGGCAGGATCATAGCCGTTTTCGGCTCGGTCGGTGAGCGCTCACAGTCAAGACGGCGTGAGCTTGCCATAGTAGCAGAGGAGCTTTGCGACCTCTCGGTAATCACCTCGGATAACCCAGGGGAAGAGGATGCGTATGCTATTTGTCGGCAGATAGCCGACTGCTTTACGGATATGCGTCTTGCAAAGATAATCACCGACAGGGAGGAGGCGATCCGCTACGCGCTGTCGGTGGCAAGGGCGGGGGACTACGTGCTTCTTCTCGGTAAGGGCCACGAGGCCTATCAGCTTGTCGGCAGAAAAAAGATCCCATTTTCCGAGCGTGAGATAATCCTTTCGCTCGGCGCGGTGCCGAACGGCTGATTTAAAACTTTTTATAAAGCCCATCTTATGATAAGCTATGAATTCGGGACCTTTTGGTTTTTGCCACGGGGTCTCTTTTTCGTTTCATTTTATGAAAAAAGTATCATAGTAGCTTTTCCTTATTCTCAAAATATGCCTTGACATCTTAAAATATATATAGTATAATTATTTAGTAAAAATATATAAAAACGGAAAGGATGCCCCCGTGGGCATAGGAATTATGGTTAAAATAGACATTTTTTCGGGATTTCTCGGCGCGGGAAAGACTACACTTATCAAAAAGCTTCTTGAGGAGGCGTACAAGGGCGAGCGCGTCGTTCTTATTGAAAACGAGTTTGGTGACGTCGGTATCGACGGCGGATTTCTTAAGGATGCGGGAATTGAGATCACCGAGATGAACTCGGGCTGTATCTGTTGCTCACTGGTCGGAGACTTCACCGAGGCGCTTAAGAAGGTTATAGACGAGCTTACGCCCGAGAGAATTATTATCGAGCCCTCGGGTGTCGGAAAGCTCTCGGATATCATCAAGGCAGTAAAGGCGGTCGATTCGGATAAGGCGGTTCTTAATTGCTTTACCACCGTATGTGACGCCACCAAGTGCAAAATGTATATGAAGAACTTCGGTGAGTTCTACAACGATCAGGTGACCTACGCCTCTGCCATAGTGCTTTCGCACACCGACACCGCGCCCCTTCATAAGGTAGAGGAGGCGATAGCGCTTATCCGTCAGCATAACAGTGATGCGGTTATAGTTACCACCCCCATAGGCAAAATGGACGGCAGGGATATCCTTCGCGCTATGGAGACCAAGGACACGCTTGCCTCCGCCCTCGAGAGGCTTCATACCGAGGTCAAGGAGGAGCATCATCACCACCACGAGCACGGTGAGGACGAGTGCTGTCACGGCCATCATCACCACGAGCATGACGAGGACGAGTGCTGTCACGGCCATCATCACGAGCATGACGAGGACGAGTGCTGTTACGGACATCATCACGAGCATGACGATGATGAGTGCTGTCACGGCCATCATCACCACGAGCACGGTGAGGACGAGTGCTGTCACGGCCATCACCACCACGAGCACGACGAGGACGAGTGCTGTCACGAGCATCATCATGAGCATCACCATCATCACGAGCACGGCGAGGGCTGTAGTTGCGGATGTGGCGGACATCACCACGCGGACGAGGTGTTTGTCAGCATAGGCGTTGAGACCACCCGTAAATTTACCAAGGACGGCATAGAGAATGCGCTTTCTGCCATTGACGAGGGCGGAGATTTCGGTACCGTTCTTCGCGCAAAGGGTATAGTTGAGTGCGAGTGCGGAAGCTGGCTTCACTTTGACTATGTTCCAGGACACATTGATGTAAGAGTAGGCTCTGCCGATATTATAGGCAGGCTCTGTGTTATAGGCTCTATGCTTAACGAGGAAAAAATAAAGGCGCTCTTCGGCGTATAAGGGGGATTTTCATTGGATACCGCTGTATATCTTTTTACAGGCTTTCTTGAGGCAGGTAAGACCAAATTCATAAGAGAGACCATGCAGGACCCGAATTTCAATGACGGCACGCACAGGTACCTTATCATAAGCTGTGAGGAGGGCGAGGAGGAGCTTTCACCCGAGGATTTCGGTGATAATGTAGCCTTCTGTCACTTTGACAGCGAGGATGAGCTTAATCCCGACAGGCTTCTCGCAAGGCAGAAGCGATACTCTGCCGACGTTATCGTTATAGAATATAACGGAATGTGGATGCTTGATAAGCTTTACAGCAATCTTCCCGAGGCGTGGATGGTTTATCAGGAAATAATGATAATGGACAGCACCACGGCCTCGCTTTACAACCAGAATATGAGACAGCTTGTGGTGGACAAGCTCACAAGCGCCGAGATGGTAGTGTTCAACAGGGTGAATGATAAGACCGATCTTACCTCGCTTCATAAGCTTGTTCGCGGTGTCAGCCGTAAGGCGAGCATTTGCTACGAGGATACTTCAGGAAATATTGAGTTTGACAGCATCCAGGACCCGCTTCCTTACGATATTAACGCGCCCGTTATCAGAATTGAGGATGACGATTTCGCAATCTTCTTCCGCGAAGTAAGCGAGGAGTTTCAAAAGTACAAGGGCAAGACGGTATGCTTCAAGGGACTTGTCGCAAAGGACGGAAAGCTTCCCGCCGACCAGTTTGCCGTCGGCCGTCATATTATGACCTGCTGTGCTGACGATATTGCTTACCTCGGCTTCGTTGCCGTGGGAAAGACAAAAATAAAGCTTAAGACACGCGACTGGGTTACGGTTGAGGGTGTCGTTGACGAGGACGTAAGCCCCGCGTACGGCGGGGGTGTCGGTCCTGTAATCAGACTTGGCAGGGTAGAGCCTGCCGAAAAGCCCAAGGTAGAGGTCGCTACCTT
Source organism: Clostridia bacterium (assembly GCA_017935065.1). GTDB lineage: Bacteria > Bacillota > Clostridia > Oscillospirales > CAG-272 > UBA1740. The sequence goes on from JAGBIF010000016.1 coordinate 13,830, forward strand.
TAACTAGATTATTTCTGACGAATTTTCGTTAACTGAAATTATTTGATATTCATTCAAGGCTGTAATAAGGAGGGGTTATCGTGAGACTGTGTATTGATTATGCGAAAAGATATACACCGCTTGTGCTTTTTTGCCTTATCACGAAAACGCTTGCCTCGTTTGCCGAGCTTGCCATACCCGAGATACTCGCTATCATAATCGACGATGCGGTGCCTACGGGGGATATGGGCAGAGTATGGGCGCTTGGCGGTCTTATGCTCGGCTTTGCTCTGCTTACCTTCCTTTTGAATGTAATATCAAACCGTTTCTCGGCCAGAGCCTCGGGCAGGCTTGCCAGAGATATAAGAGAGGACCTTTTTAAAAAGACGCTTGCGCTTTCTGCCGCCGACTGTGACAGAATAGGCACCTCGTCGCTCACCTCAAGGCTTACCTCGGACACCTACAATGTATCAAGCTTCTTCGGCAGACTTATAAGAATGGGTGTCAGAGCGCCTATAATGACGGTAGGCGGTGTGATCCTTACCCTGTTTATAGATTGGCGCCTCTCGCTTGTGCTTATCGGTGTGCTTCCGCTTATATTCCTTGTTGTATACAAAATAACCGTAAAATCAATACCGATCTACAAGGACGAGCAGAGAATACTAGACACCGTAGTTACCAAGGTCGACGAGACCGCAAAGGGTATTCGCGTAGTCAAGGCACTTTCCAAGGAGGAATACGAGAGGGAGCAGTTTCATAAAAGAAGCGACGCTCTTGCCGAGAGGGAAATTGAGGCGGGCAGCCTCATGGCGGCGACAAAGCCTCTTACAGACCTTATACTGAACGGCGGCTTCTGCCTCGTCGTCCTTCTCGGCTATCTGCTTTCTATGCATTACGGTATCAGTATGAGCGGTAAGCTGCTTGCCTTTATGACCTACTTTACTATTATCCTTAACAGTATGATAATGATGACGAGGACCTTCGTTCAGCTCTCGCGTATGACGGCATCCTCTATGAGAATAAAGGAAATTCTTGATATAGACACAAGCTCTGACACAAGCCCGCCAGAGCAAGCACAGGCTAGCTCTGCCGATGATGACGGCGGGGCATACATAGAATTTGATAATGTCACCTTTTCCTATAACAAGACAAATCCCGATATATCCGATATTACCTTTAAGCTAAGTAAGGGGCAGACGCTCGGCATTATAGGCGCTACAGGCTCGGGAAAATCAACGCTTATCTCACTGCTTTTGGGGCTTTACGCACCCGATAGCGGTAAAATCCTCGTTGACGGTGAGAGCATCACCGAAATGTCACCCGAGAAAAGGCGCTCGCTCTTCGGAGTTGCGCATCAGCACGATTTTATTCCCGAGGGCGATATCAGGGGAACTGTCGGCTTTATGCGCGATATCGGCGATGAGGATATCCTTCGCGCTATAAGAATGGCAAGGGCAGAGGAGATAGTCCTGCAAAAAGAGGGCGGTCTTTCATCGCCTGTGAATACAGGTGGCACCAACCTTTCGGGCGGACAGAAGCAGAGGCTTCTTATCGCGAGGGCGATTGCGGGGGAAAATCCCATAGTAATTCTTGACGATTCCTCAAGCGCGCTTGATTTCAAGACCGACAGCGAGGTGCGCGCGGGACTTCTCTCACTTGAGGGCGCTACCAAGGTTATAGTATCCCAAAGAATTTCATCGGTAATGAGCGCCGACCTTATCCTCGTTCTTAAAGAGGGGCGAGTGATAGGGCGCGGCACTCACTCGGAGCTTCTTTCCTATTGCGAGGAATACTCGGATATAGCAAGAGTACAGCTGGGGCTTTAATTTTTAAAAACTGAAGGTGAGGTGATATATATGCGCAATCCTCTTGACAGAGGACCGAGAGACCGTGGCGGCGGGCGTGATATGCTCAAGGGCAGAGACACGCACTACATATATCGGCGCCTTCTTCATTACCTCTCGCACCACAAGCTTCTTTTGCTTCTGGCGGCTGTGCTCACGATAGTATCAAGCGCCCTTGCGATAAACGGCACGTCTCTGGCAGGCTCTGCTATCGGTGCTATTGCGGGCGAGGGCGAGCATAGCGTCATATATTACCTTTTGCTTATGGCGGTATTTTATATTCTCTCATTCGCCATATCCTATGCCTTGGCGCTCGTTATGACGCACATAGCCCAGAGAATTGCCGCAAGGATGCGAAACGATGTATACGATTCGCTTGTACGCCTTCCCGTATCCTATTTTGATAAAAAGCAGGCGGGCGAGATAGTAAGCACGGTTACTTATGACGTAAACACCGTAGACGAGTCGCTCTCTCACGATTTTCTTCAGATAATCTCAAGTGTATCAACAGTCATATATTCCTTTGTGCTGATGCTCTTTATCTCACCGATACTTATACTCGTTTTCGTAGTGACGATACCGCTGTCTATAATTATGACCACGGTAATTGCAAGAATAGTAAGACCGCTTTTCAGAAAAAGAAGTGAAAGTCTCGGTGAGCTGAACGGCTATATCGAGGAAATGATAGCGGGACAGAGGGTTATCAAGACCTACGGAGTAGAGGGCGCGGTTACCGAGCGCTTTGATGGCTACAACAAGAGGGCGACTGAGGCGTATATCAGGGCAGAGGCAAACGGCACTATGAACGGCCCGTCGGTAAACCTTATAAACAATATATCGTTAGCTCTTGTAAATATGTTCGGAGCCCTGCTCTTTATGTCGGCAGGACCTATTACGATAACTCTCACAGGACTTTCGCAGTTCGTTCTGCTCTCAAGGAAGTTCTCGGGCCCAATCAACCAGATAGCTAATATTTATTCGGATATTCAGTCCTCTCTTGCCGCGGCAGAGCGTGTCTTTCGCATAATAGACGAGCCGCCCGAGGAGGCGGACCGTGAGGGGGCAGAGATGCTTATACCCACGCGGGGTGATGTTGAGTTTAAAAACGTATCCTTTGGATACCTTCCCGAAAGAGAGGTTATATCCGATTTAAGCTTCCATGCCGAGGGCGGAAGCGTTACCGCAATCGTCGGACACACGGGTGCGGGAAAAACCACGCTTATCAATCTTCTTATGCGCTTTTACGATGTGAATAGCGGTGCTGTACTGATTGATGGAAAGGACATACGCGACTGCACGAGAGAGTCGGTAAGAGGTGCCTTTACGATGGTGCTTCAGGACACCTGGCTTTTCTCGGGTACGGTATACGATAATGTTGCCTACGGCAGGCCTGGGGTTACCCGCGAGGAGGTTGAGCGTGTCTGCCGCGCGGCGGGAATACACGGCTTTATCTCAAATCTTAAGGACGGCTACGATACCGTAATAGGCGAGGCGGGTGTGAGCATCTCTCAGGGGCAGAAGCAGCTTCTGACTATTGCGCGCGCGATGCTTATCAACTCAAGAATGCTCATTCTTGACGAGGCAACCTCAAGCGTTGACTCAAAGACCGAGCGTGATATATCGGGCGCGATGATAAGACTTATGGAGGGAAAGACCACCTTCGTTATCGCGCACAGGCTCTCAACGGTTACGGGCGCTGACAGAATACTCGTTATCGACGGCGGTAACGTGGTTGAGATAGGCACGCACGAGGAGCTTCTTTGCAGGCGTGGCAAATATTATGAAATCTATTCCGCACAGTTTGACGTGCATAGCACAATATGATCTGAAAGGATTTATCTTATGACAAATAACGGTATGCGTTTTCCCTTTGAGCTATATTCCACCTACGGTGAGGGCACTCTCATAGGCGCAAGATACAGCAGGGATAAAATGGAGCTTCTTGAGGTTACCTCGGGGGAGGTCAGCGTGCAGATAGGAACCGAGCTTATTCTTGCCTCTGCAGGGGACTTTCTCTATGTTCCGCCGAATATGACCTTCAGGGTGCACTCCGACAGCCGTAGCTCGGTGCGCGGAATTATCTTTGATTCCTCAATAATCGAGGAGAATATGCTGAGCTATGAGGCTGAGATACTTTATATGTTCTTCGTTCAGTCGGAGAATAAGATAAAGCAGTTTTCCAAGGACCACCCATCCTACGCCTCTATTTCGCGCTCAATGAACGAGGCGTTTGACGAGTATTCGGCCAAGGACGTCTGCTATAAGCTTGTAATCCGTTCAAACATCTACAAGATAATGACCGAGCTTTTACGCCATTACTGTGTCGCAAGGAGTGATGACGATAAGAGCGTTTATCATAACGTGCTTCGCCTCCGCCCCGTAATCGACTTTATAGCCGAAAGCACGAGGGAGCGTCTTACTATTGAGCAGCTTGCCGAGATAATTATGGTAAGCCCCGATTACTTCACCAAGATGTTCAAGCGAAGCATCGGTAAGACGCCTATCGATTACATAAACGCCATAAGAGTAAATCTCTCAATGCAGCTTCTGATAGACACAAATCAGTCAATGCCCGAGATTGCCGAGGCGGTCGGATTCTGCAACGCAAACTACTTCCACCGTATATTCAAACAGTATATGGACACGAGTCCTCTGGCGTACAGAAAGGCGAATAAAATACAGTAAAATGGAAATGAGAAAGAAAATACTGGCAATATTAATGTCCGTACTGTTTCTTGCGGTGTTGATCGCGGATACTGTGGATATTAGCGATAATAACAGTGCGCCGATTGCGGCTTGTTACGTGTCGGTTGTTTCGCTGTTTATAATTATAACGAATGAAGAACGCAGAAGAACAGTCAGAAGAATACAAAACAGAAAAAAGAGAGGAAGGACATCTACAATGAGACAGCTGATTGAAAGATTTATAGGAAAAGAGGTAAGCGTTGCATCCATAGTAGGAACGCTTCGCGGTGTACTCACCGAGCTTTCCGAGAATGCGGTCCTTATTGAGTGCAAGGGGAACGTTCAGGTCATCAACGTTGATTATATTTACAGCGTAAAAGAAGTAAAGCCTAAGAAAAAATAACTTACCTCGCGTAATTAACTATAAGGAGATATAAGATGAAAATCGCAATAGGGAATGACCACGCAGCGGTCGAAATGAAAAATCATATCAAGGCATACCTTGAGGCAAAGGGCTATACGGTTGTCAATTACGGCACCGACACAGGCGACAGCGTTGACTACCCCATATACGGAAAGCGTGTTGCCGATGCTATCGTCAGCGGAGAGTGTGAGCTTGGAGTGCTTATCTGCGGTACGGGTATAGGTATTTCAATGGCAGCAAATAAGGTGAAGGGAATTCGCGCGGCAGTATGCTCGGAGCCCTATTCCGCGGCTCTCACAAGACGCCACAACAACGCTAATATCATTGCCTTCGGCGCAAGAGTGGTAGGTATCGGTGAGGCAGAGGCCATCGTAGATGCCTTCTTCGGTGCCGAGTTCGAGGGTGGCAGACACCAGGCACGCGTTGATATGCTTATGGATATTGAGAAGCAGTAAGCTTTTTTATGCAAGACTTCGTCTTGGTGATATGCAATGCTTCGCATTGATAAAAATACGCAAGGGACACCTTTTTGGGGGTGAACCTTGCGTATCTTTTTTTATTCTTTTATAACGGTTATAGGTTCTTTTCCGAGAACGAAGTCGCGAGTTACTACTACTCGCTTGACACCGTATTCGGAGGGCAGGTCGTACATCGGCTTCAGCATAATTTCCTCAATTATTGAGCGAAGTCCGCGTGCGCCCGTTCCGCGCTCTATCGCCATATGCGCGATTTCGCTAAACGCACCGTCCTCAAACTCAAGCTCAATGCCGTCCATCTCAAAGAGCTTCTGATACTGCTTGTAAATAGCGTTCTTCGGCTCCTTAAGAATACGCACGAGCGCCGCCTCGTCAAGGTTTTCAAGCGCTACGATTACGGGAAGTCTGCCCACAAGCTCGGGGATAAGACCGTACTTTACCACGTCGTGCGCGCTCACGTCCTTATATACACCGCGTGCTACACGCTCACGCTTGGTGAGCTTCTCGTTGGAAAAGCCTATCGTCTGCGAGCCCTTCCTGTTCTCAATAATGCTCTCAATGCCGTCAAACGCACCGCCGCATATAAAGAGAATATTCTTGGTATTTATCTGAATAAATTCCTGATTTGGATGCTTTCTGCCACCCTTGGGAGGTACATTAGCAACCGTACCCTCAAGGATTTTGAGAAGCGCCTGCTGTACGCCCTCGCCCGAGACGTCTCGGGTAATAGAGCGGTTTTCACTACGCCTGGATATCTTGTCTATCTCGTCGATATAGATAATTCCGCGCTCTGCAAGCTCAACGTCAAAGTCTGCCGCCTGAATGAGGCGCAGAAGTATGTTCTCAACGTCCTCACCGACATAGCCCGCCTCGGTAAGAGTGGTAGCGTCGGCAATCGCAAACGGTACCTTGAAGCTCTTTGCGAGTGTTTGCGCAAGGTAGGTCTTACCTACGCCCGTGGGACCTAGCATAAGCACGTTTGACTTCTGTATCTCTACCTCGTCGCCCGCTTCCCCCGCGCTCATAGCCTCGCCCTTGTGGGTGTGCTTACGGCGTCTGTCGCCCTCGGCTTTGTCAAGCGTGAGTATGCGCTTGTAGTGGTTGTATACACTTACCGAAAGCGCAAGCTTTGCCGCATCCTGACCTACAACGTGAGCGTCAAGCATTGCCTTTATTTCCTTGGGGCGGGGGAGAGTGTCGAGCGAGAGAAGCGGTTCCTTTTCATCACCGCCAGAGCCTACACCCTCAAACTGCTCGTCAAGAAAATCCGCAAATGTGCCTACACAGCTTTCGCAAATATACGCAGGCTCGCTTCTTGCGGGGATGAGAAGAACGACCTCGTTTTCACCTCTGCCGCAAAAGGCGCATTTGCGCTTTTTATCTCTTGGATTTGCCATAAATTAAAGTTCCTTTTTAGTAATAACCTTGTCTATAAGACCGTATTCCATCGCATCCTGAGCCGACATATAGTTATCTCTCTCGGTATCTCTTTCAATAACCTCAAGAGGCTTACCCGTCTGCTCTGCAAGGATGGAGTTAAGCTTTTCTCTCGTCTTGAGAATGTGGTCTGCCGCAATCTTTATCTCGGTTGCCTGACCCTGAACACCGCCGAGAGGCTGGTGTATCATTACCTCAGCGTTGGGAAGCGCAAATCTCTTACCCTTAGCACCGCTTGAGAGCAGGAATGCGCCCATTGATGCCGCCATACCGATGCAGATGGTAGATACATCACACTTGATGTAATTCATAGTATCGTAAATAGCGAGACCTGCCGAAACCGAGCCACCGGGGCTGTTAATGTAAAGATAAATATCCTTATCGGGGTCCTGAGCCTCAAGATAAAGAAGCTGTGCTATAACGATGGATGCGGTGGTATCGTTTACCTGATCCGCAAGAAAAATAATTCTGTCATTGAGAAGTCTTGAGTAGATGTCGTAGGAACGCTCGCCTCTTGAGGTCTGCTCAACTACTACCGGTACAAGTGCCATAAAAATTTCCTCCTGAAAATTAGTTTAATTAAGGCAACCTCGGTAATAACGCTACGTGAGGCTGCCTGAATTTTAGTGATTATTCCTCACCCTCGGTTTTCTTGTCTGCCTTGGGGAGCTTGGTTACCGCGTTGTCCTTTACGAACTTAAGCGCTGCCGCAACGAGCATATCCGCCTTGATATCGTCGGCGCTTACCATACCCTGGACCTGTTCCTTGGGCATATTGTAAGCCTCGGCGATTCTGGTGTACTCGCCGTCAATTTCCTCGTCGGAAACGGTAAGAGCCTCAAGTCTTGCAATAGTCTCAAGCGCAAGACGGAGCTTAACCTGCTTTTCCGCGTTGGGACGGAACTGCTGACGGAGCGCGTCAAGGGTAAGACCTGTGTACTTGAAGTAGGTAGAGAGGTCAAGTCCCTGCATACGAAGTCTGTTGTCGTAGTCGCGGACGAAGTTCTCGGTCTCCTGAACGTACATAGCCTCGGGAATTTCTGCCTCAAGAAGCTCGATAAGCTTTTCGCTTATAGCCGACTCAAACTTGCTGTCTGCCTCATCCTCGTGTCTCTTTGCAATTTTAGCCTTAATATCAGCCTTATATTCATCAAGAGTATCGAATTCGGATACATCCTTTACAAACTCATCGTCAAGCGCGGGAAGCTCCTCCGCCTTAAGTCCGTTGAGCTTGGTCTTGAATACTGCCGCCTTGCCCGCAAGCTCCTCGGCGTGGTAATCCTCGGGGAAGGTAACGTTTACGTCAAATTCCTCGCCAACCGACTTGCCGACTATCTGATCCTCAAAGCCGGGGATGAAGGAGCCTGAGCCAAGGGTAAGATCGTATCCGTCTGCCTTGCCTCCGTTGAAGGGAACACCGTCAACCGAGCCCTCGTAATCTATGTTTGCGATATCGCCCTTAGCCGCCGCTCTGTCGGTAACCTCAACCGTTCTCGCAACACGCTTGCGCGCAGCCTCGATCTCAGCATCGATAAGAGCCTTGGTAACTCTTGCTACCTTTCTCTCTGCAACGATGCCCTTGTAGCCCTCGATCTTGCACTCGGGCTTAACCGAGCCCGTAGCCTTGAGCACGATGTCGCCGTCTCTTGAAACGAGATCGAACGAGGGAGTGCCTACTACCTCAAGACCTGCCTCCTTAACCGCCTCGTCAAACGCGTCGGGGATAAGGGTGTTGATAGCATCCTCAAAGAATACGTCCTTGCCGTAAAATCTCTCGACAACCGACTTAGGCGCCTTTCCCTTTCTGAAGCCGGGAAGCGCGATATCCTTCACATTCTTCTCATACGCCGCGAGCTCTGCCTTGTCATACGCCTCGCGAGATACCGAAAATTCAAGAGTAAAACCGGATTTCTCGGTCAACTCATGCTTAATGTAAGCCATTGTTTTTCCTCCAACTGAATGTCTTTTTACATTTTATTTTTAAAACTAATATATTTTACAACAAACATTCCTGTTTGTCAATAGAAAAATGCTCAAAATATGATAAATTACACTCTTTTATCAATATGCTTCGGTACAAACGAGAGGTAGTCTGCCGAAATTATGCTCATTTCGATCCCCTCGTAGGTGAAGGTGGCAGCTATCGTGTAATTTCCGTGTATATGTCCGTAATAAAGTCTTTTCACACCGTATTCCTTCATAAGCGAGATAAGCCCCTCTGACACGAAGCCCGCGAATACGGGCGGAAAATGCATAAATGCGATAATTTCCTTGCCCGTCGCCTCGCGAAGCGCCGCGGCCTCGGTAAGGCTCGTCTTAAAGCGAAGAATTTCCCTCGCTACCAGCTTATCGAAATCGGCAGGATTTTGCGTGCGCTGATTTTTCTCGTCAAAGAACCAGCCTCGCGTTCCCGCTATGACAAAATCCTCGCACTCGTGCGCATTATTAAATAGGAAAGAGACGGTAGTAATTCCATTCCTTTCAAAATGCTCGGCGTGCTTTTTCATAGTGGACCACCAGAAATCGTGGTTGCCCTTTAAAAAAATCTTTTTTCCGGGAAGCCTGTCTATAAACTTTATATCCTCGGTTGCCTCCTCGAGCGTCAGCGCCCAGGATATATCACCGCCGACGACGACTGTATCATCCGCCCCGACAAGCCGTTTCCAGCTCGCCTCGATACGCGAGATATAATCCTGCCATCTGTGCCCGAATACCTCCATTGATTTGTTCGTGGAGGAAAGGGTTGACAGGTGAAGATCCGCTATTGCATAAAGTGCCATATTTTTCCTCCTTTATTTTTTTGTGCTTTGGTATTCTTTTTCTTTCGGCGGTTAAAATACTCTTGCGGGGTAAAAAGCAAATCTATTCCGCAGAAAAGAGAAAAACGAAATGGATGATAAGAAATACACTACCGAGTGCGGCGGCGAGCGCCACAAGCACATCAAGGGCATCAACTGTGACGTTACGGGCTGTGTATACCATAACGGCAAGCACGAATGCTACGCAGGTGAAATATGCGTAGGCCCCAGCGATGCAAAATGCTCGGCAAATACGGTCTGTGCAACCTTTAAGCCTAAGGAATATTAAGCCTTGGCGAAATCCGCAACCGCCTTATCCATACCGCCAAGCTCGATAATATCGGTGTGGCGAGGGGCTTTTGTAAGAAGCGACGCAAGCGGCGTGGGAATTTGTGTCCCCGTTTGGGACGCGAGTTTTTCAAGCGACTCTAAATCGTCGGGCGCATTTTCGTTACCGAAGATAGAGGTATAAACATCGCGTGCGAATTTGTATGGGGATGCGGTTGAAGCAATAAGGATTTTCCTCTCTGCCTTTTCGGCCCTCGCATACTTTTCCTGTGCCACGACGGCAACGGCGGTATGCGTGTCGATAAGGCAGTTTTTCTCTTTATAGAGCTTACTTATCATAGCGCGCGTTTCATCCTCGTCTGCCGAATAGCCGACAAAATGCTCGCGTATTGTAGCAAAATCCTCTGTGGAGAGGGTATATTTGCCCTCGTCTTTTAGTTTTTCCATATACTCGCGCGTCTTTTCCTGACCGAGAGTGATATAAAGAAGCCTCTCAAGGTTTGAGGAAATAAGAATGTCCATTGAGGGGGATATGGTTGCGAAGAAGGGGCGGGTTCTGTTATACACACCGCTTGTGAGGAACTCGGTAAGCACGTCATTTTTGTTCGACGCGCAGACCAGCCTTTCGATAGGAAGCCCCATAAGCTTTGCGATATACGCGGCAAAGATGTTTCCGAAATTACCCGTAGGCACGCATACGTCGATCCTGTCCCCGAATTCTATCTCGCCTGTGCTGACCATATCGCAGTATGCCGAAACATAGTAGACTATCTGTGGCACAAGACGGCCGAAGTTTATTGAATTTGCCGAGGAAAGAAATACGCCCGCCTCACCGAGGCTCTGCTTCATCGCGGCATCGGAGAAAATTCTCTTTACACCGTTTTGCGCGTCGTCAAAGTTGCCGACGATAGCCTTTACGCATACGTTCTTGCCCTCTTGTGTCTGCATCTGAAGCTTCTGCACGCGAGAAACTCCGTCGGTGGGGTAGAACACCTGAATTTTAGTGCCGTCAACGTCGCGGTAGCCCTCGAGCGCCGCCTTGCCCGTATCTCCCGAGGTTGCAACGAGGATAAGCGCCGTGCGATCCTCGCCCGTCTTTTTGAGCGCGCGCACGAAAAGTCTCGGCATTATCTGAAGCGCCATATCCTTAAAGGCGCAGGTAGGTCCGTGCCAAAGCTCAAGTATATAGCGTCCGCCATCTACCTTGCTTACAGGCGCTGGATGTGCCCCGAACTTATCGCCCGAGTAAGCGCCAAGCGCATCCTCAAGAAGCTCATCCTCGGTATAATCGGTAAGGAATTTACCTATGATGCGCGCTGCTCTTTCGGGGTAGGTCATTTTTGAAAGCTCACGAAGCTCACCCACCTCAAGCGAGGGTATATCGGTCGGCATATAAAGACCGCCGTCAGGAGCAAGTCCCGTCTTGATCGCGTACGCCGAGCTTACCTCGTCCTTACATATTCCTCTTGTGCTGATGAAATTCATATAATTCTCCAATCTTAATCCTTAAGGATTAATGCTAATATATTTTATATTCTGTCGGCAGTAAATGCCGCCTCTAGGTGGCAGAGCTTCTTCACCTTGCCATCTCTGTCAACTATTACCTCAATTACGTCAAAGCGCATACGAAGCCCGCCCGTATCGCCCATCATATAGGCACGGGCGCATTTTATTATTGACTTCATCTTCTCTCTGTCCACCGCCGCGGCAGGGCGCGGCTCAAAGGGGGAAAGCGAGTCCTCTGTACGGCATTTGACCTCAACGAATACAATATGCCGACTGTCCTTCGCGATAATATCTATCTCGTGCCCCTCGGCAACGAAATTGCGCTTAAGAATTTTATAGCGATTACGCCGAAGATGCCTTACCGCCGCATCCTCGCCGATATTACCTGTTATCCGCCTGCCCGTGAGAACCTTAAGTATGTTCATAAGCCGATCCGAGCCCTCGGCTATTCCTTATCCAGGAATTTAAGAAAGGTCAGCCTGTGTATGGGTGACGGACCGTGCGCTCTAACCGCGTCCATATGTACCTTGGTGGGATAGCCCTTGTGCTTTGCTATGCCGTATTCGGGGTAGAGCCTGTCGTGCTCAAGACAGAGCCTGTCCCTCGTCACCTTGGCAAGAATGGATGCCGCCGCAATAGACGAGCATTTCGCATCACCCGATACCACCGCAAGGGATGGAATGGGAATGCCTCTGGTGCAGTTTCCGTCTATCAGGGCAAAATCTGCCTTGATGTCGAGTGCCTCTATCGCGCGCTTCATCGCGAGCATCGATGCGTTGAGAATATTTATCTCGTCGATCTCGGCGGGCGACGCCTCGCATATAGCGTAGGCAACCGCCTTTTCCTTAATTATATCAAACAGTCTCTCGCGCCGCTTTTCTGTAAGCTTTTTCGAGTCGTTAAGCCCCTCGATCTCGGCATCCTCTGGCAGAATTACCGCCGCCGCGACCACAGGTCCGCAAAGCGGGCCTCGCCCAGCCTCGTCGCATCCGCAGACGAAGCGGAAGCCCTCCTGCATATATTTTTTCTCTAGCGTCATATCGGGCATCTATATCACCTCGCTCGGCACCTCAAGGGTGATTTTTCCTATCTTAGCGCCTCTGAATTCATCAAGCAGCATAGCCGAGGTGCGCGCCTCGTCAACCTCACCGCCCGACCGCAAAAGGCCTCGCCGTCTTCCGACAAGCATAAAGAGGTCGTAGCCGTCAAGCCCGTCGCATTCATCCTCGCTAAGCTTATAGCGTGAAAGAAAGGCGTCTCTTTCTCTTTCGTAAAGAGTGGCGCAAAGCGCCATAGCAACCTCGTCGGTATCGAGAATTTTATCTCGGATAGCACCTGTCGCCGCAAGCATAAGCCCGACGCGCTCATCCTCAAAGCTCGGCCACAGCACACCTGGCATATCAAGAAGATTAAGCCCGATATCGGTAGTAACCCATTGCTTGTTTACGGTAACACCCGGTCTGTCCTCAACCGCCGCGCGCTTATTGCCGCAAAGACGGTTGATAAGTGAGGATTTACCTACGTTGGGAATACCTACTATCATAGCCTTGATGCGCCTTGACGACATTCCGCGCTCTGCCCATCTTGCAAGCTTTTCCGAAAGCACCGCTTTTATCGTAGCCGAAAGCTCCTTTATTCCAAAGCCATCAGCCGAGTCAACCAAAACGGCAGACCTTCCTATTCCTTTATAGTATTCTATCCACCGCTTGCTTGCGTCGGGATTTGCGAGGGACGCCTTCGTAAGCACCGTCACCGAGGGCTTTCCCGAAAGCAGAGTATCTATCTCGGGATTTTTCGAGCTGTACGGTATTCTCGCGTCAAGCAGCTCAAGCACGATGTCGACCTCGGGCAGACATTCCTTCATCATACGGCGGGTTTTCGCCATATGCCCAGGGAACCACTGTATATTTTTCATTGTGAAACCTCAAAAATCAATAGGGAATTATTCCACCGCGCCAAATCTGTCGAAGGGATATACGCGCACTAGCACCCTGCCGATAACGCAATCCTCGCGCACGGTGCCGAAATAACGCGAATCGGTAGAGTTGTTTCGGTGGTCGCCAAGGACGAATATCTCGCCCTCGGGCACTATCAGGTCAACGTATCTTGAATGTACGGGACCGTCAATGAATACATAATCCTCGTTAAGCCTTTCACCGTTGATAAAGACCGTGCCCTGTGTATTTACCACTACGTGGTCGCCAGCGATGCCGATAACCCGCTTGACAAGCGCATAGTGAGCCTCGTCGGTAGCCGAGAGATTTATAGATTTGTCCTCAATTACAACGATATCCCCTCGCTCGGGCGTATAGAAGGCATCCGAGATAATAAGATGCTCGTCATTGTAAAGCGTATTCATCATCGAGTCACCGACGACCTTGGAGTGCCTGAAGAAGAACGAGGTGACTATAAGCACGCATACAAGGCTTATAATGAACAGCTCGATAAAATCAAATACGGTATCCACACCGCGCGGCTTGTCGGGGTTGTATTGGCTCTTTCTTAAAACCGCGCCCCGCTTAGGCTCTTTAGGTATAAAGAGGGGGATTTCTTTCGGTCCCTCGGGAATTTTCGCGCGTGGCCCGTCCTCAAAGAAAGAGAGCTGATTTTCATCGGGGTAGAGAGCCACGGTGGGTGATTTCGCCCCCGCCGCGCCCCCGTCCTCGGGAAGTATCCTTACCTCGGGGTCAAAGAAGGATATTTCAAATATTTCACCCCCCGCGCCACCGTCAGCGGCCCTGTCTGCCCTGTCTGCCGAGGTGTCATCCGAGAGGGAAGTCTCTGCCGAAGCAGGCTCAATGGGTGTAATGCTCTCGCCGTCCGCACCGCCGTCAGCGGTTGCATCTGCCGAGGTGTCATCCGAGAGGGAAGTCTCTGCCAAAGCAGGCTCGATGGGTGTTGCGCTCTCACCGTCCGCGCTACCGTCAGAGAATGCGTCTGCCCCGTCTGCCGAGGTGTCATCCGAGAGGGAAGCCTCTGCCGAAGCAAGCTCAATGGGTTTAATGCTCTCGCCGTCCGCGCCACCGTCAGAGGCTACGTCTGCCCCGTCTGCCTCGGTGTCATCCGAGAGGGAAGTCTCTGCCGAAGCAGGCTCGATGGGTGTAATGCTCTCGCCGTCCGCACCGCCGTCAGCGGGAGCTTCGGTTTTATCCGCTTCAGTGCTCTTTGATTTTTGCTCGGCATCCTTTTTTTTGCCTTTTTTTGTCGCTGTTCTTTTTGTTGCTGTATTCTTTATGGCGACACTATTTTCGCTATCGCTTGCCTCTGCTTCGGCGTGGGAAGAAGCCTCAGTTGAGTCTTGTCCTACGCTCTTTTTTCTGCGCGTCGACCTTTTCTTATCCGCCTCTGCCCCCTTGGTAGCACAAGTTGCGGATGCGGCATCGGAGCCACGGTCGGGCATTTCCTCACCGTAAAGAGCACCCACGTTCTTTTCCTTATCGCTCATAGCGTCACCTCCTGTCTAAAATATTATTAATTATTTTAGCATAAAGCTGGCAAAATTACAATAGAAAAATAAAATTTTAAATATTTTAGCGCCCACTTCGTAAAAATATTACACATTTTGACGGTGCTTCGGACGGAATTTTGGTCAAAGGTGAGCAAATATAAATTTTTTTCGAAAACTACTTGCTTTTTTCAGAAGAAGGTGTTATAATACCATTAAATGTGCCAATATGCCCCGTGCATTTTGGACTTAAATTCAGAACAGTCCTCTGCATTTGCTCTGCATGAATGTTCGTAGTATCAAGGAGGGCCGAAAAATGGATAAGATTCAGGCTTTTGTAAACGAGCAGTTAAAAACTGAGGTTCCTCAGTTTGGCATTGGTGACGGAGTAAAGGTTACTATCCGCATCAAGGAGGGTGACAAGGAGAGAAATCAGATGTTCGAGGGCACCGTTATCGCAAAGCACGGTGGCGGAATATCCGAGACCTTTACCGTAAGACGTGTTTCCTACGGTGTAGGTGTTGAAAAGACGTTTCCTCTTCATTCCCCCAACGTCGTGGAGATCAAGGTCTTCCGTCGTGCAAAGGTTCGCCGCGCTAAGCTCTACTATCTTCGTGATAGAGTTGGTAAGGCAGCTAAGGTTAAAGAGAGACTTTAATTTGCATACAGAAAGCAGGGCAACGCAGGTTGTTCTGCTTTTTGTATTTGAAAGGACCTCGAGCGCAAAAGAAAAAGCGCAAAATGAGCGCCCGTAAATTAAAAAGGAAATATATCGGTAAGGAATTTAAAAGGAAAGGTCGGGTAAGCAATACGCCACCCGACCCTTATCCTACGAGAGCGTTTCAGCGCCCTCAAAAAGGGATTTTGTCAGCCATATTAAGGGAATTAAGGTTGATTTTTTTATTTATCTGTGCTAGAATGATAAACGGTATAGCTTATGCCATTTTGTCCGAAAGCCTCTCGCCGCCGAGGATGTGGAAGTGAAGATGCTTTACACTCTGACAGCCGTGATCCCCGATATTGGATACAACTCTGTAGCCGTCCTTGAGCGAGAGAAGCCTTGCTATTTTAGGAATAGCCTCAAATATTTTCGAGATTATCACGGAGCTTTGCTCATCGATAGCATCCACAGACGTAATATGCACCTTCGGAACCACGAGCGCGTGTACCTTTGCCTGAGGATTAATATCCTTAAAGCAGTAGCAATACTCGTCCTCATAAATCTTGCCCGAGGGAATTTCGCCCTTGATTATTGCGCAAAATAAGCAATCCATTTTAGTTTACCTGCCTTCTTTAGTTTGTTAAATCTACTATAGCATAAAAGGATAGGCAAATCAAGTATTTTTGTGAAAAGAGATAAACGGTATGCCAAACAGAAAATTCACACTTCCCGAATATCCCGTAGAGAGCGACCTTTGGGATGAGCTTGCAAGACTTAATAAGCCGATAGTAGTATACGGTATGGGCAACGGCGCCGATAAGCTGCTTTCCCGCTTCGAGAAATACGGTATTTGTGCCAGTGATATTTTTGCCTCAGACGGCTTCGTGAGAGGTCACAACTTTCACGGCATGCGTGTGAAATCATTTAGCGAAATCAAAGCCGAATATTCGAATTTTGTGGTAGTGCTTTCCTTTGCCTCTAACCGTGAAGAAGTGCTTGAAATGTTAACTGATATTGACAGAAACTATGATTTATACATTCCTGATATGCCTGTTGCAGGTGAGGAATATTTTGATAAAGACTTCTACAATGATAACTATCATTTGATAAAAGAGGCATATGCCTCACTCTGTGACGATGCCTCGCGAGATGTCTTTTGCTCGCTTATTCGCTATAAGCTTTCGGGAAGGATGTCAGACCTTATGGCGGCAGTCGCTACACGTGATGAGCTATACTCGTTGATAAGATGCAGGGAATGCTATGTTGATGTCGGAGCATACAACGGGGACACGGTACGCGAGGTGCTTTCCTACTGTCCCGACGTCAGGAAAATAATCGCTATCGAGCCTGACCTTAAGAATTATAAAAGACTTCTTAAGCTGCTTGAGCGGGATAAGCTGATGGATCTGGTTACGCCGATTAATGCGGCTGCATCAGACAAAAATTCAACCCGTGAGATGATAAGCTCGGGCAACCGTAATTCCTCTCTTGCCTCAACCTCGTCATACGAAAGCCATATGCAGACGGTAGAGGAAATTACGCTTGATTCGCTTAAGCTCGATGCGTGTGACTATATCAAATACGACGTTGAGGGTGAGGAGCTATCGGCTCTTGTCGGAGCGAGAGAAACCATAGAGCGCAATCACCCGACGCTTCTTGTCTCGGCATATCACCGAAGCTGTGATATCTTTTCTCTTATACTGTATCTTCGTAAGGCGCATCCCGAGTACAGGCTGTATCTTCGAAGGCTTCGCTGTGTACCGGCGTGGGAAATAGACATTGTCGCAAGATACCGCGAGACTTGATTATTAAGACCCCGACAGAGCATTATTTAAATATTTTTAATACTTGAAAATTTACGGTATCTGTGCTACAATAGATAATAGGGTGAATTTTGCCCGTAAGATTTGATTTAGAAGGTGTATTATATGAGACGCCCAGAGCTATTATCCCCAGCGGGTAATATGGAAAAAATGAAGTCCGCCATACTTTTCGGTGCGGATGCGGTATATTTATCGGGTAAGCTGTTCGGAATGCGCTCGGCTGCCGACAACTTCTCGGTTCCCGAGCTGAAAGAGGCTGTGGAATATGCCCACGAAAGAGGTGTCAAGGTATATCTCACGCTCAACACTATGCCGCGCGAGTATGAATACGGTGCGCTCAGGGAGTATCTTGATGAGATATCCGATATTCCGCTTGACGCGATGATAATCGGAGATATCGGCGTTCTTATGCTCGTCAAAAGAGTGCTTCCTGATATGGAGCTTCATATATCAACGCAGGCAAACTCGGTGAGCGCGGAGGACTGTCTTGCGTGGCATCAGCTTGGGGCGAAGCGCGTGGTGCTTGCCCGTGAGCTTACCCTTGAGGAGATCAAGGCGATAAGACAGCGCGTACCCGAGGAGCTTGAGCTTGAGTGCTTTATTCACGGCTCAATGTGTATATCCTACAGCGGAAGATGCCTTCTTTCGGGACACATCCTCGGCAGAGACGCAAACCGCGGCGGTTGCGCTCAGCCCTGTAGATGGAATTATAGGGTAAAGCGTATTGAGGTGGTCGAGGAAAAGCGCCCTGACGCGATAATTCCGATTGAGGAAATAGACGGCGAGAGCTTTATTATGTCAAGCAAGGACACCTGTACGATAGAGCATATCCCCGAGCTTGTAGAGGCAGGCATTAATTCCTTTAAGATTGAGGGAAGAATGAAATCCGCGTACTATACCGCGGTCGTCACGAATACCTATAAAATGGCACTTGACTCTTACTTCTCGGGAAATTACAGCTATGATGAGCGCTGGTACAGAGAGCTTCTTTCGGTAAGCCACAGGGATTACGCGACAGGCTATTACTTCAAGGACTCTCACCTGGATGCAAACACCGCCGAGTGCACGGGCTACATCAAGGATAAGGCGTTCCTTGCCGTTGCCGTTGGCTATGACGAGGAGACGGGCGAGGGGATTTTCACTCAGAGGAATAAGCTAAAGCTGTACGATGAGCTTGAGCTTCTCACCCCCGGTATGTGTGGCAGAGGCCTTGTGTGCGAGGGGCTTTGCGATGAGCTTGGAAATCCTATTGAGGCTACACCTCACCCTTATATGACCTTCAGAATGAAAACACCGTTTGAGGTCAAGGTCGGTGATATACTTCGTGCAAAATAGTCGAGATATTTACTACATATGTTAAGAAACATTTACAAACAAGAGGTTTTATATGGATTTTCTTGAGATTTTGAAAGCCATACTGTACGGAATTGTCGAGGGAATTACCGAGTGGCTTCCTATAAGCTCTACGGGACATCTGATACTGCTTGATGAGATTATTCCGCTATCGGTAAGCGAGGAATTTCTCGAGATGCTTATCGTGGTAATTCAGCTTGGCGCAATACTTGCCGTGCCGTGTCTTTTCTTTGATAAGCTAAATCCCTTTTCAAGGGCAAAGACCGTCGAGCAAAGGCGGGGAACACTTGCTCTTTGGGGCAAGGTGATTATAGGCGCGCTCCCTGCAGGGCTGGTCGGCGTTATACTCGAGGTCTTTTTTGACATACCCGACCACTTTGCGGTTGTCGCCGCGGCGCTTATCATTTTCGGTGTCGGCTTTATTATTGTTGAGAGGCTTGGGCTCGGGCGTAACGCTGACGGAGAGTTCAGGGTTAACTCAGTCTACGAGCTGTCCTGCACCGACGCACTTAAAATCGGTGCCTTTCAGGTGCTTTCTCTTATCCCCGGTGCGTCAAGGTCTGGTACCACCACCCTGGGAGGTATGATTTCGGGTGTTTCGCGTGAGGTGAGCGCCGAGTTCTCATTCTTTATGGCAATTCCTATAATGATTGGCGCCTCGGGACTTAAGCTTCTCTCGTTTATCGGCGACGGCTTTTCGCTCGGTGCTAACGAAATAGCAATACTCGTTATAGGTATAGTAGTTTCCTTTGCCGTTTCGCTTATCGCGATAAAATTCCTTATGGGCTTTGTAAAGCGTCATAGCTTTACCCCCTTTGGTATTTACAGAATAATTCTCGGAATTATTGTTCTTTCGTATTTTGCAGTTACTTTGATTTAAAAGGAAAGGATAGAAAAATGAAAAGATTTTTCAAAGTACTTCTTTTATGTATGCTCGCCGTGCTGACCGCCCTCGCGCTTTGCGCGTGTGATGATGATAAGGTTGGCGAGTGGCATTCAGGCAAGGGAGAGCCCGAGGGCGAGCTTGGTGCTGTCGGTGACTTTTACTTCGATAAGCAGACGAACTCGGTTTACCTCAAGGGTGACGAGGGGTGGAGCTTCTTAAAGGAGCTTGAGATTGAGACAGACGGTGGCGTGGACGATCCCGATTCCTCGGACGATCCCGAGACCGATAAGCCCGATGCGTCGGATAAGCCAGATACTACCCCCGACACCTCGGACAAGGAGGATATCAAGGCACCAGAAATTTTCATAGGCTATGACGGATATATTTTCGAGGGAGCAAAGCCTACGGGTATTTCCATCGACAAAAAGCCCGCTTTGGGTGTAATTGAGGATACTACCGCCATTACAGGCAAGCTTTCCGACTATTACAAGACCGAATTCGTTGATATTTCATCCTCATACGTGGCTCTTATGCCGTATTATAATGCCGAGCTTAAGGAAACCTTCTACTCGGCAAGCGTGATTACGGAGATCACTCTTTACGCGCAGGCATCGGGTAGCATTAAAATAGGTACTGCTAAGGTCAGCGATATTGTCGCAAACCAAAAGACACCGACGGCGCTTACCGTCAAGGGTACGAAAAGCTTCAGTGTCACCCGCGGACTTAATAAGATAAAGCTGCCGCAGGCATATGAGGTAGGACTTGGCTCAACCGTAGTTATCGGTGGCGGCGGAAGCGTAGGCATAGCCTACTCTGGCGGTATCGCGATCGATGATGAGCAGGGCGTATTTACAAGAATTGCTCAAAACGCGGGTAGCTCGCTTATATCCTCGGGCGACGGAAAAAATGCCGATAAGCTCTGCGTCAAGGTGGTATATGATGAAAACAGCCTCTTTGAGAGCGAGGCAATAGTTGACGGCGCGTCCTGCTATGATGTATCAACCCTTTCAAACGTTGCCGTGCATCAGACACCCTTTATGTATAAGAACATACATAGGGAGTTTTCGACAAGAACTCTTACGAAAATAGGTATTCCCGTCCGTTCGGTGGCGGCTATAGATGATAACCAGACCTTCACGCTTTCGGTTATCAAGCTGAAAAACTCGGATATGACGGTTGAGACCTCAAGCACCTATACCCTGAAGCTACCGAAGTCCGAGCTTGGTACCAATAAGGACGCCGTAAATAAATACATTTACGTAGACGTCAGCGATCTTAAAATACACGTCGCCTACGATCAGACACTCGCCTTCGGTAAATCGACGGATACCGTAACATGGGGATGGCTCAGCGGCGGTAAGTCTAATACGGCAAAATTCGCATTTTTCAGTGGCACAAATCTCTCCTTCAACGATACCTGGAAGGAGGGAACACCCTCGTCGGGTATAGTATTTGACGTTCACGCGAAGGTAGGCGTAAGCTCCGCCGAGAGACTTTTCCGTCTTGAAAACGGTGCCGAGATAAGCATTGACGAGAAGGCAAACGCGGTAAGAGCCGCTATGAAGTCAAAGGGTAAGGTGGATATCTCCTTCTTCGGTGACAGCATCACCACCTTTGAGGGCTATTCAAGAGGCACCGCTGCCGATACCACCAACAGCACGATAAGAAACAACGGGCTCTGGTACGGCTCGGGACGCTACGATCCGCTTTCGGTTTACGATACCTATTGGCACCAGGCGGCAAGCAAGACGGGGCTTAATATTCTCGTAAACAATTCCTGGTCGGGCGATAGGCTTTCGGGTACGGGTCTCGGACTTACCAGATGCGTTCAGCTTCATGACGATACAGGCTCAAACGCAGGCACAAATCCCGATATTATATCAATATTCTTCGGTACTAACGATGAAAACAAGGTAACTGCTACCGAATTCAAGTCGCTATATACCCAGATGATAGATAAGGTAAAGGCGAAGTATAAGGATGCCGATATATTCGTATTCACCCTGCTTCAAAGATCGGTTGACGGAGCAAGCCAGACCGTAGTCAATGACTTCAACACTGTAATCCGCGAGGTAGCCGCAAGCAAGGGCCTCAGCGTCGTTGATATCGCCAAGGACAGCGGAATAAATGAGTACAACTTCAATAAGTATTACATAGACGATACACACCCCAACAAGCTCGGTATGGACCTTCTTACCGATTGCTTGATTGACGCGCTTTACGATAAGTACGTGAAGTAAATCTCTTTAGCGCCGATAAAGGCACAACTGATAATGAACGGCATACAAAGGAAAACAAGAATATGAAAAAGAAGATTTTAATCGTGGCGCTTTGCGCTTTGGTTATGCTATGCATGTCTTTTCTGGCCTCTTGCACCGATGAGGACGCCCCACAGGCAACCAAGTGGTACAGCGGAGCTACAGCTCCCAAGAGCGAGCTTGGTCAGGACGGAGACTTTTATTTCAATACCGACACATCCGACGTATACAAGAGGGATGACGGCAGATGGGAGGTCATATCCAATCTGAAGGGCGAGGACGGCGCTGACGGCGAGGACGGTGAGGATGGCACCGACGGTAAGAACGGCAAGGACGGTAAGGACGGCAAGAATGGCTTGAATGCCGTAATAACAGAGGAAAAGCCCTATATCGGATACGGAGGATATATCTGGAACGGCAAAAACAAGACCGATATATCGGTTAATGTAAATGACGAGGGTGTATACGAGGATACTCTTGGCGTTATAGGCGAGATGCAGAATTATTATAAGGGTAGCTTTCTTGATTTATCGGGAAGCAGGATAGCCCTGATGGCTGCCTATAAGCCTACCGTTAACAAGACCTTCTACTCGGGACTTAATATAACGAAAATTACGGTCTATACGGAATCCGCGGGGGATCTTTACATCGGAACCGCAAAGCTTTCGGAGATAGAGAACGCTAAAGCAAACGGTGTCTCTCTTATCCCTACGGCGAGCAAGTATTCGGTTGGCAAGGGCTTGGCGACGGTTGAATTCACACCGCCTCTGTGCGTTGCGCAGGATGAAACGGTGGTAATCGGCGGACAAAGCGTTTCGCTGCTTTGCACAAAGGGGCTTCCCGTTTATGACGAGATGGGTAATTTTTCATATTTGAATGCTATGCGCGGTGATATTATATCGAGTACCGACGGTCTTGCAGATACCCTGGCTATCAAGGTAGAGTGCGAGAGGGAAGGCATACATAAGTATGAATCCGCAACGCCTACTGTGGTTGAGGACTCTAACGGAAATATCGCGTTTGACAGGAAGGCCTCTCTCTCAGGAGCTCCTTACATCTATTACGACGATAGCACCCGCAAGATGTTTTCGGCTAAAAAGCTTTACAAAATCGGAGTTCCCGTGGTGTCGGTTGGCGCTATTGACGCCAATCAGACCTTTACTGTCAGCGTTGTGACAGTTGGTAACAATTCCATCGTCGTTGACAGAGAGGTAACGGTAAAGCTGCCGATCGAGCTCTTGGGAACCGATGCAAGCAAGGTAAACAGATGGATATATATTGATGTATCCGCTTACGATATCAAGCTTGGCTCAAGACAGACCTTGGCCTTCGGCAAGAGCACGGACACCGTGGTGTGGGGCTACGGAACACCTTCCAATTCCTCAAATTCGAAGTACAGGTTCGCGACTGTCAACGCAATTAATTCCTCCGCCACCTATCCAAAGCTCGCAAGCGAGCCCTCGAATACCGGAATATATTTTGACGTCTGGTATGAGCAGAGCACGGGGACGGCAGAGCGCGCGGATAGCCTTGATCTCTTGGAAAGGGCTTATATTGAAGCCGCCGAGCGCGATCATGCCGTAATGGCGCTAAGAGATGAGCTTGACAAAAAAGGAAAGAACAATATTTCTATTTTCGGTGACAGCATATCAACCTTTGCCGGTGTCACCAACGGCGCTGATGCTGCCTCAACCACGAACAGCACCATTAATGACGGGCGCGGAGCGTGGTACGGTCTGAACGACGGCAAGGTAGACGACGTCAGACATACCTGGTGGAGGCAGGCCGCGTTTTCGTCGGGACTTGATGTGCTCGTAAATAACTCATGGTCGGGCGATCAGCTCGGCGGAACCAGCGGTAAGGGACTTACGCGCTGCGACCAGCTTCATGACGATACGGGCTCAAACGCGGGAACAAAGCCTGATATAATAGCGGTATTCTTCGGCACTAACGACCTTGGAAGAAACGTCGCGCCCGAAACCTTCGAGAGCCTTTATACCCAGATGGTAGATAAGATGCAGGCGGCGTACCCAGGCGCGGATATTTTCCTCTTTACGCTTCTTAATTGCTCGGATCTCGACGTAACGACAGAGGAGCTTTATCTGTATAATGACATTATAAGAAATATTGCTTCGGCTAAGGGCTGTACCGTCGTTGATCTTCAGCGCGACAGCGGCATTAACGCAAGCACCTATTACAAATACACGCTGGACGGCACTCACCCCAACAGGCTCGGTATGGACCTTATCACCGATTGCTTTGTTGAGGCGATGTGTGAGAAATACTTAGGCTGATAGCTCCGTCTTAAAGGCTCGCTGATACATCTTGGCGAGCCTTTTTCTGTGCTCGGAGAATGGCGGATGAGAGCTTTTCTTGCCGTGGCTTACTCTAATGGGGCATTTAATGCTTTTATCTTCGTCATTTTACACAAAAATTTGCTAAAAAAAAGAATAAATAGATTAATAAAACCTCTTGCATTTTTTTGACGAATGTTGTATTATATATGTATAGTGTTCGATTACAGGCGAGCGTGCGTTCTTATATGACCGCGTCGCTTCTGTCTTTTAGTAGTTCGTAGGACAAGCAGTTGTTGGATATACGGCGAGTTGTTTTTTGAAATGCGTAAAGGTAATTGGACGCTTATTTTATTTTCGGTTACATTGGGGAGACCCTGTAATAAATATTTTTTTGGAGGAAACTCAAAATGAAGAAAATCCTTTCCCTGCTACTCGTTGTAGTAATGGTTCTTGGATGCTGCGCTGTGCTTGCTTCCTGCGGCGGCTCTAAGGATCCCAGTGAGGTTAAGGCTGCGCTCATCGCTCTGCACGGAACCAGCTCGACCTACGACAAAAACTTTATCGAGGCTTTTAAGACCGCTTGCGCTAACAAGGGTCTTAAGGACGATAATTGCACCATCATCACCGATATCCCCGAGGGTACCGAGTGCTATGATGAGGCCGCTAACTTTGCGGATGAGGGCTACGATGTAATATTCGCTGACTCCTTCGGTCACGAGTCTTACATGCTCAAGGCTGCTAAGGAGTTCCCCAACGTTCAGTTCTGCCACGCTACAGGTACTAAGGCTCACACCGAGAATGTTGCAAACTTCCAGAATGCTTTCGCATCCATCTACGAGGGCCGTTACCTTGCGGGTGTTGCTGCAGGTCTTAAGCTTCTTGAGCTCTACGGCGACGACATCACCGATGCTGAGGCTAAGGTTGGCTACGTTGGCGCGTTCCCCTATGCTGAGGTTATTTCGGGATACACCTCTTGGTTCCTTGGCGTTCGCTCGGTAGTTCCCAATGCTACTATGGAAGTTCGTTACACCAACTCCTGGTATGACGAGCCCGGTGAGAAGGCTACCGCAGAGGCTCTTATAGATGCAGGCTGCAAGCTCATTTCTCAGCACGCTGACTCTATGGGTGCTCCTACCGCTTGCGAGAACAAGGGTGTTCCCAACGTTGCTTACAACGGAGCTACTGGTAAGACCGAGACCTTTATCATCGCTTCGAGAATTAACTGGGTTCCTTACTTCGAGTATATGCTTGACTGTGTAATCAAGGGCGAGGATATCAAGACCGATTACACCGGTTCTATCGACACCGAGTCGGTTGTTATCACCGAGCTTGGTACTGCAGCAGCTGCCGGCACTCAGGCTAAGCTTGACGCTGTTAAGGCTCAGCTCAAGGACGGTTCTCTCAAGGTATTCGATTGCTCCAAGTTCACCGTTAAGAACGCTAAGGCTGATACCTCTGATTTCTCTAAGGCTGCAGGCATCACTATGGATGCAGACGGACACCTTACCGCATATCAGGCAGACGTTGACGATGCAGGCGATTTCATTCCCGAGACCAACGTTATCAAGACCGAGGGCGGCGTTACCTACTTTGCAGAGAGCGAGTTCCGTTCGGCTCCTTACTTCGATATCATTATCGACGGTATCACCATCGGCGCTTCTGTAGTTGTTGAGTAATTTATACATAGCAAATAGCAATTTGTTTAAGTGAACAGCATAATGGCGGGGTTTCGGCTCCGCCTTATGCCTATTTATTCCCACCAAAAAATCCTTTAAGGGAGGAAGCACAGTGGAAGCTCAGCCTATTATCAAGTTTGAAAATATTACTAAGGTATTCGGCAAGACCGTTGCCAACAATAACGTTAATATGGATATCCGCAAGGGAGAAATTCTTTCCGTCCTCGGCGAAAACGGCTGCGGTAAGACAACTCTTATGAATATGCTTGCGGGTATATACTATCCTGATTCGGGCAGGATCATTATCAATGGGGAAGAGGTGGCTATCGCCTCACCTCGAGATGCATTTCGCTATAAAATAGGTATGATACATCAGCATTTCAAGCTGATAGACGTTTTTTCGGCCGCCGAAAATATCATCCTTGGAGTTAACGACGGCAAATATAATCTTAAAGATGTAAAATCACGTGTTCTCGAAATGTGCGAGAAGTACGGCTTTAATATAGATCCTGATAAAAAAATTCACGAAATGTCGGTTTCCGAGAAGCAGACGGTTGAGATAATTAAGGTTTTGTACCGCGGCGCGGACATTCTTATTCTCGACGAGCCTACCGCGGTATTGACACCGCAGGAAATAAGGACGCTCTTCGGAGTGCTTCGCGCTATGCGCGCGGACGGAAAGTCGATAGTTATCATCACGCATAAGCTTAATGAGGTTATGGAGATATCCGACAGAGTTGCTATCCTCAGAAAGGGTGAGCATATCGCTACTGTCAACACCACCGAGACCAACGAGCAGGAGCTTACCGAAATGATGGTAGGACAGAAGATAGAGCTCAATATCAACCGTCCGATGCCCAAGAACGTTTGCGACAGACTTGAGATACGCGGTCTTAATATGACGAATTCCGACGGTGTTAAGGTGCTTGACGATATTAATTTCATCGCAAGGTCGGGAGAGATACTCGGTATTGCGGGCATTGCGGGCTCAGGACAGCGCGAGCTGCTTGAGGCTATCGCGGGCCTGAAGGAATTTGAGTCGGGTGCCATTATCTTCAACCGTCCGAAAAAAAATCTTCCCGTTTCCTTCTACCATAAGACCTTCTCTCAGGTAAAGGCTATGGCAGCCGAGGGAAAGTTCCATTACGAGGATGGAACGAGGGTTGATTTTACGGGAATGAGCCGAGCTCAGATTTCAAAGCTTGTAAATGAGGGCAAGGTTCTTTTCGACGATGACGAGGTTATGGACCTTTGCGATAAAACGCCTCTGCAGATACGTGAGCTTGGCGTAAGGCTTTCCTTTGTTCCCGAGGACCGTCTCGGTATGGGACTTGTCGGCAATATGGATATTACCGATAATATGATGCTGAGAAGCTATCGCAAGGGAAATTCAGTGTTCGTAGACCGCAAGCGTCCTAAAACTCTTGCAGACAGTATCGTTTCTGAGCTTGAGGTTTCTACACCTGACGTTGACCATACGCCCGTGCGCCGTCTTTCGGGAGGAAACGTACAAAAGGTTCTTGTCGGCAGAGAGATAGCAGCGTCACCCGTAGTCCTTATGGCGGCTTATCCCGTTCGCGGACTTGATATTAACTCATCGTACACTATTTATAATCTGTTGACTAAGCAGAAGGAGTCGGGAGTTGCCGTTATATTCGTCGGTGAGGACCTCGACGTGCTGCTTGCGCTTTGCGACCGTATTATGGTTGTCAGCGGAGGCCGAATATCGGGTATAGTCGATGCCCGCACGGCGAAGAAGGACGAAATAGGACTTCTGATGGTAAAATCCGCTGAGAGCAAGGAGGGAGATAACTGATGAATCAGAACGAACGCACTAAAAAGGAACCGCTGTTTCATATAGTTAAGCGAGATACTATCACGCTTCAGAAAAAGGCTATATTTTACGCAAGCACTATTATCATCGGTCTTTTCATCGGCGGTATTATCTGCTCGCTTTTCTCTAGTAAAAACGCATTTCAGTTCTTTGGCTCGCTTTTCTCGGGCGCACTCGGAACCTCGCGCAGAATTTGGTTGCTTTTACAGGATACTGCGCTTCTGCTCGGTGTTTCGCTGGCTCTCGCGCCCGCCTTTAAAATGAAGTTCTGGAACCTTGGCGCAAACGGACAGATCCTTATGGGATGTCTTTCCTACGTCGGAGTTATGTTCTACCTCGGCGGTAAGCTGCCTGATTTTATCGTAATGCTCTTAGGTATTATCCTCGGTGTCGCCGTAGGAGCCGTATGGGCTCTTATTCCCGCGATATTCAAGGCGCTGTTCAATACCAACGAATCGCTCTTTACGCTTATGATGAACTATATTGCCTCAGGACTTGTCGCAACCTTCATTACCGTTTGGGTAAAGACTGGTTCAGGCGTGCTTACCCCCATAGAAAAGGGAACTATTCCGCCGCTTGGAAATCAATATCTGTTGATAATACTCGTATTTTTCCTGCTTGCGGGAGGTATGTATGCTTATCTCAGATACAGTAAGCACGGCTACGAGATATCGGTAGTGGGAGAGAGTAACAATACGGCAAGGTACGTGGGCATCAACGTGCGTAAGGTTATTATACGTACTATGTTAATTTCGGGTGCTATTGCGGGTCTTGTTGGCGCGTTTATCGGAGGCGCTGTCGACCATACGGTAAGCACGGCTTCGGCTTCAAATATGGGCTTTACCGCCATTATGACGGCGTGGCTCGCGACCTTTAATCCGCTGATAATGATAGCCTCTTGCCTGTTTATAACCTTTGTTTCAAAGGGTATGACACAGGTTCGTAAGGATTTTAAATTCACGAACGACGCTATTGCCAACATCGTAATAGGAATAGTGTACTTCGCGGTTATTGCCGTCACCTTCTTCCTTTCGTACAGAATAGTATTCCGCGAGGGTGCGTTTGACGGAATAAAGAAGTTTTTCGCAAGAATTTTCCCCAAAAAAGTAAAAGACAACGGCGAGGAGGATAAACAATGACATCATTTCTCGTAGGCGCAATAGCGCTGGCAACAGTGTTCCTTTTCGGCTGTGTCGGTGAGATAATTACCGAAAAGGCAGGTCATCTGAACCTCGGTATTCCAGGAATTATGTGTGTCGGTACCGCGGGAGGCTGTTATGCCGTATCGATATATATGGCGGCTCTTTCCGACCCCAGCCGTGCCTCATGGTTTCTTCTGATATTGCTTTCTATTCTTTTCGCGGTTATATTTGCCGCCGCCCTTGGCGGAATTTACGCCGTTCTTACGGTGTCGCTCAGGTGCAATCAGAATATCACAGGTCTTGCTGTTACGATATTCGGCAACGGCTTCGCACAGTTCTTTATGGATACCTGCGTTTTGAAGTCGGATGCCGACAGAGCAAACTTTGAGGTGGCGGGAAAGATTATTTCAAAGGGACTTCCGTTTGCGGATGCCCTTGGCGATTTTGGCAGGATATTCCTCTCTCACGGTATTCTCGTATACCTCTCAATCGCTATCGCGATAGCTGCCGCTTGGTTCCTCAAAAGGACGCGTGCGGGACTGCATCTTCGCGCGGTAGGAGAAAATCCCGCTACGGCAGATGCCGCGGGCGTAAACGTGACGGCATATAAATACGGCGCTATCCTTATCGGAAGCGGTATTGCAGGTCTTGGCGGATACTTCTACATTATGGACTATATCAAGGGAAGCTGGGAAAATGCCGCTACCATAGAGGCACTCGGATGGCTCTCGGTCGCTCTGGTTATTTTCACTCTCTGGAAGCCTAATTTAAGTATTCTCGGCTCGTTTATCTTTGCGGCGCTTTACGTTGCTGCCTTCTACATCGACGTAAATTCCACAGAGAAGGAGCTTTTAAAGCTGATACCCTACGTAATAACCGTTGTAGTCCTTATCTTCACGAGCATTAAGGGTAGCAAGAATAATCAGGCACCCGCATCACTCGGACTTTCTTATTTCCGCGAAGAGCGGTAAAATAAACACTCTCTAGCAAAGCTTTGCTAGAGAGTGTTTTTTTAATTTAAAAAAGCGGAGTGCTTCTGACAGCTTCTCCGCTTATGTAATAAATAAAAGATTAATCAAATACTATAGTGCCGTCGTCGCTCATACTACGGATTTTCGCTAATGACTCTACGCGGATGCCTCTTTTGCGGATCATATCACCGCCGCCCTGATACGCCTTTTCGATTGCGATGCCCGCGCCGACTACGGTAGCGCCAGCCTTCTCGCAGATGTTGCAAAGCGCGCGAAGGGCACTTCCGTTGGCGAGAAAATCGTCTATAATGAGAACCCTGTCGTCTTTACCGAGATACTTCTTGGAAAGCACGACCTGATAGGTGCCGCCGTGAGTGTAGGAAACCACCGAATCTGTATAAAAATCGTTGCCGATATTAGAGCTTTTTGACTTTTTCGCGAATATCACAGGGCAGGAGAAATACTGAGCCGCAATGCAGGCTATTCCTATACCCGATGCCTCAATGGTGACTATTTTATTTACACCCTCGCCCTCGTAAAGTCTTTTCCATTCCTTAGAAAGCTCGGCTATAAGCTCAACGTCGATCTGATGGTTAAGAAAGCTATCTACCTTAAGCACGTCCCCAGCAAGCACAAGCCCGTCCTTTAAAATTCTTTCCTCAAGCAGCTTCATATGTAAAGCACTCCTTTATGTTTCCTTTTTATTATTATACAACCTGTCAGGTATAAAATCAAGTGATTTTTCGTATTTAAGGAATATTTGAAAAG
The DNA here is from genome assembly GCA_017935065.1 of Clostridia bacterium. Lineage (GTDB taxonomy): Bacteria > Bacillota > Clostridia > Oscillospirales > CAG-272 > UBA1740. Next base: position 44,381 of record JAGBIF010000016.1, read on the forward strand.
TTTATAATCTAATTACAATAATTTTTCGGCTATTGTGATTAGATTTTTTTGTTTGGTGAAGATATGAAGAATGTTATTGAACTTAAACTTAATAGCAAGGGGAAGGATCGTAAGAGTGAGCCTATTATACGAGTATCTTCTGACATTTATCAAATCCTTAAGGATTTCGCCGAAAAAACGGGTATGAGTCTTAAGGATTTTACCGAAACGCTTTTAATTTTCGGTATTGACCATATCAAAGTCACTTATGTCGACTAAAGCGAAGTTGTCTAAATATATATAGTATTACCTTTAGACAACTTCGTTACAGTTACAAAATCTTTTTTAAAATGGCTTGTTTATCAGGTTTTTTTGAAATAAAAATTCTAATTTTGTAACGAATAACTTCGTTACAACCTCGGAAACTTCGTTACAAATCTTACAGAATAGGACTATTAAATATGGCGGAAGCGGTTAGTAAATCTTGGTTTGTTGTGTTTAATAATCCACAAGAGCACGGTTATAAGGGTAAACCGCATGATATCTGTGAAAGACTTAAAAACGAATGGTGCTGTACAGATACTCGCGTTGGTGCTTGGTGCTACTGCATAAAGCATTATGAGGGGCACTTCCCCGTATATGATGACGAGGGAAAATTCTTACGCTATGAGCATGCGGAAACGGATGAAGAAAAAGCTAAAGTCCCGAAGGATCTTCATCATGTACATATGGTCCTCGAAGATGAGAAGGCTATGCGCTTCTCGGTTATAAAGAATACTTACGCGATAGGCTCTCATTTTGAGGGCACAAAAGGTAGTAAGAAAGAAGCTGAGGATTATATTTCTAAGCAAGGTAATTACAGTGAAAAGCCGAATAAAGAAGCAGGCTTACCTTGGGAAGAGATAATCTATTCGTGTCAAAAGGGCGAGATAAGAGGCGCACAGGGTAAACGAAGCGACCTTGAAAATATTCAGAACATGCTTGACGAGGGCCTTAAGCCGAATGATATTATTCGTCAGAAGCTCTCTTATCGTTCACACGAGAATTTAATTCGTAAAGCATATTACGATATGCGTGACCAAAATACACCTGAAGTGCGTGACATAAAGGTGATATGGCATTTAGGCGAAAGCGGTAGCGGTAAATCATATTCGCGTATGGCATTAAATGCAGAGGTCGGCAAGGATAATGTGTATTATCTAACAGATTATCAGAACGGAGCCTTTGATAAGTATAACGGTGAGCCGTATTTATGGTTAGAGGACTTCAAGGGCGAATTTAAGTACGGTGATTTATTGAGATATCTTGATGTTTATAAAGCGGACCTGCATTGTCGATACAGTAATGCTAAAGCCCTTTGGAACGAAGTACATATTACCTCGGTATTTCATCCGTACGGCATATATGATAGGCTCGTTAGTTATTCATCAAGACAAATAGATACAAGAGACCAGCTGATGCGTAGAATAACGGTTATTCGTTATCATTACCGTGACGGACTTGTTTTCAAGTATCAGGATTTTCCACCTGATACGACAATAGAGCAAATGCGTAGGGATGTTAAATATGATCCTTATGGAAATAAGTACACGTTTGACGATATTGACGATGACGGTGAATTAAATTAATTTTGTATTTTTATAGCGGATTAGTGAGTGCACGCATTATGATGCTTTAAGAATAAATATACCCCACTCGAAATGAAAACGAGAAAAAAGAAAAAACAAAAAAAGAAAGTGAGAAAAGAAAAATGAGAATTAAGGTAATGGGTATAACTAAGGAAATTAAATCAGGTGTATCGAAGAAGACGGGCAAGCCGTTCAAAGGATACTTTGTATCCTACTGCTACAAGCGCGATGATATCAATGGCGTTCAGGCCGAGTCTCTCTTCCTCTCAGAGGATATGGTTAATGAGTCAAAGTATATCCCTCAGCCTGGTGATCTTTGCGAGCTTTATTATGGTCGCGGAGGATTTATTGACTCAATTAAATTTATAAGCAAAGGAGAACTTACATAATATGGGATTTCTCGAGGGTGTAATTAAATTCATTACCCGCAAGCATGACCGTTCAGGTAAAGACGAAAAGGTTTACTATGTCGAGGGACCGAACGGCGAAAAGAAGTATCTTCTTAATCCTGACCAGCGTGGCAGGAAGTATGCGAATGAGCTTCACGAAAAGAAGGATATCTTTACAAAACAGCGTCTCTCAAACACTCAGCTCGCCTACAGAAGCGGATATCTGCGTTCGCGTTCGGACAACGCAAAGGCGTATCAAAAGAACAAGGTTAAGAAGGCCGAGGCGCGAAAAGCTAAGAAAGGGGGTAACTGATTATGAGAATGACTCTTGGTAAGACTCTTATAGTAGTCCTCGTTTGCATTCTCGCTTGCGGATTTATCATGTGGGCATTCGGCGGTCTTAACGATATGTCGGTAGATAATGCTAAGGATGTCTTTGAGCGCAAGGTAAATGAGGACAACCTTTATACCTCTGAGTGCGTAACTATTACCGACCGTAACGACGGTAACGGTATTAAGCTTACTGTTAACGATAACGGCACTATTGCTGTCAAGGGCACTGCCGATGCTACGGTCAATTATGACCTCGCTACCGTATCTCTTAAGGCTGGCGAGTATACCTTTACCGCTCTTGAGGGTGCATCTCTTAAGGGTGCGTATGTTTCACTCTCTCTTGAAGGTGTAGATAAACCTGCGGACTTTACCGGAAATACCTTTACCGTAGTAGAGGACACCGAGGTTGTTATTACCCTTCATATCGCTGAGGGTACTGAGATCAATGCAACCGTATACCCTGTAATCGTCAAGGGCGACGAGGCAGGTACTTATTTCGCTAAGTAAAGCGATATTAGCTCCTAGTACGAAAGCGCCTTCGCGGAATGTGAAGGCGCTTTTTTGAAAACAAAGAAAGGAAAAAAGAATGAAGAAAATAATTATTATAATTCTTGCTACTCTCCTGCTCGTGGGCCTCGTGCTTTCAATGGCAAATACTACGGACTACCTGATAAAGGATGTTATCAAGCCTTCGACGGATGATAATAGCAAGGATGAAAGCAACGAGGATGACGAGCAGGTTATTGATACAAGTAAGTATGTCAATGATTTTGATGAAATGGTACTTACACCGAACGATACTAATACGGGTTACTTGACGGACAACGGCAAGATATATCTTCCTGCTGGCACTTGCGGTGTATCTGAGGGTAAATTCTATATGGCAATTACACCTGATACATATGATACTATAACCGCCTCGGGAAATTCCTCCGCCTCTTCTCATGCTGTATTCGGACCTCAATATAGTGTTAAGGATTATCTTTGTATCGTCTATGATATAGATATCAGCGTAGACGAGGGGTATACACAAGAGTTCGGCGTTAGACCTGATTACCGCACGCTTGATGGAAGTGTCGGTGCACCGAATGAAAGCCTTATCAGATATAGGAATGGTCAGTATGTAACATATTACGGTAGTGATGTATTAGTATCTGAAGTGCCGAATAATTATCATTTTACCTATATAATTTGGGCTGACGGTAGTTATGATGCGTATATAGACGGAAAGCTTATATATGAGTGTGACAGCGCTTATAATGATGATACCGTTTATGCGACAGGACTTAGGCTTCAATTTAAATATGCTTCTGATGTCTCGACTGAACAGAGAGTATATTTCGATAACCTTCAAATTAAAACCTTTGATATAGGCTATGACGGTGCTATAAATTCACTTTATGAAAATCCCGATGTTGACCTTGCGACGAATATTGATACTGTTCTTGGAGGTGGTTATTGATGAAGATTAAGGTGCTTTCAATACTGCTTTGCATTTGTATGCTTATACCCTGCTTCACCATCCTCGGCTTTGCCGAGGGCGGTGAGGTTGTCAATGCTTCTTCAAGCACCGAGGATATTTATGTACCCGAAGATCTTTATCAGATGATAGATGTTCAGGCATATATAGATAATGCTGGGCAAGCGGGTTATGATAATATGAAACTCTTAGGTTTTTCTGTTCCGTATGTATATAGTTATAATTCTGGCAACGATAACGAAACTATGAATAGAGTGACCTTTACCGCATATTTTTATAATCCTGATTTATACCCTATATGCATCAGCCCGTTAGATCCTGATGTTGACGGTAGCTGTTATCCTTATTATTGGGACGAGCTTTCTCATAATCATTGCTTAGCTACGGTTAACGGTGAGCATGCGTGGACTACAGCATATGGTAGTGATAACGACCATTATCATTCGTACAATTCAATGTTTTTTGGGCTGTCTTTTTCTCAGTATTATACTACAGCGGAATATGAGGAAATAGCCTCTAAGGGTATGGAATACCCTGTTAATGAAATAAGCTTTTATATTTATTTAGGCGAGCGCTTAACCGATGGTATAGATGCAGAACATGGTAACAGAGATGGCGATTACTCAAATGATGATTTTGAGAAGCTTCATAAGGAAGTTCGTTTAGATTTAAATACAAAGGTTTATTTTCAGGATATTGACGGTATACTTGGTTTTTCTTCTGTCTATACGGACCTTCCTGCTTTTTTGAATATTGATATTGATACACTCAATAAGGAATATCCTAAGAAGCCCGATTACAGCGAGATAACGCCTGCTTTTCTTTATGAGGATATGGCGAATAAACGCCTGTTTCTCTATATGTACGATTCGCGCGGTCGCGGTGCTGTAAATAATTCTGTTAACCGTGTGAGCTTGTCAACCGACAATTCAAATTTTGAAAGCTACTACTTGCATTTTATTAATTTTGAAAATACACTTTCAAAATTTGAGATAAAGGGGGTAAGCGACCTTTTTGCAAATGTTAGCACCGATAGCGCGCGAACTTATTATATTAACGAGGTTGTATATGATAGAGTTATTGGTTCTTTTGGTGTAACGAATGATGAAGTAAAGTATACTTATTCAAATCTTACCACGTTCTCGGGTGAAAGTTCGGCTGATACTTACGTTGAGTCAGAATCAAATTTGATAAGGCTTGTAGATGTAAGAGATACTTCTTATAGGTTAAATTCGTCTATTACAGGAGAAGGTTATTATCAAACGTTGTCAAGTGTCTATTTTAGCATACCTGAATCTTATTTTGAACTCGATGATATGAATTTTTTGAATGATCGTGAGATTACTAGAATCAATGGTTCTTATTATTGGGCGTTTACTAATCCTGGAGTAATTACAAACAATCATGATTATTATGTTAAGTTGTATAAAGATTTGATTGATGGTAATATAGATTCAACTTATTTGAACACCGATAAAATTGCTGTTGGTCCAGGGAATTATATTATAAGTGATGGCATAGTGCCCGAAAATACATATAGGACGTTGTCATATTTGTATGAAAGTCCTTGGCGTGGTGGACGAAGTACTGAAACGGAAGAATTCATTAAAGTACCTATTGACAAGAAAACAATAAAGACGCTCTTGGCGAATTCTGCGTCGCCTTTTTCTAGCGAATTTCAAAAAAAAGATTTTGAGTTTACGCCAAAAGATGTTTTTGAATTGGTTTCCCGTAAGGAAATGACATTTGAACAATTTTATTTGAATTATGGTCTTTTTAATGCTTTTTGGCGTTTTTTGTTTGGAGAAAGTAGTGATGTAATGAATTCTTTGAAAAATATAAAACTTTTTGTAAGTCTTTCAGGTGAAGAACTCAATGATGCAATTAATTTACCAGAAGAAAAATTTATTGAAACTTATTTGATAAATCAATATGATTATAAAGATGTTGTTAGTAAAATGAAAACCTCTTACGATAATGGTGAAGTTTTTATTTTGTTTCGTTATGACACTTACGATTATTATTGTGATTATATAGAAGTTAATAATATGGTTAAGATGGATGATGCATATTTAGTTATTGATAAGTTTTATAAAGATTTTGAAATTATGGAGATGGAGTTAAGTAATTTTTATTCTTCTAAAGTGTATCAAATTGATATGAAACCTATCTCTATTATATCGGGAGTATGGGGTGCAGATCCGTTTGATCCCGAAGAGGATTTAAATACTCCATCTGAGTCTATCAATAAGGGTGAAGGTGCTGTCGGAAAAATTGTAAAAGATAAAGGCAATTCTTTTCTTATGGTTATCGGTATTATTCTTATTATAGTTTTTGCGATAGTGGTTTCAAAATATGTAATCATTCCTATAATTAGGACTGTAAGAAAAGAATAAAAAAAGAAGGGGTTTATTCCCCTTCTTGGTTATTCTTGTGTATCACGAGTTCTGTAAGATTGCAAATGTTGTTTGAATTATTACAGTTCTTGCAAGTGTATAATGTTTCTATTTTTGGCATGTAGTATAATACTGTTTGTACTCCTACTCCTATAATTGTAAGTGTTAGTGGGGCTATTATACAGACGAGCCAAAAGAAAACTATTCTTAAATTTGAAAAGTCTGTTGGTTTATTTATAAGTCCTTCGGGGGCAAAAAAACTTCCTATACCTAAAAAGATAAAGATTATAAAGGATAGCACAGTTATTATTACCCATGGAATGCTTATTCTTTTTTCAATATCTTGTTTTGCGAAGATAATATAGTTTTCTGAATGACACTCCGGACACACCAACTTTTTACTCTCTCTATCCATAACGCACCTCGCAAATTTAAGATGAATTCATTATAATACAAAAATTTAAAAAAATCAATACAAAATTGAAAATACACTTTCAAAGGAAGATAAAACTATGAAAAAGGAAACGAATGTAAAAGAATTAATAAGAGCTCTTGAGGTCTGCATCAGTTCAAACAAAGGATGTACTCAGTGTCCGTATGCTCAATTCTGCGGATATGATAAATTCTTTCTAAGAGCAAAATGCTTGGAAGCATTGAAATCACTTCAGGAATTGAGTGACGCTCAGAGTTCTAAGATACATATGCTTGAAAATCTTATTGAGGAAATCAAGAACGGCTACGAGCAAACGCTTTATTTAGAGCGTTGCAGGATAAAGGATCTTGAAGAGGAAGTCGCAAAGCGAGTGGAACGAAAACCCAAGGAAAGATATAACATTTACTACCATAAATATAGCATTATGGCGAATGATTATATTATGTATATCAAGGTCGTTGAAACCGAAGATATATATCATGAAATCGGTAAAATAATAAGTCAGTCTTTGGAACATATAAAGCGTATCAGATGGACTAAGCCAAAGGCAACCCGTGAAGAGTGTGAAAAACTATGGCTTGAAGACGGTTATGAGCGCTTAGGCAGTTCTGATAGGTGGTGGAATACAAAAACTCCTGCACCGAAATAACGAGAGGAAAAAAACAATGCTATTCAATGTATTACATTACGATAAAGACCTATCAGACGAGGACCTTTTTAATTTCTTCGTTTACGCATCATCGCCTGATGAGGCAATAAGTATCTTCAATGAACGAAGTAAAGGTATCGAAGATAGAATAATCTATGCCGTAGGTACAGTAGAATGAATGATAATACCTGTGTCTGTTGCGGTGAAATAATCCCCGAGGGCCGACAAGTCTGCCCTCGGTGAGAGCATAAGTATAAAGAAAAGGAAAATTGAATATGGAAAGAAAAGGACTGTCAAAACTGCATTACCTGTTAGGACTATTCGGTATACTTGTGGTGGTATTCTTAATAGGCTATGTAGTTTATTGCTGGAATTTATGAAATGAAAACGAAAACGAAAATAGAAAACGAAAGTAAGAAAAAGAAGAAAAAGAAGAATTACGAAATACGATATAGCGGTGCGAAGGAAAGACTAAAGATTTATAATAAAGAGCATAAACGCCAGAAGAACGATAGTCTTTTCTCTCGCCCGCGCTTGATATCATTTTATCTTGTATGGGCTTTTATATTTGTTGCATCGGTGCTTTACGCGATATTCAGATGCGGACATTCATATAACCGTCTTATAATTACGGTGCGTGATGTATTCGTCAGTTTTGGTTACTATCTCACATGGTTTTTCCCGCTGGATATAATACCGACAGTAAACGATATGCCTACAGGTGGTGTCGGTTCTATACTTCCCGATACCTTTGAGGCGTTCGGAGAGCGTTGTGCGAACTTATGGTCTAATATATGGAACGGTGATAATTTTTTGAATTATTTAAGTTCGGGTGCAACGCACGTAGAAACGTTCTCAAAGGTAATCGTTATAATTCTGCCGATGATACTTATGTTCAGGCTTATAGTCGATATGATAGTATCTAGCCGTAATGTTGATTGGAATATCAAGACGAGGGCGTATAAGTGTTATGAAAAAGTATTAGATGCGGTATATTATCCTTCAAAGAGATATGTGCAGGATTTTATTGTTTTCACCGAAGGGCATTATTTTAAAGAGTATCTGCTTGTACTTTGGATGTGCAATTTAAATATAATGTCAATTATCGTGGGATTTATCGCGTGGTATATATATTTTGCTAAAGCATTTACATTTTTGAATGTGTACATTCAAATTTATAAATTGACGGTAGATATAGCGATATTCTTCAAAACAAGTTTTTTTGCGCTCACGGTAGCGGTCTTTGTCTATCTTTATATACGCTGGCGGGATAAGGTAGCTATGTCTATACTTGACCGTCAAGAGGCTAAGCTTAATAAGAGAGTCGCGGATCTTCCTGTGGCAGTATATATCACAGGCGCGCCCGGTACTAAAAAGACTTCCTCGGCAGTAAATATCGCACTCACTAAGACTATTCAGTATCGTAACGAAGCGCTTGACCGTTTGTTTAAATACTATATGTATTTCCTCGATTTTCCGTGGGTACGCTTTGAGAAGCAAATACAGCTATATATGAGCCAGCACAAAATATATAACCTTGCATCCATTGAGGCGGTATATAATTTCAAGCGCTCGGACTTTACTTCGGGCAATAATACATATGGGTATGATGTAATTAAATATCGTACGGTCTATAATGATGGCATAAATGATATAGGTATATGGGAAGCGCTTACTACTTACGCCAAGCTTTATTTTATCTATGTTATAGAGACCTCATTACTTGTCGCGAATTTCTCAATTCGTGAAGATTATGTTATAGATAATTGCGGTAACTTTATAATTTACGATAATAACCTGTATACTCATCCTGTGTCAGATGCTAATTCTCACTTCTCGCATATCTTGAATTATGATACATTGCGCGTAGGCAAGATGTTAAGCGGAAATGAAAAGATAAGGAATAGCTTCGAATTTGGTGTGCTTGTGTGTACCGAGTTCGGCAAGGAACGAGGCTCGCATCTTGATAACCTTGTAGTTAAAAAGTCTGCCGATGAATGTAATGTCAAGAATGACCTATTAAATTATAAGTTCAAGTTCTCGCGTCATGGCGGTGTGGTAGATAATTATGTATTTGTAATTTGGCTTCTTGACGAGCAAAAGGTTACTTCTCTCGATCCCGATATTCGTGACTGTTGCGATATAATCAGGCTTCAGAAAACAAGCAGGCAGAAGCTCGCTATACCTTTTTTCTATATTGAATGTCTTGTGTATGATTTATTGCGCTTTATCTTTAAGTCCTTGTGGCTTAAATATAGACACTCTCACGGCAATAGGACACTTCAGGCATATCTTGTAAAGCATCCGGTAATTATGGTAATATTATTAATAGAACGGCAGTTGAATAAATACGGCTATGTGACTATCTCTTATATGAGGTCTAATTCAGGCAACGAAGAGAATAAAAAAGAAGAGTCAATGCCTCTTGTTGCGCTTAAGGTATATAAAAAGCGGTATGCTACCGATACGCATAAGCGCTTCTTCCGTAAACGCGCCCTGGATAGTGAGCTTGGCTTTAATGATATACCATGTTATGATAGTATCGTTGCTAGCGAAAAAGAATTAAATATGCAGAATAGCTTTATGATTACAACTATGAATTCATTAGGTCAGCAGAACGAAAGCTCTGAAGATGAATAATAAAACAAGAGGGAACGGAGCTTGCTCCGTTCCCTCTTGTTTAAATATCTGCAAGTATAATTTCGCCTGAAGCTTTTTCCGTCAGGTAATGACCGCCTTCATCATCAGTTATATCTGCATATGCCTGTCTTGCGTATTCAAGGCTTATAACGCGCTTCTCGTATTCCTGTATAGCCTTAATAACTATGTATGTGTTTTGCGCTTCGAGTATACTGATTAAATCGTCAAGCGTGTGCCGAGACATCAGATGTGCGTTATTCCTGAGCCACCGCTCGGCAATAGTTATCTTCTTAAGGGTGTCGGCGCGCGCTACGAATTCATATAAATCCTCGGTTTTAATGTTCATATTTCACCTCTTGAAAGTGCATTTTCAAAAATCAAATTCAGTTCTGAATTGATACTTCATTTGAAGTTCTTGTGCAGAGTAAACATTGAATTCATCAAAGGGATATATCTCGGGGTGTATCTCTATGGGATTAAATTCGTCTATGACATAAGCGATACAGTCATAGCCCTCAACATTGATGACGATAAAATCATCAATGTTGAGGATCCTCGTAAATCTGCTCTTTGCATATTCAAAGGCCCTCTTTATGGTTTCTGCTCTGCGTTCTTTCGAGATGCTTATCTCGGTAGCAAGGGTGTTGTAGTCTTTAGTCCAAATCATTTTGTTTGTTGCAGGGACTTAAAGCCCCTGCACTCCTTTCTTATTTTTTAATTATTTGGTGGGTAGTGTATACTTTATTATCGTAGGTTGATGTGAATTGTACTTCTATTGCTTGATATTCAGGGAATAATTCATATCTTGGGATTGCGGAATATAGGATATTTTCTGCTACTGCGTACGGATAGGTTTGACCGAGGTATTCCCCAGGCTTTCCTTTGTTTTTTGTTGTATCATAGTTTTGACCTACGGGACAGCCAAAAAACAGCGATTGAAAATTATCACTTTGAATGACACCTGGCAAAGAGAACATTATCCATCCGTCTATGATGTTTTCTTCTTTATGTTCTCTTTCATTGAAACGAAACTTCTCTGCATACAGAGGATATTTGCCTGGCTGAACTAGAATATTTTCATACCATGCGGCGGTCTCGAAAAAATTGGTGTATATTGTTTCCTTGGGTACGATGTACCATCCTATTTGAAAATTCATTCTTTCTTCCTTATCCCCCTCACCCTTACGGGCGAGGGGGTCCTTTCTTATTTTTTAATCATAAAATTAATTGATTGGTCTATCTTGTAGCATTCGCCACAGATGAGCGAGAGGTCTCTCGTTGCCCTTACGGATGCACCGCAAAGGGGACAGACATATTTTCTCGTTGAAGATTTCTTCTTTTTAGGCTCTTCACCTTCATCATCACTTTCATCATCAGTCTTGGGCTTTCTCGGTGTCTGCGGTGGTGTTATAGCACTGTCAAGACGAGTGACTCGGATTTCATCAAGTTCGTTTTCTATGCAGAATTCAATGAGCGAGTCGGTCGGCTTGGTGATGGTCCAGCCGTATCTCTCATGATGGTCGATAATCAGGTCGCGCTTCTCTGCTTCTTCCTTGAAGCGCTTGTTATGGTAAGAGTAACCTCTCGATGTGTCTTGAATGCCGTTCTGCATATTATAAATATGTACCATCTCGTGCAACATGGTTGCGACTACCTCTTCAATCGGGCGGTTGAGTGTTCCTGCACCTATGTTGAGTTCCTTGCGCCCGTTCCCGTCGCTTATCCACCTATCGCACACGCTCACATGTCCGTATGCTTTCGGGGTGCTCTGAATGGTAATGACAGGCTTTGAAAGTGCATTTTCAAAATACCTTTCATTCAGAAGATTAAAAATCTTGTTAAGATAACCGCTTACGCGATTATACTCTGTCAGTTGTTTCATTGTTAAAACCTCACAATAAATGAATTAGTCAGATGTCTTTAAAATTGGTAAAATTGCCGAATTTGGTATTTTGCTATTGCATTTGATTTTTGCTTGTGCTAAAATTTAGGTACTCAAAGGGAGTGGATAGACACGCCCCCTCTGAGCGTTAAAATCACTCGGTGGTGCGGGTGATTTTTTTATTTAGTTATGTAATCGATAAAATCGAGAATTTGTTTCTCGGTCCAACCGAGCGCGAGAAGATACTCGCGTATCCTCTGAAATGCTTTGTCGCTCAAAGTTTCCATACCTTATCCTTTCTGTACTATCTGCTTTATTTGGCATAGTAGCCCTGCAAGTATTCAGACGCTTGCAGTCGCTGTTGATGAACTCTACGCGACATCAACCTCGCGATACCTGTCTTTAACGCTTTCAGGCTAAAGCGAATTTTACGACCTTGCGCCCCGAGGGCGCATCCATATCATCTTTCCTAGACCCCCTAGCGGAGCGACTTCTTTAGTTCTCTTTTTGTTTTGTATGTAGTTGTAGAAGAGCGAAGAAAAATCCATATCACCTCACCTGAGCCCGAAAAGAGAGGACCACCGGCTCAGCCAGATGTCACCGAGAGCAAGGTTCTGAAAAAAGTTTTTTATCTCTAATTAAATAAAGTATCACTAAAATAAAAAAGTTTTTTCGGGTTCTTGGTTTCTGCCCCCTGGGGCAGAAAACGGTCCGAAAGGACCGCACTTGAGGAGTATTGACATCAGGATGAGACTGTGGTACTCTAAAAGGGGGCTTGGGTGCGGTGATATGGATATCGCCCTTCAGCAACGGAACACAAAACAAAAACACATATACAGTATAATTTTGTATTTAACCCCCGCCACCAAAATGCACAGTGTGCATTTTGGTGTACCCCGTGAACTTAAAAGCAAAGCAAGGCTACGCACAAAGGTAAGTCCGCTTGCAAAGTATAAATAATGAAACCGAGGGAGCACGCACGTGCCCCTCGGCTCTAATTTTAAATTTGCAAGCGGTTGCTTTTATGCGGGTTTGCTGACAGCGAAAGGAACATAACGAATGAGAAAGTACAGTAGATTGACTTGGGAAAATAGAGTGCAGATTGAAACGCTCCTTAATGCTGGTGTTAAGGTTACTGAAATAGCAGACCGTCTCGGTTTTACTTTTAGTGCAATTTACAAGGAATTAAAACACGGTTACTATATGCATAAGAATACAGATTGGACCTATACAAGAAAGTACAGTGCGTATAAGGCGCAAGAGCATATGCTTTTTGAAAAGACTACAAAAGGCGCGCAACTTAAAATAGGTAATGATTATGAATTGCTTTCTTTCATAGAAGATAAAATCATCAATGAACATCTCTCGCCTGATGCCGTACTAGGTCTGATTAAAAGAGATAATTTACAGTTTAAAACCTCAATATGCAGAGTTACCCTTTATAGTTATATAGATAAAGGGTTATTTATGAATTTAACGAATAAGGATCTTCGTATAAAAGGTAAGAAGAAAAAGCATAAAAAAATAAGGGTAGCCAAAAAAGGCACCCTTGGAAAAACTATTGAACAGAGGGATATATCAATACTTACTCGTGATGAATTCGGCCATTGGGAATTAGATACGGTAGTAGGTAAGAGAACGAGAGATGCTGTCCTCTTTGTATTTACAGAAAGAAAAACAAGACAAGAGATTATAGTTAAGGGAAAAGATAAAAGTGCGGTTACCTGTGTGAACATATTGAATAAGCTCGAAAAGCACTACGGTAAGAGATTTAAGAAGATATTTAAATCTATAACTTGCGATAACGGTTGCGAGTTCTCAAATTTTGTTGGTATGGAAAATAGTATATATAAAACTCGGCAACCGCGCACGCAAGTATATTATTGTCATCCTTATTGTAGCTCAGAGCGAGGCTCAAATGAAAATCAAAATAAAATGATAAGAAGATTTATCCCTAAAAGCACCGTCATAGGTGAATACAGCCCCGCTTTCATCCAAGAAGTACAAGACCACATCAATAACTACCCCCGGAGAATATTCGGCTATAAAACCTCTCAAATGCTCTTCAACGAAGAATTAGAAAAAATAATTTAATTTTTTTGTAATTAGGTATTGACATTTACGTATTTAAGGAATATTTAAGGAATAAAATCCTCACTTTGGCTCCAGTCGATTTTGGATAGGGCGTTTTTTTCGAGAAATTCGTTAGCCGATATGAAGTGTCGGTTGCCGAAAAATCCGTTATATGCCGACAGCGGGCTTGGATGAGCCGATTCTAATATGAGATGGCGCTTATTCGTGATAAGCGAGCGCTTCTTCCTCGCGTGTCCGCCCCAGAGCATAAATACGATAGGCGTCTGTCTTTCATTAAGAAGCCCGATTATTCTGTCGGTGAGAATTTCCCAGCCCCGTCCCGTGTGGCTCATAGGTGAAGCCTCTCTTACTGTAAGCGTGGTATTAAGCAGCAGCACACCCTACTTAGCCCAGCCGACAAGCTCGCCCGTCCTTGGCTCATCAAAGCCGTACTCGGTCTTAAGCTCCTTGAAGATATTGACAAGCGACGGCGGCTTTTTCACCCCCGCAAGAACCGAGAAGCAAAGCCCGTGCGCCTGTCCCTGCCCGTGATAGGGGTCCTGCCCGAGAATAACCACCTTGACATTTTCATAAGGTGTGTATTTGAAAGCGTTGAATATATCGTTCATATCGGGGTATATTCTTCGTGTGGAATATTCTTCCTTAAGAAACTCACGCAGCGAAAGATAATACTCACTCGAAAATTCATCCCTCAGTAAAAGGTCCCAATCGTTTCCAAGCCTAACCAACTCACAGCCCCCCTTTTTTTCCTTTTTTCTATTATAGCAGACAAAGGGGCGGGATTTCAAGCATTTATAAAAGAAAAGTCCGCTAGTTTACGAAGCGGACTTGGATTATTGCCCCGATTATTTAAAATGTAGAATAAATCAGCTTTCTTGCACCCTCGGGGGAGTAGGTCCAATTATCTATGTGAGGATGGGATTTCGGGGTGATGAAGTATTTTATCTCGCCCCCCTTACTGCCCTCGCAGGAATCTATTATAATAAGCTTTACCTTCATCTTATCGGGGATTATGCTTTTTATGTAGACCGCGGCGATCTCCGACTCGGATATTCCTTCCTTGTATTCGGCAAGCCCCGCGAGGTTGGGCGCGAGCTCTATGAATATACCGTAGCCCTCGACCCCTCTTACCACACCGCGCACCGTCTGTCCCTCGGAAAACATACTTGCGTTTTCACACCAGGTGCCGAGAAGCTCCTTCATTGACACGAAAATTCTGCCAAGCTCGTCGATAGCCTTTACAACACAGTATATTGACATACCCGCCTCAAGCCGCTCGGCAGGGTGGGATATTCTCGATACCGATATCATATCTATGGGGAGCAGGGAAATTATGCCGCAGCCGATATCGACAAAGGCACCGAAGCTCTCTACGTGTGTGACCTTGCCAGATATTACGTCCCCAGGTATCAGTGTCCTGATATAGTGTGAGGCACATTCAAGCTGTGCCTCGCGCCGCGATAGGGTGAGGTGAAGCTCGCCCGCCTCGTCCTTACTTAAGGCTATGATTTTGAAGCAGACGGGCTTTCCTACACGTGTAAGTATGGCTATATCCTTTATTTCCTCACCCCCGCGAGTAAGCTCGCATTCCTCTCTGGGAATTTTTGCGTGAACGTGTGCGCCGAGGCTAACGTGGAGATTGAAATCTCTGTCGCAAAGTATCGCGGGAGCCTCCAGAATTACCTGACGCTCGTAGGCGCGAATAAGACCCTCGCGACTATTGATATATTCCATATTCTTAAAGTCTCTTAAAATTTCACCCTCGGGTAAATAGCTATTCATATCTTTCCTCTCATTTTCATTTACTAAAGACATCAGTCCTCGGTAAAGAGTATGAGAAGAAGGCACGCTTTATGCATCAGGAATTGCCGCCAAGCCCGAAGCTTACGCCAAGGGCGGAATTTACGTTTTTCATCGTTGTATCGTCAAGATGTCCCATCTTTTCCTTGAGCCTCTGCTTATCTATGGTGCGGATCTGCTCAAGCAAAATCACGCTGTCCCTTGCAAGCCCTGCTCCGACGCAGCTCACGTCAATGTGAGTAGGAAGCTTTGCCTTGCTCATCCTTGAGGTTATTGCAGCTGCAATTACTGTCGGGCTATAACGGTTTCCTACGTCGTTCTGTACGATAAGCACAGGACGAAGGCCGCCCTGCTCGCTTCCTATGACGGGACTTAAGTCCGCATAATAAATATCACCGCGTTTTATGTTCATTTCGTTTTCAGATTATCTTTTCCTTTCACAAAATTGAGATGCCGCGTCTCTACCTGTATTTTTTACCGAGGCAGGCATTTTTAAACAAAGGGAATTCACTTTTTTCTGAAAAAAACGCACATAACGGGAGAAAAATGTGTAAATGAAAGTGAATAGCCCGTATTATAGCTTATGCAGAATAAGAAAAAAGGCTGTCACACAGGAAAAGTCCTATGCGACAGCCAAGGGACGGTCAGGCTCTGTGAGTAATACGCTCGTCGTCGGTGTTGAAGAGCAGCGATACGCACCAGATACCCGCGAGAGCAACTATTACATAGATTATTCTCGCAAGAACGCTTGTAGCGCCGCCTGCTATCCACGCAACGAGGTCGAAGGAAAACAGCCCAACGAGTCCCCAGTTAAGACAACCGATTATAGCAATAATCAGCGCGATTCTATTTATTATCATCATAACCTAAAAACTTTACCCTTCCGGACGATGCATTAAAGAAAGGAAATCCGTCGTCCACACCTATTTTGCACGATTTGTGAGACTTTATGCGCTATTTCAAAAAATCAGGCACATCCGAGCCAAAGGCGTCTCTCATTTTGATTAGGGCGCGCTTTTCAATTCTTGAAACGTAAGAGCGCGATATTCCGAGATGAAGCGCGACCTCGCGCTGTGCTAAGGGCTTATAGCCCTTAAGACCGTAGCGTAGGATAATTATTTCCTTTTCTCTTTCGTCAAGCACACACTCGACAAGCTCGCGTATTCTGTCAATATAATGATTTATCTCAATTCTTTCCTCGGCATCCTCATACGTGCCGATAATATCCATATATGTAAGCGGATTTCCGTCTCGGTCGACGTCTATCGTATCGTCAAGCGATACCTCGTGCATCTGGTTCTTCTTTGACCTGAAGAACATCAGAATTTCATTTTGCACGCATTTTGCGCCATAGGTGGCGAAGCGTATTCCGCGCTCGGGCGAAAAGGAATCCACCGCCTTGATAAGCCCGAGACTGCCTATTGAGATAAGGTCGTCGGGATACTGATACGAGGAGTAGTATTTTCTCACGATATGCGAGACAAGCCGCATATTATGCTCTATAAGCCGTCCTCTTGCCGCGCTGTCGCCCTCCTTCATTTTTATAAAAAGCTCACCCTCCTCAGTGGGGGATAGCGGCGGCGGAAAGGTCTCTGCCTCGCCAAGACCGAGTATAAGGGATATGAACTTAAAGATTACCTGCGAAAAATTCAAAACAAGCACCTCCTTAACTAAAGCAAGTATATGCGGAGAGCTTATCCTAATTTACAGAATAAATTAAAAATGTGTTGTGGTGCTGACGGCGCGGATTTTCGCTATTAAGAAATAAGGCTATCGCCTAAGAGACGGTAGCGGGGGTTTTAGCCTCGGTGAGTATATATTTTCCCGCCTCGTTAGAGCTGATAAAGCGCCTGCCTGTGAGAAAGAGAAGCTTTTTGTTAATGACCGATATATGCGTGCGGACATTAGCGACCTCGGGGGTGCGTGAGGATCTGAAGGCAAGGGTGAGTATACCGCTTGCGTAAAGCGGCTTTGGATAGGAGATGATCAGCGCGCGTATGATCATTGTTTCGGTTTTTGTGAGTGAGAGCAATCTTCCGTTATAGTACACACCGCATAGGTCAAACGACGCATCAAGGCCATGCCGCTTATATTCACAGGGCGGGGGAAGCGAGCGGCTTTTGCATATTTTAATTACCGATGATAAGATCTGCGGTATGCCTTCGCCGTATTTAAAGGCATATTCAATGTCTGCCCGCGAGTCTCTTAAGGAATATCTGTCAAGCACCGTAAAAATCGGGATATTGCCAAGCCGCCTTCTGACAAATTGCTTGTACCCCTCTATATTTTCACCGGGAAGCGCGATAAATACGGCGCGGTAAAGAGAGGCGCTCGGTAATATCTCGTCAGAGGTAGAATGCTCGTCGCATATTACACCGAGAATATAAAGCATATCCGATACGGTTTTTCTGGCGCAAGCGTCCTCGGAAAGAATAAGTATCATTTTTGTATCACTCCTTTTTTATGAAAAATCTTGACAGTGCGATAAAATACAAATATAATAATGTTAGAAACCGAATTAATTTTAAGGGCGACCCTCGGCATATTTTTTAAAGAGCCGATATCGCCCGAATATGGGGTAAGCTGATTATGAAAAATGTTCTGATAACGGGCGGCTCAAGAGGCATCGGTGCCCAGGCGGTGCGCGCATTTTGTGCCGACGGCTGCCGAGTAGCCTTTACCTACCGTAAGTCAAAGGATATGGCAGAGGCACTCGCCGAGCAGTGCGGTGCTATCGCAATTTGCGCGGATTCAAGGTGCGAGAGTGACGTGCTTCGCGCGGTAGAGCTTGCTACGGATGCCCTCGGCGGAATTGACGTGCTTATTAACAATGCTGCCGTAAGCTCTATAAAGCCCTTTGATACCGTATCGCTTGACGAGTGGCGAGATACGATCGACACAAGCGTAACGGGCGCGTTTTTATTTTCAAAAGCCGTTTTTTCTCAAATGCTGAACAAAAAATGGGGCAGAATTATAAACATAAGCTCAATCTGGGGCCTTGTCGGTGCATCCTGCGAGGTGCATTATTCGACCGCGAAGGCGGCTCTTATCGGCTTTACGAGGGCGCTTGCCAAGGAGCTTTCACCCTCGGGAATTACGGTAAACGCCATAGCCCCTGGGCTTATTGATACGGATATGAACCGCGCGCTTGATGCCGAGACGCTTGATGGAATAATTGACGAAACACCCGTCCGCAGGATTGGCACACCCGATGACGTCGTTGAGGCTATACGGTTCCTTTCCTCTGACAGAGCATCCTTTATCACGGGCGAGGTAATCAACGTAAGCGGCGGATTTGTGATATAATTTGTCGCGTTTGAAAATGTTCTGTCGCAAGCTTGACGTTAGCTTACCGAACAAAATTTCAAAAAGGTATTGATTTTATTATTTTCTTTTGCTATAATATTTAAGCACGTACCGATGTCGGGAAGTACCGCGATCGGTTCGTGGCTTCACACGTCAGACGGAGTCATACTAGACGGGGAAGTAGCGGTGCCTTGAACCTGAAATCCGCTATAGCAGGGTTGAAATCCTGGGACAAGGCCTTCCTTTGTGTAGTCTGCGCTGTCATTCTCTGTGTTGAAGAATGGGTCTTACGCAACTTGAGGCTGTGAACCATGTCAGGTTGGGAACAAAGCAGCATTAAGCGGTTTATCGGGTGTGCCGTAGGGGTGCCTGTTTGGAGCAGAGGTGGCTGTTAACGTATGTAGAGGTTGGTCGACTTTCGGGTGTATGGCTCTCTCTGACGTGTGAAGCATTAATTCAGAGCATAAGTCTGGCATAGCGAAGGGACAATTCGCTACGCCTTTATTTTAATTAAAATATTTTGGAGGGAATTATGTCCGAATACCGTGCGCTCTACAGAAAATACAGACCGACCGATTTTGACGACGTCTGCGGTCAGGGCGCTATAACCGATATACTTAAATATCAGGTCGCGAGCGGTAAGATTTCCCACGCTTATCTTTTCTGCGGCTCTCGCGGAACGGGCAAGACGAGCTGCGCAAAGATACTCGCCAAGGCGGTAAACTGTGAAGATCCCAAGGACGGAAATCCCTGCAACTGCTGCGCCGCCTGCCGTTCTATCGACCAGGGCTTTGCCACCGACGTTATAGAGATGGACGCGGCGAGCAACAACGGTGTCGGCAACGTGCGTGATATGAAGGACGAAATAGCCTTCACCCCTGCCGAGCTTAAGTACCGCGTCTATATTATAGACGAGGTTCATATGATGTCGGCGTCCGCCTTCAACGCGCTGCTTAAAACGCTTGAGGAGCCGCCCGCGTATGTCGTGTTTATTCTTGCGACGACCGAGTTTCACAAGCTGCCGACTACGATAGTGTCAAGATGCCAGCGCTATGATTTCCGCCGTATGACGGCAGACGTCATCGTTGAAAGACTGAAAAAGATATCAAGACTTGAGAATATTGACCTTACCGACGGCGGCGCCGCTATGCTCGCGCGTGTTGCCGAGGGCGGTATGAGAGACGCGGTCAGCCTGCTTGAGCTTTGCGCGGGCTCGCGCCGCACGGTAGACGAGGACTTGGTTTTCGCCACCGTCGGAAGGGGCAGCCGCACCGCCGCGTATACGGTAATGGAGGCGCTGCTTTCGGGCTCGCTTACCGAGGTTTATTCCTATCTTTCCGAGGTTATTGCCAAGGGAATTGATATTTCTGTATTCTGGGGTGAGCTTATCGATGCCTACCGCGACCTTTTGGTTGTTAAGGGCTCGAGGCTGTCAAGGACCTATCTTGACCTTACCGATACCGAGTATGAAAGACTTGCTGCCCTCGCCAAGGATATACCTAATTCAAAGCTTATTTATCATACGAGCGTGCTTGAGGCGACGCTTGCCGATTTGCAGAGGGCAAGGGAATCCAAGCGCTCTATTGCCGAGATTGCCTTGGCAAAGCTCTGTGACGCAAGGCTTGCGTCCACTCCCGAGGCGCTCGTCTTAAGAATAGAGGAGCTTGAGCGCGAGGTTTCAAGGCTGAAGCTTGGCGCCCCCGCAGTAAGCGCTGTCGCGGCACCGCTTGCAGCAGAGGAAGTGAGCGACAGTACGCAAAGCGCCCCGCCCAAGGCTTCGCCCGCTGCCCCTATCGCGCCCGCACAGGCTACGCAGGACAGACCCTATAAGAATTGGTCGCGCGTTATCGCGAAGATAGAGACGCTGGGGCCGTCTATCTACACACCTCTTACCAAGGCGGTGGCACAGGTGCTTGCGGATGGCAGCTACCTTATAAAGGTAGACGCGTTTTTCGTGAGGATAATTTCGGATATCCCCGAGAACGTTGCGATCATTAAGGGCTCTATTGCCGAGGTCGAGGGCACCGATGCCTCAGCCGTGCGCGTCAGCATTGTCAAGAAGGATCAGGGTGATACACCGACGCTTGCCGACGAGCTTGAGGATGCTATCGGCGGGGCTGACTGAATAAATTATAATTGCGTTAAAGCGCAAATGAAAGGAAAGACATATGAACGTAAGACTTCCAAAGCAGGGTATGAGCGGCAACCCCCAGAAGATGGCAGAGCAGCTCAAAAAGATGCAGGAGGACATGGTTGCCAAGCAGCAGGAGCTTGAGGCTCGCGAGTACGATATCTCGGCAGGCGGCGGTGTCGTTAACGTAAAAATCAACGGCAAGAAGGAAATTCTCGCGATAAAGCTCGATCCCGAAATCGTAGATCCCGATGACGTAGAGACGCTTGAGGATCTTATCGTCGCGGGTGTAAACGAGGCTATCAAGCGAGTTGAGGAGACCGCGGAGAGCGAGATGGCGGGCGTTACGGGCGGACTTGGCGCGCTCGGAGGCCTTGGAGGTCTTGGCGGCCTCGGCGGACTTTTCTAAGCTATGGCAGAATATATCGCACCGATACAAAAGCTGATAGACAGCTTCAGGCGTCTTCCTGGTGTCGGAAGTAAAACCGCGACAAGGTATGCCTTTGCCGCCCTTGCCTTTACCGATGAGGAGGCAGAGGGCTTTGCCGACGCGCTTATCGGCATCAAAAGAGACGTGCACAGATGCCCCGTATGCTGCGGACTTTCCGACAGCGAGGAGCCCTGCTCGATCTGCCGCGATAGCCTTCGCGACGCGAGTGTGGTATGCGCGGTCGAGGGGCCTAAGGACGTTATGGTAATGGAGCGCGTGCGCACCTACCGCGGTAGGTACCACGTCCTCGGCGGTACACTGTCGCCGATTGACGG
The DNA here is from genome assembly GCA_017935065.1 of Clostridia bacterium. GTDB lineage: Bacteria > Bacillota > Clostridia > Oscillospirales > CAG-272 > UBA1740. Next base: position 66,286 of record JAGBIF010000016.1, read on the forward strand.
TATAGGTCCTAACGAGCTGAATATCAAGGAGCTTTTAGAAAGAGTGGGCGAGGGTGTGATAACCGAGGTTATCGTTGCCACCAATCCCACGCCTCAGGGTGACAGCACCGCGAGCTATCTCGCGAGGGTGCTTGAGCCGCTCGGCGTTAAGGTTTCGCGCCTTGCGTACGGAATTCCCGTCGGCGGAGATATTGAGTATGCCGATGAGGTGACCCTTCTTCGCGCGATGGAGGGAAGAAAGCGTCTTGACTGACGCAGACTATAAAAATTTATGAGAGGTGCATTATGGCACGAAAGCTAAGTAAAAAGAAAAAGGAAGCCCTTTATTCGGCGCTCGGTCTTATACTCGTTCTGATAATTGCGGCGATACTGTATTTCAGCGGCATACTTGACCCGTTCCTTGCAGAGCCCGATACACCCGACACGCCCGATACACCCGTCACACCAGATGTGCCGAATACGCCCGAGGGTGAGCTTAAGGTTCATTTTATAGACGTCGGTCAGGCAGACTGTATTCTCGTTATGGCAGGCGGTGAGGTTATGCTCGTCGATACGGGTGACACCGACGACGATTATACCGATAAGATAATAGATTATCTTAAGGCACTGAATATTTCCACGATAGACTATCTCGTGCTTACGCATCCCGATTCCGACCATATCGGCGGCGCGCCCGAGATAATCAACGGCTTTACGGTAGAGAAGTGCTATATGCCAAGCTTCGTAAAGACCACCAAGATATTTGAAAATACGCTTGACGCACTTGAGGACAGAAGCGTTGACGTGCTGCTTCCCGAGGTCGGCTCGGTCTTTAAGGTAGGCGAGGCATCCTGCAAGATACTTGCGCCGCTTGAGGAATACGATGACTGCAACGATGCAAGCATTGTGATAAGGCTTGACTTCGGCAGCCGCTCAGTGCTTCTTACGGGAGATGCCGAAAAGGAGAGCGAGGCGGATATTGTCTCAACCTATTCCTCGGCAGACCTTAAGGTTGACGTGCTGAAGTCGGGACACCACGGCTCAAGGACCTCGTCCTCGACGGGACTTCTCGACAAGGCAGACCCCGAGTACGCGGTTATCAGCTGCGGAGAGGGTAATTCCTACGGTCATCCTCACGAGGAGACGATTGAGCGCTACGAGAGCTACGGAATTACAACCTACCGCACCGACCTTCTCGGAACTATCGTGCTTACCACTGACGGCACGTCGCTTGAATTTGAATTTGAGAAGGCATCGTAATTTAAAAGGCTTACATATAAGAGGCTATCGCTGTGCGGTAGCCTTTTTTCTTATACCGTACAGTACTTGAATTTGAGCCTGAGGTTGTCGGCAATCATAGCGATAAATTCGGAATTAGTGGGCTTACCGCGGTTGTTTTGTATGGTATAGCCGAAAAAGGAATTAAGTATTTCAACGTCGCCCCTGTCCCACGCAACCTCTATCGCGTGCCTTATTGCGCGCTCAACGCGGGAGGTGGTGGTTCTGAAGCGCTTTGCGACCGAGGGATAAAGCACCTTCGTCACCGAGTTTATCACCTCGGGGTCCTCGATTGACATAAGTATCGCGCATCTTAAGTACTGATAGCCCTTGATATGCGCGGGAACGCCGACCTGATGGATTATCCTCGTTACGTGAGCCTCAATGTCGGCAGGGATACCGTCACTCTGAGCCTCTTTAGCGGCGGCGGGTGCGCTGTGCCTTAAGAGCGAGCGAAGGTGAGAGAGGAGGGATGTCTCGGAGTAGGGCTTCACAAGACAGACGTCAGCCCCCGCCTCGGTTGCCTCAACGAGCGTTGCCTCTCTTGAGATGGGGGAGAGAAGAATTACCGAGACCGACCTTCTCTGCGCCTTGATTTTCCTGATAACACCAATGCCGTCAACACCGCCGAGCCAGAGGTCGCAAATAACGGTATTGTACTCACTCTTGGAGGCAAGTTCAAGCGCTGCCTCGCCGTCCTTGCAAATATCAATGCGACCGATTTTCTCTTTTTCGAGAAGCCCCGAAATTCTTGCCCTTTCGTCATCTGCATCGATGCAAATTAAAATTTTGAGGTTGTTTTCCATTTGTTTTCTCCTTGTTTTGATTAAAATTTTGCATTTTTTGGTTGCAAATACATTTTATCACATCTATTGATAAAAAATCAACCGCATAATACACAGTTTTAGCGTTAAGTTATTTTCATTAAAATGGTAAATATTACCAAATAAGACGGTTTGCGACACAAAAAGATAAATGCCGATTATATCTGCCGCAGTACCGCCGCGCCTGCTTTCTGGGTCCCGCCGCAAAAAAGGGAGGCTATGTGCATCAGCCCTCACGGCTCCCGCTTTTTAAAATCACAGAAGCTCGCGAAGCAAGGTATTACCTAAGATATGAATTTCGTATTAATATTTTAAAAATTTTATCCACTCACTTGAAATTAAATAATTTATATGATATAATGATGGTGTACTATGAGAAAGTAGGGGGTAAAGTGGACTTTCCCTAATTCTTGTGGTCTTAAAACTGTTATTAATTTTTTAAAAGGGAGATAATCTATGAACACAAACGTTACCGCTAATAAGTACGTTAACGAATGGATTGCCGAGATGGTAGAGCTTGTAAAGCCCTCGGACATCGTTCTTATTGACGGCACAGAGGCACAGGCAGAGGCACTTCGCAAGGAGGCTTGCAGCACAGGCGAGATGATCAAGCTCAACGAGACCGAGCTTCCCAACTGTTACCTTCACAGAACTGCTATCAACGACGTTGCCCGCGTTGAGAACAGAACCTTCATCTGCACCAGCAAGAAGGAGGACGCAGGTAATATCAACAACTGGATGGACCCCAAGGAGTGCTACGCAAAGCTTTCCAAGCTTTATGACGGCTCTTACAAGGGCAAGACGATGTACGTAATTCCTTATTCGATGTCGGTTGTAGGCTCGGATTTCGCGAAGTACGGCATTGAGCTTACCGATTCTATCTACGTTGTACTTAATATGCTTATCATGACGAGAGTAGGACTTAACGTTCTTGAGGCTCTCGGTGATAGCGCTGATTTCATCAAGGGACTTCACGCACGCGCGGATATTGATGAAGAAAACAGATACATCTGCCACTTCCCTGAGGACAACACCATCTGGTCGGTTAACTCTGGCTACGGCGGAAACGTTCTTCTCGGTAAGAAGTGCTTCGCGCTTCGTATCGCATCCTACCTCGGCAGAAAAGAGGGCTGGATGGCTGAGCATATGCTCATTCTCGGTATCGAGTCGCCCGACGGAGAGGTTAAGTACATTTCCGCGGCATTCCCCTCGGCATGCGGTAAGACCAACCTTGCAATGCTTATTCCCCCCGAAATCTACAAGTCCAAGGGCTATAAGACCTGGTGCGTAGGTGACGATATCGCTTGGCTCAGAGTTGGTAAGGACGGCAGACTTTGGGCGGTTAACCCCGAGAACGGCTTCTTCGGCGTTGCCCCCGGTACTAACGTCAACTCTAACCCCAACGCGCTTGCAACCGCTATGCGCGACACCATCTTCACCAACGTATGTCACAACCTTGACAACAACACCGTTTGGTGGGAGGGACTTGATAAGAACCCGCCCAAGAACGCTCTTAACTGGAAGGGCGAGGTTTGGGACTACACCAAGTATGACAAGGCAGACAAGGTCAACACCAGCGGTGCGCATCCCAACTCGAGATTTACCGCTATGGCGGCTAACTGCCCCTGCCTCTCGGATAAGTTCAACGATCCCGCGGGCGTTCCGATCTCGGCTATCGTATTCGGCGGCCGTCGCGCAAAGACCGCGCCCCTCGTATATCAGTCCTTCAACTGGCAGCACGGTACCTTCGTTGGCTCTATCATGGCATCCGAGACCACCGCTGCGGCTGCAGGAGCTGTCGGCGTAGTCCGTCGCGATCCTATGGCTATGCGTCCCTTCGTAGGCTACGATATGGGTGACTATTGGGCACACTGGCTCAAGATGGGCAAGGTTGCGGCTAACGCGCCTAAGATATTCCACGTAAACTGGTTCAGAACCGACGATGAGGGCAACTTCATCTGGCCTGGCTTCGGTGACAATATGCGTGTGCTTATGTGGATACTCGCTCGTTGCGAGGACAAGGTAGGCGCTACCGAGACCGCTATCGGTTATGTTCCTAACCCCGACGATATCGATATCACAGGTCTTGATATCTCCCGCGATACTCTTGTCGAGCTTCTTTCGGTTGATAAGGCGCTCTGGCTTGAGGACTGCGCAGGCATCGAGGACTTCTACAAGCAGGTAGGTGACAGAGTTCCCGCCGAGCTTTACGATGAGCTTGCCGCACTTAAGGATAGACTCTCAAAGTAATTTCTCGGGTGTGAGGGATTACAAATGAAAAAGAGATTTTTATCACTCATTTTACTCTTGATCCTCACCCTATCCATCGCCCTTGTAGGCCTCACCTCTTGCGGTGACGATAACGATAAGGATGATGATAAAAAGAGCCCCTTCGGCAATTCCGACGGAATTGAGCTTCCCATAGTAGATTGGGAGCCCGACGAGGAATAATATTATCTCAAAAGATAGAGACTTTAGGGTCTTATCTTAGGAAGGTTTTGCAAGAATACGGCATATCTCAAAAGGAGTATGCCGTATTCTTGCATTTATTGATATAAAAGTAGTACTTTACATTAAAGTTGACAAGCCCAAAAGTCGTTCTTTGGTATAATGGTGGTTGTTTTCTACATTCTGGAAGATAGTCTCATAGTTTCATAAAATTTTCTTAATGTATTTACAAACAGAAAAAATTGTGGTATAATAATAGTGCTACACAAACTGAATATTAGAATTAGCGGTATTTTTGTCTTTATGGGGCTATTATACCCCTTTTAACCATAATCATTTTTGAACTTGGTAAAATCGCAAGCTCTACTGAATGATTATGGTTAATACCCTAATTCTATTTAGTTTGTGTAGCAGCAATCGGAGTTTGCGTTTTTCGGAGCGTTGACTACGGTTGACGCTCTTTTTTATTATAATTACAAGGAGGTGAAAAAATGAGACCATTATCTTGTCCAATGTGTGGTGAAAGAACCCTGTGGAAAGAGGTTGATAGGGAAAAAAAGGGCTTTAGCGTAGGCAAATCAGCCTTGGGAGGCATTATATTTGGACCTATGGGGTTAATCGCTGGGGGATTAGGCAAAACAAGAGTATACTATTGCTGTGGAAAATGCGGTTTCGAGCATGAATACAAAGCATAAAGTAAAATCAATTGTTGATTTGGTTTAATCGTTCAATGATAGCGTTATTCCTTTTGGCCAGAGATTGTCTTTTTTATGTAGAGATAATCCTGGCGGTATGATAACAGTGTGCATATCATATCAATTTTTCGCTAAAGGCTACAATTAAAAGAGGCTGTCTCAAATGCTTTTATTTAGCATTTGAGACAGCCTCTTTTTTATTAGCTAAATGTTGTTATAGTCTTTTCAAACAATAATACTTGTTTCAGCTTGGTTTTCATATCAAAGCAATTTACAGTGTTTGATCATATTATTCAATAAAACACATAAACCGCAAGCGGGAAGAGGATGGCGCAGAGGATGCCCTCGAGGAGCTTCATTGGGATATAGAGGCGCTGGGATATGCCGAGGTCGGTGAGGTGGCTTCTTGCCTGAAGGTGGACCGAGATGCCCGAGCTTGCGGTGGCGAAGGCTAGGTAGGCGAGCTTTATCGGCTCTTTAAGATATGTCGCCTTCGATATAATTGAGGTAGCGCTTCCAACCTCAAGAAGCGAGACGAGCAAAAGGTAGAGGTAAGAGGGAAGCGAGAGCGAGCGGATAAGACCACACAGGGCAGAGAAGATAATTATAAACGAGCATACGCCGATAGTATTTAACCCCGCGCGCTTTATGCTCTCGGTAAGTGAGTAGCGTATCGGCTCCGTGTATGCTTGCGTAGCTTTTATATCCTCTTTATTCTCGAACTTTCTTTTCGCAAAGAGAGCGCCGACGAGTATTGACGAAAGTATTGAGGTAAGGTAGAGTATCACACCAAGCATAGCGTCACCGAGAAGCCCAAGCCCTATGCCCGACACAACGAAGGCGAGCCCCGCGTTATTTGAAAAGCCTATCAGGCGCTCTGCCTCATCCTTGCTGATAACACCTCTCTTGTAAAGCTCACAGGCACGGATAACACCGAGAGGAAATCCGCACAAAATTCCGAGAATGAATGCCGAGAGCGCCTCTCTTCTTTGCGCGAAAATGCGCTCAAAGGTAAACGATAGTAGACGAAACTGCCTAAAATCAACGAAGCTTACTATCAAATCGGCAATTACCATATATGGAAAAACCGAAGGCACGATAACGTTTTTACAAAGGTTAATTCCTACCGACACCGAGTGGGATATTTCCTTGGGATACCTTGTCGCAAGGATAACCGTAAGCAGGATCATAAGCAGGCTGACAGCACCCCTTGAAAGACCGCCGAGGCTTAAAAGACACCCACGCACCTCGGGGACTTTTTGCAGAGGGGCTTTTCTCTTTGGGATTGATTTTTGCATTTTTATCTCACCTATGCATATTATTAAGCAAAACGGTTTTCCGTTTTATAAAAAATATGAAAACGCGGTGATAATAATGACAAAAGCGAAGATGCCACAAGAGGCAGAGGAAATAAGTGGCAAGAACAGATTTTCTATCGAAATATCCTACTCGGGCGCCATAGCCTCGGTTATCGTATGCGATGCGGTCGGCGTGTGCGAGGCGGATGCCGAGCGAATTAGGCTTATCACAAAAAGGGGCGGTATTCTTATTTCAGGCAAGCGCCTTTCGGTTACGGCACTTTATGACAGAGCGCTTGAGATTACGGGTGTCATTTACGAAATGAAATTCGGAAAGCGTGCGGGCGGTGCTGTATGACGGGGCTCTTTTGCTTTATTTTTGGCTACGTCAGGGCGCACGTAAATGAGGATGAGCGCGCAAGGGCGGTAAATCTGTTTTTGAAAAACGGTATCTCGCTTAAAATCAACTCACAGGGCTTTTTTTACATACCGCTTTTCTCGCTTCGCAAAATAAAGGCACTGCTTCTTCCGCTTGATATTGAGTACGGCGAGCCTTCAGGACTTCTCGGCAGGCTTTCTAAGCTTAAGACGAGATACGGAATAATTCTCGCCCTGCTTCTGACGGTGGCGCTTTATATCCTCACCGCGGGGCTTGTGTTTGATATAAGAGTATCCGAAAGCTCGGATGTAGATGCGGGCGAGGTTATATCAGCCCTTGCCGATGCGGGCTTCTTTGTCGGGGCGCGCTTTCCCGATAATACCGAGGATATTGAGCGCGAGGTGCTTCTTTCCTCGGATAAGCTATCCTTTATCAATATCAACCGCCGTGGCTCGGTTGCCTATATCGAGGCAAGAGGGAAGTCCGTCGCCCCCGAGGGTGTCCCGCAAGCGGGCTATGAAATAGTAGCGAAATACGATGCGGTGATAGAGGCGGTAGAGGTAAAGCGCGGTATAGCAAGGGTAGCGGTGGGACAGACCGTACGGGCAGGTGATGTGCTTATCAGCGGTATTATCCCCGACGATTTAGGTGGTGGAAGCATAACACCCGCGGGAAGCGTTACGGGCAGGGTTGCGGTCACCGAGCGCATACACCTTTTGCGCACCGACACCGTATGTGAATATGCGGATGAGGCTTTATACCTGAAAAAAATAAATATTTTGGGAAAAGAAATAAATATTTTTAAAAAATATAGAAATTCCCCTGGTAAATATGATATAATAAGCTTAAAGAGCACACCGATTTACCTTTTCGGTGTGAAATTACCCATATCAGTTGGCGAGATTTACGTGAGCCGTGGCACCATCAGGTCGGTTGAATACACCGACAGCGAGCTTATCGGGCTTGCCGAAGCCGAGTGCGCGAGGGCGCGCGCCCGTATCACCGCGCTTGGCGAGGTTGTCGGTATGAGCTGTGACACCGAGCTTGGCAAGGGGGGCATTTCGGTAAGGCTTGACGCCGTATATCTTACCGAGCTTTGCGCCACGGGCGAATAATACCTGCCACCGATAGAGATTACGGGGAATTAAAAGAGAGGATGAGGCTTATGACCGAGAAAATCGTGCTTACGCAGTCAAGCGAGGCTACCTACGCGCTGTTCGGGCCGTTCGATGTAAACGTTGGAATGATTGAGCGTGCCTTTTCTGTAAGGATAATGAACTCGCAGGACAAAAGCGTTGATAGCGGTGATGCCATACTCGTCAGAGGCGAGGAGGCCGACGTGAAATCGGCGGTGCGCGTGCTTGAATACCTTAAGCATATGATAGGCGACGGCGAGGCGGTAAGCCAGCAGAGCGTTGAGTATGTTATAGGCCTCATCAGGGATAACCTTGACGGTGGCGGTGAGGATTTTGCTGGCGGAGTTATCTGCGTTACCAACCGAGGAAAGCCCATAAAGCCAAAGACGATAGGGCAAAAGCGCTACGTTGAGGCAATAAAAAAGAATTCGGTAATATTCGGCCTCGGTCCTGCGGGCACGGGAAAGACCTTCCTTGCCGTCGCGATGGCGGTTGAGGCGCTTCGCACCAAGTCGGTAAGCCGTATAATTCTTACCCGCCCCGCGGTTGAGGCAGGCGAGAGGCTTGGCTTTCTGCCAGGCGACCTGCAGAGCAAGATAGACCCCTATCTTCGCCCGCTTTACGATGCGCTCTTTGAGATGCTCGGTCCCGAAAACTACCAGAAGCACCTAGAGCGAAATACGATAGAAATTGCCCCGCTTGCCTATATGCGAGGCAGAACGCTTGACGATAGCTTCATAATTCTTGACGAGGCGCAAAACACCACGCCCGAGCAGATGAAGATGTTTCTGACGAGGCTTGGCTTCAATTCCAAGGCGGTGGTTACGGGCGACCTTTCGCAGACCGACCTTCCCTTTGGGAAGAAAAGCGGACTTTCGGTGGCAAAGGCCGTGCTTGATGGCATTGAGGGAATTTCTATTTTTGAGTTTGGCGAGCGTGACGTGGTAAGGCACAGGCTCGTAAGAGAGATAATCAAGGCGTACGACAAATACGAAAGGGCACACCCAAAGGGGAGTGCAAGAATGATTAAAAAGCCCGTCACGGACGGCGAGACATAAAAATAAAAAAAGGACAGGTGAAGAATATGAATGAAGTGCTTATTACCGTTTCAGGTCACGACAGATTTCCCGAGTGCGACGAGTACACCCTCGCAAAGCTTAACGAGGGAATAGAGAGGACGCTTGAGTTCTGCTCGGTGGAATATCCCGCCGAGGTGTCAGTGAGCTTCTTTGACGAGGGCGAGATACACTCGCTCAATCTTAAATACAGAGGGCAGAACCGCCCGACCGACGTGCTTTCCTTCCCGATGTATACCGAGGACGAGCTTTCGGGGCTCAAGGACAGCGGCGAGACGGTAACGCTCGGTGATATTGCGATATGCATAGACAGGGCAAGAGAGCAGGCAAAGGAGCTTGGCAACACCGTCGCGCGAGAGATATGCTTCCTCGCGATACACTCAACCCTTCATCTTCTCGGCTACGATCACGAAAGGTCGGAGGAGGATGACGAGAGGCAGTGCGCGGCGCAAAGGGCTATAATCGAAAAAATCGAGTTTGACAAATAATTTTTGCAAAAATATGTGCTGAAATAAAGGGACAGACAATGACTAAAACAGGCTTTATAGCAATCGTAGGACGACCTAACGTCGGAAAATCCACTCTTTTAAACGCGATAGTCGGTGAGAAGGTGGCAATAGTATCAAAAAAACCGCAGACCACGAGAAACCGTATTACGGGAATACTCACCGAGGGGGAGAGGCAGTACGTCTTTCTCGATACCCCAGGTATGCACAAGCCCAGAACGAGGCTCGGGGATTATATGGTCAAGTGCGCAAGAGAGACGCTCGGCGGTGTTGACGGCGCGGTGCTGGTTGTAGAGGCAAAGGAGAGCGTCGGGGACATTGAGGCAGAGATTATCAAGAACATAAAATCTCAGGGGCTCGGCGCGATACTCGTTATCAACAAGACCGATGCCGTCAGCAAGGAAAATATCGTAAAGACCATACAGGCGTATGCCGCGGCGCACGATTTTGACAGCGTTATACCGATTTCGGCAAAGAGCGGTAAGGGCGTTGATACCGTGCTTTGTGAGTGCGAGAGATATCTTTACGAGGGTGATTTTATGTTCTCGCCCGATATCGCGACCGACCAGCCCGAGCGCCAGGTATGCGCCGAGATAATAAGAGAAAAGCTTCTTCGCAATCTTGACGAGGAAATACCTCACGGCACCGCGGTGGTTATAGAGGAATTCCGCGAGGAGGGCAAGGTAGTCAATATCCGCGCCGAGATATACTGTGAGCGCGCGACGCACAAGGGAATTATCATCGGCAAGGGCGGTTCGCTTATAAAGAAAATAGGCACTCACGCAAGAGAGGATATTGAGGCTATGCTCGGTGTCAAGGTATTCCTCGACCTTTACGTAAGAGTTAAGGAAAATTGGCGCGACAGCCTCTCGGGCATATTAAATCTTGGCTTCACCGAGGACTGATATGCATCACGAGGTAAGAGGTCTTGTGCTGAAATGCGTGGATTTGGGGGAGGCGGACAGGCTTCTCACCGTATATACGAAGGAAATGGGCGTTATCACCCTTATGGCAAAGGGCGCGCGTTCCTTGAAGAACCGCAATTTCGCGACCACACAGCAGTTTTGTCTTGCCGACTACGTAATAAGGGCGCGCGGGGATAAATACTATCTTCAGGAATCAAGCATCGTGGAAAGCTTTTTTGCCATTCGTGAGAGCCTTTCGGGCTTCAGCCTGGGTCTTTACGTGCTTGAGGCACTTTCCTTCGTTACGACTGCCGAGCCTGAGGGTGAGCTTTTGCGCCTTGCGCTGAACTCGCTCTACGCAATCTGTCAGGGCGAGAAGAGCTTATCGATAATAAAGGCGGCGTTTGAGATAAGAATGCTCGCTATAATCGGCTTTATGCCCGATGTCGGCGCTTGCTCGGTGTGCGGCAGGTGTGACGGGGATTATTATTTCGACTTGATAGGCGGTACGCTTCGGTGCAGAGAGTGCAGCGAGGGCGCGCCCGCTGTCGGTGATGAAATGACCTCGGGCGAGGCCACGCCTGTGTGTATTATCACCGAGAGCGTAAGGCGGGCTATTCTCTATATTACCGAATGTCCGCCGACACGTGTGTTTTCCTTCACGCTTGGCGATGAGGATATGCCTTATCTTGAGTACGCCTGCGAGGAGTATCTCAAGCATCAGCTTGAGCGAAGCTTCAATTCACTCGAATTTTACAAAGAGGTAAAGGGTTAAAAGAGGTAAAGAATTAAATGAAGTTTACAGGTAAAACGCTTTCCTGTCTTGAATACGATAAGATACTGTCTATGCTTTGTGAGCTTTGTGCCACCGACGGAGCTAAGGCACGCGCAAGGTCGCTTATGCCCTCGTCCTCTTTAGAGGATATTATTGAGGCTCAGAGGCGCACCGAGGATGCCAAACGGCTTATCAGCATAAAGGGCTATCCGTCGTTTTCGGCACCCGAGGGGGTTGTCGAGGCATCCGAGCGTGCCTACAAGGGAGGCGTGCTTTCAGCGAGAGAGCTTCTCTCGGTAGCGTCGCTTTTCGGCTCGGTGGACAGGCTACTTGACTATATAAACACCGATAAGCCCTTCACGACCTCGCTTGATGAGCTGTTTTCAAGACTTATGCCTAACAAGGGGCTTTACGAGCGCATCACGCGCGCTATAATCGGTGAGGATATGATAGCCGACGAGGCAAGCCCCGAGCTTGCCGACATCAGGCGCAGGATAAGAAACACCAACAACAGGATAAAGGACACTCTCTCTGGCTACGCAAGCGGTGCAAGGCTGAAATATCTTCAGGAAAATATAGTTACGCAAAGAAACGGAAGATACGTAGTCCCTGTCAAAAGCGAGTATAAAAACGAGGTAAAGGGACTTGTCCACGATACCTCATCCTCGGGCGCTACGGTATTTATCGAGCCTATGGCGGTGGTTGAGCTTAATAACGAGCTTAAGGGACTTGAGGGAAGGGAGCGCGGTGAGATCGACCGAATTTTAAAGCTTCTCTCGGCATCTGTCGGTGAGTACACCGCAACCGTCAGCGTCAATTATCACGCAATAACCGAGCTTGCCTTTATATTCGCAAGGGGCTCGCTTGCCCACGCGATGCGCGCTACTATGCCGAATATCACGAGGGATGGGGGAGTTAAGCTCATTCGCGCAAGACACCCTCTGCTTGAGGGAGACAAGGTAGTTCCGATAGACGTAACGGTTGGCGACGAATATTCGGTAATGGTAATTACGGGTCCGAATACGGGCGGTAAGACGGTTACGCTTAAGACGGTGGGGCTTTTTGCGCTTATGGCGCAGTCTGGGCTTCAGCTTCCCTGTGACGAGGGCTCAAGCATCTCTGTGTATGACGGAGTTTTAGTTGATATAGGAGACGAGCAGAGCATTGAGGCGTCGCTATCAACCTTCTCGTCGCATATGGTAACGGTTATAGATATCCTGAAGCGCGCCTGCGAGAGGTCGCTTGTGCTTCTTGACGAGCTTGGCTCGGGCACCGATCCTATTGAGGGCGCCGCGCTTGCTACGGCTATAATTGACAGACTGCTTTCATCACGCGCTACGGTGCTTGCTACTACCCACTATGCCGAGCTTAAGGCGTACGCGCTTAAGACCGAGGGAGTAAGAAACGCCTCCTGCGAGTTTGACGTGGAGACGCTTCGCCCGACCTATAAGCTCATTATAGGCTCACCGGGTAAGTCAAACGCCTTCGCTATATCCGAGCGACTTGGTATGCCGAGCGCTATAATTGAGCGCGCAAGCGAGCTTGTCTCTACCGACAGCAAGCGCTTTGAGGACGTTATTGCCCGACTTGAGAGTGAGCGAATGATGATGGAGCGCGCACGCGAGGAAGCCGAGCGTATGCGCAGAGAATACGAGGAATACAGGAAAAACAGCGAGCGCGAGCTTCACGAGAGGCTTAAGAAGAGCGAAGATGAGATAGAGCGTAACCTCGCGAAATCAAGAAGAATTCTTGACAGTGCCGAGGCATCGAGTGAGTATATCTTCCGCCAGCTTGACGATATAAGAAAGCAGGAGGATAGAAAATTACGCGACGATATGGTGTCCCGCGCGAAGGATGAGGTCAGAAAGCGCCTTCGCGACGAGAACGCGCTTCTTTCCGAGGCAGACCTCCGCGAGATGGAGGAGGATGAAGATTACGTTCTGCCGCGACCGCTTAAGGTTGGTGATACCGTGCTTGTGACAACGCTCTCTCAAACCGGCGTTTTGCAAACTCTTGCTGACAAAAAGGGGCTATATCTTGTAAAATGCGGTATTGCCGCGCTTCGTGTCAGCGAGGATAAGCTTCGCCTTATAGAGGGCAAAATCAAGACATCATCCGCCCCATCGCGAGCAGGCGACAAATCTCTGAAGCGCTCAGCTGCCGCGACCTTCAGAGTTGAGCTTGACGTGCGGGGAATGTTTGGCGATGACGCATGGTTCCTTGTAGATAAATATCTTGACGATGCAGTTCTCGCGAATGTTCCATCAGTGAGAATTATTCACGGAAAGGGCACAGGCGCACTTCGTGCCGCGCTTTGGAAAATGTTCAAAACAGACCCGAGAATTAAATCCTATCGCCACGGTGAGTGGGGAGAGGGCGATTCGGGAGTTACGGTAATAGAGTTTAAATAACCGAGGTATGCATTATGAATTTTAAACCGCTTATAAGATTTCTTGACGAGTGCCTTCCCGAGCTTTCAATACCGGGCTCGGACACCGTTATTTACCGAGGGCACGAGGAGATCTTCCGCTATCGCTCGGGCTTCGACAGTCTGCGTGACCGCACGCCCGTCAGAGAGGACGCAATTTACAATATGTATTCGGTGACGAAGGTATCTCTCGCCATATCCGCCCTTCAGCTGATACAGAGAGGCGAAATTCTTCTCACCGATCCGCTTTACGCCTATTTTCCCGAATACCGCAATATGTCGGTAAGGCGCACTATGCCCGACGGCACGGTGAGGATAGACAGCGCTAAAAATCCCATACTTATCAAGCATCTTTTGTCAATGACGGCGGGCTTCAGCTATAACCTCAACCGTCAGTCGATAAATCAGGTGCGCGAGCTTACCGACGGAAGATGCCCGACGCTTGATATAGTGCGCGCGCTTGCCGCCGACCCGCTTGATTTTGAACCTGGCGAGAGATATCAGTACTCGCTCTGCCACGACGTAATGGGCGGAGTTATCGAGCTCGTCTCAGGAATGAGGCTGTCGGAATATATGAGGGCTAATATTTTTGAGCCGCTCGGTCTTACCGACACGGGCTTCCGCCTTTCCGATGCCCGTATGTCACGCCTTGCGACACAGTACAATTACGATGTTCCTACAAGAAGTGCGATTGAGATACCGAAAACACAGAACCAGTACCGTCTCGGCACCGAGTACGATAGTGGTGGTGCGGGGCTTTATTCAACTGTAAGAGACCAGATACTTATTGCGGATATGCTCACTCACAGGGGTGTCGGCAAAAACGGTGTGAGGATACTTTCCTCATCGGCGGTTGACCTTATGCGAAAAAATCTCTTAAATGACAGTCAGCTTGCCACCTTCCGTATGTCAAAGCACCATATGGGCTACGGCTATGCCTGCGGTGTGCGCACGAATATGAATTCTGCCGAGGGAGGCAATCTTATGCCCGAGGGCGAGTTCGGCTGGGACGGAGCAAAGCTCTCTTATCTCTCTGCCTGCCCCGAGAGCAGAATATCCATATTCCACGCCGAGCATATGGGCTTCCACCATCAGAGCGTAATTCCAAGACTTCGCAACGTTATATATTCCTGCCTTGACTAGGAGAGAGTATGAAGCTTGTAAATTTGAAATGCTCGCGGGGGAGCGAGGCACTTTTGTCCGTGCTCTCTGACAATGAGAGAGTAAACAGAGGCGTTATCTTTGACGAGAAGCTTGGCCGTCCGCTTATGCATATAAAGGAAAAGGACGGTGCTTTAAAAATAAAGTGCGAGCTTACACGAAGGGCAACCAAGGACGACGGCTTTCTTGAGGGGACCTACTTCAAGGGGAGGATAAAGGACACTGCCGACGGCTGTTCTGTTTCGGGGGTGATCCTTACGGCACCTATATTTCACAGTATAATAGCGCTTCTGTTTATCGTATTTGTCGTACAGTGCTTTGTAGTCGGTGGGTTCACGCCGATACCCTTGATAATGCTTGCCTTTGATATAGTTATGTTCTATACCGAGTTTAAAAAGCAGGGGCTTATATTCCGCTACATTCTTCGCGCCATAAGACGCGCCGAGGCGGATTTGGCAGGCAAGCCTGCCGACACCTTGGACGGCGAATGATAAAAATAAGCAAGAGAACTCACATAAGTGGGCACTCTTGCTTATTTTTATTTTGCTTGCTTTCGTCTTTGCTATATTTTAACTTGCGAATAAATTATTCTATTGTGATTTTAAACTCACGCACACCGTCCTTCAGCTTGAAATCAAGCATATAGCAGGTGGATTTCGTGGTGGTAGGCTCGCTTGTGACGGATACCGTGCAGATGCTCTCGTCATAGCTGACCGTGGCATCACCGACTGTAATTTTACCTCCCATAACTGTAGGCTCGACCGACAGCACTAGTCTTTCGGTTATATCGCCCGTGCCCACGTAATCAAAGAGGTCGGTGAGTGTTACGCGCTTATCGGTTACGGTAAAGCTTCGCTTAAGCGAATTAAGCCCCTCACATGCGTATGCCCCTGCCATATCAAAGGAGAAGAAGCCGTCGTCACGTACCACGTCCTTTGCGCAGTACTGCTTTCCGAACCTCTGCTCACAGCCCGCGATATAGGGGACAGAGTGACCGAGCGAGCGACACTCGATAATGCCGTATCTCGTCTCGTTTCTGAAATACTGTCTGGTGTACTCACCGCGTCCGAGGTCGCAATGAAGCTGACGCCCGCCCTTGGCGAAGATAAACGAGCCGATATCGTTGTGATTGTGATGCTCGTCGTTATTGCCCGCCTTTGCCGCAAAGCCGAAGCTCTCGGTGCGCTTTACATACCATTTTGAGTCGGCGCCGTAATACTCGGCGGGGGCGTTGTCGGGGGCGGGATTGTTATAGTAATCCTCGCAAAGCCAGCTTGCGTAGCGTGTGACAAGCGAGAAGCGCGAGCATCCGTCCTCGACGTACGAGAATTCAGGCGAGTAGACCTTGACCTCATCGCCGTATTCAGACTTTAAGAAATGGCAAAGTCCGAGATGAAACTCAAGCGAGGGGGTTCCGTCGGCAAAGCTTACGCTCGCCCTGCCCGAGAGGAACATCTTCTGAATAAAGGTGGCAATAGCCCTTACCTTCGGTAGCTTGAAGTAATCCTGAGCGCCGTCGGTAAATTTGCGCACCATCTCGGCATAGACGGTGAAAAATCCGAAGCCGTAGTGCCAATAATGCACGCCCTCAAGACAGTATCCGTCATCACCGAAGCCCGAAAGATAGTTGTTCATACAAAAATCAAAGGTAGGCTTAAGTCTCTCAAAGAGGTCGGGGCGCATAAGCATCGTTGTGCATCCGATAGAGCCCATACAAACCGAGGTCCAGTTGTTGGTGCAGCTTGCCTTTTCCCACCAGAAGCGGTTTCCCGAGCCCTCGTGGCCCGCAAAATAGGAATCAAATATTCGTCGGTTAATCTCGGTGACTATTCTTGAACGGATAAGAGGCTCAAGACGCTCGCCCATCATATGATAAATCTCGGCAAGGGCGAAGCCCGTCTCGCTTGCGAAAAGGTCGATATGTACGTTGTTGTTTCTCTCAAGTGCGGTATTGTGCGCGGGAAGGCACCAGGTGTACTCGTTAAGCACCGAGAAGATAATATCCTGAAGATAGACGAGATATTTTTCTTCCTCTGGATAGATTAGAGCGAGATGGCACGCCGCCGCCATATTACGCCTTCTCATAAAATATACGTCCTCGTATATCTGACGGTTTCCGTTTACCTTAAAGAGCTTGAAGGCGCTGTATTTCAGCTCGGGTATAGGCTTGCCCTCACAGTCATTTTTCCATATTATCATTCTGTCGGCAATAAATGCCTTGTAGCACTCGCCATTCCTTACGGTATTCTGCCAGAATTCGGGGCTTGCGCTCTTTCCAAGAAGCTTCATAATTGTTTCCTCAAATATAAATTATTTTATCGTAATACAAAACTCGGTGACACCCGCCTTCAGCTTGAAATCAAGCAGGTAGGCGTACTTATCGTTACCGCGGTGAAGCTCGACGGTGATATAAGACACCTCGGCAACTCGCTGTCTGTCATATTCAAGCGTGACACCCTCAACCAGGACATCAAGCCCTGATATCCTCGGCTCGCGAAGCAGAGCAAAGCGCTCGGTAAGAGATACGCCCTCGGCTATATCAAAGCTATCGGTCACGGTAACCCCGCCGTCGCTTACCTTAAACTCGCGCACAAGCGACCGAAGACGCTCGTCACCGTACGCGTCTGCCATATCAAAGGAAAATCTTCCCTCCTTATATCTGACATCCTTCGCGCGGTACTGTGAGCCGTAGCGCTGTGCTATTCCGTCACCGAGGTAGGGAACCGAGTGCCCGAGAGATGAGCACTGAATGAAGTCATACCTTGTCGCGCTGTTGAAATACTGCTTTGAATAAACAGCAGAGCCGATGTCGCAGAATATCTGTCTTTCGTCTCTTGCGAAAATGAAGGAGCCTACGTCGTTATGGTTGTGATGCTCGCCGTTGTTACCCGCCTTTGCCGCAAAGCCAAAGCTCTCGGTGCGCTTCACAAGCCACCCTGCCGACTCTCCGTAGTATTCGCATATATCCTCCCTACCTGCGGGGTTGAAGTAAAGCTCCTCGTCAAGCCAGCTTGCCGCAGTAAGCCGCCAGGTAAAGCGTCCGCAGCCGTCGTCAATATAAGACAGCGCAGGAGAGTATACCTTGACCGCATCGGGGTATTTCGTGTGGAGCATATGGCACATGCCGATATGATAGGCAAGCTCGCGCCCCGAATCGGCAAAGGATACAGAAGCCTTGCCCGAAAGGTACATTTTCTGAATAAAGGTGGCTATCTTCTTCACCTTAGGAAGCTTGAAGTAGTCTATTTTACCTTCGGTAAAAATCCTTATTATTTCAGCGCCCGCCATAAAGAAGCCGAAGCCGTAGTGCCAATAATGCACGCCCTCAAGACAGTAGCCGTCATCACCGAAGCCCGAAAGATATCTGTCAAAGGTAGCCTTGGCTCTTGGCATAAATTCGTCGAATAGCTCGGGGCGCATAAGAATTACGGTTGAGATAACCGAGCCCATGCATACTGCCGACCAGTTATTCGTGCTTTTTACCTCCCAATTATAGGAGTCCCTTCTCATCGAGTCTATAATACGCCTGTCAATCTCGGTGCGTATTCTGTCGCGGATAAGAGGCTCAAGCCTCTGCCCGAGAAGGTGGTATATCTGTGAGAGCGTATGTCCCGTCTCTGCCGCAAAGAGGTCTATATGACCGCGCTTTTCCTGCGTCATATAGTCGGGCTGATGCGCGGGAATGCACCAGCTGTACTCGTTGCATACCTCAAATATCTTGTCCATAAGATAGTCAAGATACTTATCCTCTTCGGGATAGATAAGCGAGAGTATTGCCGACACGCCGAGCTGTACGCGCCGTCTGTAATAGGGGCGCTGGTAGGAGTTGCGCTCACCTGTAATAGAGTAGACCTTGTATTCGTGATATGGTAGATCGGTGAATTCATCCCCCAAACACATACTTTCCCATTGCTTAAGATTGTATTCGCGGTATGCCCTGAAGCATTCCTTTTCTCTGACGTCTTTTGACCAGAATTCGGGGCAACTGCCCCTTCCGAGTAAATTCATAATAAATTCCTTTATTTATTTCCTTCAGGCTTAAATAGACTGAACGTTAGTTGAAAGATAATTTCTCGCCCCGTTGAGCGCAATAGGCATACCCTCGCCCGCGTTTCCGTAGGGAAGCACCTCAAACTCAAGGTCATCAATTTTGTCAAGCTTACCCGAAAGATAATCAAGAAGCATCTGTCGACAGCCCTCAATTCTTCCGATAATTCCGCCCAGCCTTAAGTCCTGAATATCAAAGCCGACCGACTTGTTTTCTGCCATCCACTGACGCTTGTAGGACTTGTAAAAGGCCTTGTAAAGACGGGGAAGGGTAGCATAGTCCTCGTTGGCAAGTCGCATAAGCTCGGCTCTGTCTCCTGCCTTATATGCCTCGCGCGTGCGCTTTCCCAAGGAATACTTGACGGAAAGCACCTCGCAAAGCCTCGCCTCGGTATCAAAAAGGTTTGCGTATTTTCTGCTCTTTTTCCTTACCGCGTCAAGTTCTTTGGCTATTCGTTCGTATTTTTCGCCGTGCTCATAGCTTACGGTATAATCAAGGAAGCCGAGGAAGGGGTCGGAATAGAGCATATATTTTGAGGGATTGGCTCTTCCCGGGTTGTCGGTAAGACGGTTGGGAAGGTCAAGCTTCATAAAGTCATCAAAGGAAAGACCGACGGTGCGCATAAAGCGCCTCTTTATATCCTCATCGTCCTCGTTGCCCTTTGCGTACTGCGCAAGGTAGAAGAGCGCGGGAAGAACGGAAAATCTTGAGCATTCACCGCCGTCATCACCCCACATAGTGAAGAATACATTCTTTATCCTGTGCTTTCTAACCGAGCGCATTGCGGGGAGCATAGTCTCAAGCGAGAAGGTATTGTGCGGTACCACGCCCGACCAGGTCCATACACCGCCCGCAAACCATATGTC
This sequence comes from Clostridia bacterium, assembly GCA_017935065.1. Classification (GTDB taxonomy): domain Bacteria; phylum Bacillota; class Clostridia; order Oscillospirales; family CAG-272; genus UBA1740. The sequence continues at coordinate 86,088 of JAGBIF010000016.1, forward strand.
CTTTGACATCTGCTTGTGAATAGAGAGCATATCGTCATAAACGCTCTCGTCGGTGTGGTAGTAGTCCCAGAATACGCATCCGACCTCAGAGGGAATTGCCTCTTTGATTTCCTCGGGAACCTTACAGTCCTTGATATAATATTGGTTATTATTCCAGCTTCTTATAAACATATCCGACCATATCATGGGAGAGAAGCCGTAGGACTTGCAGATATCAAGCACGCGCGAAAGGTGCCTCTTTATAATATCATTTGCGCTCTCATAGCCGTGCTCGTTAAGATGTCTGCCTCGGCCGAGCTTCCACGCCTCGTCCATACCGATATGTATTCTTTTTGAGGTAAAGCACTCCCTGCAGGTCTTGATAAAGCTCTCTATAAGCTTATATGTGCGCTCATCGTCAGCAAGGAGAATATCGTCAATATCAACAGGCGTCTTGCCCCAACGGATGAAGGCGTTGAGGTGAGCGAGCGTCTGTATGCAGGGAATAAGCTCAATACCGATAGATGCGCAGAAGCTGTCAAGCTCGCGAAGCTCATCCTTTGAATATCTTGCTCTCATATAACCGAAATGGGGAACCTCGCTGACCTCGTAGGTATCCTCGGTATAGAGCATTACGGTATCGTAGCCGAATTTCTTTATAAGCGTTAAGTAGGATTTAAGTGCATCGACCGTCATGGCCGAGTTTCTCGACATATCGATCATAACGCCGAATGAGTTATAGCCCTTCATATAAGCACCTCTTTTAGTTTTTTCTTCTAAAATTATAGCACACGCGCAAGACAAATACAACACGCAAGGACAAATAATATATTTAACTTTGTCAATATTGACAAAAGAATACTATTTGTGTTAGAATAATTCCATAAATCAAAGAGGTTTCTTTTATGGATTCGGTATTATTTTCTCTGAACGCGGTGCTTCCTATTATTCTTCTGGTTCTGGTAGGCTATCTTATCGCAAGGCTGGGGCTTCTTGATAAATCACACGCAAAGGTAATGAACAGGGTGGTTTTCAGGGTGTTTTTGCCCGCTATGCTGTTTTTGAATGTTTATAAAATCGAAAGCTTCGCCACGGTCGATATGTCCTATGTGCTTTACGCCGTTGTGGGGACGGTTGCCGTCTGCCTGCTTTCGGTTCCGCTTGTGTGCGCTCTGATAAAGGAAAATCCAAGGCGCGGTGTTACCGTACAGGCAATCTTCAGGTCAAACTACGCCTTCGTCGGTATTCCGCTTGCCGAGTCGCTCTTCGGAGATGAGGGCGCGCTTGTGGCAACGCTTCTTTCGGCAATAATAATTCCCATATTCAATATTCTTGCCGTAATAGTCCTTACGGTGTTCGGTAGCGGTGAGCGTGTGAATATTAAGAAAATCCTGCTCGGCATTTTGAAAAATCCGCTTATCATAGCGATATTCGCTGGACTGCTTACGCTTGGTATAAGAGCGCTTCTTACAGAGTGGGGAATTGGCTTCAGGCTTACCGATATCACCCCCGTATATTCTACCCTTGAGAGCCTCGGTAAGATAGCGACCCCGCTTGCCCTCGTCACACTCGGTGCCGAGTTTGAGTTTTCCAGCATAAAGGAGCTTCGCCGTCCTCTGATAATAGGTGTCCTGCTTCGCTCGGTGGTAGTGCCGACACTCTGCCTTACGGTCGCGTATTTTTTGGGAATTTTCAAGGGTGCGCACTTCGCCGCCTTTATCGCGGTATTCGCCACCCCCTGTGCCACCTCAACCGTACCTATGGCGTCCGAGCTTGGCGGTGACAGTCAGCTTGCGGGGCAGTTCGTGGTTTTCACCACAATAGCCTCGGGCTTTACGGTATTTTTCGCAACGCTGATACTTAAATCAATAGGCGTTTTCGGCTAGATTTTATAACAATTAGTTACATATTTTCTGATTTTCTTGCATTTAAAGTTAATTCGGAAAATGAAAAGAGCATACCGAGGCTCTCTTCGGTATGCCCTTATTTGTATATAAATACAGGTGTAAGCCGTCACCGCGAGCAAAAGCGAGCAACTACACTTTACCGTAGGTGAAGCTTCACTTCGATGCGAGGCATCGGAGTGAAAAGTGAAGGTGCGCGTGTTAATCGGTAAGCGTCGCAAGCATTACGGCTTTAATCGTATGCATACGGTTTTCTGCTTCCTCGAATACTATCGACCTATCCGACTCAAATACCTCGTCTGATACTTCCATATACTCTCTGCCGAATTTCTCACCGACTTCCTTGCCTATCGTGGTTTTGAGGTCGTGATAGGAGGGCAGACAGTGCATAAATACGGCACTCTCGCCCGCGTTTTCCATAACCTCGCGCGTTACGGCGTAGGGGGAGAGGTCGGAAATGCGCTTTTCCCATACCTCGTAGGGCTCGCCCATAGAAACCCATACGTCGGTGCAGATTACGTCAGCGCCCTTTGTGCCACTCTTAACATCCTCGGTAAAGGTGAGCGTCGCGCCCGTCTCGTTCGCGATTTTTCTGCATTCGTCAACAAGCGCCTTGTCGGGGAAGTATTCCGCGGGGGCACAGACGGTGAAATTCATACCCATCTTGCAGGCGCCCACCATAAGAGAATTGCCCATATTGTAGCGCGCATCACCCATATATACGAAGTTAATACCCGAAAGACGGCCGAAATGCTCTTTTACAGTAAGGAAATCGGCAAGGATCTGTGTGGGGTGGAACTCGTTCGTAAGTCCGTTCCATACAGGTACCTTTGAGTATTTAGCAAGCTCTTCAACTATTTCCTGGCCGTATCCGCGGTACTCAATTCCGTCATACATTGACGCAAGCACTCTCGCGGTGTCGGCAATCGTTTCCTTTTTGCCGATTTGTGAGCCTGTCGGATCAAGATAGGTGACACCCATTCCGAGGTCATAGCCCGCAACCTCAAACGAGCAACGCGTGCGTGTTGAGGTCTTTTCGAATATAAGCGCGATATTCTTTCCCTCGCAAAGCCTGTGAGCAACCCCCGCGCGCTTTTTCGCCTTAAGCTCTGCCGCAAGGTCGATAAGATACTCTATTTCAGCGGGAGTATAGTCGAGAAGCTTTAAAAAATCGTGTCCCTTTAGTGAAATCTTTTCCATAATTATAACCTCTGTTAGATTTATGTTTTTTGTACGGTTTTAAGCACTACGGCAGGCCCGTTACTTCAGAGCCTCTTTGAGTATCTCAAGCGCGCGAGTGAGCACGTCAAGCTCAATATTCAAGGGCGGAAGAAGCCTTACCTTGTTCTTCGCTTTGATAACGAGCACACCCTTTTCCATACAGCGGGAGATAACCTCGCCCGCGTCGCGCACAGTCTCAATTCCTATCATAAGTCCAAGACCCGTAACGCTCTTAACGCCCTCGGCATGCGCCAGAGTATCAAAGATTATTTTCGACCTTTCCCTGACACCCGCAAGAAGCGCACCGTCAAGCCTTGATATTATAGAAATGGCACCCGCACAGCAGACGGGATTTGCGCCAAAGGTTGAGCCGTGGTCACCGTAGGTGAGGGTGTTCTCACAGCTATCAAACAGCAGTGTCGCGCCGATGGGAAGTCCGCCGCCAAGTCCCTTTGCGGTGGATACGATATCGGGTCTTGCGCCATATGTCATATAGGCATAAAGCTCACCGCATCTGCCGTTGCCCGTCTGTACCTCATCGAAAATGAGAAGAAGCTTGTTCTCACGGCAAAGCGCCTCGGCACAGGCAACGAATTCCTTATCAAGCGGAAGCACACCGCCCTCGCCCTGCACGCATTCCATCATTATAGCACAGCACTTGTTTCCCGAAACCATAGTCTTTAGCATCTCACAGTTGTTTGCCTCACAGTAGAGAAAGCCGTCGGGGAAGGGACCGAAGTCCTTGTGGAACACGTCCTGTCCTGTCGCCTTAAGCGTTGTAATAGTTCTTCCGTGGAAGCTGTTTTTCAGCGTGATGATACCTGTATATTCATCGCCCTTGTTGTCCTTGCCCCATTTTCTCGCGACCTTAATGGCGCACTCGTTTGCCTCGGCACCCGAGTTTCCGAAAAAGACCTTTTTCGCGCCCGTTTTCTCGCAAAGAAGCTGTGCCAGCTTAACGGCAGGGGAGGTGTAATAGAGGTTCGAGGTATGAGCAACGAGCGAGAGCTGCTCGGTAACGGCCCTCAGCCACTCGCCATCGCACGCGCCGAAGGAATTTACGGCAATGCCCGTAGCGAGGTCAATGTACTCGTTTCCCGCATCATCGTAGGCAAACGAGCCACTTGCGCGTACTATCTCAAGGTCAAACCTCTTGTAGGTATTCGCAATATATTTTTTATCGTTTTCCTTGGTTAAACTCATTTTTTTGACTCCTTAACCACCATAGTACCCGCGCCCTCGTCGGTAAGCGTCTCAATAAGGATTGCGTGAGGCACGCGGCCGTCAAGTATGGTAACGCTCTCTACACCGTGATTAAGCGCCTCAATACAGCACTCGACCTTCGGCACCATACCGCCCGAAATAATACCCTCGTCAAAAAGACGTCTCGCCCCTGCAATATCGATCTCCGCGATAATAGAGGAGGGGTCATCCTTGTCACGGAGAATTCCCGCGATGTCGGTCATTGTAATAAGCCTTTCTGCGTGCATAGCGCCTGCAATAAACGCCGCCGCAGTATCCGCGTTGATATTATAGACATTGCCCGCATCGTCACAGCCTACCGTGGAAATTACGGGAATGTAATCGTTTTTAAGAAGGTCGTTTATCGGCTTTACATCAACGCTCTCGATCTTACCGACATAGCCGAGCGCCTCGTCCTTCATCGACGCCTTGATCATATGTCCGTCAAGTCCCGAAAGACCGATAGCGGCGCCGCCGTGTATCTCCAGAAGATTGACGAGCGTTTTGTTTATCTTGCCCGCAAGCACCATCTGCACCACGTCCGCCGTTTCCTTGTCGGTAACGCGAAGTCCGTTGTGGAACACCGTCTCCTTGCCGAGCGCCTTCAGGGTATCGGTAATCTCAGGCCCACCTCCGTGAACAAGCACTACCTTGACACCGATGAGGTGAAGAAGCACGACGTCCTCCATAACCTGCTCCTTAAGCTCTTCGTTTATCATAGCGTTTCCGCCGTATTTTATTACGATTACCTTACCATAATATCTCTGAATATAGGGAAGCGCCTGAGTAAGCACCTCTGCTCTCTGTGCGTTTGTGATATGTAAAGCCATATTAACCTCAAATTAATCAATATACAAATTTTTGTTTACATTTTGATAGAATATCGAGTGCATTTCATTATGCACCGAAATCTACACTCTAAAATTAAGTCCTGTAATCACCGTTGATTTTTACGTAATCGTAGGTGAGGTCGCAGCCCCACGCGCAGGCGGTCGCCTCGCCGTCGGTCAGAGTGATATCAATTACTATCTCATCCTCAAGCAGGACCTGCTTTGCTACATCCTCGGAAAAGTCAATTCCCGCACCGTCCTTGCAGACCTCGATCTCGCCTGCCCTTGACTTGAAGCTTACACCGACACCCGACACGTCTACCTCGGCACCGCTGTAGCCGATAGCACAAAGCACGCGTCCCCAATTTGCATCCGAGCCGAACATAGCCGCCTTTACAAGAGAGGAGCAGATAACGCTCTTTGCAATTATCTTCGCGTTTGCCTCATCGACAGCGCCCGAAACCTTACATTCAAGCATCTTCGTCGCGCCCTCACCGTCCGCCGCAATCATTCGGCAAAGCGAGACGGTAACGGTATTAAGAGCCTTCATAAAGGTAGCGAAGTCATCACCCTCCTCGGTGATTTTGCGGTTGTCCGCCATACCGTTTGCCAAAACGCATACGCAGTCGTTAGTAGAGGTATCACCGTCAACTGATACCATATTAAAGCTGTTTCTGATATCGCTCTTAAGCGCCTTGTCGAGAAGCTCGCTCGTGATAGCACAGTCGGTGGTGATGAATACGAGCATCGTCGCCATATTGGGATGTATCATACCCGAGCCCTTGGCGATACCACCCATTTTGCACTCGACACCGCCGATATTAAAGGAAACCGCAACCTCCTTAAGCACGGTATCGGTGGTCATAATGCCCTCTGCCGCGCGCTGTGAGCCGTCATCGGTAAGACCGCCTATAAGCTCATCAAGACCTGACACGATAGGGGTAGGATCAAGAGGCTGACCGATAACGCCTGTTGATGCGACAACTATTTTGTCCTTCTCAACACCGAGGCGCTGCGCCAGCTGTGCGCAGGTATATTCCGCAACCTCGATGCCGTTTGCGTTACAGGTGTTTGCGTTTCCGCTATTGCATATTATCGCGCGCGCAACACCGTCCGCAAGATGTCTTTTTGTAACCGTAAGCGGTGCGCCCTTTACCTTGTTCGTGGTATATACCGCGCTTGCCGCACAGTCGCAGGAGGAGAGAATAAGCGCAAGATCACGCTTGGACTTGTTCTTTCTTATACCGCAGTGAATTCCGTTTGCGATAAATCCGAGTGGGGCGCATACGCCGCCTGATATAATTTCCATTTTATAATCCTTTCAGTTTGCATCCTGTGTGCCGATTGCTAATGTCACGCGCCCGTAAAACCTGACGGGCTTGCCGTGTTCCTATGACTACACTCACGCCCCCGTAAAAACAGGCGGGCTTGCCGTGTGTTTATGACTGCCATCACGCGCCCGTAAAAACTAACGGGTTTGCCGTGTTCCTATGACTACTGTCACGCGCCCGTAAAAATCAGCGGGCTTGCGTGTTTTTATCACTGCCCTCACGCGCCCTACGCATAGCGGGCATAAGATTTTGAAAATAAAATAAATAAAATACTTGCAATTTAGTAAAATATTATAATCCGTGCCTTACACCTCAAGGCATTTGTCGGGGCTTTGCCCAAGCTTTATATTAAGGCACTCAACGGCAGCGCCGCTTGCGCCCTTGCCGAGGTTATCGTATCTTGCGACAAGCGATATTCTCTCATCGTTTCCAAAGACCTCGATCTGCATAGTATCCTTGCCCGAGAGCTTGCCCGCGGATAAAAAGCCCGCCTCGTCATCTGCCTCGATGTATCTTACAAGCCCCTCGGCGTAGGTGCTTTTGTAGATCTGCCTTATGTCATCTATGGTACCGCATATCTGACGCTTGAAAAGAGGTACTGTGACCTCCATTCCCGAATAGAAGTCGCTGACGATGGGGGAGAAGTGAGGAGCGTTTTCAAGTCCCGTAATCTTCACCATCTCGGGAAGATGCTTGTGCGTCTGCGTAAGCCCGTACTGCCTCGGCGCGCCGAGAAGCGCATCTGGCTCGTCCGCCTCATACTCTGCAATCATATTTTTTCCGCCGCCGCTGTAGCCTGTGAGCGAATGTGCCGTAAGCAGAGCATCCTTCGGAATTATTCCCGCCTTGACGAGCGGATAAACGAGCGCGATGAAGCCCGAGGCGTGACAGCCAGGTACCGCAATTCGCTTTGAGGCCTTGATTTTTTCAAAAAAGCTCTCGCCAAGCTCGGCAAAGCCGTAGGCGAACTCGGGATTTGTCCTGTGCGCGGTTGAGGCATCTATAATTACCGTGTTTTCGTTTTCAACGAGTGTCACCGCCTCGCGCGCGGCGGCATCGGGGAGGCAGAGAAAGACAAAGTCTGCCTCGTTCATAATTTTTCGCCTTGCCTCGGTGTCCTTGCGAAGCTCGTCGGGAAGTGCGATTATCTCAATATCGTCGCGCCCTGAGAGCCTTTCCTCAATTCTGAGGCCTGTAGTGCCTGCCTTGCCGTCAATAAATACTTTTTTCTTCATAATAAGTCCCATTTTTAAGTTTTTGAAAGCTCGCCCTCTACGAAGGCTATCTGCTTATCAACGCTCTCGTAGCCCGTGCCGCCCTCGGAAATACGCTTTTTAACGCAGGTAGTAAGCGAAATTTCCTCGTAAAGGTCCTCGTCAAATATAGGCGAGTAGCTCTTATATTCATCAAGAGTAAGCTCGTCGAGCGTATTGTTTCTTTCGATGCACTCTCTTACAATAGTGCCCGAAATCTTGTATGCCGAGCGGAAGGGAAGTCCGCGCTTCGTGAGATAGTCGGCAAGGTCGGTGGCGTTGATAAAGCCGCGCTTTGCCGCGTTTAGCATATTTTCCTTGATCGGCTTCATCGTCGCTATCATCGGTATAAATACCGAAAGACACATTTTGACGGTGTCGACGCTGTCGAAAATAGCTTCCTTGTCCTCCTGCATATCCTTGTTGTAGGCAAGAGGAAGCCCCTTCAGCATAGTGAGAGTTGAAAATAGATTTCCGTAAACCCGTCCTGTCTTTCCCCTGACAAGCTCAGCCATATCGGGGTTTCTTTTCTGTGGCATAATTGACGAGCCTGTGGTATAGGCGCTGTCAAGCTCGATAAACTTGAATTCCCAGCTTGACCAGAGGATTATTTCCTCTGAAAGCCTTGAAAGATGCATCATTAGTGTGGACAGCGCCGCGCCGATCTCAATGCAGTAATCCCTGTCGGATACACCGTCAATTGAGTTTGTCGTGATACCCGAGAAGCCGAGCGCCTCGGCAACCGAGCCCCTGTCAATAGGGAAGGTCGTTCCCGCAAGCGCGCAGGAGCCGAGCGGGCTCACGTTCATACGCGCACTCGCGTCCTTCATACGCGAAATATCGCGCAAAAGCATCATACAGTAGGCAAGAAGATGGTGGGCAAAGGTGATGGGCTGTGCGCGCTGAAGATGGGTATAGCCAGGCATAATTGCATCGGTTGACACCTTTGCTATCTTAAGAATACTGCCGATAAGCTCTTTTATAAGCGAGATTATCTCACCGCACTCGTCTCTCATATAAAGGCGCAGGTCAAGCGCCACCTGATCGTTACGGCTTCTCGCGGTGTGAAGCTTCTTACCGACCTCGCCAATTCTCTCGGTGAGGGTAGCCTCAACGAACATATGTATGTCCTCGGCGGTCATATCGATAGCAAGCGCGCCTGTCTCTATATCCTCGAGAATACCGAGCAGTCCGTCGGTTATTTCCTCAAGCTCACCTTCGGTGAGAATTCCGACACGCATAAGCATTGCCGCATGCTCAAGCGAGCCGCGTATATCCTGCTTATACATCCTACTGTCAAAGCGGATAGAGGAGTTGAAATCGTCAGCGACCGTGTCGGTGACACCCGAGGTAACTCCCGCCCACATCTTTTTGTTTGCCATAGTCAAATCCTTAAATTACTTGTTATTTTTAGCGTTAACCTGAGCCTGAACCTTGATGGGAAGTCCGAAAAGGTTGATAAAGCCCGCGGAATCCGCCTGGTTGTATACGTTGTCCTCGCCAAAGGTAGCAAGCTCTTCGGAGTAAAGCGCGTAGTCACTCCATACGCCCGCCTTGATAATGTTGCCCTTGTAGAGCTTGAGCCTTACCTTACCCGTAACGTTTTCCTGTGTCTTGTCGACGAATGCCGAGAGTGCCTCGCGCAGGGGAGTGAACCACTGACCGTTGTAAACGAGGTCTGCAAAGGTAATAGCAAGCTCTGCCTTCTTGTGCGCGGTCATCTTGTCAAGAGTAAGAGTTTCAAGGTAGTTGTGCGCGAAGTAGAGAATAGCTCCGCCAGGGGTCTCGTATACGCCGCGGCACTTCATACCGACAAGACGGTTCTCGATAATGTCAAGAAGTCCTATACCGTTCTCGCCTCCGAGCTTGTTAAGCGCGAGGATGATTTCCTTTGCGCTCATAGAAACGCCGTCAAGCTTCGTTGGAACGCCCTTCTCGAAATCAAGCGTGATATAGGTAGGCTTGTCGGGAGCCATAAGGGGCGAAACGCCCATCTCAAGGAACCCAGGCTTATCGTAAAGAGGCTCGTTGCCCGCATCCTCGAGGTCGAGACCCTCGTGAGAGAGGTGCCAGAGGTTCTTGTCCTTGGAGTAGTTGGTCTCGCGGTTTATCTTAAGGGGAACGTTGTGTGCCTCGGCATACTCGATCTCTTCCTCGCGCGACTTGATGTCCCACTCACGCCAGGGAGCGATTATAGGCATATCGGGGGCAAATGCCTTGATAGTAAGCTCAAAGCGCACCTGATCGTTGCCCTTTCCCGTACAGCCGTGACAGATAGCGTCAGCGCCCTCTGCTTTTGCGATTTCAACTATTCTCTTTGCGATAACAGGCCTTGCGAAGGAGGTGCCGAGCATATATTCCTCGTAAAGAGCGCCCGCCTTTACGGTGGGGATGATGTAATCGTTTACGAATTCCTCGGAAAGGTCCTCAATGTAGATCTTCGAGGCACCTGTCTTGATAGCCTTTTCCTCAAGGCCCTCAAGCTCGTCTGCCTGTCCTACGTTGCCCGAAACCGCAATAACCTCGCAGTTATTGTAGTTTTCCTTAAGCCACGGAATGATGATAGAGGTGTCAAGTCCGCCCGAATAAGCGAGGACGACCTTTTTGATTGATTTCTTGTCCATTTTTAAAATCTCCTTAATGGGTTTTGAATTACGGTATATATTCTAGCACTATTTGAATAAATATTCAATAGCTTTATCATATTTTTTTATTTTTCGTGCATATGCACATATTATTATATATAAAAGGATGAAAGTTTAGGTGAAAATACACAAGTTTTATTCTTTTTGAAATGTATAAATATGCAGTATATTCACGAATAAATGCATATTTACAACACCCGCCGAGCGTGTATGGCATAAGGACGCTTGAAAAACAGGGGATTAAAGCGTGCTTCGTTTAAGCTATGCTTTTGAGGGGCCCTGTTGGAATTAAAGCCGAGTGCGTTATCGAAGGTGGCTTTATTTCATTTGGAAAATGTCGGAAAATGGTAAAAAACAAAGAAAGTTTTAATCACGGTACCAAGAAAATCAGGTGTGCCTTCAAGTAATATTCTTGTGTCGGTATAATTAGGCGCGCTGAGCATTAACAGTCTCTTTTGTGCAAATTGTTTATACTCTTTATAAAATTTGGTGAAGATTTACTAATTGAATTTCGGTGTAAAAAGATTTATAATTATTATATATTGACAATTTAAGTGAGTTTTTTATGCAAAATAACATATTTTTAAAAAAATCTGTTGCCTTGGCTTTGGCATTAATTCTGATATTTACGGCGTGCTCGGCACTTCTGTTTTCTGTTGAGGTCTCTGCCGATGACAGTCAGAATTATAAAAACGAGCTTTGGATGAAGCTTGACTACAACTACAAAATGAGTAAGGGCGTGCGCTCGATTATCGTCTCAAGCGGTACGGGCAAGCCTCACCTTGACGGCGATGATTACTATATGCCTATCACCCCGTTTTACAGCTTTACGGGCAACCCGTCACCGACGAAATCGGGAAGCACCCTTTCGGTGTCGGTGGGCTCTGACGTGTACCTGCTTACCGAGAATTCAACCTCGGTTAGTAAAAACGGAAGAGAGGATACGGCGCTTTCGGCAAGGATGAAAAAGACCGACGGTATCTACTATATCACCCTTGAGGATGCAAAGCGAATTTACGGACTTAATTCCTTCTTCAATCCCGATATCGGACTTTTCGTATTTTCAAAGAACACGATAACCTACGATACGTCCTTCGCCTCGCTTGCCACACAGATCGCGAATATCGACGGTCTTATATACGATCTGCCGAGTGCTAGTGAGATTATTCCGCTTATGACCGATAAGCTTGGTGCTTTAAATGAGCATCCGAGGCTTCTTTGCGATCAGGGCAGATTTGACGAGCTTTCCGCCATTTATAAGTCGGATGGGGGCAGTCTTTCGGATGAAGGAAAAACTCTTAAAAGCTGGATGGACGCCTATATGGCGGAGGCAAACGCTTATCTCACCGCTTACTTCAGCGTAAGCGCGGGCAGGGCGCAGTGGAAGAGCTCCGACGCGAAAAATCATTTCAGACAGCCTTACTTCTTATATGATGAAAACGGCAACCGACTTGAGGGCTATTACGACGAGGACAAAATCTACCATCCCGCATATTCCTACACCTACCCAGGTGACACCGCTCCCACGACGCTCGTTGACGTGTACGACGGTGTAAACAATGCGCCCTGGGATAAATCGGGCGTAAACGGTGACGGCTACGACTACGGAGGGCGCTCCGACCTTAAGCTTGTAAGCGTATATCTGAAATATTTTGCCTTCGCCTGGCAGATGACGGGTGAGGACAAGTGGGTAGACGCCTTCTACCTTCTTGCGACAGAGCTTGGTAAATGGCAGCACTGGGGTGAGGCGCATACGCTTGATTTGTGTGACGGCGCGGTTGAATTTGCGATAGGCTATGATTGGATATATAACGGTCTTTCGGCATCCCAGCGCACCGAGCTTGCCTCGATCCTTTTCCTGAAGGCGGTTGAGGTAGGCGACAAATGCACCTCGCTTTACGCATCCTCGTCGGCACCCTGGTGGCGCTATACCTCGGCTCTTGACGGAAGCCAGAGACAGCTTCGTCAGGCAGGCTCGGGCAGACACGCCTGGGACACCAGAAAGCGTACCGAAAACTGGCAGCAGGTCTGCACCTCGGGCTACGTTATGTCGGCTCTTGCGAAAATGGACGAGTTTCCGACCAACACGGCGGCAACGGCAGTCTGCACGGGACTTGTCGAGAGGCTTCTTCCTTGTATCAACAACGCGATGCTTGAGTACGCGCCCGACGGCTCGTATCTTGAGGCACCTGGGTATTGGAGCTATAGCACCAACACCTTCGTGAGAATGATAACCTCGCTTGTAAATACTCTCGGTGACGATTTCGGCTTCCTTGATACCGTCGGACTTCATAACAGCTTCTACTACGCGGTCAGCATTGCCGATAACTCGTTCAAATATTGGAATTATCACGACGGAGGCTCAACGCTTCCCGACGCGCAGTATTTCTACTGTGCCTCAAGGCTTTTTAACGATCCCAATATCGCCTATTACAGAGATCTTCTGCTAGGCGGAGATTACGGGGCCAAGTATGATATTATGGATATAATATTCTACGACGAGGACCTCAGCGCGGGTGGGGGAAATACGAATACGCTCGACTACCGCGGACTTAATATCGAGACTGTCACGATGCGTTCATCCTGGGGGGATAAAAACGGCATTTTCACGGGTATTCACGCGGGCGCTAATCAATCCTCGCACAGTGATGCCGACTCGGGAAGCTTTTATCTCACCGCGGGCGGTATAAACTGGTTCTACGATCCTGGCTCTGAAAACTATAACATAGGCACGGCAGGTCAAAATCAGTATTTCGATTACGAAAATCACAGATACTTCTTCTACCGAAAATCGGCAGTCGCGCACAGCACTGTAATAGTGCTTGACGATACGCAGGAGGAGCTTAGAAAATACGGACAGGTGCTTAATACCAGAGACGAGCCTTACGCCAGAATAACCACACTTCACAGTGAAAAGAACGGCGCCTATGCGATAGCGGATATGGCACCGCAGTACGGACAGTATTGCACCTCGGCAAGACGCGCGGTAATGCTCACCGAGGGAAGAACTGCCGTCGTTCTTCAGGACGAAATAGGCTTCTCGCGTCCAAGCGATATAGTCTGGACGGGCGTATGCAGACATTTCTATAAGATATCGCCCGACGGCAGGACTGCCTACCTTCGCACGCCCTCGAGCTTCAGCGAAAGGAAGCTGCTTCGCGTCAGTCTCGTAAGTCCTGACAAGACGCTTCGGTTTGAGTATGTTACCGACGAGCTGTTCCTCGATACGGTAAGAGTTAAATCCGACACGCTTCCTCTCGGCTCAAATCCAAACGGCAGGCTCGTTATACGCGCAAGCGGTAAGACCGATATAAAAATCGGCGTTGTATTTGAGCTTATAAATAGCGAAGCGGATCCGCTATTCTACGAATATACCCCCACGTCGGATTGGAAAATAACCGACAAGACGGTGCTTGATGGTGATAACTCGGGCGGTGGCTCGGGTGGCAATTCTGGTGGCAATTCGGGCGGCAATTCGGGCGGCAATTCGGGCGGTGCTGGCGGCTCGCAGACGGCATACGACTACACCGAGGCTGACCTTCGGGCGATCCTTGCTAAAATCAAGGTCGAGATAAGACCGATGCGAAAGAGCGAGCTTATCATCGAGGCTCTCAAAATAACGAAAAGCATAGATAAAAGCGACCTTGGCGTAATAAATGCGCTAGTTGAGCTTGATAGCTACGTGAACGCGCAAAACGAGCTGATTTCAAGAGCAAATAAGACGGCAGAGGAGAGCTTTTTTGGCAATCTTAAGCTGTTCCTTAAAATCAAATAGTACAGGAGAAAAGTATGAAAGCAATGAATAAAGGCATAAGCCTGCTTTTAACCCTCTGCATTATCATTTCCGTTGTGGCAACGCTTGGACTTGCAAGCGGAGTAAGCCTGACAAACGCCGCGGGCTCGGCTACCGAGCTTTGGCTTAAGGAGGGCTACGACCATATGCTCGTCTACGGCGAGAGAAAGGCAATAGGGGGCGGAGGCAAGCCCTATCGCTACGATGGCGGCGACTCACCCACCGTCTACCTTCCCACTACAGCGCTTATAGAGTATATGAACGTCATAGGCGGAGCAAAGAATTGGAGCGTTACGGTAAACGGCGATGACGTAAGCTTCAAGTATAAAAGCACCCTTACCATTACTATGAAGGTAGGCGAGAAGTGGTGGAAGAAGAACGGCACGGCTCAGGAGGAGTTCCTTCTTCCCGTAGTCAATAAGGACGGAGTGATCTACCTTTCCAACGCTTCCGTATGCAAGATGTTCAGCGTAAAGCATTACTGGAACAGGGACACGGGGCTTATCGTCTACGCGTACAACGCGACGCCCGCCTACAACGACGGCTACGATTCGCTCACCGAGCAGATCGATATTATGTCAAGCCTGCTCTATTATCTTCCGACCGCTGACGAGGTATACGCCGATTTTGTCGCGACCAAGGGAAGCGCTACCGCGCATCCGAGCATAATGGCAAATCAGGACCGCTTTGACCAGCTTTCCGCGGTCTATAAAAAGACGGGCACGCTCAGCGAGGACGAGCAGAGGGTAGTCGATATGATTTCCTCGGAGCTCGCGCAAGCAAACGGCTATTTCGCTTTGTCCTTCACCGAGAAGTCGGGTGGCGGCGCGACTTGGCAGAATGCCGCGTCCGAGCAGTATTATTGGCAGCCCTACTACATATATAATGAGAACGGTCAGCGTCTTATCGGCGTAAAGGAATATACCTGGAAGGCTGGCGGCACGGCCCCCGTCGGAATTCACGTGCAGGAGCCTGGCACCACCACCGACCTTGCAACTCTTTATGCAAAGCGCAGAGACCCCTGGCGTATCGCGGACAATACCTGTGGCTACGGCTACGACGAGGGCGGACGCTCTACTATGATAGAGTTTGCCGTGCATCTTCGCTATTTTGCCTTCGCCTATCAGATTACCAGAGAGCAGAAATGGGTAGACGCCTTCTGGCTTGCGGCTCAGGAATTCGGTGAATGGGAGCATTGGGGCGAGGCGCATTTCCTTGACTGCGCCGACGGCTCCTGCGAGTTTGCGCTCGGCTTTGACTGGATTTATCCCGCCCTCACCGCACAGCAGCGCGCAAAATGTGCCGAGATACTCTTCAAAAAGGGCGTTGAGGTCGGCTATTACGGAGTACAGAACCGTTGTAACAACGCCTTTACTACGCAGTATCCCTATCTTGCGGGCTATTACGACGCCACCTACAAGACCTCAAATACAACCCTTGATACGAGTAAATATCTCGTTAAGCGTACGGGGCTTGATTATCTCTATCTTTCGGCTATCGGAAACACGAAGTCATCGCTTCACGCAAGCCAGAAGGAGGGACAGTCCTGGGGACTTCTCTATAACGATAAGAACTGGCAGACGGTGTGCGCCTCGGGAATGGCTATCTCGGCTCTTGCCGTAATGGGTGAATTCTCGTCCAACGCAGGCGCGAAAAACATCTGCACGAGGCTGGTTTCCATGCTCTGCACGGGCATAAACAGGGCGGCTATTCAGTACGCCCCCGACGGCTCGTATATCGAGTCCCCTGGCTATTGGGGCTACGGCACGAACACTCTTATGGAAATGATCTACGCCTTCGAGACCTGCCTTGGCGACAGCTACGGCTTCCTTGATATGGTAGGCCTTCAGAATAGCTATTACTTCGCGGTAATGATTACCGACCCCACCTTCTACAGCTGGAACTACCACGACGGAACGAGAGCTAAGCCCGACGGATATTGCTTCTATATGGCATCGAAGCTCTACAAAGACCCGAATATCGCCTTCTTCAGGGATATGATGCTTAACGGCGAGTTTGGAATAAAGCCCGACGTGCTTGATATTCTGGTTTACGATAAGGAGCTTTCAAAGGGCGGTGATCTTGCGTCGCTTGATTACTACGGAAAGAGCATTGAGACCGTCACCCTGCGCTCGGGCTGGAACGATAAAAACGCTACCTTTGCGGGACTTCACGCGGGCGCAAACTACGTATCTCACGGAGACGTTGACTCGGGTAACTTCTACCTGCATATGGGAGGCGAGCTTTGGTTTAGCGATAAGGGCTCGGAGAACTACAATATCAATCTTATCGGCGGCTACTTCAACGATAAGCCGAGGTACTACTATTACAGAAAATCCGCCGCCGCGCACAATCTGGTTTATGTCCTTGACAGCTCGTCAAGAGACGGAGTTGAAAGAAATCCCCGCGGCCAGACCGCCGCGCAGAACGTCCTTATGTTCGGACAGATTATGAATGACCAGAGCGGTAAGGTTCTCAACGGCAAAGAGAGCTATAAGCCAGGCTACGCAAGCTTCACCGACAATAAGTCCTCGGGAGGCGCGGTCACGGAGGAGCACGGCTCGTTTGCATACGTGAATATGCAACCACAGTACGGTCAGAGCTGTACCTCTGCCGTGCGCGGAATTATGCTTACCAACTCAAGAAACACCGTCGTGCTTCAGGACGGGATGACCTTCTCGAAGGACACCACGCTTATCTGGCAGGTCAACTACAACAACTCTAACAATCAGTACTACGATTATCTTTCCGAGGATGGCAGGACCGCCTACTTCCAGAAGTACGTTAACGGCACAAAGAGGGTGCTTCGCGCGTCTATCGTATCCGAGGATAAGAGCCTCAAATTTGAGCTTAAGGACTCGAACGATCCTATCGAGCTTCCTCTCGTTACCGTATATGACGAGGCATCGGGACAGGGAACAAAGCCTGGAAACCGCCTCACCATAAAGGCGGAAAAAGTCAGGAGCTTCAATGTTGCGGTGGTATTTGAGCTTATTGAGGATGAGCGCGAGATAGTCGGCTATAAATACGAGAGCTTTGCCGATTGGAGCACGACCGACGACGGCTGGGTGAAGGAGGCAAATGCGGGACTCGAAAGCTCTGATGGCTATAAATACAAAAAGAGCGATATGGTATCGGCTCTCAGCGCAATAAAGAATGCCACGAGCGAGGCGGACAAAATTAAGGCTATTAAGGATGGCTACAAGTACACCACCAGCATTAATATGACGGATACCTCAATCAAGGCGCTCGTCAGAGAGTATATGGCATACTACGACGAGTATTCGCAAAAGCTAAATGCCTTTAACAAGGCACACGAGCAGTTCTTCTTCTCTTATATGAAGCTGACGCTCGGAATGGAATAAAGCAAAAATCCCGAGTGAGAAATTTCTCACTCGGGATTTTGTGAAATGTTTTGCTTCCCTAAAACGTGAAATAATATGCGA
The DNA here is from genome assembly GCA_017935065.1 of Clostridia bacterium. Classification (GTDB taxonomy): domain Bacteria; phylum Bacillota; class Clostridia; order Oscillospirales; family CAG-272; genus UBA1740. The sequence continues at coordinate 103,732 of JAGBIF010000016.1, forward strand.
ATGCATATTGTGAAATATCTCGCCTTGCTCGATGTGAAATGAAATTTGCCCACGTTCGCCAAGCGATTTCACTTGCTGGGAGGGCAAATTTCGTTGCGTACCTGCTCTAGGCACATTGGCAAGAAAAACATAAATTTTTCTCTAAAAAGTATTCAAAATTCAAGCAATATGTGTTATACTACTAAAAAGTATTCAAAATTCAAGCAATATTTGTTGTACTGTTTTTAGGAGTTTATATTATGAGGAAAAAATGGATTAAATCATTAATAATTTCTTGCTTTATGCTATTGGTTTGTTTTGGACTATGTGCTTGTGAGGAAGAAGTTTGTAAAGAAGAAGTTAACACAAAATACACTTTAAAAATCTATGTAGACAATGAAATATATCAAACAGTAGAACTCGAAGAAAGCGAAATTGAAACTTATACTTTACCTACACTTGACCTACAAAAAGATAATTTATATTATTTCTCCGGTTGGACGGGAGATATTGAAAATGGCATATTAAAAATTCGCACGGATTCAACTAGTCTAACTTTAAATGGAAGTTATAATCCTATTTACTCAGTTTCGGAAGATGGTGAACTTAATGTGGATGTTAACAGCACAACCAAAAGTTTCAAAAAATTAGTTGTGCCTTCAAAAATAGGAGAGGTTGACATTACTAGTTTGGGAAGTTATAGATTCCAAAATTTTAATAATTTAGAACAAATAACCTTGCCTATGTCTTTAGAAATAATAGATTTTCGTTCATTTGAAAATTGCTCAAATTTAAAAGAAATTATAATTGATGAGTCTTCAAATCTTAAAGAAATACAATTAGAAGCATTTAAAAACTGTACTAATTTAAAAAGTATTTTAATACCTGAAAATGTTACAACTATTGGTGAAAAAGCCTTTGAAAATTGTTGCAACTTGGAGATTATTAATTACAATGCTATACAATGTTTGGATTTTATTGACATAGACGATAATAGATATAAACTCTGTTTTGATAATACCGGTACTAATACTAGCGGTATTACAATCAACATTGGCAACCGCGTAACTAAAATACCGGCTGGTTTTTGCTGGAATCTTGTAAACGTTGAGTATATAAATGTAAAATATGTTAATTTCTCAGAAAACGCAATATGTGAAACCATAGAAACTTTTGCTTTTACATGTTGCAAAAATCTTGAAAAAGTTACAATTCCAGCAAGTGTAAAAACAATCGGAGCATATGCATTTGATGACTGTTATGGATTAACAGAAATAAATTACAATGCTAAAAACATACCAGATCCACAACATAGTTCAACTGGAAATTCAAAGTTTTTAAATGCTGGAAAAAATTCTAACAAATTAATTTTAAATATCGGTGAAAATGTAGAAAGTATTCCATCATATTTATTTGAAGGTAGTTGTATAACAGAAATTAATTTTAATGATAATAACAAATGTTCATCAATAGGCGAGCAAGCTTTTTGGGCTTGTGAAAAACTAAAAGAAATAACCATTCCCCAAACCATTACAACAATTGGGAAAAAAGCTTTTTCTTGCTGTACAAATCTTGAAACCATTTATTTTAACGCCATTGAATGTTCTAATTTTACAGAAAATCATAAAATATTTGATAAGAGATATGAAGAAGATAAAACTTATAAAGTTATTTTTGGTACAAGTGTAAAATGCATTCCAGATTATTTATTTTATAGATGTAAATGGATTAATGAAGCTCAATTTGCAGAAAATTGCGTTTGTGAGTCAATTGGTAATAAATCTTTTTATTGGTGCATGAATTTACAAAAATCAGAAGTGCCTAAAACTGTAATATCAATTGGGGAATTAGCTTTTGCTAGTTGTAAAAATTTAAAAGAAATTCATTTCAATGCAAGTATGTGTGCTGGATTTAATAACAGTACAGTTACACCTTTTTATAACAGCGGAAGTCAAGAAATCACTACGATTTATATTGGTAAAGATGTTGAATATATCCCTGCCGGTATGTTTAATATGGCTGAAAATGTTTCACGGGTTATTTTTGACAAAGAATCAAAATGCGATACTATTTGTGCAGGTGCATTTTATTATTGCAATAAATTAGAATACATCATTTTATCATCACAAGTAAATAGGATTGAAGATTTCGCTTTAAGATTCTACGCATCACAAGTTGATATTTATTGCTTAGGATTAGGCGAGCCAGAAATAAGTTCAATAAGCAATATTGGAAATATTTATCATTATATAGAAACTCAACCGCAAGAAAATAACCGATATTGGCATTACGACACAGATGGCAAAACACCAATCATTTGGGAAATAGCTGAATAATTTATTTAACACTCAAACAAATTAATACGTTTGGGTGTTTTTTTATTGTTTAAACTTTTCATATTCACTATAAAAGCAAAATAGGCCGAACATTCTTTTAACTGAAAAGAAGTTCAACCTATTAAGACTTCGTGCTGGTGATGGGATATTGAACAGGGAATGCGATGCATTCCAATATCAGTGAAATGTTTTGTTATTGCAAAACGTGAAATAATATGCGAGTGCATATTGTGAAATATCTCGCCTTGCTCGATGTGAAATGAAATTTGCCCACGTTCGCCAAGCGAACATTTCACATTTGCGAAGCAAATATTTCACCGCGAAGCGATTTCACTTGCCCTAAGGGCAAATTTCGTTGCGTAC
>JAGBIF010000017.1 GCA_017935065.1 Clostridia bacterium
GAAGATAGACGACACAAACGGCAGTATGGCAGTCGGTGCGGGTGTGAACGGTGTAACCTTCATTCTTGATGCCGAGCCGAAGATCCGCTTCTACCTTGCAGAGGGCACCGACCTTACTAATTACAGCTTTAAGATAGGCGGTGCAGCACAAGAATACACCCCGACATCCGAAAAGGTAGGCGAGACTGATTTCGTCTGTGCGGACATCTCGCTCTTTGCCTACAAGATGATAGGCACGGTTGAGGTCTATAACGGTAGCACCAAGCTCGGCAGCTTCCACATAAACGACTACCACGACTTCGCCCTCACACAGAATAACTCGGCTCTCGTAGATGTCGTCGAGAGGTTCTATATGTACTGCAAGAGCGCAAAGGCGTACCGCGACGAAGTTATAGCTGGACAGTGATAATATTATGTGGGGCAGCTTTTTGAAGCCAAAAAGCTCCCCACGCCCCCGAAAAAGCAAATAATGGGAATATCATTAAGGGGCATTAGTATACAATGTGCGCTGACGCACCCGTAGGGCGGTCCCCCGAGTTTGCAACGCAAACTTTCAGGATGCTCTGCATCCCTATGCTCTGCATCCCTATGCTCTGCATCCCTATTCCCTCACAAGGGAAAGCTTAGTTGAATGTAATATAAAAGCACGGAACGCAAATCTCTGCGCTCCGTGCTTTTTTCAGCCGTATCCTGAGGTGCTGAAATGCGAAAATTTATAAAAATTTCGGCTTTCATCATGCTCAGCACTTAATCAATTTCTCGTGGCATATCTATAAGGCCTGCTATATAGTCAATCGATATGTTATAGTACCTTGCCAAGGTAATAACTCGCTCAAAGGGGATTGCCCTTTTGCCGTTCTCATACTGTGCGTAATAGGACTGACTGGTGCCTATAATTTTTGCAATCTCGCTCTGACTAATTTTGGCTTTCTCTCTGAGATTTCTTAATCTTTCATATACAATCATTTTAGATATCCCTCCGCTTTTTTTAAAATTATAGCACAAACAAATTAAAAATACTTGACTTTAGTTCACATCTGGACTATAATATATTTGTTTCACTTAAAAATTGAGTGCGGGAGGTAGAAAAAATGAATAAAATACTTAACGATCTATGGGACGAATACATGGCGGAAAGGTGCGCTATGATAAGCACCGAGGATGAGCGTATGCTCATAAAGAAAGCCGCGAGGCTTCACGAGCGTGTGAGCGATTTGCTTGACGAGAAGCAAAGGGCGGCGCTTGAAGAATATATTGAAGCACTTTACGACACAAATGCACTGCTTTCAAAAAAGGCCTTTTTCAAGGGGTGCGAGTTCGGAATATCGTTTATATCTCTTTACGACAAGGCTAACTAGTTTACCTGTCATCAATAGCTTATATAGGCGCGGTCTTATCCGAAAGTATCGCATCGCCGTGAGGGGCGCATATAATTAAGTAAGAGCGGGTTATCTTAAAAATTATTTGATTTTTTTACAAGATATTGACAAGCGTTTTTTTGCGTGGTATACTTTCTTACTGAAGCGGCACCGCTATACAAAAAACAGCACGTATTTAGGAGGCTATATGATTCTTCACGAGGAGATTTATTTTGATATTACGCTTGAGGGTGATATCTCGGCGCTTAAGAAATTTGAAAATTATGCCCTCTCGGGTGTATTTGACGATTTCTTCGAGGTTGATGAGGATTATCTTATCTATGACGAGGATAATTCAGGCGGTATGGGCCGTCTTATATTCACAAACGACGATATGGGCATCGAGATTTCAAGATTTAACACCGAGGACTTTCTTGAGCTGCTCTGCCGCGGTGCAAGAGAGCTTGACGTAAGGGGAAATCTTTACGACGTCGAGGATGAGGAATTCAGATTCTTAAGTCCCGCGGGCGACTCGGACTTTTCTGATGCCGATGCTATCACCATATTCAACGATGAGCTTGACGCAACCGCGCGCGAGGAAGAGGTTGACGAGGACGATGAGGGTGAGGATGAATAATATCACCCCACTGCAAGGACATTTATAAAAAACAAAAAAGAGCCTGACTGAGATGCAAGCTGCGCCACCTCGGTCGGGCTCTTTTTTATTCTTACGCTATTCTCCGAATTTTTCCTTAAGCATATCAAGCGTCAGCCTTGCGGCCTCGGTACCCGCCGCCTTGAGGCTTTTGCCCTCGCCCTCGCCGTAGGGCACACCGTCAATATAGCACCTCACGCGGTAGTGCCTGTCATGGTCGGGGCCGCTTTCCTCCACCGTCCTGTACTCGGGGGGCGGAAGGCGTCTTTTTTTATCGGCGCACCATTCCTGAAGGGCGTTTTTCGGGCTTTGAGACGGAATGCTCACACGCCTTAAATATACCGAGGTGTCAAGCATTTTCGACACAACCGATATTGCGCTCTCAAGCGAGAAGCCACTGTCTATATACACAGCGCCGATAATGCTCTCGAGCAGGTCCTCCTTGACCGACGGCTCGTTCATAATACCTACCTTGACGTCGCCCTCGCCCATAATGAGATATTTTTCAAGCCCCAGCCTGCCTATATTCTCGGATAGGTTCTTTTTATCCGACAGATTTGAGCGTATAACCGAAAAATCCCCCTCGTCAAGCTCGGTTTTAATGCCGTGCTCGTAGCGCTGCGACCTCTCTCTTATGAGAAGCGTTACGATAGCGCAGGAAAGCACGCTGTCGCCAAAGAACTCTAGCACCTCGTTTGACTGATACCTGACACCCGCGCGCACGTTGGCCTCGTTGCAGAAGCTGCCTCTCGTAAACGCCTGTGTCAGGAGCGATTTGTCGCGAAAGGTGTACCCTATTATATTCTCAATAGTACCTATGCTTTTAATAAATTTTTCCATACCCACACCTCTTATACGCCTAATTTTATCATCTTTTTACACATTTGTCAAGGTAAGAGGTATAACGCTTTAGTATACTCTTGACAAACATTCGACAAAATGCTATTATAGAAATGATAAATATTTAAAGGTCAGGAGGCGCATAGCGTGAACGAGCAGAATAAAAGCATCTTTGCGATGATAGAAAACTATCTTGATATGCTGATTAACGCAGTTGCCATATACGTCGCTTACTTCTTTGGCATTTTGATAATAGGCACTCAGCCGCCCGCATCTGTAAACGCAACCTCGCCAAGCTCGGTAATATGGATTTTAGTATGCGTTATTTCGGGCTCGTTTATTTACCAGGCCTTTAATATATACAAAACTCATATCTACGTCAAGGCTTACCTTGCAAACGTAGCGATAATCAAGGCTAACCTCGTCTACTTCGGCACGATTGCCATAATCGTAGCGATTGTCGCGAAGGGTGAGGTGCAGAGCTTCCTGCTTATGTGGGTGCTTCTGTCGGCGGTATGCAGCACCGTCTTTCTTGCATTCAAGCGAAACGTTATTCTTTCCATTATGATGATGCTTCATAAAAAGCAGTTCATCCTCCGTAAAATTCTCGTCGTAGGTGACAACACCGCCTCGGCAAAGGATTTCATTCACCAGGTTACGGGCAACCCTCAGTACGGTATGATGGTAATAGGCTATCTCGGGAACAAGACCGACCCCGAGCTTGCCTGCGATAAGCTCGGCACCTTCAAGGACCTCGCAAGCGTTATTGACAGCTACAAGCCGACCGACGTTGTGTTTGCCATTGATGCATACGATAAAAAGCATCTTATCCGTCTTGTCAACATTTGTGACGATAAATGCGTGAAGATATATTTCCTTCCCGTAATTTACGGCTTCTTCAAATCCGAAAAGCAGCTTGAAAAGATTGGCTCACTTCCGCTGATAAACATACACAACACGCCTCTTGACAACCGCGCGAATGCCGTAATCAAGAGAATAATAGATATCATAGGCTCGGCAATTCTCATACTTGTGACCTTCCCGCTTATGCTTATCGTTGCGCTTATAATCAAGATAACCTCACCTGGGCCCGTGCTATTCAGGCAGAAGCGCGTCGGAAAGATGGGTGAGCCGTTTACTATGCTCAAATTCCGTTCTATGAAGGTGAACGACAATTCGGATGACACCTGGACTACCGATACCGATAACAGAAAGACGAAGTTCGGTACCTTTATAAGAAGAACGGCCATTGATGAGCTTCCCCAGTTGTTTAACGTGCTTCTCGGCAGTATGTCGCTCGTCGGCCCCAGACCCGAGATACCGAAGTTTGTAAACGAGTTCAAGGATGTTATACCGCTTTATATGGTAAAGCATTACGTAAAGCCAGGTATGACAGGACTTGCGCAGATCAAGGGACTTCGCGGTGACACCTCGGTTGAAGAACGAATTCATATGGATATTTATTATATCGAAAACTGGTCGCTCACTCTTGATATTTCAATTCTTCTTCGCACGCCCTTCAAGGCCTTCAACAAGAATGAAAAGTATATTGAAACCGAGATACGCGAGCTTCCCGAGCTTTACGGCGGGCCCGCCGACCCCGAGCTTCAGGAAATCCACGAGCTTCTGCTTGAGGAATACGGTGACGAAGCTATTGCAGACGGCACCGACGAGGGACGCGCCCAAAAGGAAAGTGATGTGAAAAGGACTTCCGAGGTAGGCTCGGTCTCAAGTGAAGGGGCAGAGCGTGCGGATGCCGATAACACCCCGCCATCAGAGCAGGCGGTCAATACCGCCGATGAGGCTCCCACCGATACAACAGACAAAAAAGACGGTACCGATACAGAGGACTGACCTCTGCACAGGGCTTTACCACCTATAAGGGAATATGAAAGGACTGCTTATGAAAAAGATACTTTATGTGGCCTCGGTTGCATCACATCTTTACTCCTTTCATATTCCCTATATTAATGCCCTGAGGGCCGACGGCTATGAGGTCGTTACACTTGCCGCGGGCGAGGGCGCGGATATAAGCGTGCCGTTTAAAAAGAAATTCTTTGACAGAGGCAACCGCGCAGCAAGAAAAATTATTAAGGATACGCTGTCGCAGAGTGACTTTGACGCTATCGTGCTCAACACCTCACTTGCGGCATTTCACACGAGGCTCGCGCTCGGCAGGTCGCGTCCGCGCGTTGTAAATATCGTTCACGGCTATCTCTTTCCTCTGATACCGCCGAAATCATTGGCATCTCGCATAAAAAGGCGTATGCTTATCCTTGCGGAGAGGCTGGTGGCAGGGCGCACCGACCGCGTTATAGTAATGAATAGCGAGGATATGGAGATCGCGAAAAAATACAGGCTCTCGGGCGGCGACGTCAGGCTCTGTCACGGTATGGGTGTCAGAGCGACGGTGACGGCACAGGCTCGCCCCGCTGTTCGCGAGAGGCTCGGTATGAGTGAGCGCTTCGTTATCCTCTTTGCGGGCGAGCTGTCGGACAGAAAAAATCAAAGACAGCTTATCTCGCTTTTACCCGAGATCATAAAAAGCATACCGAATGCCGAGCTTTGGCTGCTCGGTGAGGGTGACGGGCGCGAGGGCCTTAAGGAATACGCGAAAGAGCTCGGTGTGTCAGAGCAGGTAAGATTTCTCGGCAGGCGAGAGGATGCGCGCGACTTTATGTCGGGGTGCGACGTGTATATTTCGGCGGCAAGGTCGGAGGGACTTCCCTTTAACATCGTCGAGGCACTTGCCTCGGGTGCATATACCGTAGCCTCGGATGTAAAGGGACACCGCGATATACTGCCAAGGGAAAATCTTTTTTCACTCGGTGACAGCGAGCGCGCGGTAAGCCTCGTCCTTCGCGCAAGAGATATTACCCCGCCGTGTGATAGCTCGCGCAAGGCGGCAGAGAGCTTTCTTTTCGATTCGGTATTCCGTGATACCTATTCGCTTATTAAGGGGGGTATAGAATGCTTGGAAGAATAAAAGCCTATTTTAAGAGCGAGCGCTTTCTTCTTATAAAAAACAGGACCTCGGACTTTCTCTCGGGCAATATATATCCCGCGCTCGTTGCGCTTTTCGTGCTTACGGGGCATATAACGGCACTTGAATTTTATTTCAATATACCTATCATACTTTCGGCTTGCATCTCGCTTTTTATATGTCCGAATATCAAGCCTTTTCTGATAGTTTTGACTACTTTCTTTTACCAAATAACCTTTAAGCACACACCAGGGGACTTCACATACCCCTTTGTACCCGACGGCGGCTATTACGCAAGACCGTATATTTTAGCGGGAATAATCATCCTCGGCGCGCTGGTGCTTATCTCTGTGCTTTACCGATTTATAAGGTACTCGGTGCCGAATATAAACAGAAATGCGCCCCTGATACTTCCCTGTACGCTTATCAGCCTTGCGTTTTTACTGAACGGAATTTTCGCGAAGGGCTACACCGTAGCAAATCTTTTTTATGCGCTCTCACAGGTTGCGGTATATTTCTTCCTGTTCTATCTTATCTACTTCGGTATAAAGGATATAGAGCGTGATGAGCTTATTTCTTATATTTCCTACGTTGCGCTTCTCAATGCGGCGGTTATTTTAGGCGAGCTTGCGTTCGTCTACCTCACCTATGACAATCTTATAATAGACGGTGTGATATACAAAGAGGCGATAAACCTCGGCTGGGCGGTCGCAAATCCCATCGGATTTCTGCTTACCTCGTTTATTCCTATGATATTCCTTGGGGCATTGCGCGGCAGACGGCCGTTGCTTTGGCTTCTTGCTACCCTTGCCACCTACGTCGGTGCAGTTGCAACGCTTTCAAGAAATGCTATACTCTTCTCTACCCTGACGCTTTTAGTATGCCTTATTTACGGGTGCTTCCGCGCACCAAAAAAGCGACTTTTCAGGATAACGGTCATCATCGGCCTCGCTATCGCTATAATCCTCGCGGTTGTATTCATGGGCAAAATCGCATCCCTGCTCGAGCGGCTTTTTGAAATGGGGCTTAGCGACAACGGCAGGTTTGAGCTATGGGGGCGCGCGCTCAAGCATTTCCTTGCCTATCCCATCTTCGGCGTCGGCTTCTTCGGCTTTGGTGATATCGGCACCTCGACCTATATTGCTATACTTCCGACGATGCCGCACAACACTATTCTCATTCTGCTTTCCCAGATGGGCCTATTCGGTCTTGTCGCATTCGTCTATTACAGAATAAAGCTGCTTCTGCCGCTTACTAAAAACCGCACTCACGAGAAGAATTTTCTTCTTATAAGCTTTCTCGCTATTATCGCGATGGGTATGCTTGACAACTTCGTTTTTTATATCTACACGATGTTCTACTACGTGATACTCAAATCGGCGGCGGTGGCAATTACCGACGGTGAGAGCTCAACCACAGGTGAGAGCTCATCCATCGGTGAGAGCTCAACCACAGGTGAGAGCTCATCCACAGGCGAGAGCTCATCCACAGGTGAGAGCTCATCCAATTAATTCACTGTGTGAAAAGCACAGTCAAATAAATGCCTTAAGGGCAAAAGCAAAAGCGGACTTACACAAGATGTGCAAATCCGCTTTTTACTGTTTTTTAAATTAAACTCTCTTCTCAAGATACTCGCACACGTCACCTACGGTATTGAAGGTAACGGGGCCGTCAAATCTTATACCGAACTCGCTCTCAATTTCCATAGCGAAGAGCATTATGGAAAGCGAATCAAGGCCAAGGTCATCAACAAGCCTTGTGGTCTCGTTTACCTCGCTTACGTCAAGTCCGCCCTCAACTCTTTCAAGAAGTGATTTTAATTTTTCAAGCATAATATTTACCTCACAAATATAACTTAAGCTCGGGGCTGTTCCCGATTACAGTTAAATTATAATACAACCTCGGCTCTGTGTCAAGATAAATATTCTTTTTTAAAATCGTTAACCTATTATTCATTGACAGAGGGCCTCGCTTATGGTAAAATATCTCAGAGGCTATTACCTCGGCGGGGGCTGTTTTGTCCCCGAGCTATTAAAAAACAAAAGAGGGTAGACATTTGAACGACTATAACCGCAATAACGAGGCCTCTGCTTCGGATAACGAAAAAATAGAGGATGCGAAAATACGGGTAAAATCCCCCGCCCTTTTGTGGCTTGAAAACTTCTTTTATCATTACAAGTGGCACACGCTGATAGCGCTCGTGCTTCTGCTTTCGGTGGTGCTGTGCTCGGTACAGCTTTGCACCAAGACGAGCTACGACACGTATATAATGTACGCGGGCGGTACCGATATAAGGATGACCGCCGAGGATGGCGACGTATCGGATTGGCAGAAGATAGTTTCGGCAGTAAAGAGGTACTCAAGCGATTTTGACGAAAACGGTGAGCATAATATCAGCTTCTTAAATCTTTATATGCCTTCAGAAGAGGAAATACGCGAAATCGAGGCAAGCGACGGCAAGGAGGTAAACCTCACGCTCGTCTCTCAAAACAATGAGACGCTGTGGCAACGTATGTACTACGGCGCGTACCAGATATGCCTTCTTTCAGAGCATCTTTACGAAAAATGGTCCGAGGACACAGAGAACACCCCGCTTGCCGAGATAGCCCCCTATCTTCCCGAGGGCAGCACGCTTAAGATAGCAGAGGGTGGATACGGTGTATATCTTTCATCCTCGCCGCTTTATGAAAAGGCAGGCTTCAATATTTTCGCCGAGGACACCGTTATATGCATAAGAAGAATGAGCCTTATGTCAGAGGCGTTCGGCAAGGATGAAAATCTTGAGAACTTCAAAAGAAGCGAGGAGGTCCTTCGCAAAATGCTAAGCGCGAAATAGAACAGAGCCCGGCGTTAACGCACGACGGCGTCCTTGCATAGACTTATAGCAGAGCAGCTCTGCTCCGGTTATCCGTTTCTTTAGTAAGGATATGTTATGAAAATAGTAATTTACCGCCCTCCTAAGCTGATTGGCGCAATTCTCAAGCGCATATTCAAGATGTAAATATAGCGATATTTACAATCTTTGTTTACATTACGGCTTAAAAATAGCAAAGCACAGCGACACCGTATATCGGAAGTGCTGTGCTTTTTTATTTTTACTTATAAAAATCAAGTCTTTCTTTTTCTGCGCATTTCCTCAAGCCTTATCATAAGGACGCTTATATCCGCGGGGTTTACTCCGCTTATCCTTGATGCCTGCCCTAAATTCAGGGGACGTATCTCGGAAAGCTTTTCGCGCGCCTCGATGCGAAGTCCGCCTATATCCGAGTAGTCGATATCGGTTGGGATACGCATATTTTCAAGGTGCTTCTGTCGCTCTGCCTCGGCAAGCTCACGCTTAATATAGCCCTCGTACTTTATGCTGATCTCGGCGGTAGTCGCGGCGCCTCTTACAAGCGGCACCCTATCACTGTCAATCGGCGCAAGATCCCGATAAGAAAGCTCGGGACGCTTTATCAGCGCGGCAAGCGTTGTGCCCGTCGTTATTTTTGACGAGCCGAGGCTCTCAAGAAGCGCGTTTACCTCATCGGTGGGCGCGACATTCGTATGCTCAAGGCGCTTTATTTCGCGCTCGATGCTATCGCGCTTAGCAAGAAATGCCGAATACCTTTCGTCATCTATAAGTCCTACCCGTCTTCCTATCTCGGTAAGGCGCATATCGGCGTTGTCCTGCCTTAAAATCAGTCTGTATTCACTGCGCGAGGTCATCATTCGGTAGGGCTCGCCCGTGCCCTTTGTGACAAGGTCATCAATAAGCGTTCCGATATATGATGACGAGCGCGGAAGTATCATCGGCTCCTCGCCCTTCACCGAAAGGGCGGCATTTATACCCGCGACAAGTCCCTGCACCGCCGCCTCCTCATAGCCTGAGGTGCCGTTGAACTGTCCCGCACCGTAAAGTCCTGATATGCTCTTTACCTCAAGCGTCGGAAGAAGCTGTGTCGGCTCGATGCTGTCGTACTCTATGGCATAGGCATAGCGCATAATCTCGGCATCCTCAAAGCCGTCAAGCGAGCGAAGCATTTCGTACTGAACGTCGGTCGGCATTGAGGTCGAGAAGCCCTGTATGTAAAGCTCCTCCGTATGCGCACCGCACGGCTCAACGAAGAGCTGATGCCTCGGCTTATCCTTAAATCTGACGAGCTTGGTTTCAATCGACGGACAGTATCTCGGTCCTGTGCCTACAATATTACCCGAATACATTGCCGACCTTTCGAGGTTGTCAAGTATTATTCGGTGCGTTCTCTCGTTTGTATAAACGATATGACAGGGGGTATTCGCGCCATCAAAGGGGATATCCGCGCTTCTTACCGAAAAGGGTACTATTTCCCTCTCGCCCTCCTGAAGCTCAAGCCGCTCAAGCCTAACCGAGCGACGGTGAACTCTGGCGGGTGTGCCCGTTTTGAAGCGCTGAAGCCTTATGCCCTCTCGTACAAGCGCCGCCGAGAGACCTCTTGCGGCAAGCATACCGTCAGGGCCTGCCGAATATACCTTATCGCCAACGAATATCTCGCTTTCAAGAAAGGTGCCCGAGGCGATAATTACCTTTGATACGGCAAAGCTCTCACCGAGTGAGGTTATCACCTCGCTTACCCTGCGGGCGCCCCCCTCGTCTACTACCTTAATGTCAACGATCTCGGCTTGGATAATGCGAAGCCTCTTTTCTGCCTCAAGCGCCATCTTCATATGTCTTTTGTACTCGTCACGGTCTGCCTGTGTGCGCTTTGAATGCACGGCGGCACCCTTTCCGAGATTAAGCGTGCGCGACTGAAGCGTTACCCTGTCCGCGGCATAGCCCATCTCACCGCCCAGCGCGTCAAGCTCAAACACAAGATGCCCCTTGGCACTGCCGCCGATGGATGGGTTGCAGGGCATATTGCCGATAGCGTCGAGGTTCATAGTAAACACTACCGTCTCAACACCCATTCTTGCCGAGGCGAGCGCCGCCTCTATTCCCGCGTGTCCCGCACCGATTACGGCAACAGGAAGATTTTTATCCTTTTTCATTTCCATAATGCCACACCGTTAAAATTTAATGCGCGTAATGTCAGTGCATACCGCACCGTCAAGGGTGAATATCACTCCGTCGGCAAAGCACTCGCCATCGCTCGGCTTAAGCCTCGTCGGCATACGCGTTTTGAGCTTGTAAAGCACGGTGCCTGTATCCATACCGAGAATGCCTCCGCCCTCGCCGCACATTCCAAGATCGGTGACGTAGCCCGTACCCCTCGGAAGCACGGTATAGTCCGCGGTGGGAACGTGAGTGTGAGTGCCGAATATTACGTTTATCCTGCCGTCATAGCTGTGAGCCACGGCAAGCTTCTCCCCCGTAGCCTCAGCGTGTATATCGAGAATAGCAATATCGTACTCGCCCTCGCACGCACGAAGCACCTTGTCTATATACGGATAGGGCGCATCAAGCACGGGTTCTATATGTATATTGCCCATAGCATTGATTACAAGCACGCGGTATGCACCCGTATCTATTACGGTATAGCCGCGCCCCGGTGCCTTATCACCGTAATTTACAGGTCTTATTATCGCGGGGCTTTCCTCAAGAAAGCTATGCACGGAATAGTTGTGCATAGTATGGTTGCCGCCCGTAATAACGTCGGCGCCCGACATAAGCAACGTCTGTGCCGCCTCTTTTGATATTCCGTTTATTACCGAGGCGTTCTCACCGTTGACAACACAGAAATCTATTCCGTATTTCTCTCTTATTTTCCAAAGCCCTCCGCGAAGATGCTCAACACCCCCAGGGCTGGTAATATCGCCTATTGCCAAAATCTTCATCCTAAAACTCCATCTGTGTGCCGAAGCACAGAACTTACACCGCGCCCTTCATTAGTAGATATCACGCGGGCGGGCGCGCAGGCACCCGACTTAACGAAAGCGGGGCTGTGCTTGACAATGCCAAAGACAGCCCCATTTTTTTATTTTGCGAACTCTACCGTTCTGCTCTCGCGAATAACGCTTACCTTGATCTGTCCCGGGTAATCGAGCGAGTCCTCAATCTTCTTTGCAATGTCTCTTGCAAGAATTTTCATCTTATCGTCGCTGACAACCTCGGGCTTGACCATAATACGGACCTCGCGTCCCGCCTGAATTGCGAAGGTCTTTTCGATACCCTCAAAGTCGCCCGCAACCTCCTCGAGCTTCTGCAGTCTCTTGATATAGTTCTCAACATCCTCACGGCGTGCGCCGGGGCGTGCGGCGCTGATAGCGTCTGCCGCCTGAATAATAAAGTCAAGCACGGTCTCGGGCTCAACGTCATTGTGATGCGCCTCAATAGCGTGGATAACGTCCTTGCTCTCGCGATACTTCTTGGCGACCTCAACACCGAGCTGGATATGAGAGCCCTCTGCCTCGGCGGTAAGAGCCTTACCTATATCGTGAAGAAGTCCCGCGCGCTTTGCTACCGTCGCGTCAACTCCAAGCTCCTCTGCGATAACTCCCGCAAGCATAGAAACCTCAACCGAGTGACGAAGGACGTTCTGTCCGAATGAGGTACGGAACTTCATTCTTCCGAGAAGCTTGATCTCCTCGGGGTGAAGTCCGTGAACACCCGTCTCAAATACGGCGCTCTCTCCCGCGCGCTTAACCACCGCGTCAACCTCACGGCGTGCCTTCTCAACCATCTCCTCAATTCTCGCGGGATGGATGCGGCCGTCGGATATAAGCTTTTCAAGCGCAATCCTTGCTATCTCGCGTCTTATGGGATCAAAGCCCGAAATGGTAATGACGTCGGGGGTATCGTCAACGATAAGCTCAACACCCGTCAGGCTCTCAATAGTCCTGATGTTTCTGCCCTCTCGACCGATAATTCTACCCTTCATTTCATCGCCCGGTATCTGCACTACCGAGATTGCTATCTCGCTTACGTGGTCTGCCGCGCAGCGCTGAATTGCAAGAGAAAGAATGTCCTTTGCCTTTGCGTCGGCCTCGTCGCGGAAGCGCTCCTCATACTCGGCAATCTTCATTGCGGTCTCGTGCTGCATCTCACTGTCAAGCCTTGCGACAAGCTCAACCTTCGCCTCCTCACGGGAAAGCCCCGCAAGCTTTTCAAGCACCGACATCTGTCTTTCAAGCGCCTCGCTCGCATCCTCGCAAAGCTTGTCGGCCTTAGCATGCTTTTCAGCAAGAGCGGCCTCCTTCTTCTCGAGCTTGTCAAGCTTGGCATCAAGGGTCTCTTCCTTCTGATTAAGTCTCTTTTCAAGCACCGAAACCTCGCGTCTGCGATCCTTTATATCGGCATCCGCCTCCTTCTGAAGCTTGAAAATCTCTTCCTTTGCCGAAAGCACCGACTCTTTTTTAGCACTCTCAGCGTTCTTTATAGCGTCCTCAAGAATCTTCTTTGCCTGCTCTTCAGCAGAGCCGAGCTTCTTTTCCGCTATACCTCTTCTTATTATAAAACCAAACGCTACGCCGACTAAAAGCGTACCGATGGCAATAAGAATTACGAAAATCGGATCCATTTACACCTCCTCGATTACAGTTTAGTAACCTATATGTTAAGAAAATTTATACTAATACTCACAAGGTACGCAAACTCTCTGCCGCGGGTGGCAGAAAATTAATGCTGCGAATAATCGTACGATTATATTATATAATAATAATTAAGTAAAGTCAAGAAAAATTTTTTCTTTATTTTTTCTTTATTTTAGCTCACCCGTATGCTTTTATTTTTTTGTAGAATGCCCCGACCGCCCGAGTATTGCCTTATATAAGCTTAGCGTCACCCCCTGCCATTAAATATCACTCTTGGCGCTCGGATGCTTAATGTTAACAAAAAATTCATAAAATTTTCGTATCAGGGGGTTGACACGGACAATAAAATGTATTATATTATAGTCGTCGGAGTTAGCACTCGCACACTTCAAGTGCTAAAAATCAAAATTTCAGCAAATGCATACCGCCGACCAAAAAAGTAAGGGGGAAAAGGAATATGGATCCAAAAGAGCTTTCGCAAAGAAAGCAGCAGATACTCCGCGCGATAGTTGATGCGCATAT
Organism: Clostridia bacterium; assembly: GCA_017935065.1. Lineage (GTDB taxonomy): Bacteria > Bacillota > Clostridia > Oscillospirales > CAG-272 > UBA1740. Next base: position 13,847 of record JAGBIF010000017.1, read on the forward strand.
CACCCACGGCGAGCCTGTCGGATCTAAGTTTCTTTCGCAGGATGTCCACATAAGCGCCTCTGCCGCGACCATCAGAAACGAGATGGCAGAGCTTGAGTCTATGGGTTACCTCGTTCAGCCCCACACATCCGCGGGAAGGGTTCCGTCGGAGCTTGGATACCGCTATTACGTAGACGCTCTCGTGCGCCAATACAGCGAGACCAGAAGCGAGATAGACGATATCAACGAGAGGCTTCGCTACAAGCTTACCGAGATGGATAAGATACTTGCAGAGGCATCGCATCTTGCGTCATACCTTTCGGATTACACGGGCATCGCCTTCAAGACGGGCGGAAGCAAGGTCAGGATATCCCGCTTTGACTCGGTATATATCTCACCGAAAAGCTTTCACCTTGTAATCTCGTTTGCGGGTGATATAGTCAAATCAAAGACCTTCTCGCTTTCCTTCTCTATCACAAGAGGCGACCTCGCGAGATTTACCGAGGCGCTTAATATCTACCTCGCAAATCTCACCTGTGACGAGATAAACGTCTCGGTCATAATGAAGCTTGAGGGCATTATGGGTCCCGCGAGCGCTATAGTGCATCCGACCATCAAGGCAATCTACGAGGCGATGAGTGAGCTTGACACCGCAGACATCAAGGTTGAGGGCGTTAACAAGCTTCTTAAATATCCCGAGTATTCCGACGTGTCAAAGCTTCGCGAGCTTCTCGGTGTGCTTGAGGAAAAGGATAAGCTGCTCGACGTTATCACCAGCAGAGACGGCGGTGACGAGGGAATTCAGGTATTCATCGGCGCCGAGAACGAATCCGACGTTATGAGCAATACAACGCTTATTTTCAGGAATGTAAACATTGGCGGCGGAAAGGTTGCCATAGGCGTTATCGGTCCTAAGCGTATGAATTACGAAAAGGTTATAGCGCTTATCAACCGACTTGCCAGCGGAATTGACCGAATGTTTGCGCAGGACCTGCCGCGCATCGGCGGCACAGTCCCGTTTGATGACGGCACTGATGACGATTAAATACAAGAAAGAGGTAAATCAAATTGAACAACGATAGCAAGTGCGAATGCGAGAATAAAAGCACCGAGTGCTGTGAGACCGACGAGGTATGCGAGCTTAAGAAGAAAATCGAGGAGCTTGAGGCACTCGTGAAGGAAAAGGACGAGACGCACCTCAGAATGGCGGCCGAATATGAGAACTTCAGGCGCCGCACGAAGGAAGAGCGCGAGGGCGTGTATTCCTCTGCCGTTGCCGATACGGTAGGCGAGCTTCTTCCTATTATTGACAACCTTGAGCGCGCGGCTAACTATGATGACGGCGAAAAGGTCAAGGAAGGACTTGTGCTTACCTTAAAGAGCGTTGACGCGGTGCTTAAGAAGCTGAACGTCGAGACGATGGGCGAGCGCGGTGAGACCTTTGATCCCAACCTTCACAACGCGGTGCTTCACGAGGATGCTCCCGAGCTTGGCGAGGGCGAGATAACCGAGGTGTTCCAGAAGGGATATAAGGTAGGAAAGCGCGTCATTCGCTTTGCAATGGTAAAGACTGCAAACTGACGAATTTTAAAACAATTATTTACAAATAACGAAATTTTAAACATTTTCACATAAATACAAACGAACTTAAAGGAGAATATTTATTATGGGAAAGATTATAGGAATTGACCTTGGTACTACCAACTCTTGCGTAGCGGTTTTCGAGGGCGGTGAGCCTATCGTTATCACTAACCCCGAGGGCGCGAGAACTACCCCCTCGGTTGTAGCGTTTGCGAAGAGCGGCGAAAGACTCGTAGGTCAGGTAGCAAAGCGTCAGGCGGTTACTAACCCCGACAAGACCGTAAGTTCTATCAAGCGTGATATGGGACTTGACAAAAAGGTTGAGATTGACGGAAAGAAGTACACTCCCCAGGAAATCTCGGCTATGATACTTCAGAAGCTTAAGGCGGATGCAGAGGCATATCTCGGCACTACCGTCACTGAGGCGGTTATCACCGTTCCCGCATACTTCACCGACGCACAGCGTCAGGCAACCAAGGACGCGGGTAAGATTGCGGGCCTTGATGTTAAGAGAATTATCAACGAGCCTACCGCTGCCGCACTCGCGTACGGCATTGATAAGGAAGACGCACAGAAGATAATGGTATTCGACCTTGGAGGCGGTACCTTCGACGTATCCCTGCTCGACATTTCGGACGGCGTATTCGAGGTTCTCGCGACCGCGGGTAACAACCGTCTCGGCGGTGACGATTTTGACGCGAGAATAGTTGACTGGATGGCAAAGACCTTCGCTCAGGATAACGGCGGACTTGATCTTCGCAACGACAAGATGGCGCTTCAGCGTCTTAAGGATGCGGCGGAGAAGGCAAAGATTGAGCTTTCGGGTGTGATGAGCACTCAGATCTCGCTTCCTTTCATTACCGCTGACGCTACGGGCCCCAAGCACTTCGAGGCAACTCTTACCAGAGCTAAGTTTGACGAGCTTACCCAGGACCTCGTTGAGGCAACGATGGTGCCCACCAAGAAGGCGCTTGCTGATGCGAAGCTCAGCCCCTCACAGATTTCCAAGGTACTTCTCGTCGGAGGCTCTACCAGAATTCCCGCGGTTCAGGACGCAGTAAAGAAGTTCATCGGCAAGGAGCCCTTCAAGGGCATCAACCCCGACGAGTGCGTTGCAATCGGCGCGGCAATCCAGGGCGGTGTACTTGGCGGCGACGTAAAGGATGTTCTTCTTCTTGACGTTACTCCCCTCTCTCTCGGTATTGAGACCCTCGGCGGTGTATTCAACAAGATCATTGAGAGAAACACCACCATCCCCGTAAAGCAGAGCCAGGTATACTCTACCGCATCCGATAACCAGACCTCGGTTGAGATACACGTGCTTCAGGGCGAGCGTGAGATGGCGGCAGGCAACGTAACTCTCGGAAGATTTTCGCTTGACGGAATTCCCGCAGCACCCCGCGGTGTGCCTCAGATAGAGGTTACCTTTGATATTGACGCAAACGGTATCGTTAACGTAACCGCGCTTGACAAGGGCACGGGTAAGGAGCAGCACATCACTATCTCTTCCTCGACCAATATGTCAAAGGAAGATATCGAAAAGGCGGTCCGCGACGCGGAGAAGTTTGCCGAGGAGGACAAGAAGCTCAAGGAAGCCGTTGAGGTCAAGAATATGGCGGAGAACACGATATTCCAAACCGAGAAGTCTATGAACGAGCTTGGCGACAAGATCACCGACAGCGACAAGGCTCCCGTAAACGAGGCTATCGCAAAGCTTAAGGCTACCATCGAGAGCGGCGACACCGAGGCTATCAAGGCAGACACCGAGGCGCTTCAGAAGGCCTTCTATCCCATTGCGGAGAAGGTCTACAAGGAACAAGCGGCAGCAGGCGGCGCAGGCGGCGAGGGCGACGGAACCGACGGCGGTGCAGGTGGCGCAGGCGGAGATTTCTACGGCGCTGACTTTGAGGATAAGACCTGATTTTCGCCAAATTTGCAAATCGTTATTGTCATATAAAGCGTAAAATAAGACTGTCGCGGCGAATACCGCGACAGCCTTAATCAATAAATATACATTTGTTGCTAACTAACAATTAGCCTAAAGGAACACTATGGCAGAAAACAAACGCGACTATTATGAGGTGCTTGGGATAACCAAGGGCGCCTCAGAGGACGAAATAAAGCGAGCATACAGAAAGCTCGCTATGAAATATCACCCCGACCACAACCCAGGGGACAAAGAGGCGGAGACCAAGTTCAAGGAGATCAACGAGGCGTACGCAATTCTCTCGGATAAGGAAAAGAAGGAGAAGTACGACCAGTTCGGTCACGCCGCATTCGAGCAGGGCGGCGGTGGCGGCTACGGCGGCTTTGGCGGCTTCTCGGGCGGTGACTTTGACTTCGGTGATATCTTCTCATCATTCTTCGGCGGTAGCGGCTTCGGTACGTCATCGGGGCGCGGCAGAGCATCCGCCGCTATTGACGGCGACGATATCCTGGTAAGACTTACCGTTGACTTTGAGGAAGCGGTGTTCGGGTGCAAGAAGGAGATAAGCTTTGCCAGAATAGAGGGCTGTCCCGACTGTGATACCACGGGTGCTGCAAAGGGCACTAAGCCCGAGACCTGCTCCGCGTGCGGCGGTCGCGGAAACATCACGGTGACACAGAACACGATGTTCGGCAGAATGCAAACACAACAGCCCTGTCAGGCCTGTCGCGGCACGGGTAAGATCATCAAGACGCCCTGTAAGAACTGCAACGGCAAGGGCTTTATTAAGATTAATAAGAAGCTTGAGGTGAGTATTCCCGCAGGCATCGACAACGGTCAGCGTATCGTGCTTCGCGGACAGGGCTCCGCAGGAAGAAACGGCGGTATGAGCGGCGACCTCGTCATTGATATGAGAGTGAGACCTCACTCACTCTTTGAGCGCGAGGGCAACAACCTTTCCTGCGAGGTTCCCATTTCCTTCGCGGAGGCAGCTCTCGGTGCTGAAATAGATGTGCCCGTTCTCGGCGGCAAGAGCGAGAAGTTCACAATTCCCGAGGGCACGCAGTCGGGTGCGCGCTTCACCTTAAGAAACAAGGGTATTGCCGATGTAAATACCAAGCGCAGAGGCGATCTTATAATTACGGTAACCGTTGAGACACCGAAAAATCTGACGGGCGAGCAGAAGAAGCTTCTCTCGGCATTCGCGGACTCACTCGGTGAATCAAACAGCGGTAAGAAGCAGAGCTTTTTCAAGAAGCTTTTCGGAAAATAATATGTGGCTTAGCCACAGACAAAGGGGGTGTAGGATATGAAGGAGTTATCAGCAAGGCTTACTCTTGATATCGTCACCCCCTACGTCTTTGGGAGGGAGGCAACGCCCGAGCGGTGCCCTTATCTTGCAGAGCTTCTCTCAATGGACAGGCTCAGCAAGGATTACATAAGCCTTTTATCGGAGACCTATTCCTTCTCGGCAGGTCAGGACCTCGTGCATATCGTGGCAGGCGCGCTTGATGCAAACGGCGCGTTCAAAGCTCCCGAGGGTGCGGCAGATACCGCCGAGAGGCTGAAGATGCTCGAGATACTCGGCAAAATACGCGCGGCATTTGATAAGCAGAGGCTGATAGCGCTCGCGAGATATCACCGACTGACGGCAGAGCTTGGGGCAATATCGGATGCGCTCGAGGCAGGCGGGATAGACTTTATTCCCCTCAAGGGCTCGGTTATAAGAGAGCATTATCCCGATCCAAGAGTGAGGACAAGCTGTGATATAGACATACTCGTGAGGAAGGAAGATCTGGATGCGGCAAATACGGTGCTTGTTGATAGGCTCGGGCTCACTCGCGAAAAGAAAAACGCGCACGATATATCCTACTACACAAAAAGCGGCGTGCATCTTGAGCTTCACTTTGAGCTGATTGAGAGCTTCAACAACCGCTACGTCGCAAAAACGCTTGAAAACGTGTTTGAGCTATCCTACGTCAAGCAGGGGTGCAAGCACCACCGTATGCTCACCGACGGCGCATATTATTTCTACCATATCGCGCATATGGCAAAGCACCTTATAAACGGCGGTCTCGGCATAAGAGCGCTTATGGATATTGCGGTAATGCTTAACACGGGATTTATCAATGTAGCAGATGCCGACGACATGCTAAAATCGGGCGAGCTGTCTAAATTCTCCGACGCCTGCATCGCGCTCACCCGCGCGTGGTTCTTCGGTGAGGAGCATACAGATGTGACACAGAGGCTTGAGGCCAAGGCGATGGGACTTACCATATACGGAACGAGAGAGACCTTCGCTACGATGCAGGGCGCAAAGCAGGGCGGCAAGCTCAAATATCTTCTCTCGCGTATCTTTTATTCCTACGAAAAGCTCTGCAACGTGTACCCCGCGCTTGAGGGGCACCGCTGGAAAACACCCTTTTACCAGGTCAAGAGATGGTCAAATCTTATCTTTAAAAAGGGCAGAATGAGAAATAGCATAAACGAGGTAAGAAAGCTAAAGAGCATTGATTCGAAATCACTTGGCGAGAGCGAGAGATTGATTTACGACCTCGGACTTGACAAGACATAAATGCCTGCTTTGTAAATACAAGTAGTCATATATAGCAAAAAGAGAGCGAAAATCGGCTTAAATCCCGAAATGTCCTCTCTTTTTTTGTTAGTGATGTTTTTGCTGACGCAAAAGTAATGTTATGCTCCGCATAATGATGTTGCTCGCCATTTGCTACGCAAATACAAGCTCGCAATGATGTGATGTTTGCCCACTGTGCCGAAGGCACAACATCATTCACGCAGTGAACATCACTGCCGCAGGCAACATCATTTGCC
>JAGBIF010000018.1 GCA_017935065.1 Clostridia bacterium
GAAAGCGCCTTATCACCCGATTCCTTCATCGGAAAAACAAACCAAATCTCACTTTCCGTTTCAAAGTGATCGGCAAGCCACTCGCGCCATGCTTCTCGTTCACTTGTGTAAAATGTTTTCATTTTTTCATCCCTGCAAATTCTGGATTTTCGGTGAGTTTATTATATCATAGTTCTATAAAATTTTCAACCGATTTGGCTATTCTTTGCTTCCTCTGATGCAATTTTTGAGGGGCGACCGTTTGCGGTCGCCCCTGTGTGCGTTATGCCGTTTTCGCCTTTTTCTTAAGGTCGGCGATTTCCTTTTTCTTCGCTTCGGGCATTTCTGCGTCTGTAACGCCGATTTCTCGGTCGATTTTCAACGTCGCGCTTTTTGTTCAATCAATCGGCGTGTCGAGCCTTCTAATTCTCTCAAGCAGGACCTCATCCTCGCTTGAAATGTCAATAAGAGTTTCCATTTTCGAGCGAATTTTCATCATATCGTTGTCGGTTTGGTTGATGGTCTCGGCGCACCTGCTCAAGCCTGCCTGCCATAAAAAGGGTGCTGTCTCAAATTTGCATTTAAGACAGCACCCTTTCGCTCTTTATAGTTTTTTAATCCTCAAGCATCCTGATAAGCTCGCCGAGGGCGGTTTCAAACTTCGCGCCGTACCAATGGTCGGGGTCTCCCTGAGTATTTTCGATACACCTTACGGTATAATCCGCGGCTATTACCGCCGCATCGTAAACGCCTTTGCCCCTCATCAAGGCGCCGACGAAGGCGGAGGCATAGATATCTCCCGTTCCGTGGCAGCCCTTGGCAATCTTATCGTGCCCGTAGTATTCCATTTTGCCATTCTCATAAACGGCAACTCCCGTCCTTCCCTGCTCGTAGCCGACACCTGTGAGAACGACGGTTTTCGCGCCGAGCGCCGCGAGCTTTTCCGCAAGAGTGCGAACGTAAGACTCGTCATAGACCTCCTTATATTCTTCACCCGTAAGGAAGCAAGCCTCGGTGATATTGGGCACAAGGATATCCGCCTCACCGCACAGAGGCTTCATAGCCTCTACGTAATCCATATTGAATATTGAGTAGAGCTGTCCGTTGTCTGCCATAGCGGGGTCGACGACGCGGACGCAATTATCGGTTCCCATCGTTTTCAGAATATCCCTCACGTAGCCTATCTGCTTGATGCTTCCGAGATAGCCCGTATAGATTGCCTCGAATTTGATATTTTCCTTTTGCCAATGCTTTTGGATAGCGGGCATATCCTCGGTAAGGTCACGGAAGGTAAAGCCGCTGAAGCCAGCAGTATGTGTGGAAAGTACGGCGGACGGAAGGATACAGGTTTCAAGTCCGCAAGCAGACAGAATAGGGAGCGCAACCGTCAGCGAGCACTGACCGACACAGGATATGTCTTGAATAGTAAGAATTTTTTTGTATGCCATTTTTTATTTTCTCCTTGCAATTTCGATGGAAATATTATACAATAGGTCTGTCAATATTAAAATAGTCAGAACGGGAGAATTTTATATATACAGATGAGATACGTAACAGACAAAAGCAGCCGCCCTGTCTATCTTCAAATTTACAGGCAGATACGGGGGGATATCATTGACGGAATATATCCCTTCGGCACCAAGCTACCCTCCATGCGATTGCTTTGCGACGAGCTATCCGTCAGCACGGTTACGGTGGAGCACGCCTACTCGCTTCTTTGTGATGAGGGCTATGCGGAGTCAAGAGAGCGAAGCGGCTTTTTCGTTATCTTCAAAAAATCCGACGGCTTTGCCGCGCCCGCGGAAGCGCATACCGCGCACGTCGCCGTACCTCAAGCGCGGCATACCTACGCGGACTTTCCGTTTTCGGTGCTGAGTAAGACTATGCGAAGGGTGCTTTCCGATTATTCCGACGTTCTTCTGGAAAAATCTCTGGGCGCGGGCTGCCCCGAGCTTCGCGAGGCGATTAAAAGCTACCTCATACGCAACAGAGGAATGAGTCTTGAGAGCAGGCAGATCATTATCGGCTCGGGTGCCGAATACCTGTACGGTCTCATTATCGCAATGCTCGGAAGAGACCGCGTGTACGGCATAGAATCCCCCTCCTATCAAAAAATTGAGCAGGTCTACAGAGCTGCAGGTGCGAGGTACGAGCTACTGAGCTTATCTGACGACGGCATTGACAGCCTGGCTCTTAAGCAAACGCGGGCGAGCGTAATTCACACCACCCCCTACAGAAGCTTCCCGACGGGCATTACCGCCTCGGCGAATAAGCGTCACGAATATATCCGCTGGTCAGGCACGCGCGGGCGCATCATTATCGAGGACGATTTTGAGTCGGAGTTTTCGGTCTCCTCAAAGCCCGAGGACACTCTCTATTCACTCTCCGAGTACGATAACGTGATATATATGAATACCTTTTCGAGGACAATTTCGCCTGCTTTGCGCGTGGGATATATGGTTCTGCCAAAGCACCTTGTCGGCGTTTTTGAGAGCAAGCTCGGCTTCTATTCCTGCACGGTTCCCACCTTCGAGCAGTTCGTGCTTTGTGAGCTACTCAACAGCGGTGACTTTGAAAGACACATCAACCGTGTCAGACGGGGCCTGAGAAAGGAGCTTAAAGCATAGGCTCGCCCCGCGCCCCGAAATCCTACTATCCCCTATCAAGCCTTAAGGGGCGGTCTCAAATGAGAGCATTTGAGACCGCCCCTCGTTTTATCTTTTCTTATAAATCACAAGCTCGGGGTCCTCGCCGTTTTCCCCGTAGGTGCAGATAAGAAGGAAGTCCATATTGGCTGCTATACCAACGCATCTGCCTGAGGTCTTGACTTCCAGCTGACTGCCGAGGTAGGTCTTTTTATCGTCAAGGAATTTCACCTTTTCACCGCTGGGCAGAGTGTATTCCATATTGATAAATTCACCCGACAGCACATTTAAGCCCTCCACCCTAGGAAGCCCTTCAATGCTTAAGAGTGTGTTGAATTCGTCTAACAGCTGCCTTTTGAATTCCTCAAGCTTTTCTTTTCCGCCGACCTGCCAGATATCAAGCGTGTATTCACCGCCCGAATAGCACCATTTGCAATATTCCTCGTTGAAATTGCCGTCGGCTTCACGGCTTGTGGTGAGGTCCTCAAGAGGCATACCGCAGCATTGGCATACTAACTCTCTCGGGGAACCGAGAAGCGTGTTGATTGACACGTCGAACAATCCCGAAAGAAGCTTGAGGGTATCTATATTCGGTATCGTTTCGCCCGTCTCCCACCTGGAAACCGCTTGTCTTGTTACGAATATCCTTTCCGCAAGCTCCTCCTGTGATAGCCCCTTTTTCGTTCTTAGCTCTAAAATAATATCCTTCGTTTGCACAATAATCACCGCCTTATATTTTGTGGTTATATTATATCACGCACCGAATGAATTGACAAGCAACACGCTGTTGCTGTCAGCGGGCATATTTTTCGTGTAAGATGGAAACGGCGGCGGGCAAAGCTGCCCACCGCCGCGGTTAGGTTAGTGCTTAATTATTTCTTAAATACCAGAAGAAGGTCAGCGAAGCTCTTTTTCTTGATAACGAACCAGAATAGCGAGAAGCCGCCAAGACCAACTACCGCGACAGAGCCGATAGCGATGCCTACGATAGCCCCCGTGCCTAGTCCGCCCTTATCCTCGTTCGGGATGTCGGGAGTATTGTTAGGATCATCGGGAGTGTTGGGAGTGGTACTCATCTGATATTCACAGGTATCGCACTTGCCATCGTTATCGGTGTCGGCGTGGGATGCCTTGTTTGCCTTATCTCCGCAAGCGCACTCGTTCCAATGCTCGTTCGCATCGGTTTTCCACTCGGTGCCGTGGCTGTGAGGCGTTACGCTGCCGTACGCCGCGTTACATACCGAGCAGATTGCTCTGGAAGTACAGGTCGCGCTGCCTCCGCTATGAGCCGCCTTGTTTGCCTTGTCGCCGCAAGCACATTCATTCCAATGCTCTGCCCCGTCGGTCCTCCAATCGGTGCCGTAGGTGTGCACGTGAATGCTTACATACTTATAGCTTTCAAGGGCAGCCTTCTTGAGGGTAGCCGCGCCGCTTCCGTCCTCGTTTACGCTTGCGAGCATTATATGAGCGCCCGCAAGAGTGGGAAGGACGGTAAGATATTCATCCTCATGCGCGTCATAGCGCGAAAATGCATATCCTGCAGTCTTTGTTGAAATTTCAAGAGTGCCGCCGCAAACGGTAAGAGCTCCGTCAGACCACACGGCAACGCCTACATAGTCCGTACCGATATTGAGGCTGCCGCCGTTCATTGTGAAGCCGTATACCATCATACCGCAGACATTCGCGCCGCGCGCGGTTAGCGTAAGCGCTCCGCCGTTCATTGTGAAGTCATCTGTCATTATCGGGCACGACGCATTGATCACGGTATTGCCGCCCTGTATTTCAAGGCTTGCTTCATACAGGCAAATTCCGCCCTCGGGTGAATTCACTTCAAGCGAGCCGTTACCCTTAATTACGACGTTGGTTTCCTCTATGCAGATAGCCTCCGCGTCCTCCGTCGCTGTTAAGGTAATTTCGTTTTCACCCTCTAGCAGGAGCGTTAAGGTATCCATAAAATCGGGAACAACAAATATTCCATAGAACCATCCGCCATCCTCAAAGCCCTCGCCCTCGTACTTGTAGCCGTTCAGCGTTAAGGTGTTGGTCGTAGGATCGTAGGAAACAGTGCCGTCGCCGAGAGGATCGGTATAGTTATCCTCGTCTATCATAACTCCGTTATCCTCGCCGTCGGCAATTACGATACCAAAGCTTAGCTTGACGGTAGCCTTTACGTATTTATAGGTATCAAAATCAGCATTGCTGAACGCGGCGGAATCGCTGCCGTCCTCTTTCACGCTCGCGATAACGGTGCCTTCGCCAAAGGCGTCGGGAAGGATGGGAATATGATTGCCCGAATCATAGCGCACAAATGCATATCCCGCGGTCTTGGTTGAGATTTCAAACGTACCGCCTAAGACCTCAATACTTGCGCTTGAGGTACCCCTGTAAATACCCTTATCGACCGTAGTGATCTTAAGGTTACCGCCGTTCATTACGAAATAATACTGAACATACACACCGTAAGCGCTATCGCCGACCGCATTTACCGTCAGCTCGCCGCCCGCAATCGCGAATGAGGACGTATATATTGCATAGGTAGCGTTCAGCTTAACGCTTCCGCCCGTCATTTTAAAATCGTATGCAGACACCGCACTGAAGGCATTTACGGTAATATTACCGCCTTGAACGTTAACATCACCCTCCGCATAAATTCCGCTTTCGGGTGAATTCACTTCAAGCGAGCCGTCGCCCTTAATTACGGCGTCAACAGCCTCTAAGTAGATAGCATCCACGTCCTCGGTCGCTGTTAAGGTAATTTCGTTTTCACCCTCAAGCAGGACGGTCAGGGTATCCATATAATTGGGAAGCACAAGAATTCCGTAACTCCATCCGTCATAAACGAAGCCCTCGCCCTCGTACTTGTAGCCATTTAAGGTGAGTGTATCCGTTTTGGGATCGTAGGAAACGGTGCCGTCACCGAGGACGTCCGTGTAGTTATTCTTGGTTATCATAACTCCGTTATCCTCGCTGTCGGCAATGATGATTCCGTAGCCTTCGGTAACCGTCATCCTTACATACTTATAGGCCGCAAGGTTGTTCTCGTTATATACAACCGCCGCGCTGCCGTCCGCGTTTGTACTTGCGGTCATTTCGGATTTGCCATAAATGATGTAATTATAGGGAACGGGACGAGGAGTACCTCCATGCAGATAAGCAAACGTACCGCCTGTCTGGCCCGCGGAAATTTCAAGCGTACCGCTCTTGATATAAGGCTCGTTGTAAGGCCCACTCTCTCTTACGAAAATGCCGAAGTCCCTGGCAATTATCTTCAGGCTGCCGCCGTCCATTCCGAAGCGGCTTTGGTTCGTCTCTAAAAAAATACCCATGCCAAAGCCGTCTATTTCAACAACCGTCCCGTCGCCGCTGATTATAACGTCGCCGCTTGCAAAAATGCCGTAGCTCTCTGCATTCAAGCCGTGAAGCGTGAGCTTGCCGCCGCTTATCATAACGTCGCCGCCTGCTTCTATTGCGGTTCCAACGTCGGTAACGGTGATTTCGCCGCCGTTAATTTCCAAACCGCCCTCCGACACATAGAGGCTTCTGTCGAAGCGTATATCAAGCGTACCGCCGTTAATGACTGCTCGGTATGCGTAAATACCCGCGCCGCTCTCGTCATCCGCGGCTTCTATATCGAATTTTCCTCCGTTTACCGTTACTGAATAACCGTCAATTCCCGACGAGCCTACCAAACCGTACGAGCCGCCGTTGACGGTGATCTCATAGCCGTATATAGCGTAGCCGCTAGCGTCGATATCAAGCTTACCGTTTTCATTGCCAGCCGAAAGAGTAAGCTCTTCTACGTAGATACCGTCGCCGTGCTCATTAGCGATACTGCTTTCGCCTACGAGCAGGATATTCAATTCACCCATAGCAATGATAGAGCCCAGGGAATAATCCTCGTCGGCAAAAAGAGCTTCCTCGGCGGTGAGGCTCATATTCGTCAAGGTAAGCGTTTTGGTGTCGGAATTGTAAACTGCCGTGCCGTCCCCCAGAATGTCACCTTTATTCTGTGCCGTTACGGGGATACCGCCTACGTACAAGTCGTAAAATTCAACTCCGTCAGAGGCACCCCATATTGCGTATAGGCTTGCCCCGTACGGGTCGACCTCAATCTCGGTGACGGGCTCGCTCATATACCATTCTGAAAAGCCCTTGAGCTCAAGCCCCTCGGGGGGAGTGACCACAGCATCTATGAAGTCCAAGGTATGCGTGCCGTAGGTGAGCTTGTATTCGACCGCCGCGTGCGCGCCTGCCTTAGGATAATAAACGCTTACGGTTGCCGTTTTTTGCTTCAGCACTGCGTGCAACGCCATATTTTCGGTTACGGTGACGCTGTCACCCTCGTCATAAACGGTAGTACCGTCAACCGAGCCGAGCGCCCAGACGTCGAATTCATAAGCGAAGGGTAGATCGTATTCACAAGCAGGCAGCTGATACTCTTCTCCGATTTCACAAATCTGTGAGGACTTCGGTTCTCCGTTCAGATAATACTCTATCCTTGCGCCCTTTGCAAGCCTGATATATTTGTACTCGGATATTTTAGCCGCGTCGTAATCCTGCGTAAAAGCTGTGCCGTCTGCATTTTTAGATACCTTAATGCAGGCTGTTTCGTAGTAGGAGCGAAGGTCGGGAGCCGCGCTCATTCCCGCTTCGGTACCCGCGACGGTGACAGTTCCGCCCTTTATTTCGCTGACGGCGTCAATACCGTATGCGCCGCTTACGGTAAGCGCTCCCGTCTCGCCTTCCTTAGTATCAATAGTAAGAAGGCGGTTGTTTGCTAATTTTATACCGTATTCGCCAGCCATTGCCTCAAGGGTGTTCTCGCCCGAAAGAAGGATGTTGAGGTCATCCTCGGAATACACGAGTGCCTTAAGAGCTCCCGAAAAGGCGTAACCACTCGTGTTATTACAGGTAAAGTCCGTCAATGTGAGCGTGCGAGATACAGGCTCAAAGAATACGCCCGTGGGCATATTGGTGTCGGAAAGCTGCGTTCCGCCAATCCATACGTTATGTACGGTAGGCTTTACCAATACGCGCATATAGGAGGCTTTGTCCGCATCGTCGTAAATCTGGGCGCTGTTGCCCTCGACGTTGTCATAGCCAAAAGCAGAGGCATTGGTATGTGCGGAAAAATCAACGCTCTTACTCGAATTAAAGGCAGACGAGCCATCTCCCGTGCTGATTGCAAGAAGGCAGCCCGACGTCATAGTTAAAGCTCCGTCAATAGCGCAGTTATTACCCGTCGCGCTCAGCGAGCCGCCGCTTATAGAGATACCGTCTTTTGCATATACTGCACCGTAAAAGCCCGTAACGGAATGAATACCGCCGCTAATGCTTACGCTGCCCGAGGCATAGATGCCGTAATTGTTCCCCCGATGTGTCAGGCTAAGACGGCCTCCCTCAACCGACAGATTGCCCGCGCTGAGCCTGACAGGAGTGGTTGCGTCGACGGCAAGCTTACCTGCGCCGCTAATATTCAACGAGCCGTTCACCAGGTAAATTCCCGTAAAATCAGCGTTTACCGAGGAGCTTGCAGTAAGACTGCTCTCGCCAAGCAGGATGATATTCAAATCGCCCTCTGCATAGACGAGATGAAAATTATTCTGGCTTTCCTCATAGCCCCAGCCCTCGTACTCATAATCCTTAAGCACGAGACCCGCGGCGTCAAAGTAGGCGTAGCCGCCCGAGGGCGCCTCCTCCGAGGGCGTATCCGAGCCCACAGCAAGGTATTCACCCGAGGTAAGCTCGACGCCACCGACGTAAATACTCTCAGGCGTAGCTGCCGAGACCGCAAATGGCGAGCTGAATACGAGCATTCCCAAGAGAAGCGCTGCTATAAGTAAAATAGCGGTCGAAAATTCCTTAGATTTTGTTTTCATTGAGTTTCCTCCTTTCGTCATCTCACCCCTCCCCTTGCCCCGAAGGACACAGAGGGAGGGTGCTTTGTACCTTTTATTATTTCTTAAATACCAGAAGAAGGTCAGCGAGGCTCTTTTTCCTGATAACGAACCAGAAGAGCGAGAAACCGCCTACGCCTGCTACTGCAACAGAGCCGATCACAATTCCGACGATAGCACCCGTGCCAAGTCCGCCCTTATCCTCGTTCGGGATGTCGGGGGTATTGTTAGGATTATCGGGAGTTTCGGTATTTCCGCCACCGCTTGTCATCTGATATTCACAGGTATCGCACTTGCCGTCGTTATCGGTGTCGGCGTGGGATGCCTTGTTTGCCTTATCTCCGCAAGCACATTCGTTCCAATGCTCGTTCGCATCGGTTTTCCACTCGGTGCCGAAGGTGTGAGTATGAGCAGGGGGTGTCACGGGAATATTCTCCCATACAGCATAGAGTGTGATATCTGCACCCACCGTATAGGTTGCAGTTTTTATCACTTCACCGCCAGAGGCCGTCGACCAACCGACGAATCTCTTACCCTCGGGTGCTGTAAACGAACAATGAGGAAGTGTGAATTCTCCGCCCTTTTCGGTCGCCGACATCATCGTTCCGCCACCGCCGCATGCGTCAAAGGATACTGTATACAGCGACTCCCAAACCGCCGTTACCACGGTGTTTGAAGTAAGCGTGATCTGTGTGCCAGCGGCATAATCATTGCCCCCCACCGACCAGTTCTTAAACACTTTTTTATCGGGTGCGATGAACTTATTTTCGGGGAGAATATAAGTTGATGACTGAACCGCCTCGGCAAGCATCTCACCGCCGCCGCCTGCACCGTCGAAAGTAACCTTGTACTCATCTACCGCTATTACGCCAAGTGTACATTCGGGATAAGCTTCATACTTTACTACGAAATGTATTACTCCCGCCTCCTGTATCTCATACTGAGTTATATCGGGAATAGGCGTCAGATTATAATAAATATTTACATTTTCAACAGAAATAAGCTCGGTATAGCCGTCATCGTAAACGAGTGATACTATTATTTTCTCATCATCAAGGCACTCGCCCGCGATCACTCGTCCGTCGTACTGAGCATCAATTTCAAGCGGTGTGCGCCAAACGGCGTCAAGGTCGGTAGTACCGCTTACAGTAATAGTATCAAACGGCTTTTTGATCTTTGTTATATCACCGCCGAGCGCCCAGCCGACAAACTCGGTTCCCGCAGGTGCGACGAACTCTGGCATGGGAATAGTAAAGGTGCTGCCCGAAACGACGTCTACGGGCTCCATATAGCCGCTCTGTGTACCCGCATTGAACTGAACGGTACATACTACCTCTCCTGTCGAAACGTATACGGCATCAAAGAACACCTCATCGTCGGGTACGGTGTAGACAGCACCCTCGTCTACCCTCTCGGTTGAGGTCCACCTCTCGCGCCAATGCGAGAATGCCTTTCCGACAGGTGCGGTAAAGCCAAGGCTCTCAAAGGTAGCCACGTTGAAGCCCATCCCCTCGGGAAGTGAGAAATACTTCATTTCGCTTCCGCTGTTGTAGGTTATGACGTAAGGATCGTTATAGTCCCATATTGCGTAAAGGGTAGTGTTCTGGGTGAGCTGTACGGTCTTACCCGAGGCTATTGGCGTCGCGGTACTGCTTCCTACCGCCCAGCCGACAAACTGCATTCCCGAAGGTGCTGTAAATGTGCAATCGGGAAGTGTGTAATTTGCGGGAGAATTCTCTGCGATAGGCATTTCACCGTCGCCTCCGTTTTTATCAAACGAAACATCGTAGGTGTCGTCTATCCAATTCGCAATAAGCTCGAGGTCCTTCTTGATAACCAACGTATCGCCTGCATAGACGGTTGCGCCGCCTACCCACCAGGAATCAAACTTCTTTCCAGGCGGTGGGGTGAAGGCGCACGAAGGGGCGGTATATTCCTCCTCGTGCTTTGCAAGTACGGTATTCATAGTACCGCTACCGCCGTTTGCACTGAAAGTAATATTGTAGGAATCCTTGACGGCAGGCTTCCAGAGTGCCACGAATGTACGCGCCCTCGTAATATCAATCGTATCCCCTGGGTTATATCTTACACCGTCGCATACCCATTGTTCGAACTCCTTGCCAGCAGGAGGCGTGAAGGTACATTCGGGAACCGTGTAGCTTCCGCTGACGTCAGTTGCGTCCGCCATAGTACCGCCGCCTGAGTTAGGCAGGAAA
>JAGBIF010000019.1 GCA_017935065.1 Clostridia bacterium
AGTGCAATTATAGAACGCACCGTAAAGTATATTACCACTGGTAACGGTAACGCTCTTTAGCTTAGTTGGTATGTAATACGTAGTGTATGTGGTGCTGGAAGTACTAGAACCGTAATAATATTGCTTAGTAGCAGTACCTCCCGTATAGCTCGAGGTACCGAATATATATCCAAAAGGATATTGATAAGTGTCGGTTGATTTTTTTATGCTGCCGCCTGCGAAAGGTATCGTCATACTTTCAAGCGAGCTGCAACCCTCGAACGCAGAACTGCCGATAGAGATAACGCTATTCGGGATTGTTATGCTTGTAAGCAAAGTGCAATAAGAGAACGCAGAACTGCCGATGGAGGTAACGCTATTCGGGATAGTTACGCTAGTAAGCGAGGTACAATCTTCGAACGCAGAAGAGCCGATTGCGGTTACTAAAATATCTTCATACATATCAGGAATTACTATGCTCGAAGCGTTTCCTGTGTAATCGGTTACTGCATAGGTGTTATCGCTTTGTAAGGTAAATTTCAAACCTTTGAATGATACTAAACGACACCTTGTGCATAGGTCAGATGACGCAGATGCATTGTGTCCCGCAGGTATCACGATAGAGCTAACCTCATTTTCGGCTTTAGCATCGGAATAATTCTTATTGCATACCGCGCAATGCCAATACTCAATTGCTCCGTCGGCGGTACAAGTTGCCTCAACTCTTGCATTATGGGTAAGTCCGTGCTTCGGAATTAAAGTTGATGAAGCAATGCTTGTCGCGTTTGCATCGGTATAATTCTTATCGCATACCGAGCAGTGCCAATATTCAATAGTTCCGTCGGCGGTACAAGTTGCCTCAACTCTTACGTTGTGGGTAAGAGCGTGGGTATGTATAGGGGCTTGCGGTGTGTTGGCATCCGAGTCACCGTCGGGTGGTGTTGTCTGTCCGTCATCGGTGGGGGCGAGCACCCATTTTGCATACACGTTTATATCGTTTGAAAGCGACATACCAACCAAAGAGTTTGCGTCAAACGGTCTTTTCCAAGTGTCGTTATCCCAATACCAGCCCTCAAAGGTATATCCCTTCTTAGTGGGATTTTCGGGCATAGCTATTATACTGTTGCCGCCCGTTTTTACGGTATCGTAGACCTCGCCGTCGACGATAAACTTTATCTCGAATTCAACCGAGTTGCAGGCAGAAAAGCTAAAAATAGCGAAAGCCGTCAATATAAGCGTAAGAATCAATACTAATGCCTTTTTCATTAATTTGTCTCCTTCTTTTCCGATACAAAAATAAAAATGCGCCCGCAACGCGAGCGCACCCAAATTATGTACTCCACATTGCTGCGACACAATTCTTCAACATTCTAACGATATGTATAGGAAAAAGTGGAAGTACTAAAATGGCATAGTACACCCATATCGTCAGAATATTGAATTATGTCGCAAGGTGATTATACCACTTCTGGGAAGAAATGTCAAGACATCTTGTTTTTATTTAGAAAATAAAAAACAGATATATTCGGATTTGTTATCCTTGTATATCTGTCTTTGTTATGTTATATGGTATACAATTAACCCGACAAAACTCAACCGAATTTTCGGTATCGCCATAGGCGACAAAACGCGCGCTATTTTGCGTTTTGCGAAAATTCATAGCAAGGCAAAACGAAAGCCCGATTTTTGCGATAGTGAGAGCCTTGCGTACACGGCGGGAGAGAGCCCGACGCTTTGCGTCGCCCTGCGGGTTCGACTGCGGGCTTTGCCCTCCGCTCAGGATGACATTTCCCCCGCCCTACGGGTGCAGATGCGTACAGAGTGCAAAGCCTCCCACGCCCGCAGGCATATCACGCGCGAAGCGCATATCACTTTTGCTTAAAAAGCAAAAATATCACGTTTGTTTTGCAAATAAATATTGCGAAACAAATATATCACGCCTTGCTTGCAAGGCATATTCCCCCGCCCTACGGTACACCTTATGCGGTCCCCCAAGTTTGCAACGCAAACTTTCAGGATGCTCTGCATCCCTATTCCCATCACAAGGGAAGGCTTTTGCATATCGCATACGCGGTTCTGACGGCGTCGGTGGCGCTGGAGATTATGCCTCCTGCGTAGCCTGCGCCCTCGCCTGCGGGGTAGAGGCCGCGGACGGTGAGGCACTCGCGCGTTTTATCGTCGCGTAGGATGCGCACGGGGGATGTGGTACGGGTTTCGGCGCCTGTCATTACGGCATCGCCTATAATGAAGCCCTGAAGATATGCCTCGTAGTCGGCAAAGCCCTCACGGATGCCGTCTGTGATATAGCTTGGAAGATAGCGCTCGGGGCGACAGGGGGTGGTGCCTATTTGGTAGGATGGGCGCACGGTGTCGGTGGCGGTATCGGTGGGATTTTTTCCCGAGAGGAAGTCGGCAACCGATATTGCGGGGGCGCGGTAGTCACCGCCGCCTGCGAGATAGGCGAGGCGCTCTATTTTTCTTTGGTATTCTATGCCCGCAAGAGGGTGGTCGCTTCCGAAGTCCTCGGGGGTTACCGACACGAGATGCGCGGCATTTGAGTTATCCGCCATACGGGCGTATTCGCTCATACCGTTGGTGACTACACCTCCCTCCTCGCTCGTCGCGGGGACTACAGTACCGCCAGGACACATACAGAAGCTATACAGGCTTCGTCCGCCCTTAAGGTGTGTGACGAGGTGATAGGATGCGGTGCCGACCTGCCCTGCAAGGGATGTGTCACCGTAAATGAGCTTATTTATATAATCTCTCGGATGCTCAAGCCTCACACCGACACCGAAGCCCTTTGCTACCATAGGCACACCGAGCCGATATAGCATATCGTAGGTATCTCTCGCGCTATGTCCTGTGGCAAGTATTACCGTGTCGGTATGCAGCGTGACGGTATCGCCGTCCTTTTCGTAGGTGATGCCCTGAATAGCGCCGTCTCTTATAATAAGACCTGTAAATTTCGCTCGGTATATAAAGCTTCCGCCGAGCGACTTTATTTTTTCTCTTACATTCCTTACGATAGAGGGTAGCTTATCGGTGCCGAGGTGCGCGCCGACTGTATAGAGGATATCCTCATCGGCACCCGCGCTTACTAGCTCACGCAAAACGAAGCTCTTGAACTCATCCATTGAGCCGACCTTGAGCTTTCCGTCAGAGAAGGCACCTGCACCTCCCTCACCGAACTGGATATTGCTCTCGGGGTTAAGGCTTGCAAGCTTAAAGAATTTTCCAACGGCAAGCGCTCTTTCCTCTACCGCCTCACCGCGCTCAAGCACTATCGGGCGGGCACCCGCGAGCGCAAGATACAGTGCCGAGAAGAGCCCAGCGGGACCTGCTCCCACTACAACGGGTGAGAGCGTGCCCCCGTAGGCGGGGATATCAAGCATATAAGGGGTATGGACAAACACACGCTTTCGCATCTTGAGAAGCCCCGCCTCGCGCTCGGCGCCTACCTCTATCGCGACGGTGAGAAGATAGTGCGGTGTGTCGGTGAGCTTAAGTGTCTTTTTGAGAATTTCATAAGAGGATATCTCACACCGCGGAAAGCCGAGCGAGGCTTCAATAGCGTCATAAATATCGTTTGTATTATAACTTATCTTTACATTTATGTCGGTTTTTACCAAAGCTCTCACCTCGCCTTTACGTTTTTACTTATGAATTTTCAGAGCGATTTATATAGTACATTACTCTATTATTTTACTATATTTCACCTATCTTGTCAAGCATCTTTCAAATTTCAGGTGCCGTATGCGTATATTTCTCGGTGTCAGCGTGCAACATACCGACAGAAATATGCGTTTTCAGAAAGGATTTTATTTATGAAAAGATGTACTCTTTTTCTTTTGATCATTGCGCTGCTTGCAGGGTCGCTCGTCGCCTGCGGCGGTACGGGCGGCGGTGAGATTTCGGTATTTTACTACACCTATGCCGACGCTTATATCTCATCGGTGAGGTCGGCTATGGATAACGCCTTCCGCACCTCTATGCTTAACTATAATAATTATGATGCAAACAGCAATCAGTCAACACAGACCGAGCAGGTCGATACAGCTATTGCGAAGGGCTCAAAAATGCTTATCGTCAATATCGTTGATACGGGCAGTGACGACGCAAGCTCGGCTATCGTAGAGAAGGCAAGGCGCGCGGATATACCCGTAATATTCTTTAACCGCTCGGTATCCGAGGAAGTCGTAACGAGCTATGACAAGTGCGTATTCGTCGGCACCGACTATGAAATGGCAGGTCATATGCAGGGCGAGCTTATTGCCGATTATCTTATCAAGAATTTTAAGAGCGCCGACCTTAACGGTGACGGCAAAATAAGCTACGTTATGTTCAAGGGACAGCAGGGCAACGCCGAGGCCGAGGCAAGAACGAAGTATGCGGTTGAGGACGCAAACAGGCTTCTTAAGGATGCATCCCTTGGCTCGCTCGTCTTTTACGATAAATCAAACTCGGGCGGATATCTTGTAGATCAGGGCGGAAACTGGTCGGCTCAGGCATCAAACGATTATATGAAAACCATTCTGTCAAGATATTCCGAGAAAAACGGCAATATGGTTGAGCTTGTTATCGCAAATAACGATGAGATGGCGCTCGGTGCGATAGCGGCGCTTAACGAGGCGGGCTATAACAAGGAAAACGGAAAAACTATTCCCGTATTCGGTATTGACGCGACTGAGGCGGCGGTAGCCAAGATAAACAGCGGTGCTATGACAGGTACTGTCAAGCAGGACGGCGAGGGTATGGCTAAGGCTATCGTCAAGATTTGCGAGAATATCCTCGGCGGCGGTGCTATGCTCGACGGCATAGATAACGAGAATATTATAGGCAGCTGGCGCGTGAATATTCCCTACTCTGTCTACACCAAGGGCGAGGCCTTTCAGAAAAAATGAGTGAATATCTTTTAACGCTTGAGGGAATGAGCAAGAGCTTCCCCGGTGTTAAGGCGCTCGATAACGCGAGCCTTCGTCTTAAGGCGGGCTCGGTACACGCTCTGATGGGCGAAAACGGCGCGGGAAAGTCAACTCTTATGAAGTGTCTTTTCGGTGTGTATTCGCCCGATAGCGGAAAAATTACGCTTGACGGCAAGGAGGTCGCGTTCAAAAGCTCTAAGGAAGCGCTTCTCGGCGGTGTCGCAATGGTGCATCAGGAGCTTAATCTCGCGCTCACAAGAACGGTATATGATAATATGTGGCTCGGAAGGATGCCGCGCGTGATACCGCATCTGCCCTTCGTCAGCGACAGGGCTATGATCAAAATGACAAAAGACCTGTTCCATAGGCTCTCGATTGAGGTTGACCCGTACGCAAAATGCGGCTCGCTCTCTATATCAAAGCGACAGATGCTTGAGATTGCAAGGGCGGTTTCCTACGGTGCCAGGGTTATCGTATTTGACGAGCCTACCTCATCTCTTAACGAGGCAGAGGCGGAAAAGCTCTTTTCAATCATCGATGGGCTGAAGCGGCAGGGGTGCGGAATTATCTATATCTCGCACAAAATGGAAGAAATACTCAAAATTTGCGACACCGTAACGGTAATGCGTGACGGAAGGCATATCGCGACGAGCCCTGCAGACGAGCTTACAGAGGATAAAATAATCAGGCTTATGGTGGGGCGCGAGCTTACCGACAGATATCCGAAAAGAAGCTACACCAGGGGGGACGAGCTTATGCGTGTTGAGGGGCTAAACTGTCCTTACAACCAGGTGCGTGACGTGGGCTTCAAGCTTTACCGCGGTGAAATTCTCGGTATAGCAGGGCTTGACGGCGCGGGCAGGACCGAGGTGCTTGAGGCGCTTTTCGGGCTATGCACGAGAGGCTCGGGTAAAATAATTCTTTCGGGTAAGGAAATATCCAACCGCACGCCGAAGGATGCGATAAGAAACGGCTTTGCTATGGTTACAGAGGACAGGCGCGGAAGCGGTATATTCAGCATTTTAAGCGTGCTTGATAATACCGTAATATCAAGCCTTAAGGATAATATGACGCTCGGCTTTATTTCAGGCAAGAGGGCCAGACATCACACGCGGGAATATATCAAGAGGCTTCGTATCAAGACACCGAGCGAGCTTACCAAGATAGGCACGCTTTCGGGCGGTAATCAGCAAAAGGTTATTTTCGCGAGGTGGCTGCTTACAGGTCCTACGGTGCTTATGCTTGACGAGCCGACGCGAGGCATTGACGTGCTGGCAAAGTATGAGATATACGAGCTTATAATGAATCTTGCGGGCGAGGGGTGCGGTGTTATTCTCGTCTCGAGCGAGATGCCCGAGCTTATAGGTCTTTGCGACAGAATACTCGTTATGAGCAAGGGACGGCTTGCGGGTGAGGTCGAGCGCGGCGCGAGTGAGGAAAAAATTATAGAGCTTGCGTATAAATTCGTCTGATAAGGATAGAGGTATGGAAGAAAACAGGAATATAAGGGATAAAATCAGGGGCGCGTTTCACGGCTACGGAAACAATATAAGACAGAGGCTTGATAGCTTCAGAGCTATGAACGGCACGGATAAAAGGCGGTATATAACCGACCTTCTGCTTAATAACGCTATGTTTATAATAATCACCCTATCGGTAATTATTATAGCTATAATTGAGCCGAGCTTTTTATCTGTGGCATCTATTGTGAATATCGTCTCGCTTACCGCCTCGCGACTGCCTATCGCTCTTGGTATAGCGGGGGCAATAGTCCTTACGGGAACGGACATTTCGGCAGGACGCGCCGTGGGACTTACCGCGTGTATTACGGCTTCGCTTCTGCAAAGGGCGGGATATGCGGGCAAGATGTTTGCAGGCATCGGCCCGCTTGCTATACCGCTCGTTATTCTCGCGGTGTGCGCGGTGGGTGCTATCATTGGCTTTGTCAACGGATTTTTCGTGGCAAAGTTTAAGCTTCACCCATTTATAGTTACACTGTCAACACAGCTTATTATCTATGGAATTGTACTTCTTTATTTACAAATAGGCGGAAACGGCGGGCAAACGCTCTCGGGGCTTGACCCCTCGTATCTTGATTTTGTATCGGGAACACTTTTCCGTATCGGTGGCATTTCAGTACCGAAATACGTGCTTTACGCGGTCATTCTTACGGTGCTTATGTGGGTGGTATGGAACAAGACGGTATTCGGTAAGAATATGTTTGCCGTAGGCGCAAACGAGGAGGCGGCAAGAGTAAGCGGTGTCAACGTATTCAAAACAGTGGTGGGTGTGTTCGTGCTTGCGGGCATAACCTACGGATTTACGGGCTTTATCGAGGGCGCAAGAATTGGCTCGGCGGCATCCTATACGGGTCTTAATTATGAGAGTGACGCAATTGCCTCCTGCGTTATAGGCGGTGTGTCCTTCGTCGGCGGTACGGGTAAGATCGGCGGTATCGTCATAGGCGTTCTTCTGCTTCAGATAATATTCGTTGGCCTTAACTTCCTTTCGGTGGACCAGAACCTTTTATATATCATAAAGGGACTTATCATTCTTCTTGCGTGCGCTGTCGATATGAGAAAATATCTAAAGCGAAGATAAGTCGGGGGTGTATATGGCAAATTTATCGAAAGGACAGGGCGGTGACGGCTCAGCTATCAGCAAAAGCGGCGGAAACGGCGGAGGCGGCGGACTTTGGCGAGGTGTGAGAATGTCGGACCGAGGTGCCGATGCGATAGTTCTTTCCCTCTCGCTTTTGCTCTTTGCCTTTATTATTGCGGCCCTTATTTTAGCTATAAAATAAAGAGGATGTCACGTTTGGCAGGCAGGAAAAAGCCTGGGAGTAAATAAAAAAGTCCCGTTTGCGCACTAAATGGCACAAACGGAAAAGGGATAGGCTGTCTCATGTGGAAATTTGAGACAGCCTATAAAATATTAAGCGGTTCGTGTTCCTATGGAAATTACCAATAGAGCTTCCAATCGGGATCGAGCATACGGTGAAGGGCCTCCATATAGAAGTAGTCGCCCCAGATATTCATCTCGTCGACACCGTTCTTCTGCGGCTTGCCGTAGGTGGCGTGAAGAAGAAGTCCGTTTGCCTCGGGTACATCCTTGGTAAGATAGTTGTCGATAAGCGAATTCATTATGATCTTCGTCGCGTTGATATAGATTTTCTTAAGAGGATCGCACTCGTCCATATGCTTGATGCCCTCGAGCATAGCACAGAGCACTATGGCATTTGACGAGGAATCCCTCGGCTCATCATCACCGTCGGTAAAGCAGAGGTCCCAGAACGCGATATAGTCCTCGGGAAGATAATTGAGGAAGTAGTTTGTGGTCGCCTTGAAGATGTGCATCGCCTTCTCGTTCTTCTTGTAAATGTAGGTGAGCATAGGTCCGTAGCTTCCCCACGCCTGTCCTCTTGCCCACGCGGAATTGTCAAACGCGCCCTGATGAGTAGCGCCTCTTAAGGGCTTATAGGTCTTGGTGTCAAAGAAGTAGGTGTGATAGGTGCTTGCATCCTCACGGCAGACAAGGTCAACCGTGGTATTGAAGTGAGTGTAGGCAATTTTCTCATACTTTTCATCGCCCGTAACCTCACTTGCCCAATAAAGAAGCGGTATATTGAGCAGACAGTCTACGATAAGACGGAAGTTGTCCTCAGCACCAACCTTACCCCACGCCTGAATAAAGCCTGCCTTCTCGTTATATCTTGTAATGAGATTGTCAGCGGCAAGTATCGCGGCACGCTTTGCATCCTCATCACCGCAGAGCTTCCACGCGGCAACGCAGGAGGGGATGAATACGAAGCCCATATCGTGGTGGTCGACACCGAGCTTTTCAACTATTCTCTTTAAATATGAGGGAACCTGACCGAGAGCGACCTTCTTGTATTTCTCGTCCCCCGTCATCTCGTACGCGTGCCAGAGAATACCCGTCCAGAAGCCCGTGTTCCAGCCACGGTCATTATTGACTGCGGCGTATACGTTGTTTACGCTTGAATGCTCGGGAAACTTATCGGTAAAGGTAGGAAGGGCAAAGTCGATCTTCTTTACCGCCTCGGCAAGAGCATACTCAAGCTTCTCTCTCGGAAGGTCAAAATCCGCATATCTTTCGGGGTGCTTGATTTCGGGAATATTAGGTAACATAGCTGTTCTCCTTATATGTATAGTAATTCAAAAATCAGTTGTGAAAGAGCTTTTTCGTCTGATATTTCGGCTCACAGGTAAGATTAAGACCGAGCTTTCTGAAGGTCTGCGTGTCGACCTGCGAGAGAATGACGGTCGAATGCACCTCGGCGTAGCGAAGCTCACCGACAGCATCCATAGCGCGTCTGGCATCCTCATCGCTCACAGCCGATACAGCAAGGGCGATAAGCACCTCGTCGGTGTGAAGCCTGGGGTTGTGATTGCCGAGATTTTCGGTCTTGAGCTTTTGTATCGGGCGAAGAATTTCCTCGGAAACGATATCCTTTTCCTTGTCTATTCCCGCAATCGCCTTAAGCGCGTTGAGAAGCGCGGCGCTCGAAGCACCGAGAAGCGACGAGGTCTTTCCCGTGATAATTCTGCCGTCATTAAGCTCAATAGCAACCGCGGGACCGTCGGTTTCCTCAGCGCGGTGAAGCGCCGCACCGACACAGGGCCTGTCATCCCTTGCGGAAATTGAAAGCTGTCTTAAAAGAAGCTCTATCTTATGAACCTCAACCTCGCTGCCGTTTCCCTTTCTCAGGTTGCACAGCGCACCGTAGTAGCGTCTTATTATCTCGCCCTTTGCGGCCTCGCTGACAGCGGTATCATCAATTATTCCGTAGCCTACCATATTTACACCCATATCGGTGGGCGATTTATAGGGGCACTCTCCGAGAATTCCCGCAAGCATCGAGCGAAGCACGGGGAACACCTCAACGTCGCGGTTGTAATTCACCGCCATCTCACCGTATGCCTCAAGGTGGAAGGGGTCTATCATATTGACATCGTTAAGGTCGGCGGTTGCCGCCTCGTACGCGAGGTTAACGGGGTGCGAGAGCGAGAGGTTCCATACAGGGAAGGTCTCAAACTTTGCGTAGCCCGACTTAATTCCCGCCTTACTGTCATGGTATATCTGCGAAAGGCAGGTCGCCATTTTTCCAGAGCCCGGTCCCGGGGCGGTTACCACAACGAGCGAGCGTGAGGTCTTGGCGTACTCGTTTGCGCCGAAGCCCTCGTCTGAGATAATATGTCCAATATCGTAGGGATAGCCCTCTATTGCGTAGTGCTTGTATACCTTAATACCGAGAGCCTCAAGCTTTTTTCTGAAGGCATCAGCTGTGGGATTATCCTTGTATCTCGTCATAACCACAGAGCCGACGTAAAGCCCGTAGCCTCGGAATGCGTCTATAAGACGCAAAACATCAAGATCATAGGTTATGCCAAGGTCTCCGCGGACCTTATTCTTTTCAATATCAGCGGTATTTATCGCAATTATTATCTCTGCCTCATCCTTAAGCTCGATAAGCATTTTTATCTTACTGTCGGGGGCAAAGCCAGGCAAAACCCGCGATGCGTGGAAGTCGTCAAAAAGCTTTCCGCCGAACTCAAGATAGAGCTTTCCGCCGAACATCGCTATTCTATCCTTGATCTTCTCGCTCTGAAGCTTGAGATATTTTTCGTTATCAAATCCGACCTTAAACATAACGGCCTCCCGCTTAAAATAAAATACATAGATATTTTAGCATATTCAAGGAATTAAATCAAGGCACTTGGGCGCTTTTGTGAGAAAATAATTAACGAAAAAATAAGCCCCGATTTGTCTCATTTTCATAAAAGGACGGATGTTTACAAAATATATATTGTTTTTTAAAATGTTTCGTGGTAAAATAACCTAAAGTATTTTAAAGTGAGGTTGTCTATGGATTACAATTATAACGGTAGCTTCCACTACCAGGGCGGCGGTGACTTTGACAGGTGGGACTCCTTTTCGCTTGACGATGAAAAGCGCGCGAGGGGTAAATTTTCAAGGGTGCTTTTAGCCATCACCGTTATGCTTCTTGTCGCGACGGTAATCGCAAACGCGACGGTAATTATAATACATCTTGCGGGCGGTGACTCGGCGGCGCTTGTTGACGACGGGGCGTTTCAGCTGATACTCTCGTCGGTCTGCACCTACGTGCTTGCCTTCCCCGTATTTCTTCTTATGACGAGGAAGATGTACTACGTTCCGAGAATTAAGAGGCGTATGTCAGGGCGCGACTTTTTCTTCTTTCTTGCCGTATCGGTGGGAATAATGTACGTCGGCTCGATTATCGGAAACCTCCTCTCGGAATTTTTCGGACTGTTTCTCGGCGGTACAAGCGACAACAGCGTTGCAGAGCTTATAGAGAAAACTCCCCTGCCCCTGACTATCGCGATAGTGGTTATCATCGGTCCGATTTTTGAAGAGCTGGTGTTCAGAAAGCTTCTTATGGATAAGCTCTCTCCCTACGGTGACAGGATCGCCATTATCGTTTCGGCGGTTACCTTCTCGCTCTTCCACGGAAATCTTTATCAGATGTTCTATGCCTTTGGCATAGGTCTTATCCTCGCATACGTTTATTCCAAGTGGGGCAACGTGCTTCATACTATTCTTCTTCACGCAATTCTCAACTTCTGGGGCTCGGCAATTCCTATGCTTCTTATGCCTCACCTTGAGAAGCTTGAGGAAATACTTCCTGAGCTTGAGGCAGGCTCAAGCGAGGTTATGATGGAGCACGCACCGTCCATTATGCTACTCGGCACCTACTCGATGGTACAGTTCGGACTTGTGTTCTTCGGTCTTTTCCTTCTTTTCAGGCACCGCAAAAGCTTCTTCGTCAGCGACAGATGCGAGGTGTATATTCCCAAGGAAAAGCGCTCGAGGGTAATAGTCGCAAATGTCGGCGCGATAGTATTTATCGTCTATACTTGTGCAACCGTTATACTTAATCTTCTCACACCCCTTCTTACGGGGGCGGGTGCGTAGGTATGAAAAGGTTAGCTAAAGCAAGGCTCAGCACACCCTATTCGCTCTCGGATATACCCCTTTCCGACTATCCGAGACCTCAGCTTGTGCGGAATTCCTACATCTGCTTAAACGGAGCGTGGGATTTTGACATAGTCAAATCGGATGTTCCGCCAAAGGTTTTTGGCAGTAGGATTTTAGTTCCCTTCCCGCCTGAGAGCGCGCTTTCGGGGCTTGAGGTAACACCCGAGGCGGATGAATTTATGTTTTACAGGCGCACCTTCACTCTGCCCGAGGGCTTCATAAAGGACCGCGTTATTCTTCATTTCGGTGCGGTCGACCAGGTTTGCACGCTCTTTATCAACCGAAAAGAGATGATGACAAACGAGGGCGGATATCTTCCCTTCTTTTGTGACATTACCGACGCGCTAAACGGCGGAGAAAATGAAATCCTGCTTCGCGTAAGCGACACGCTCTCTCATATATACCCATACGGAAAGCAGACCAAGCAGCGCGGGGGTATGTGGTACACGCCTGTGTCGGGAATATGGCAGACGGTATGGCTTGAGAGCCTGCCGAAAAATCCGATAAGGTCAATTAAGCTCACCCCGAGTATAAGCTCGGTGAAAATCGAGGTTGACACAGAGGCAGAGGTAAAGACGCTTACGCTTTCTGACGGAACGAGGTATGAATTTTCGGGAAAAGAGCTTGTGATTACGCCCGACAGTCCTATTCTCTGGACACCCGAAAATCCCCATCTTTACTACTTCACCCTCACCGCGGGCGAGGACAGGGTTGAGAGCTATTTTGCCCTTCGGGAAATCGATATTCGGGAAATCGGCGGAAAGAGGTGTCTTTGCCTAAACGGCGCACCGTATTTATTCAACGGACTTCTTGACCAGGGGTACTTCCCCGACGGTATTTTCCTTCCGCCGTCCTACGAGGCGTATGCAGACGATATAAGGCTTGCGAAGTCTATGGGCTTCAATATGCTGAGAAAGCACATCAAGCTTGAGCCTATGATATTCTATCACCTTTGCGACAGGCTTGGCATCGCGGTATTTCAGGATGCCGTAAACAACTCCGACTATTCCTTCTTCTTTGATACCGCCCTTCCTACCGTCGGTGTGAAAAAACAGCTTAAGGGACACAGGGACAAAAGGACGCGCGAGGTGTTTACCAAAAATCTCACAGGTCTTATGGACAGGCTGTATAACTGCCCCTCTGTCGTACAGTATACCGTATTCAACGAGGGCTGGGGACAGTTTCTTCCCGATGAAAATTACCGCCTCGCGAAGACCCGCTCGGGCGGCAGAGTGATTGATGCTACCTCGGGCTGGTTTCACGCAAGAGAGAGCGACTTTGACTCAAGACATATTTACTTCAAGCCCCTTAAGGTTAAGGGGCGCTCTGACAGACCTCTGTTTATCAGTGAGTTTGGTGGTTACTCGCTTAAGGTTGAGGGACACACCTTTGGTGACGGTGTCTACGGATACAGAAAGTTCCAAGACCGAGAGGAATTTGAGAGCGCCGTAATCGCTCTTTACGAAAACGAGGTCACACCGCTTATTGACGAGGGACTGTGCGCTCTCGTTATGACACAGCTTAGCGACATCGAGGATGAAATAAACGGCTTTATTACCTACGACAGGCGAAGCGTTAAGCTGAATACCGACAAAATGCTTGAGGTAAATTCGGCTATATACGCGCGCTTTAACGAGAGGCGCGGAACATAACGGGTGATGTCCTTGGCGGAGAATTTGCACTTTCACTTTTGTTAGTGATGTTTTTGCTAACGCAAAAATGAAGTTGCTACGCAGTGAAGTTCGTGCTACGCACAAGTGAAGTTAAGTTTGCCCATCACTTCGCCGTCAGGCGAAACTTCACTCACGAAGTGAACTTCACTATTGAAGATAACTTCACTTGCCCATAAGGGCAAACTTAGTTTTAGCGTGAATACTCCGTTAAGAGTATCACGCTATGTCCGCTCTTTTTTGGTAATGATGTTTTTGCTAACGCAAAAATGATGTTATTCGCTTCGCTCGTAATGATGTTGCTCGCCATTTGCTACGCAAATATAGGCTCGCAATGATGTGATGTTTGCCCACTACGCCGTCATGCGTAACATCATTCACGTAGTGAACATCACTGACGAAGTCAACATCACTTGCCCTAGGGGGCAAACATCGTTTAGCGTGTTCTCCGTTAAGGATAACACGCTAATAGCACCACCGTAAGGCAGGGCTGTCGCTGTGCATATGCATAAGCGGCGCTCTGCCCTTTTGCTTTGTCCTGTATTCTTCAATAGAGTGAAGGCACCCGAGCTTTAACCTTAAGCATTGTTGTCATAAAGCGCTACCTGACGGCATAGTATGTGGTAAAGATACTTTTTGGGGGGCTGAAAAATGAAAGACAACCTTATTTACGAGAAAATTGCGAAAAGGTGCGGCGGTGATATTTACCTGGGTGTCGTGGGTCCTGTCAGAACAGGAAAGTCAACCTTTATCGCGAGGATGCTTGACGGGCTTATTATTCCCAATATAGAGAACGAGTTTGACCGAGAGCGTACGGTGGATGAAATACCGCAGAGCGCATCGGGAAGAACGATCACCACCACCGAGCCGAAGTTTATTCCCTCGGATGCGGTTGCCATAAGGGTTGGCGATACACACCTTAAGGTTAAGCTCATTGACAGCGTAGGATACTGCGTTGAGGGGGCTATCGGTGCTTATGAGGGTGATACCGAGCGTGCGGTTATGACGCCGTGGAGTGACGAGGCAATGCCGTTTTCAAGGGCGAGCGAAATCGGCACCAGGCGCGTGCTTGAGGAGCATTCAACGGTAGCGCTTCTTGTCAGCTGCGACGGAAGCATCTGCGACATACCGAGAGAAAATTACGTTAGCGCCGAGGAACGCTGTGTCAGCGAGCTTAAGGCAAGCGGCAAGCCGTTTGCCATCATACTAAATTCATCACATCCCGACAGCAAGGAAGCACACGAGCTTGCAAAATCACTTGAGGAAAAATACTCGTCACCCGTGGCTCTTGTAAACTGTTCTTTACTAAATAAGGCGGATATTGACGCTATCCTCACCCTTGTGCTTGGTGAGTTTCCGATTTCCGAGATTAAAATAAAACTACCCGATTGGCTCTCGCGCATACCGAGCGACAATCCTCTCTCGGATAAGATTTATTCTGAAATTACAAGAATTTCGGAGGGTGTCAAAAAAATTTCGGACGCCGAGCGCTACTGCAGAGAAAGCGAGAATGTCACGCTTCTGTCGCTTGACGCCTCGTGCGGTGAAGCAAAAATGGAAATACCCATCGGGCGAGAGGTGTTCTACTCGGTTATGAGCGAGCTGTGCGGTCTCGAGGTTGCCACAGACGGCGCTCTTTTCGACCTCATCCTTGAGCTGACGCGCGCCAGAGCCGAATACGGTAAAATAAAATCTGCTCTTGACGAGGCAAGAGAGAGTGGGTACGGCATTGTCCTCCCCTCTGCCGACGAGCTTAAGATAAGCGAGCCTGCGTCGGTGAAGGCGGCGGGAGGATGGGGCGTGAGCCTTACCGCCAAAGCCGATGCTATCCATATAATCAAAACACCTATCAACGCGAAGATCTGCCCTGTCGTCGGCACGCAGGAGCAAAGCAGTCAGGTGGCTGAGGCTATGCGCGTGGAATACGGTGAAAGCCCTGACGGAATCCTTTCGGCAAGAATGCTCGGCAGATCGATACTTGACC
Source organism: Clostridia bacterium (assembly GCA_017935065.1). Classification (GTDB taxonomy): domain Bacteria; phylum Bacillota; class Clostridia; order Oscillospirales; family CAG-272; genus UBA1740. The sequence goes on from JAGBIF010000019.1 coordinate 15,597, forward strand.
TTGTAAACGATAGCATGGAAGCAAAAATAACAAGGCTTACCCCCGAGTCAAGAGAAAAGCTCGCGGGAGCTATCGGCAGAATTGTCGACGAGGGCTCTGACGGTCTTATATGTATTCTTGTCTGATATTAACGCTCATATTTTCCTTGCGTCACATAAGGTAAGAGCGAAAAAGACCTAGGGGAGGAAAAGCGTCCAAAAATTACCTATCCCCCATCAAACCCAAGAGGCTGTCTCAATAGCGCGACAGCCTCTATTTATTTATTGTTTATTTTTTACATAAACCCCCTTTTGCGCTTGTCTATATTTCACGAAAATATTTTTTCATATTGAATAAAGCCCTGTTTTGTGATATAATTCATATATAAAAATATTTTTCGCGAAAGGACCATAGTATGAACAACAAAAGATTATTTAGCCTGATCCTTTGTCTTTTGCTCGTTATCGCATCGGTTTTCGCGCTTTCTGCCTGTGGCGGAGGCGGGGATGAGGATGAGCCTGACGATAATCTCCCGAAGATCGAGGGCGTAACCTTTAAGGATAAAAGCGTAGAGTACGACGGCACCGCAAAGACTATAGAGGTTGTCGGTGCACCCGAAGGTGCGACCGTTACCTACGAGCTTGACAATAGCTTTACCGCAAGAGGCACCTATACGGTAAAGGCTACGGTATCGCTCAAGGGATATCAGGATCTCGTGCTTACGGCAAAGCTCACTATTACCGCGCCCGTAGTGGTCAATACAGTAAAGGTCAGCTTTGATTCAAACGGAGGCACCGAGGTAGCTGCCATTGACGTTGAAAAGGGCACACCCGCTACCGCGCCCGCTTCGCCTTATAAGAAGGGCTATGAGTTCAACGGCTGGTACCTGGAGAATTACAAATATGACTTCACCAAGAACGTTGAGAGTGAGCTCACCCTTACCGCAAAATGGAAGCTTTCCACCTACGAGATCATATACGACGTCGGCTACGGTGAGAATTCGCCTCTCAACCCCCCAACCTATAATATCGAGAGCGAGGATATCGTACTCGCGCCCGCAACGCCTATTGAGGGTAGTGAATTTGACTACTGGTATATCCTTGTAGACGGTCAGGAGCAGCCTATCACAACCATTACCAAGGGCTCCGACGGTAACAAGAGAGTATACGCTAAATATAGGTATCAGGATTTCGATATTACCTATGTTCTCGGCGACGCCACCAACAATCCCGCAAACCCCGCGACCTCCAATGCAGGTGTTGCAGAGCTTGTTCTCGCGGATCCTACTCGTCGCGGATACGATTTCGTTGCGTGGTTTACCGATTCGGGCTTTGACGTTGACAGCAGAATAGAGGTTATCGAGCATCTTTCAGCGCCTATAACCGTTTACGCGAAGTTCACACCCACGGTATATACCATCACCTATGATAATGCCGAGGCGAGCGAGCTTCCCTCGAACGTCGCTACCACCTACACCATCAACGATACCGTAACCTTCCCCACTCTTTCAGACAGAACCGACTACCTCTTCTCGGGCTGGACGGTTGGCGGTACGGCATCGACGGGTATCGCGCTTAACAGCGTTGACAACGTAACCGCTGTCGCGGTATGGACACCCAAGACCTACAATATCGTCTACAATCTCGCGGGCGGTGCTAACAACCCGGATAACCCCGCTACATTTAATGTAGAGACCGCAACTATCACTCTTAAGGCACCTACCAAGGACTACTACGACTTCGCAGGCTGGACCGATGCCTCGGGTGATCCTATCACCGAGATCGCGCTCGGCACCTCGGGTAACGTTACGGTCAACGCTAACTGGACACCCACCAAGTACAGCATCACCTATAACCTCGGCGGCGGTGTAAACGATACGCTCAACCCCGCAGAGTATACCGTTGAGGATGCATTCACTCTCGAGGTTGCTACCAAGACCGGCTTCAAGTTCCTTGGCTGGTACACCGAGAACAACACCACCTCAACTAAGGTTACCGAGATAGTACTCGGAACAAACGGTCCTATCACACTCTATGCACAGTGGAAGGAATACGAGGCAGGTATTTCCTACAACGCGATGGGCGGTACGCTTCCCAAGGGCAATCCCACGGGCTACGATCCCGAAGTCGGTGTCGCAAGCTTCCTTCCCGCAACCAGAGCAGGCTATACCTTCGCGGGCTGGTACACGAGCGCAAGCTTCCTTGATGGCGAGCTTGTAACCTCTATCGAAGTAGGCACCGAGGGCAACCTCACGCTCTACGCAAAATTCGTTGAAGGCACAGAGGGACTTGAATTCCTCGAGCAAGAGGGCGCGTTCTATGTAATCGAATACACAGGCACCGAGAGCGTTGTATACATCCCCGCGACTTATAACGGCAAGGATGTTGTCGGACTTGCTGGCGACGCATTCAAGAACAATACTCTTATCACCGAGGTCGTTCTTCCCGATAGCATAACGGCAATCGGCGCTAACGCATTCTACGGATGTACAGCACTCGAAAGAGTTGTTGTTCCCGCGTCTGTCACAAGCATCTACGCTAACGCATTCTACGGATGCACATCGCTTGATGCTATACTTTGCAAGGCTACCTCTAAGCCCACAGGTTTTGCCGACGGCTTTGATAACCTTGACGGCACGAGCAAGATTGAGGTCATCTACGGTTATACCGATGACGGCGACTCAACTCTTCCCGATATGCCATTCTAAAGCATAAACCCCATCCACCCTACGGTAAATACCGCGGGGTGGATCTATTATTTATACAGCCGAGTGCTAAAACCGAGTATTTCGCTTTTACACCATAAAAAACAAAACACCCTGTACGGCAAAAATGCTACCGTACAGGGTGTTTTGCAGTATGTAAAAGCCCCTCTCCCCTATTTATAAAAGGATGCTATCGCGCGACATCGTTGCCCGTGAGGATATCACGAAGCAGTGAGGTGAATTCCTCTTTCGCGACATCGAGGGGCTTATCATTGGTATAATAATAATCGTAATAGTAGTTTTCAACGAGGTCGTCAGCGGCGTTTCCGTAGGCGGAGAGCCTTACCCTCTCGCCACCTCTTATGAGAAGCGTCCTTGCCTCGCCGCCCGTAGCGGCTACGAACTTGGCTATTTCCTCGGGCTCTCTTATGTGAACGAACATAATCCTTTTATCAGAGGCGAGAAACTCGTTATAGCGCCTCTTAAGCCAGACGGTGGGAAAGTCGTTGTACTCAACCGCAAGCGCCTTAAGGTCGGCTAAAAATTTGCGTGATTTATCGTCCTTGGCACCCGACCAGCCGAACTCTCTTGCGATATCCTTTATCGGGGTTATAGACGAGACATTATATACCGAGAAGCTCTCGGCGGCAAGGTCGCAAAGCGTGTCCTTACCGACACCGCCCTGCCCGTTTATGACAATTGCAAGCTTATTATTCATATTCACCTCAAAAGGTTTTTTCTTATTTTATCACAGATTGAATAAATTTGTCAACCTTAATAATAATATATTGACAATTATGAAGATTACAAAGTGCTCGTCCGACACGGCGGGAGTAAACCCCCGCCCTACGGTAAAGAGGGCAAGACATAAAATTTATGTCTTGCCCTCTTTACTTTTTTAAAAAAATATATTATAATAAATATGTGTGTAAAAATTTGCCGAGGGGCAGGCTCCCGTCTCGGTGAACAAGTAAAGAAAGGTAACTGTTATGGAAAAGAGACTTTTTGGTACACTTCCCTCGGGTGAGGAAATTTATATCTACAAGCTCACAGGCGACGGTGCGTACGTGAATATTATGACGCGCGGTGCCACTATTGTGAATTTCGTTGTCAACGGTGTGGATATCGTCGGCGGCTTTGACAGCCTTGAGACCTATCTTAAGGATACCTCGCATCAGGGTGCTATTATCGGGCGTGTGGCAAACAGAGTTGCTAACGCGAGATTTACTATGGACGGGGTGGAATACACTCTTCCCGACAATGACCACGGAAACTGCCTTCACGGCGGTGACGGCTTTGACCACAGGGTATGGCAGGTAGTGGAATATACCGACACGAAAATCGTGCTTACCTACACCTCGCAAGATGGCGAGGAGGGCTTCCCCTCTACTCTTGCGGTAAAGGTTACATATGAGCTTTCTGGCTCGGCGCTTCTTATTGACTACGAGGCAATCCCTGACGGAAAGACACCTATCGCGCTTACCAACCACGCATATTTCAACCTTGACGGTCTTGGCGGTACTATTGAGGATCACGTAGCTACCATTTATGCCGACAGATATACCGATGTTGACGGTAAGCTTATTCCCAACGGCAACCGTCCCTCTGTTGTGGGCACCCCCTTTGATTTCCTTACACCCCACAAGATAGGCGAGAGATGCGGCGGTGACTTCATCGGCTATGACCACAACTTCGTTCTCTCCCCCACTGTGAAGGCAGAGCTTTTCGGCAAGAGCCTTGACTATATTGCGAAGGTGTGCGGAAAGGAACTTTGCCTTGAGGTCTATACCGATCAGCCCGGTGTGCAGTTCTATATCGGTAACTTCCTCGGTGACGGCCCTGATTTCAGAGGTAACACGAAGCAGGTATTCCACGGCGCGTTCTGCCTTGAGACACAGACCGAGCCCGACTGCATCAACCACGGTATCGGCTTCTATGAGAAGGGTGAGGTATACACCCACTCGGTGGTTTATAAGGTATCGAAGCTTTGATCGAGCTACGCTTTTTAGGAACGGGCTCGCTTGGTGACAAGCGACCGAAAAACAAGCTGTCCAAGGATTACAGGCGCTTCCCCACTCTGCTTATCGGCTCACAGGTACTGATTGACCCGTCAGAGGATATATTTGAGTTTCAGGAAAGCTTTTCCTTCTTCGGGCTTTTAAGCTCGGTGAGCGACGTGCTTATCACCCACTCGCACCTTGACCATCTGTCTGTAAGTGCTATAGAGGCGCTTGCGAAAAGAAGCGAGATACGCGTATGGGCAACAGCCCCTGTGCTTGATGTGATAGGCGATATTCGCGGTGTGCGTCGCTTTGAGATTGCGCCATTTTCAAGGATTACCGTCGGGGACCTTGACATTATAGCTCTTCCCGCAAATCACGCGACAGACAATGCAAGAGAGGTTGCCCTAAACTTTCTTATAAGGCGCGACAAGACGCTGTTTTACGGTCTTGACGGCGCGGGAATAAATCCTCTTGCGTTTGAGGTGCTGAAGGAGGTCTCGCTTGACGGGTGTATATTTGACTGTGCGCTTGCGGACGGTGAGTATTCGCAAGGCTCGGTAAACCACAACAATCTTGACGCGGTGAAGATAATTATTGATATTCTTCAAAAGGCAGGCTGTTGTACGGACGGCACGAAATACATAATCTCGCATCTTCCCTCCGCGAAGAAGGGCGGGCTTCACGACAGGCTCACCGAGATGGTTGAGGATACGGCAATAAAGGTTGCCTACGACGGATATTATATCTGTATTTAGGAAAAATAAAGGCGGGCTTATCCGTCTTACAAAACTACTATATTTATCTGTGCCGAGTAAGGCACGGACGGAGGTTAAAAATGAAAATTTATGACGAGCTCGTTGCCCGCGGTCTTATCGCGCAGGTAACGGATGAAAATGAAATAAAGGAGCTTGTAAACAACGGCAAGGCTACCTTCTACATCGGCTTTGACCCGACAGCGGACAGCCTTCACGTAGGTCACTTTATGGCTCTTTGCCTTATGAAGCGCCTTCAGATGGCAGGAAATAAGCCCATCGTGCTTATCGGTGGCGGTACGGGATACATAGGCGACCCCTCGGGAAGAACCGATATGCGCTCTATGATGACACCCGAGACTATCCAGCATAACTGTGACTGCTTCAAGCGCCAGATGGAGCGCTTTATCGAGTTTGGCGAGGACAAGGCCATTATGGTAAACAATGCCGACTGGCTTCTCGGTCTTAACTATATCGAGCTTCTTCGTGACGTCGGAGCCTGCTTCTCTGTAAACAGAATGCTCTCGGCAGAGTGCTACAAGCAGAGAATGGAAAAGGGACTTTCCTTCCTTGAGTTCAACTATATGATAATGCAGAGCTACGACTTCTATCATCTCTTTAAGGAATACAACTGCAATATGCAGTTCGGCGGTGACGATCAGTGGTCGAATATGCTCTACGGAACCGAGCTTATCAGAAAGAAGCTTGGCAAGGACGCGTATGCTATGACTATCAATCTTCTTCTCAACTCGGAGGGTAAGAAGATGGGTAAGACCGCAAGCGGCGCGGTATGGCTTGATCCCAACAAGACACCCCCATACGATTTCTACCAATACTGGAGAAACGTCGGTGATAAGGATGTACTCAAGTGCATCCGTATGCTTACCTTCCTTCCTCTTGAGGAAATTGACGCTATGGATAAGTGGGAGGGTGCTGAGCTTAACCGCGCAAAGGAAATTCTCGCGTACGAGCTGACAAAGCTCATCCACGGCGAGGATGAGGCGAAGGCGGCAGAGGCGGCATCGCGTGCGCTCTTCGTATCGGGTGACAGCGCCCTTACTCCCTCGGTCGAGGTAGATGCCGATATGCTTAACGACGGTGCTATAGATGTAATCTCACTTCTTTGCCTCGGCAAGATGGTTCCCTCTCGCTCGGAGGGCAGACGCGCTATCGAGCAGGGCGGCGTTTCGGTTGGGGGCGAGAAGGTTTCCGATGTTAAGGCAACCGTCAGCAGGGATGCCCTTACGGCAGGCGTGCTTATCAAGCGCGGAAAGAAGAGCTTTAACAAGTTCGTTCTCAAATAAGGAGACAAAAAGTGAAGGAATTTTATAAAAACCATATTCTTGACCTGGTGCTTGCGATACTGTGTCTTGCACTCGGCATAGTTCTTCTGCCCTTTACAGGCATCGGAAAAACTATTCTCGACTATGTCGTAGCCATCGTGCTTCTCGTCTACCTTTTCACCTATCTTGTGAAAAAGCTGGCACACACCACGGGCTCTATACTAGTTCTTACCGTGGTTGAATTCGTTGTAATTCTGCTTATAGCGCTCGGTCTTATACTGAAGCAGCTTGAGGTATTCACCATAGGCGAGACAAGACAGATAATCGGTCTTGTGATCTGGCTTCGCGGTGTCGTATGCCTTGTACGAGGTTATTTCGTATCCACCGCCGAGGCAAGGCGCAGATATTCCCTACTGCTTTTCCTTGGCTATATCGCGCTCGTTACACTTGGCGCGTATTTCCTCTTTGGCGCAAGCTTCATAAGCGATGCAGAGCTTATTCTTATACTTTCTGTAACCGCCTTCGTGGCCTTCGCTCTGTTTCTCGTTTTGGCTATAAAATTCTGGCCTAAGAAAACCGAGGCAGAGAAAAAGGAAGCGCAAAGGAAGAAGCAGGAGCGCGAGGCAGAAAAGAAGAAAAAGGCCGACGAGAAGGCAAAAAAGCAGGCCGATGCCGAGCGCAAGGCCCGTGAGAAGGCAGATAAAAAGTCAGAAAAGCAAGAGGAAAAGCAGGCTCTTAAGGAAACCGCGAAAGACCTTGATAAAAAGAAATAATCCTTAACTTTTCATCATTTATTAATTACAAAGAGGCTATCTCAAATTCGCATTTGAGATAGCCTCTTTATTAGCTTGTCAGCTTACAGGCTTAAAGCTACCTGTCAAGCTTGAGCTTACCGCACTTATCGAGAAGCTTTATGTAAAGTCCGCCCTGTACGGTTCTGTGTATGAAGCCGACAAGTCTGCCTGAGGTGCTGTCGTACCAGTCTGTCATAGGCACTCTGTCGGGCGTCTCGTTGTAGAAGTCCCAAAGGGGTGAGATGAGCTTATTGAAATCTCTCTCGGAGTCTGCCATCGTTGCGCACCAGAGAAGCCAATCGGATTTAGTCTGGTCGCATCTTGAATCAAGAGGAAGTCCGTATCTGTTGAAGTGTGTGAAGTAGCTCTTTATCTCGCTTCTGTAAACGCTCTTGGGGAAGAGCTTGGTGCCCCATATCTTATCCCATACCATATTGTACTTGGTGGAATAGGAGCCATCTTTATCAAAGGCAAGCTTGTATGAGCCGTCGCCGTTAGCCGCGCGAAGCACCCAATTCTTCGCCTTCTTTCTCGCAATTCTCTCATACTTCTTGGCGAGCTTTTCGTCCCCGAGCATTTTGTATATGATGCTCATACCCATAATGCCTACGATAGCCTTGAGCGAGAGGTTGCAGTTGTGCGCAAGGTGTCCCGCGAAATCGTCGGTGCAGAGCTGGTTTTCGGGATCGTCACCGTACTTGACGAGGTATTTGCACCAGCCCTCAAGCGTCTTAAGGTGCGATGCGGCAAAGTCGGCATTACCGTCGGCAAGCGCTATGTTCGCTTCCATAATAATCATATTGCCGCATTCCTCAACGGGCATCTGCTTATCGTGAAGAAGCTCACCCATTTTCTTGTCAAGGCCGTAAACCTGACCTGTAACGAGAGGATAGCAACCCGCATCGTGAGGGGCGTAATCATACTTCCACGCCTTGCTGTCAGCAAACTTATATATCGGGCGAAGCATACCGCGAAGAAGCTCGGTGTTATAAAGAAGATACATAGGGATTGAGGGATAGGATACGTCAACGGTTGCGGCACATCCGTTTGAGAAGCATTCCTTGGAAATGTAAAGAAGCTCGCCATCCTCACCTACCACGAGCTTATGCGCGGCAATAACCTGTCTGTACGCAAGGGTAAGAATGTCGGCATACTTCTCGCCGCCCGCAAGAAGCGCATCCTCGCGAAGCTTTTTTGCGAAGGCATCCGCGCGAGCCACAGAGCTATCAAAATCCTCTGCCGCCTCGGCTATTGCCTCTTCAATAGTCTGTCCGTCCTTGTTCCAATATGACGGAAGATGTGAACCAAAGTAGTCAATAGACTTACCAAGATCATCATATGCGAACATAAAGAGTGCGTTCTCACCCGAGAAAACAGGTCTCTCAAGGCAGACGTGCTTCATCCATCCGCGCTCCTTGCATGTACCGCATTCAGCCTCGCCTACGGTCGCAATATAGGCGTAGCCCCAATCAATTCTGAGGTCATCGCCCGAACGGTTCAGAGGCTTCTGCTCCTCAGCACCTATTCTCATTGCGGTGATACCCGAGAAGCGACGCTCCTCCATCACAACGGGCATAGCGTTTATTCTGTCAAGGCAGAGCGAGTCGCCCATCATCACCTTGATTTTAACCTCATTTACGCAGTCGCATTTCTTCTCGTACCTCACCTGCATATAGGATACGGGGCGGGTAAGAAGCTTAAGATCGTCAAGCAACAGCGGGGTTGTGAAGCGCACCGCGAGCTTTATCTTTTCATTTTCAAACTCATATTTTGTTGTAAGCGCATCAATATCAAGTGAGGTCTGGGGTATTTTCTTCGCGCTTCTGTCGTATCCTAAAAATACAAGCGGCTCGCCGTCTATTATAACATATCCGCGAATTGAGTTCGGCTTACCGGTCCAGTGCTGCGGTTCCTTATAGTTAAGATTTTCGCAGGGTGACCAAACCGAAAAATACGGATCAACCGTAATAAGAGGTATCGAGGGTGCTCTGAGCTTCATAATATTCTCTCTTTCCGTTTTAGCACGCAGGGTGCATATTTTTATAAATAAATTATAACATATAATCCTCTTATTGTCAATAATGATATCAACTTTAAATTTTAAGATATTAAATTTACCCCCACATACCCTTAAGCCCCTCTAAATATAGAAATTTTCAAATAAAGGTATTGACAAACCTGCAATTATATGATATTATATTTAGGCACTTAAATATTTGCCCCTGTAGCTCAGCCGGTAGAGCACTTGACTTTTAATCAAGGTGTCCGGGATTCGAATTCCCGCAGGAGCACCACGAGCTCCCCTCATTTATGAGGGGGCTTTTTATTTTTCTGTACTCCAGAGGGTAGACAACTTGATTTTTTCAAGTTGCTTAATTTTTAAAATATCCTCTTGACAATAGTAGTTTTTGTGGTATAATGCTATTAGTTGAGTGAGCAATCACTCATTCCCGCCGAAGTATGCGGCAGTGCCCCGAGTGGATTAATCTCGGGGACTTTTTCTTTTTTATTTTCTCTTGACAATAGTGAATTTTGTGATATAATGATTACAGGTGAGTGCTTTTGTACTCACACCCGGCAATAAGTGTTGCCAGTGCCCCGAGTGGTCTAATCTCGGGGACTTTTTCTTTTTTCTTTCCTCTTGACAATAGTAGATTTTGTGGTATAATGATTGCAGGTGAGTGCTTATGTACTCACACCAGCCGATCAAAATGCTTCGGCAGTGCCCCGAGTGGTCAATCTCGGGGACTTTTTCTTTTTTATTCCCTCTTGACAATAGTAGATTTTGTGGTATAATATAGCTTGACGATGATCTCGCTGTCGCATTGCTTGCGGAAGTGCAGCACTTGCTGCCGTGACGACCGGGGAAGATTTTCCCAATCATCGTCTTTTCTTTTTTAGTGTTATGTCAAATTCTTGTTATGGGGTGCAAAATGCTTGCTTGGCTGATAGATTTATTCTGTTGCTGTGATGATTACGAATTAACGCCCGAGGATTTGGGGATACAGGGTGAGAATGCTGTTATAAAATATTCAAAGCCTAGATTTTTAGAGTTTCAAATGCAACTCAACGATTACAATTTCAGAAGTAAAGATGGTGTTTCACGGCAAATTGATCACATTATTTTAAGAAGAAACGGAATATTTGTTATTGAAACAAAAAACTTCTCTGGTACAATATACGGCAATGAAAACAATTCACAGTGGACACAGGTGCTAGGATACGGAAAGGAAAAGCACAAATTCTACAGTCCAGTAAAGCAAAATGAAACACATGTAAGAAAAATAAAGGAAATTTTAGGTAAGGATGCGCCTGTATTTTCTATTGTTGTATTTGTCAATGGAAATATAGACTTTCTCGATATTGAAAATGTCTACGATCTTGACGGATACCGAGACAGGCTATTAAACAATTACGATTATTACCTTGATGATGATGAGATTATTGAATATTACGATATACTAGTTGAGCACGAAGAGGATATCGACAAAGAAGATCATATAAGGGATGTTAATAAATTCAAAAAGCGATAAGCCAAAAGCTGACTTAATGCATTTTTTGCATTTAAGTCAGCTTTTTTATATACCTTTAGTTATTTTTGCTTTAATTAAGCTTTAATAAGGAACACCGCCTCCATATATTATGTAGTATTATTTACTGAAAACGAGCTTATTTACTTGTAGCATATTATTGTCTTATTTTCAAGCGTTTTTTTATTTTGAATTCATTTTGAAGCTGTCCGATTTATGGGACTTATGCCTTGCTATAATCTAATCACAGGGCGGCGGTGAGCAGAGGCTCTCGCCCTCCTGAATAGATTATTTGACCGACACTTCAGGGCTGTCACGCACTACGGTTGGCTCTGTGAAATGCGGGCATCGGCAGGCGGTGTAGACTGATTTGTCAAGGTCGCGAAAGGAAGAAAAAATGGATATCAAATACGCTGTGGCACTTTTATCAAAGGGATGCGAGAAAATTCTCGGAATATTCGACACCAAGGAGGATGCGGACAAATTCGGAAGAAGCAACCGCGTTGACAAGAGCGAGGGGCTTCAATACTGCTTCTCCGCCCCATTCGTTGACGGCTGCCCTACGGGAAGCTTTTACAATGTGTACGACTACTATAATGTAGATGTCGCATCACTTGCGTAAGGCGAAACGTACTTGATATATCGCCCCCCCGAGCTAATTGGTTTTGTCCTATTATACAATCAAAGGACCCTTTGCGGTTGACAAAAGTGTTTTGTTAATGTAAGATAGTAGTACTGATGCCTACGGGCGCGGTATTACCTGCTTTTGAGAGGATGCTTATTATGTCAAAGAAGCTTAAGCCTTATGTATGCGGTGCGCTTATTGTCTTGATCGCGCTTATTATTTCCTGCATAGTATATCTTACGGTAAACGCAATAAGCTTTGCGGTGTATTCGGGACGGTGCAAAGAGGCGGGGCTTATTCCAAGGCTTGATGTTACTACCGAGGGCGGTGCCGAGATACTGTCAAAGGAAGATTATGTAGGATGCACGGTGACGCTCGGCGGCTCGGATATAACAGAGGCCTCGGCGGGCATACGCGGTCGCGGTAATACTACCTGGGAATTTTTCCCTAAAAAGCCCTACAGGATAAAGTTTGACGAAAAGACCTCTCTTTTCGGGGAAAGTAAGAATAAGAGCTGGGTACTGCTTGCGCTTTATAACGATTTCTCGCTGTCAAAGGACAGGCTTGCCTTTACTCTTGCGGATGCTATTGGCACCGAGGGCTTTGTTCCCTCTTATAACTATGTTGAGCTATATCTTAACGGTGATTATAAGGGGCTTTATCTGCTTACCGATCAGGTAGATGAGAACAAGGGGCGCACCGAGGTTAAGGATGATGATTTTCTGGAAAGCGGGGCTGCTGAGGTGCCGTTTCTCGTTGAGCTTGATGCCTATGCGCCCGATGAGGGAGTCGAGGACGTGGACTGGTTTTCGGTCGGCGGGCGCGCTTACACCGTGAAATACCCCGAGGCAGACGAGAGATATTCGGATGCGCAAATGCAGTATATCAAGGAATATATTGAAAAAGTTGAGATATGCGCAAACGCACACGATCTTGACGCGCTGTGCGAGCTTGTCGACATTGAGAGCTTTATTGACTACTACATTATAAGCGAGGTCATGGGTCAGCCCGAGATAAACTGGAAGAGCGTTTATATGCACAAGGCGGTCGGCGAGAGGATGAAAATGGGTCCTCTGTGGGATTTTGACTGGGCGGCTATGGGCCCCGAGATGGATAGCTACAAGGGTGACACGCGCGGACTGCGCTCTGTTGGCAACTGGTTTGAGCTTATGTTAAGCGGCTCGCCCGAGTTTTGCGATATGGTAAACGAGCGCTTTACCGAGATTGAGCCAAAGCTTAAGTCCGCTATACAAAATGCAGACGGTGAGCTTGAGGCACTTGTTCCCTATTTCAAGAAAAATCACCTAAAGTGGCACTGGTATCGGCCGTTTACTAACCCCGAGAGGCGATTTAATGAGCTTACCGAGTGGCTCGGCGAGAGAATACAGTGGCTCGGTGATTATTTCGGTGAAATATCCTCGGAAAAATAAAAAGGCGGCGTAGCGACACGGTATAATGTCGCTACGCCGCTTTTTGGGCTTATTTAAGACTGTCTATTTTTCCCTTAAGCTCATCCTTTGGGACGACGCCTACTGTGAAGTCAAGAAATACATTATCCTTGACAAAGGCTACCATCGGGATGCTTGAGACCTTGAAGAGGGCGGCAAGCTCGGGCTCTTCATCAACATTTGTCTTGAAGAAGGATACCTCGGGGTACTCACTCTCAAGCTCACTTAGCGTTGGGGATAACATTTTGCAGGGATAGCACCAATCGGCATAGAGGTCAATAACGAGGAGCCCAGAGGTGCTCTCAAGCGTATTATTGAAATTTTCCTTTGTAAGCATTGTCATATTCTATTTACCTCGCTTTTCTTTTATTTTACCATAAAGGCAAGAAATTTGCAACGAATTTTTACTTTGCTCTTTAAATTTTAATAATTTTGAGGTATAATATCCTATATGAAAGGCGGATTTTTAAATGACGGCAAAATCTAAATACTCATACGAGCTTGTGACGGATATTCACGATATGGACTTCAACGGGGTGGCAAAGACCTCATCCGTGCTTCGCTATATACAGACGGCGGCGCAAAATCAGCTTACCGAAAACGGACTGTCCTACGATAACCTCATATCACGGGGGCTTGCCTTTATTATAAGCCGAATGAAGCTTGAGATATACAAGCCGATTTTTGTATACGACAGGCTGATGGCGACGAGCTTTCCCTGTCATAGCAAGGGCTTTATCTTCCCGAGGTGCTACACCCTTCGGCGCGACGGTGAGATTATCGCGAGGGCAAGCTCCTCGTGGGCGCTTATCAATACCGAGACACACTCGCTTGTGAGGACATCGGGCTTTACTCTGCCTATCGAGACCTCGGACCCGCTTGATATGGATATGATGCACGAAAGATTTCCAGACGGGCTAAAGACGGTAGGTACATATACAGTATCCTATCAGGACCTCGACCAGAACAGGCATCTCAACAATACGAAATACGCGGATATGTTCTCAAACTTTCTTCCGCTTGATATGAGGCGCATAGCATCTATTGATATAAGCTATAAGAGCGAGGCAAGGTGGAAGGAAGCACTCACCGTGCTCCGTGCGGATGCGGGTGAGAAAACCTATATCAGGACAGTAAAGCCCGACGGCAGTATCAATGCCGAGGCCATAGTCACGCTTGCCGACATCACTTGACTTTTTTTAAAAAATCGGGTATAATTATTTATATAAGCGAATTTTAAGGAGGTTTTATGCAAATTCAGGAATCGGGCGAAATGTATCTTGAAACGATACTTATGCTTTCAAAGCGCCAGGAGCATGTGCGCGCAATAGATATTTGCGATGAGATGGGCTATTCAAAGCCGTCCGTATCCCGCGCGGTAGGACTTCTGAAATCAGGTGGCTTTATCACGGTTAATACAAGCGGTCATATATCGCTTACCGAATGCGGTCTTGAGCTTGCCGAAAAAATTCTTGACAGGCACACCGTGCTTACCGAAATGCTTGTCGCCCTCGGCGTAGGAAGAGATATCGCGGTAAGAGATGCCTGCAAGATGGAACACGCGATAAGCGACGAGAGCTTTGAAGCGATAAAGCGACATATCAGCGAATACGGCAAAAAATAGCCCTCTAAAATAAAAAAGGATTAATTTCACCGTCCGTGTGAAGTTAATCCTTTTTTCTATTTCTTCTGAAAAGTGCCCTTTTTATTCTGCCGAGCATAGCGCGTGTCTTGTGCAGGATAAATCTTACAGGATAGATAGCGTTCCATATTACGGCATAGCGAAGATAGCCCTTATCGGTCACAGAATAATGCACACCCCCTCGGTTGAAGGACACCAGCCTTGCGATAACCGCGTCAAAGGAAATTCTTTCAATTCTGAAGGTGTTGTCACCCCTGATGAGATATACCCCTGACTTATCATCAATACCGACAACGCGGTGAAGGACATACCTGCTACCGACACGGTAGAGGGCGACATCGTATTTTTTCAGCCTGTCGGTGGGTGGCTCAAGCACCACGACATCTCGGTGTGTTTTAAAGAGCGGGCGCATACTGACGCCCTCTGTGACCGAGGCATACACGCCCGTCTTATCAAGCACAGCCTCAATGCCGTCAAAGCCTGCCGACACCGCGGGAGCGCCGTCGCGAGGGGTCTTATCCGAATTATTCATCAAGAATACCGCCGTCGCGAAGCTTTTTTACGAATGCCGAGATATCCGCCCTTGCGACATCCTCGCTGACCTCATATTCCGAAAGCATACGCGAGAGCATCCCCTCCTCTGTGGTATCGCCCTCTGTGAGCAAGCCCCAAAGAAACGCACCTGTCGAATTGAGCGTGACAAGTCCCGAAAACTCGGCAACAAGGTCGCCTGTGGCACACGCGAGATACCGACCTGCCACTTCCTCTAAAACAAAGCCCTTCTTAATTCTCATAATAACCTCTCGTTAATAAAAGCTACTGATTTTTGCGATTTACAAGAATATTCTACCATACGGCAGAGATTTTTTCAAGTAAAACATAAAAATTATTCTCCCCTCTCGCAAAATATGACATAATGCACACACGCACTTGTGGTATTATGGTTGGGTGTGACAATTAATTTCGCACAGAATATACTGAAAAGGAAAAACGCACAGAACTTAGCGTGAAAGTTATGTAACATCTATTCTTTCGGATAGCCTGTTTCACGCCCGAATTTTCGCGATTTTGAGCCTTATTCAAAATCGTCACGCCAAGCGCGATACCGAAAATTCATCAACAATTTGTGCGGTCGCCTACGGCGGAGGAATGAAGGTTGATATGATAATACACAGAGTAAATTTGGGCGAGGGGCTTGCCGACATATCAAAGCATTACTCGGTAAGTCAAACCCGTCTTGCCGAGGACAACGGGTTATATAGGGATAATTTATGCGAGGGCGAAGAGCTGATAATACGAAAGCCGACGCTTGAGGCGCTTACCCGCGGGGGTGATACGCTGGGAAGGCTGGCGCTTCGGTACGGGGTGAAGAAAAACACGCTTAAAACGAACAATCCGTCCTTGATTGATGGGGATAGCGTAATCCCTGGGGTTATGCTTGCTATTAAGTACCAGACACCGACAAACGGCCCGTCCAGCGCTATCGGCATTGTCACAGGTAGTTGCAGGCTTGAAAAATTCAAGGAAGCGCTTCCCTATCTTACCTACGCGGTATTTATGCAGTACACAATAAATTCGGATATAAGAACGAAGCCGGCGGACCTTACCTCTGCGGTATCGCTTGCAAAGGAAAAGGGACTGCAGGCGCTTCTCGGAATAGAGCTTATCAATGCGAGCTGGCTCGGTGACAGGGGCGCTGTGTCGCTAATGCTCGACGGTATGATAAGGCTTGCCGAGGCGGGCGGATATGACGGACTGTATCTTTGCGGTGACGACAGCACGCACAGCTCTTTATATACCGAGTTTATCCTCTCGGCAAGGCGGGCTATGATTGGCAGAAATCTTCTGCTTATCACAGGTGTAAGGAAAGAGGACGGTGAGATTGCCGACCTCTCGGATGCCTCGGTGCTTACCCTCTCGGATGAGCTTTTGTCAATAGGCGAATACCGAGAGCTGTCCTTTGCCTTTACCGATCTTACAGAAAGCTCAAAGGTGTTTGTCTCGCTTCCCGACTTTGGTCTGGTTGACGGCAGAGGATATGAAAGAGACGCAATAGTGCGCCTCGGCAGAAGGTGGGCAAAGGCTATAAGCACCGACGATAAAACGCTTATATCAAGCTTCAGCACCACAGTACCTTGCTCTAAAAGGCAGGTCGGGGCTGTATGCTTTCCGTCGCTCGTTATGATAAAAGAGCTGATGCTTACCTGCCATGAGCTTGGCTATATGGGCTTTGCCTTCAATATCGAAACGGTGCCGATGCAGTATCTGTGCCTTTTCAATTCCTTATTCACAAGAGCTGACTATAACAGTACGGCAATAGACGAGTAAAATCCGTATTTGCATACTATAGTTTGCAAATACGGCAATATAAGAGGCTGTCTCAAATGCTAATCTTGAGACAGCCTCATTTATTATATTCTAAAAAATCCTTTTGCGTTTTTCTCGGTTATAAGTGCCGCGTCCTCCTCGGATATTCCCTTGATTTCGGCGAGCATTCTGTTTGTATATACAAGATTTCCCGAGTGGTTGAGCGTGCCCCTGACAGGGTGCGGCGCAAGATAGGGGCAGTCGGTCTCAATAAGAATATTCTCAATCGGTATCGCGGCACAGGCTTCCTTGGGGCGCCTTGCGTTGGTGAAGGTAAGAGTGCCCGAAAAGGACACAAAATAACCGAGCGATACAAGCTCGCGCGCCATCTCGGATGAGCCTGAGAAGCTGTGCATAACACCGCGCACAGAGGGAAACTCCCTGACGATATTCATTACATCCTCGTGAGCCTCTCTGTCGTGAATAACAACAGGTAAATTCAATTTCTCTGCCATCTTCATCTGCGCCCTGAAATACTCCGCCTGGCGCGCCTTGTCGGTGTCGGGATAGTGATAATCAAGACCTATCTCACCGAGAGCCACGCATTTTGACTTTGGGTCAAGAATAAGCGCGCGAAGCTCCTCAAGCGCTCTTTCCATGCTATAATCAATAAAGCGGATATCACCAGGGTGGATGCCGAGGGCGGTATACATACGGGGATATTTCCTCGCCTGCGCTACCGCGGCAAGGCAGGTCTCGTATCTTGTGCCTACATTGACAGTATACGAAAGCGAGGTGTCAAAGAGAGTATCGAGTATTTTATCGGCTCCCTCCGCCTCCTCAAGGAAGCGCTCGTCATAATAGTGCGCGTGAGAATCAAAATACCTCATCAGTGTATTCTGTCTCCGTTCTTGCAGGACGCGTCAAGGAATACTACGCGTACTTCTTCCTCGCCCGAGGCAAGAAGCATACCGAAGGAATCAACACCGCAAAGCTTTGCGGGCTTGAGATTGCAGACGAGGACTACCTTTTTACCGATAAGCTCACCCGGTGTATAGAACTTCGCAATTCCCGATACCACCTGGCGCGTCTCAAAGCCGAGATCTACCTTAAGCTTGAGAAGCTTCTTTGCCTTCGGTACGGGCTCCGCCTCGATAATCTCGGCAACTCTGAGCTCTACCTTGGCAAAATCCTCAATGCCTATCTCTGCCTCACGCTCGGGCTCGGGCGCGGGTGCGGGCGCGTTCTTCTTTTCCGCCTCAAGGCGCTTTGCCTCAATTTCCTCAAGAAGCTTTTTCTCGTCTACTCTTGCGAAAAGCACAGAGGGCTCACCGAGTGGCTTGCCTGCCTCAAGATGGCCGAAGGTCTTTGCGGTATCGTAATCTCTCTTATCCGTACCGAGTATTGTGAAGATCCTCTCCGCGGTAGCGGGAATATAGGGTGTCAGCGCAACGGCAGCCATTCTTACAACCTCAAGAAGATTATATATTACCGTCGCAAGACGAGGTCTGTCGGCTTCATTCTTGGCAAGCACCCAGGGGGTGGTTTCATCTATATACTTGTTAGCGCGGCGAAGGGCGGTAAAGATAGCCTCAAGCGAGTCGCTCACGCGGTAATTGCTCATAAGCTCCTTTGCCTCGGAAATGCCGTCAAGAATTGCGTTGATAAGCTCGGCATCAATAGCTCTTAGATCCTCCGAGGCGGGAACGATACCGCCGAAATACTTGACGGTCATCGCGTGAGTACGGCTGACAAGATTGCCGAGGTTGTTGGCAAGGTCGTTGTTGTATCTTGTGATAACGTTCTCGTAGGTGATGGTTCCGTCGGAATTGTATGGCATCTCCGAGAGCGCGTAGTAGCGCACACCGTCAACACCGAAGTACTCGGCAAGCTCATCCGCGTAGATTACATTACCCTTTGACTTGCTCATCTTATCGGTGCCCGAGTTAAACCAGGGGTGTCCGAATACCTTCTTGGGAAGCGGAAGATCAAGCGCCATAAGGAATATCGGCCAGTAGATGGTATGAAATCTCAAAATATCCTTACCGATAATATGAACATCGCAGGGCCAATATTTTTTGAAGCTCTCGCTCTGCTCCTCAAAGCTCTTATCGGGGTCATAGCCGATTGCCGTTATATAGTTGGTGAGCGCGTCAAGCCATACGTAGACCACGTGCTTTTTATCAAAGTCAACGGGTATTCCCCAGCTGAACGAGGTGCGCGACACGCACAGGTCCTGAAGGCCAGCGTTCAAGAAGTTGTTTATCATCTCGCGCTTACGGCTTTCAGGCTCGATAAAGCCTGGATTTTCCTCAATGTGCTTGCGAAGGCGATCGGCATACTTTGACATCTTGAAGAAGTAAGCCTCCTCACGCGCCTGCTTTACGGGTGCGCCGCAATCGGGGCATTTGCCGTCCTGAACCTGTGTATTGGTGAAGAAGGACTCGCAGGGGGTGCAGTACCAGCCCTCGTAATGTCCCTTGTATATATCGCCCTTGTCGAAGAATTTCTTGAAAATCTTTGCGACGGCGCGCTCGTGATAGTCATCGGTGGTCCTGATGAAGTAATCGTACTTGACATTCATAAGGTCCCAGATGCCCCTTATCTCGCCTGCTACCCTGTCAACGTATTCCTTGGGTGTGATGCCCGCGGCCTTTGCGTACTCCTCTATTTTCTGTCCGTGCTCGTCGGTGCCCGTGCAGAGGAATACATCCTTGCCCATCTGACGCTGAAATCTCGCGAAGGCGTCTGCCATTATTATTTCGTAGGTGTTACCGAAATGAGGCTTACGCGAGGCGTAAGCGATAGCGGTAGTAAGATAAAATTTTTCCATATTACAATCTCCTTCAGCATCTGGTCAGCTTGCTAAAATAATATATGTGCCTATTTTATCACAGTTTTGGAAAGAATTCAATATATTTTTAAATTTTTACACATATATTATTATCCGCCGTATGAAAAATGATTGACAAGGCGGCAAAATACTGTTATAATTATTAGGTAAAGCCGTAATTTGTAAGGGGGGTGCTACTTTGATATTCCTTGACGGCATCCTCGGCAACGCCGACACAAGACGAAGGCTCGGCGAGGCTATCAGCGCGGGCACTCTGCCTCACGCAATTATGATAAACGGCGCACGCGGCTCGGGCAAGCGCACGCTGGCAGACGCTATTGCAATGGCGCTTCTTTGCCGAGAGGGCGGCGAGAGGCTTCCCTGCGGCAGATGCGTTGTGTGCAGACGAATAAGAGCACACGAGCATACCGATGTAAAATACCTTTCTCAAAAGGCGGGCAAGGCTACGCTCGGTGTTGATGAGGTAAGGATAATCAGAGAGGATATGTTCCTCTCACCCTCGGAATCCGACCTGAAGGTCTATATTATCGAAAACGCGGATGCCCTGACACCCCAATCGCAAAACGCACTTCTCAAGGTTCTTGAGGAACCGCCGCGCGCGGTATATATCATACTTATCGCTCCGTCTCAAGATAAGATACTCTCTACGATAAGAAGCCGTGTGCAGGCAGTAAATATGGAATGCTTCGGCACGGGTGAGGTGCTTACGCACTTGAAAAGGCTTACCTCAGGGCACAGCGAGGAAAGGCTCACGCTTGCGGCGCAGGCCTCGGGCGGTGCTATCGGTGCGGCGCTTGAAAATCTTGAAGATGAAAAGCAGAACGAAAGACGCGCGCTCGTTGAATGCACGCTCGCCTTCGTGGGCGCGCTTCCTCAGAGAGTTCCCTTCTCTAAACTATACGGCGCGCTTCTCGACTTCCCCACCGCAAGAGACCAGCTTCGTGCCGCCCTTGAATGTACACTCGTGGCCCTACGCGACCTTATCGCGGTAAGGGTGCTCGGCGAGGACGCGGAGCTTCACTTCTTCAAGAGCGAAGGAGATATAAGCCCCGCGCTTAAGACGGTCAGCGCGAGAAGGCTGGTTTCGGTCACGGATATTTTACTCGGTGCTATAGCAGATATCGACAAATATGTAATTACCTCAACGCTCCTTACCGAAATATCGGTAAGAATTAAAAAACACAGTAAGGCAGATAATTTTGCCAAGGATTAGTTAATAGGAGAATTTGAATGGGCAAGAACAATAAGAAATGGTACCACCGCTACAAGGGGCGCGGTAAGCGCGGCGATGCCGCCGCAAAGGCGGAGGATACCGAGGTTCAAGGCACCCCCGATGAATTGACAGCCGAGATATCGCCTGATACGGCGACCGACGCGGATGTCGCCGAGGCCGATACCGCCACTATTTTAAGCGATGATAACGGCATAGCCGTTAATAAGGACGCTGACGATATGCCTGACGTACCTAAGGTTGAGGTCGTGGGCGTTGCCTTTCGCGAGGCGGGAAAGATATATTATTTCTCCCCAGCAGGTCTTACACCGAGCGTTGGCGAAAAGGTTATCGTTGATACCTCGAGAGGTACCGAAATAGGCACTGTCAAGCTTGCGGGCAAGCAGGTGCCCGAGACGGATATTATCCAGCCCCTCAAGTCAATTACAAGAATTGCCACGAAGGATGACCTTCTGCGTGACGAGAAGAACCGCGAGATGGAGCTTGACGCGGCAATAATATGCAAGAAAAAGATTGCCGAGCATAAGCTTGGAATGAGCCTTGCGGCGGTGGAATACACCTTTGACAACTCAAAGCTTATATTCTATTTTACCTGCGAATCAAGAGTTGATTTCAGGGAGCTGGTCAAGGACCTTGCCTCTACCTTCAGAACGAGGATAGAGCTTCGTCAGATAGGAATACGCGACGAGACGAAAATGATGGGCGGACTTGGCATATGCGGAAGAAAATACTGCTGCGCGGGCTTCCTCACCGATTTCGTGCAGGTGTCGATAAAGATGGCGAAGGAACAGAACTTTGCCCTTAACAGCACGAAGGCATCGGGTGCTTGCGGAAGGCTTATGTGCTGTCTGCGCTACGAGCACGAGGTATATGAGGCGGCAATCAAGGTTACTCCCCCGACGGGTACAGTAGTTAAAACACCCGACGGCGAGGGCGTGGTTATTGAGATAAAGCCGCTTGCAGAGGAAGTGCGCGTAAGGCTCACCGATAAGGAAAAGGACACGGCAAAGGTATACAAGGTCAAGGACCTTAAGATTATAAGAGCGAGGGGCGCTAAGCACAATGCCGATACAGAGGACGAGGGTGACGGCGAATAAGCCCGTATTAAGGGAATACTTTACTTTGATATTTTTTTACAAAACCCCTTGATTTTTTCTTTGAATGTGTTAAAATATATGTAGTCAATAATTATGGAGGTAATCTACGATGGCTTACAAGATTTCTGATGAGTGCATTTCCTGCGGCGCTTGCGCAGATGCATGCCCCACCGGTTGCATCTCCGAGGGCGACGGCAAGTACGTAATCAACGCTGACGAGTGCGTTAGCTGCGGTTCTTGCGCAGACACTTGCCCCGTTGGAGCACCCGCCGAGGAGTAATTTATACATAATCGGTAAAAAAGGACTGCCGCAATAGCTTTTGCGACAGTCCTTCTTCTATAAAAGCTTTCAAGGATTAATTATGGATATTAAATTACTTCAGGGCGAAAGACTTGACGCTGTCAACGATAAGCTATCTTTAATACAGCGCACGGGCGGGCTTACCTTTGGAACAGACGCGCTTTTGCTTGCCGCGTATATCTCACGTCATAAGGGTGTCGGGCTTGAGCTTGGCTCGGGCACGGGAATTATCAGCCTGCTTCTTTTATCAAGAGAAAAGCTGACGCGTATAACCTGCGCCGAGGTGCAGGAGGCCTATGCCTCGCTTACGAAAAGGAATGCCGAGCTCAACCGTCTTTGCGACCGACTTGAGGTTATATGCGCCGACGTAAGAGAGCTTCCCCACTCCGAGGATTATGATGCGGTATTTACAAATCCGCCTTATATGAAAACCACAAGCGGGCGCGCAAACTCGGAGGACGAGAAAAATGCCGCAAGGCACGAGGTGTTCGGTGATATCGGTGATTTTCTTGCCTGCGCAAAAAGGAAGCTGAAATTCGGCGGTGCCTTTTACGCTGTGTACCGACCCGACCGACTTACCGATCTTATCCTTGCTATGCGGGAAAATAAGATTGAGCCGAAGCGTCTGACTATGGTTTTTGCCTCTGCCGACTGCGAGCCGTCTATGGTGCTTGTTGAGGGCAGGCGCGGCGGCGGTGTCGGGCTATATACAACTCCCCCGCTTATTCTGTATAAAGACCGTGAGCATAGAGAATATTCCGACGGTATGAGGTATATTCTCGAAAACGGCTCATTTCCCGATGTATATTTTAAAAGAGGTTTAAAAAATGCACGACAGTAAAAACAAAACCGAAAGCCATACTCTGTATCTCGTCGCGACACCCATAGGCAACCTTGCGGATATAACCGAGAGGGCGAAGAAGGTGCTCAGCGAGGTGGATTTCATCGCCTGCGAGGATACAAGAAATTCGGCAAAGCTCCTTTCGCTTCTGGGCATTAAGGGCGAGCTTGTCAGCTATCACGAGCATAACAGGCACGAAAGCGGACAGCGGATAGTGGCAAGGCTTCTCGGCGGTGAGTCCTGCGCGGTGATAACAGATGCGGGAATGCCTGCGATAAGCGACCCAGGTGAGGATATAGTAAGGCTTTGCGCGGATGCGGGCATCAGAGTATCCGTAATCCCAGGGGCGAGCGCCGCGGTAAGCGCGCTTGCGGTGTCGGGGCTTTCCACATCAAAATTCTGCTTTGAGGGCTTTCTTCCCTCAAAGTCAACCGAGCGAAGAAAAAGGCTCTCAGAGCTTGCGTGCGAGGTGCGCACCGTAATATATTACGAGGCACCTCACAGACTTAAAAAAACTCTTGAGGATATGAAGGAAGCATTCGGTGAGGGGCGAAGAATATCTCTATGCCGTGAGCTTACCAAGATAAATGAGGAAGTCATAAGGACTACCCTTGGCGGTGCTGACGATTATTACAGCGAGCACGAGCCGAGGGGCGAATATGTGCTTGTCGTCGAGGGTGGCTCTGCCGCGTGCGACAATTCCCTGTGCGACCTCTCCCCCGCCGAGCATGTCGCGCACTATGAGGCGCTCGGTCTTAGGAAAATGGACGCAATAAAGGCCGCGGCCAAGGACCGCGGCGTGGCAAAATCCGAGCTTTATAAGCTTATAAACGGATAGGCTATATCGGTTTTACGCCCGTAAGGTCAAATTTCGGGGTGAAGCTGCCGTCAGCGCTCTCTCTGTCCTGTACGAAGGCGTTTTTTATGCCGATGTCGCTTGCATAGTCGCAAAGCTCGGCATACTCGCTGATGCTCACCCGCCTGTTAAGCGGCGGGGTAAGTCCGCTTATGGGTGTGTACTGGCTCATAATGCTGATAAAGATATTATCACCGTAGCGGGTGTGAAGATACTTCAGAATAAGCTTTGCCTCGGCAACGTGGGCGGGCAGAAGAAGCACCCTTACAACGACGCCCGAGGTGATAAGCCCATCCTTATCAAGGCATACGGGACCTCGGCTCTCATACATAATATCAATATTCCGCTTCGCTATCTCGGGCAGGTCCTCCGCATAGGAATATCTGCCCGCGCTTTTTTTCGTGTGATATTTCAGGTCGGGAAGGTAGACATCTATCAGGGGCGAGAGCATTTCCATACACGAGGCGCTCTCATATGATGAGGTATTATAAACAACGGGAATTTCAAGTCCCCTTTTCCTTGCCTCGGTAAGGGCGCCTGCTATACTCGGTACAAAGTGTGTCGGGGTTACAAGGTTTATATTGTGCGCGCCTCTGCCGTATAGACGAAGCATTATATCGGCAAGCTCCCCCTCGCTTACATATTCACCGAAGCCGCCGTGAGAGATTTCTCTGTTCTGACAGAATACACAGCCAAGCGAGCAGCCCGAAAAAAAGATAGCACCCGACCCGCGCGTGCCCGATATGATTGGCTCCTCGTAAAAATGAAGGTCAGCCCTCGCAAGCTTTATTCTGTCACTCATTTTACAAAAGCCAACCTGCCCCGCGGTGCGGTTTACAAGACAGCGCCTTTCGCAAAGCGTACATTTACTGTATATAGCTACTCACTCCTCTCTTATAGATTAATGAACGGTTATGCTTGACAACACGGTATATAAATGATATACTAAATAAAAAAACGAGGTGCGATATGACTGGAAAAAGAGAAGGCTATATCAGCTGGGACGAGTATTTTATGGGCGTTGCCCTGCTTGCGGCTCAGCGCTCAAAGGACCCCAGCA
The DNA here is from genome assembly GCA_017935065.1 of Clostridia bacterium. Lineage (GTDB taxonomy): Bacteria > Bacillota > Clostridia > Oscillospirales > CAG-272 > UBA1740. The sequence goes on from JAGBIF010000019.1 coordinate 40,904, forward strand.
CACAGGTCGGCGCGTGTATTGTTGATGAAAACAACCGTATTCTTTCAACAGGCTACAACGGCTTCCCCAAGGGCTGCTCGGATGACGATTTCCCCTGGAACAGAGACGAAAGTCTCGGTGAGACGAAGTATCAGTTCGTGGTACACGCAGAGCTTAACGCAATACTCAACACGCGAGGCAAGTCGCTCGTCGGCTCAAGAGTATATGTAGGTCTTTTCCCCTGCAATGAGTGCGCGAAGTCAATCATTCAGGCGGGCATACGCGAGGTAATTTACCTCTCGGACAAGTATGCCGATACGCAGTCCACCGTAAACTCAAAGAGAATGCTTGCCGCGGCGGGTGTTAAGCTCACAAAGCTTGAGCCGGCAACCGACGAAATAGTACTCAAATTCAAGCCTTAAGAATTGAAATATTCTATAATTTCAGATATATCCGAGGAAAAGCTACCCTGTGCCATCGGTCCTCTGCCGCCTCCGCGGCCGCCGAGCGCAAGGGTGGCTTTTTTGCATATTGCCCCGACATCCTCACGCCCAAGCATAACAAAGCCAACGCCTGCCCCCGCGCGGTAGAGCACGACCGCCAGCTCATCTGCTTTTTCAAGAAGAAGATTAGCACACTCGCGCGCAAGCGAGGCATCGTCGGTGTCGGCAAAAATCACCTGACGCCCACTTTGCGAAAGTGTCGGGATGCCTGCTAAGAGCCGCGACCTCTCACTCTCGCGAAGAGCAAGCTTAAGCTCCTTGATTTCCTCGTCACGGCGGGCTATTCCGTCGGCAATTTCAAGAATGGGATACGAGAGAGCAGATGACGCGTTTTGCGCGGTTTTGTAAAGCTTTGTTATAAAATCATAGGCTCTTTTGCCTGCTAACATACATATTCTGCTTCCGCCCTTATAGGACTGCTCGCGAAGGATTTTTATAATACCTATCTCGCCCGTTCTCGCAACGTGAGGCGCGCAGCAGGCGCATGAATCAACACCGAGAATAGTCACTATTCTGACCTGCCCCGCAATCGCCCGCTTTGACCTGTAGTGCGAGCCGATAGCTTCCTCGCAATCGTATATCTCGGCGCTGACGGGAAGATTTTTGTAGATTACGGCATTTGCCTCCGCCTCTATTTTCATAAGCTCCTCGGCGCTCATTCTGCGCGAGGTGTCAAAGGTCACCTCATATTCACCGAGATGAAAGCCCACGTTGTCAACACCGTAGCGCTCGTAAAGCAAGCCCGACAAAAGATGCTCCGCCGTATGGCACTGCATCTTCTCAAAGCGGATATCAAAATCAATTTCACCCCTGACACTCTCACCGACAGGGAGCATATTATCGGTCAGGTGGTATATAACGCCCTCTCGCTCGTACACATCAAGCACATTAGCGCCCGCAAGCTTACCCGTATCGGCAGACTGCCCTGCCTCGCTCGGGAAGAATGCGGTTTTGTCAAGAACGACCTCGTAGCCGCCCTCGACCTCGGCTACAGAGAGAACCCTTGCGCTAAATGCGCTCAGGTAGGCATCCTTAAAATATAGCTTTTCGGTCTTATTCACAGTTTTTAAGCTCCTTTTCAAAAAGTGAGAATGGAAAGGCATCCGTCCTCGGCAGCAGCTTAAAGTCAAATTCCCTTCCATACAGCGTAAACGATAGGCGGTGCGAGAGTAGCGCAATATTCCGAGCCTGCGCGCATACCCCGCCGTATTTCCTGTCACCTACAAGCGGATAGCCTCTTGAGGACAGCTGAGCGCGTATCTGGTGGTGTCTGCCTGTGTGAATCACTACCCGCACGAGCGTAGCCTCACGCTCGGCTATTTTTGAGTAAGCAAGAGGCGCGGCATCAAGCGAAGCCAGCCTTGAGCCCTGTCTTTTAGTCCTTACCGCGTAGGATTTATTGGTAGCGGCGTCCTTAAAGAGATAGTCGGTATAGGCTCCGCCATCGCAGTGTCCGAAGGCGACGGCAAGATATTCCTTGTGAAGCCTCCCCTCCTGTATCAGAAGATTAAGCTCGGCACAGGCGGATTTAGTTCTTGCAATCGCCATAAGTCCGCCAACTCCTCGGTCAAGACGGTGTACGGGGTATAGTTCAGCACTCTCGCCCCGTTCCTTAAGCATTTCTGAAAGCACGGTAAGCACCGAGGCATCGCCCGTCCTATCCTCCTGAGAGGGCATACCGTAGGGCTTGTCTATAACGACTATTGCTTCATCCTTGTAAATTATCCTGATATTATCCATACCGCCTATTCCCTATCAAACTTTAACGAGGCTATCTCAAATATCACATTCGAGACAGCCTCTTTTTTTAATTATTTTCTTTTTTCTTGGCTATATCAACTATTCTCACAGCAGCGGGCGAAAGCACTACGTTGAAAAGCACCTCAAAGAGGAAGTTCGCGCCTACCATAACGAGAATAAGATAAGCACCTACCGCCTTGCCGTCAGCGAGCGCCCACTGACTTACCGTATCGTAGAAAAAGAGATTGCAGCCTATAAGGAATATTCCCGTATTGACAACAGGCGATACAATTGCCGCGGTAAAAACCGCAAGGTAACGGTTGATACGCGAAAGAAGCTTGTAGGTAAGACCTGCCGCAAGTCCAGCGAGTATGCCCTTAAGCATTACCGTAACGATAGTTCCCGCAGGATCTATTGCGAGGAATGCCGCGGCATCTCCCGTCGCGAATACCATAAGTCCAAAGACACAGCCGAGCCACGCGCCCGTGGCGACACCGCACATTGCCGCACCGACAACTATCGGTACGAGAACGAGCGTTACCGAAAACTGTCCGAATTTAATAAAGCCTCCAAGCATCTGCATAACCGCAACTATCGCGGTAAAAAGCGCTATCAGGGTAAGCCTTCTTATATTTATTTTTTTACTTCCCATTTTATGCTCCCAAAATCAAATTGCATTCTGTATACCAGGGTATACAGCCTTATATTTAGCATTATAGCACAAAGCTTTAAAAAAATCAAGGAAGTATTATCTTTTTCTTTTAACACGCGTGCGCGACCTTGTTGACGTGCCGCCCGTCAGGGCAATCATTTTTACCGCAACGGGCGAAAAGCTGTCGGCAATAATATGAAGCGCCTTGTCTAGCACACCGCCGCCCTCAATTCTTATATATGAGGTGTCCTTCGGTATAAGCCCCTTTTCCTTAAGGGCGTTTATATCTATTCTGTCCGAGGATGAGAAGGCCTCCGAAATATCGGCAAGATAGACCGTCTCCCGGCCTCTGCCCTCTGTGTAGATTTTCTCTCTACCCTTGCGTACTAGGCTCTTAGCCAGATAATTACTGATAGCGGTGTCGGCATATTTCGCGTCGGTCGCAAGAAGCGCGGTTGGTGTCGGCAGACACTGAGCCTTATAGGCACTCTGCCTCTGCCCGCCCTTAAGGCTTCCCACGAGCGTACGCACGAAAACAAGCACAGCGTCCCGCCTTACATACAAGACATAAAGCGAAAACGAGAGTATTAGAGCTATTAAAATTATGAGAAGCAATATCCATATATTATCGGAAGTCTTTGATGTGTCAAACGGAATTATCTTTGCGGCATAATTAGGGTTTTGTATACTTATATATACAAATCCCTCCTTTTCATCCACAGTTATACCTAGCTCGTCTCCCTGTATTATGCTACCCTCTACGCATTTATATGAGCCGTATTTATCGGTTACCTCAAGCGTTATACCGCGAGGGATTACAGTAAGGGTAACACCCTTCCTATCGGTTTTATAGTTCTTCGTATCATAAAGGTTTACCGACAAGAGATACCGCCCGACAGAGCTTGCGCTGAGGCTGCCGCCGATATAGTATTCACAGCTTGGCACATCAAGTACCCTCACCTCACCGTCATATATATGGCTTATGTCATCGGGCAGCGTAATGCACCTTTTCTCTATTGTCAGAAGCTGCTCCTTTATATATGGGGGATTATAGTTTTCGCTGTCATACTCAAGACTTGCGAGAAGCGGATAATTACCCGCATCGGTGCCTCTGTTGCATATATACTCCCTGACGCTGACGCCCTCAGGAAGCCCTGTAAGAAGAGACTGTATGCTCCCTCCGTTATAAACCGCGTGCGTTACAGTCCACCGCACACCCGAGGTATCGTAGGTCGCGAGCGCCACTTTTACCGAGAGCTTGCAGCTGAAATCGCCAGCGGTAATACTCACCTCTGTGTCACGCGCCCTTAGGGAATCGCCGTTCTGATAGGCTACGGTGAACGAGGGGTAAGACAGTACGGTAGTGCTTCCGTTATTGTTTTTTAAGAACACCTCAATATCCGCATCGGTAAGCCTGCTAAATGCGACAAGGCTTGTGCTTTTAAGCCTTGCCTCAATTGAGATTGGCAATATCTGCTTTACCGTAAACGGTATCGGGGATGATACTATTCCCTCGTAGTTCTCCCCCTCATCCGCGCGGGCTACCATATAATAGCTGCCGTAGCTTAAGGGCAGGGGCGCTTCGCTTGAGAGGGTGATATCGGTATAATAGCTGAAGGCTATCTGTCCGTATTTCACTCCGCCTATCGGCTTCGGCGCATCTCCCTCGTATCCGCCGACGATAGACGGCTGCTCGGTAAAGCTGTTCTTCATTTTCAGAATATTGAATATGAGAGTGGGATTTATTACCGTATAATTTTTGCTTAAGGGTGTGGCGGTCGCGATATACCGTCCTGCGTTTACTCCGCCGCCCGTAACCCTTATTTCGCATTCGGGTGAGTGTGCGTAGGGTGTCTTTGCTCTGCCGTCATAAACCACATCGCCACCCGACCAGATTACCTCTATTTGCTTAGGCAGTACGGTGACAGTCCTGTAAATCGGCTCACTTGTAAGATAGTTTTTACTCGTGCTGATAAGTGTAATTTTTACACTCACGCCTTGAGCTACATCGGTTGGGGCGCCCTCAAAAGCTACCGTTGGCATACTGCCGTCATAGCCCACGGGAAGCCTGCCTCTTAGCTCGGGGTGCTTTTCATCTCCGTCATAGGTCAGCGTCGTATCAAGAAATACAAAATCCGAAAAATCGTAATATATCGGTCTTACGGTATATTTATGAGTTAGCACTCCCTCCGAAATATAATTTCTCTCGTCAAAATAGAGCGTTGCCGTCGCGGTATACTCCCCTGCCTCGGTTGCGCTTCGCCCCGCGTAGCCTATAACCGAGACCCCGTCGGGAAGCCCCTCAAGGGTTACCGAGTGAGCCGTACCGTCATAGTCAAAGACCTCCCCCGACCACTTCACCGAGGATAGGTCAAGGCGCGCCCTTTCAATCACAAATTCACAGCTTGCGCTTTTCAGGACGTAGTTTGCCGAGGGGGATATCGCCTCCGCGCGGTATTCTCCCGCATAGGTGGCGGCACCTGTCACCGCAAGCTCTATTCTCTCGCCCATCGGTGTAGTTATATAGGCGCTCGGTACCTTGGCGCTCTTATCGTAGGTGAAGCGTGTGTTCTCAAATACGGGGATTATCTCAAGGGGCAGTATTCTGAAGGGAAGCTCAAGGGTGGGCGGAAGCTTATAGTTAAAGCTTTCGGTGGCAAAATCTATATAGGCGATATATTCTCCCACATCAACTCCGCCGCCGCGAATGGTATAGGTAAGAGGAATTCCGTCAAGACCTATCACATCACAGACGACACTCGGGCATTGCCTGCTTTGCGAATATATAAGCTCACATTCTTCAAGCCTTACACCCGATATGTCGTACTCTCTCGGCTTAACGCTTACCGCAAGAGGAACGCTTACCTCACCGAAAAGGAGTGTCACCGAGCTGTCAAAAACGCGAAGGCTATCTCCTTGCTTATATTTTACGGCAAGCTCGGTGTCCTGTATCAGCCTATGGGTGCCGCTGGTATAGAGCGCGTAGACTATGGCTCCGTCAAGCGTGAGGCGCTCAAACGCAAGATACTCGGTTTTTTTCGGGGGCGTATCTACGCTGATACCGATGCAGACATCCTCCCTGACGTCAAAGCTGACAGGGGCGGATATCGCCCCCTCAAAGTTCTCCGAGGGTGCCACCACCGCGCGTAGCATATATTCTCCGACAGCGCGGGGACAGTCACGCGACCACTCACCCGAAACGAAATATTCGGTATACGCCACACCGAAGGCGGCTCTCGAGCTGACGGTCGGCGGTACGCCAACGAAGGCGGGGCCTACCTCGGGTAGCGATATAAAGTAGTTCTTCGCCCGAGTTATTTCAAAGATAAAGCTTGCCTTATATGACATAGTGCCCTCAAAGACACAGTTTTCCTTATCGGTAAGCTCTATTTCGACAGTATAAGCTCCGACATTAATAAACGAGAGCGTCTTTTGCGTGTATAGCTCTGTTGCGGGCGGCGGTGACTGATATGCTCCGTTATACTCTGTGCGGATATTGCTTGGCAGAGCTACCTTCATTTTTTCGATATTCACCGAGACCTCTGGTGTTGTAACCGACACAAAATCCCCCATATACGCAAATGTTATTTTACATTTATATGCTCCCGAGTCGGCAACGCTCCGTACCGCTATTCTATCGCTTGGCATATTTTGCGGCTCACCGTTTTTGTACCATTCATAGCTGAAGCTCCCCTCCGACATCAGAGGATGCGCGGGGCTATCTATACTCACATAATGCTCTTTTCCGTCATAGGTAAGGTCGAGCGGCTGTATTTCGTAGGTTGGCGGAAGAAGCGAGAAGGCGGCAAAGATATTCGTGTCGCGCGAAAGAGACTGTGAAAAGGTATAGGGGGTATTGCCCGTCACGTCAAGATACCAGCCGAGAAATCCGTAGCCTGCCCGCTCGGGGTCGACAGGCCGCCTGGTAGGCTCACCCTCAAGATATTCATAGCGCGCAAGCAAGCGGCTCTCATCATACAGTGACAGAATATACGGAAGATGCACCGATATAAAATTTCTCTCGCTGACGCCATAGCATTCGTCAATGAGACGAGGCGCGTATTCCTCGCCCGCGATGCTGTAGACCTTAAGTCCGTCGTGCTCTGTACTGTGTGCGTTAAGTATAACGGGTGTTGATTTTCCGCGCCTAATATCCATATCGGCAAGTATTGACAGCCCCTTTACCGAGCAACCGCTGTCCTCTGCAATTAAAGGCTCGCTTATATATAGGTCATATATCTCCCCTGACAGCGCGGCATTGCCGAGCATCAGAGTGGACGAGGATTTTATCGCATACTCGCCCGAGTATATTTCACCACCGAGAATACGCGCGTGACCCTTGCTTAAGACAACTCCCGTTTTTTTCGATTGGATTATTCCGCCCTTTTGAGTAAAGCTATCCATAACCGAATAGTCAAGCACAACGGCATCCTTATCCGAAGCAATTTTTCCACCCGTCATAGTTACACTGCCACCCTTTATACAGAGCGATGAGCCTTCAAGCGTGAGTGATAGGTCCGAAAGCGCAAGCGCACTTGAGCTGACATAGAGGTTCCCGCCGAGTGTAAGCTCACCGGACAGTGTAATATCCCTGGTAACGATAAGACCGCTATCGCTTTTTACATTAACAAATCTAACAGCGCACCCATCGGCGACAGAGTTAAGCGCCAATTGCAGATTATCAAATTCATTCCATCCACCGCCATAGAAAACGCGATAGCAGGCATCGCTCATCTCTACCGTCAGGGTTACCCCCTCGCTTAAGGATGCCCTTGAAATTGAATACGGCTCATATGAAGCTCGCTCTTTATTTTCGGCGCGTGCGGCGAGAGTTGTCATAACGCACAGCAGAACGGTAAAAATAATCACAAGCCGACTTTTACTCTTAAACATTTTCATTCTCCTTGAGTTTGCTTTAATAAATTCATTATAGCAAACAGGTTGAAAAAATGAAACCGTAAACAAGAGTTAACATTTCGTCAAAAATCAGCAGTATTTACCACCCGCCTGTATTTCCCTCGGTATTCCGTGTCGGTAGCTCCCGTAAAATAAAAAAATCCCCCGAAATAGGATGATATCCTTAACGGAGAATTGACACTTTCATAAAAGTGCAAGCATCGCATTTGTCTGGTCAAATGCATATATGGGTTAAGCCCAAACTCTTATTACAAGCAGAAAGAGAGAACAACGGTTTATAGCCGAAAGTTCTCTCTTCTGTTAGTGATGTTTTTGCTGACGCAAAAGTGATGTTATGCTGCGCATAATGATGTTGCTCGCCATTTGCTACGCAAATATAGGCTCGCAGTGATGTGATGTTTGCCCACTACGCCGTCAGGCGTAACATCATTCACGTAGTGAACATCACTGACGAAGTCAACATCACTTGCCTGAGGGCAAACATCGTTTTATTTATCCTCTGAGGATGCTTCCTTTTCGTTGAAGTCTATAATCTCTGCCTTGATAAGGTCGATATCCTCCTGCTTCTTCTCATAGTTCATAATGGCAAGACGCTGGATAAGGTTGTTAAGTCTGTGCTTCTGTACCGATATGTCTATAGCAATCGAGAAGAGCTTGAAGAGGACGAGGAATATCATTACCAAAAACACGAAGTTTGAGGGTGCCTCTATTCCGAGAAGATTTGCGCAGAATACCGCGATGTCGGGGAATATACCAAGCACGAGAAGTATAAGCGAGAAGAAGATCCAGAAGAAGGCATCGTCAACATTGAGCTGAGACTTCCTGATTTTTCTAAGAGTGTAGGCGCTTGCGATAACGCAAGCTACGATAAGTACAATTCTTAGTGTAAGTGTCATTATTATTTACCGTCCTTTTCCTGAAGCTTGTGCTTTTTTCTGCACCACTGAATAACGATTATCGAGAAGAACATATGTATCATATACTTCATCGACCTTATGGGATTAAGGTAGCTTTCGCCCGCTATACGCTCGTGCATCTTGACCTGTACCTCCTTGACCTTAGCGCCTGAGCGAATAAGGTGGGCTACGGTATCGGGCTCAGGACCGTAGTCAACGGTGGTTGCCATAATCTTGATTATTCTTCTGTTGAACATTCTCATTCCCGAGGTGGGGTCCTTTATCCTCTTACCTGTGGTAAGCTTTATAACCAAGGATATGAGCCTTGAGCCGAGCATTCTCGCGGTGAAGGGCTTCTTCTCGGTAGCGAAGCGCGAGCCGATACAGATGTCGCAATCCTCCATTGCCTCTATCATATCCTTCAGGTAGGCGGGGTCGTGCTGACCGTCTCCGTCAAACTGCACCGCGTAATCGTAGCCGTGGTTATAGGCAAACATCATTCCTGCAGCAACACCGTCGGTAAGACCTACGTTAAGCGGCATTGTGATATGATTGTAGCCCTTTTCGCGGCAGATTTTTCCCGTACCGTCCTTTGAGCCGTCGTTTACAACGAGATAATCGTACTCGGGATAATTCTCTATTATATTGTCAACTACCCTCTCTATATTATCCTTTTCGTTGTATGCGGGGATAATAATTAAAGTTTTAGTTTTCATATTTTCACCTCATGACAAATGATTTGTTTTTTTGATATAAAAGGCAAGCGCGCGACAGGTTAAGCCAAAGCCAAACAAGGTCTTGAATTTTTTTATTAGCCCGACGCTTGGGTGAATGTCATAATTAATAACGAAGCTATATTTCTTCATTATTTTTGTATCTTCTCTCACCCTTTTATCCTTGAGCATTTTCGACTGTCCCATCCACGTACAATAAGGAAACGCTATAAAAGAAAGCAGGACGTCTTTTTTATTCTGCTCAAAATCCGAAGAATTGACCTCTTCTATAAACTCTACGCATATTTTCTGAAGATCTGACAAGTGCGAATACTTGATTCCCGCTTTTGTCTGCGCACCCACATGCCCCTTGACATACTTATAAAAGCACCGCTCGTAATAATCATACGAATTTGCCACCGTGAACAGTCTGCCGCAGAAGAAGGTATCCTCATTCCTGACGCCTTCGGGAAAACGAATCTTATATTTCTCGACAAGCGAACGCTTGATCACCTTTGACCAAACGCAAAAAAGTGAAAACATTCCGCTTGATATGATAGCTCGAAGCGCCTCATGGGACGGCTTGCCTACCACGTCTGCGCGAGATAGCCTAAGGCTCGGAGCAACCGTCTTTCCCGTATCCTGCCAAAACACCTCGTTTTCATGCACAAGGATATCCGCACCGCTTTCAGAAAGATATACGGCGATATCGTATAGCACATTATCCCCCTGCCACAGATCATCATTATCCATAAAAGTAACGTATTCACCCTGCGCCTCTTCAAGTCCTGCATTTCTTGCCGAGGATGTGCCGCCGTTCACCTTATGAATAACCTTAATTCTGCCGTCGTTTGATGCGAGCGTGTCGCAAACTAACGGCGAGGAATCTGTCGAGCCGTCGTCCACGAGAATTATCTCATAATTCTCATATGTCTGTGCAAGAATGCTATCGACGCATCTTTTTAGATATTTTTCCGAATTGTATACAGGGATAATTATACTGAATTTAATTTCCATCATTGTTATCTCCGATAATCTCAAGAAGCCTTTGCGAGGTATGCCGCCACGTATACGTATTCGTGACGATATTATAGCAAAGCCTTGCCGCCGCTTCCCTATATTCCTTCTCGTCAATCACTCCTTTAAGAGCCTCGTAAAGCGGTTGCTCGGAATTGTCAGGAAGGATAATACCGTATTCTTTAGAGGTTATTATTTCCTTTGCGTCACCTTTATAAGTAGTAATAACAAACGTATTGCACAGCATTGCCTCTAGCACACAGGTGGGAAAGCCCTCGGAATAGGAAGGAAGACAGAATATATCACTTTCATTAAGAAGGCACGCCACCTCGCTCGAAGGAATCGCTCCGAGGAATACCGTCCTCTTATGCTTTATCGGCTCAAGCTCATCCTTAAGATATCCGTCTCCAGCCATAAGAAGCCATACATCGTCTCTAAGCTCTGCCAGACGGTTGAATACGTTTACAAGCTCACGCACGCCCTTCTCTACCGTCATTCTTCCGACGAATGAAATCAGAACGTGACCGTCGGGTATACCGTACTCACGCCTGAAGTCGCGGGTGGGATTCTCGATATATCCGATGAAGCGGTCCACGTCAACAGCATTGCTTATTACCATATCGGATTTAATCTTAAAATGCTCGATCCAACGAATTGATTCCTTTGATACGCCTGCGAATTCCTTGCAATACTTCTTTTCACGCCAGGTTATCCAGTGCTCAAACCACTCGCCAAGCATAGAGGTAAGCTTACCTCCCGTATTAAGATGTGTCGAGCCGTGGTCAAGCATTATACATCTTATACCAAGCCTTTTCGCAAGCTTTACGGCGTAGAGCGATATAAAGAAGAATCTCATATTCACAAGAACAAGGTCAAATCTGCGTTTTACGAACTCACTCTCGAATTTTTTGCGCCATCCAAACGGCTTTAGCACCGGGAAGCGGCCATTCATAAGTTGATATGAAGGGAGCCTGAAAATTTCAATATTTCCATCCTGCTCATATTCGGCAAGACCCTCTGCAAGCGACGTAACTATCGTCACCTTGTGTCCACTAACCGCGAGCTCACGCGAAAGATTAAAGACAAAATTCTCAACACCGCCAATATGAGGAAGATATTGAGAGGATACGAGACAAATATTTTTTTTATCCATTAGTATTCTCCGTTATGTTACTGTCGGCTGCCTCTCCCAAGGGACAACCGAAAAGACTGATTATATAAAAGACCGACATAACCGCAAAGCCTATTATAACCGCAAGATTTGTTCCCAGATAATCACTGCTCGGTATAAGAATGAAGGATAGCACGGTGCTGATTAAGAGACCGACCACCGATCCTATACAAAGCAACAGTATTCTTCGTAGCACGACGAGTAGCATTCCAAGCAGCCACACGAATGCGGTAAGGCAGCTAATAATTATAGTTGGATAAAGAAGGTGCGCATGCTGACGGATCGATTCGCCAAAAACCAGCGTCAAAGCAGGCTCTCCAAGCAACCACGAGGCAAGAAGCGCCGCGAGGGTGATTCCCACAAGAAGCGCAACGAGCTTAAACAAAAGCTTGTAAAACGTGCTTTTATCATTCTTTTTTACTGCAGCGTCAAAGAGGTTGATAAGCGGTGAAAAAACGAAGGAAACCAAGGCCTGCACAAGCATAGCAATAGATGATACCGAGGCGTAGTAGCCGAGCATTTCTTCACCGTGATGAACTTCAAGGAGGAGCTTTGCTATCGGAAAAAGCGAATTAGAGCAAATGCCGTAGCACACCATAGGCAGACAAATTTTGGTAAGGCTGACTATACGGTCTCTGTCAAATCTTATTTTAATCCCTTTAAGTCTTGAAATGCTTGGAAAATCGTAAACGAGCGCAAGAATCAGGGACGAAGCTCCCATCGCAACGATAGCAAGAGGCAAAGGACCGCCAAGAATCAGAACGGCGCAAAAGGACACTACAAGGGCTACTCCTCTCATTACGAATGATTTGCCCGCGATATCCAGCCGCCACACGGTCTGAGCCGCGCCGTGATATACGTCGATAACTCCTTCAATAGCTTTGAGAAGCATATACGCAATCACAGAGAGTACCGTGTATCCGTCATACCCCATGCAAAGAGTAAAGGCGGCGCACAAAACAAAAGCTAAGGTGCATGAAAGAAATCTGTGAAACACGAAATCACCGTCTGAAAATTCACTCTCGCTGGCAGTCACTTGAAAATTCTTCACGTTAAAGAGCGCCACTATAAAGAATACGCCGGTAATTGACATCGCAAGCGACAGCACACCTGCATTCACGTAGCTGTCAGCCTCAGAAGAAAAGCGAACTACCGCAACGCTAAGAAGCCACTGGCACGCGAGATAGAATATTGATCCAAACGTATTCCACGCAACGTTTTTTGCGACGATATGCCTTTCTTCACTCATATTTTACTCCTTATAGCTAAATCATAGCCTTTATAACTATATTAAAGAACGTAATAAGCACATTCAGCATAACACACGATAGCATAACACATTCAAAACGGCGTCTGTTAAAGCCGTGCCTTATTCTGCCCGAGCCGACGAAGTAGGAAAACGGAAGGAGGACGGGAATAATATATCTGTATTGGCATCCGTTTACGGTATAGAAGCCGACAGGTGTAAACGAAACGTACAACGCCGTCGCCACGAGGGCAAGCGTTAAAACCGACGATGCGCATGCCGTAAGCTTGATGCGGTAACGTCTGTCAAACAAATCCGCCTCGTCCTTATCAAGTATAGCCGCTATGATAATAAGAGAAATCGCAAAAGTGCCGTATATAGACGACGGGAATCCAAGGTAGAAGTACGATGCCATCTCAGCCGAGGCATTTCCGAACGACACGTAATTGCCAAGAAATCTTATAAGCATCCCTAGGAAGGTAAAGAGGTTGGTAAGCACGTATTTTATCTGTCCTGCCGCATTTACATCTGCACCGCCCCTATTATCGGTACGGCTGTCCATATCCACAACAAAAGGAAGGAGGAAGGACAAAAGAATCAAAACAAGTGTAAACGCCGCGATAAGCTTGAATATGCGGCTCTGCTTAGCGTTATTAAACTTTTCCTTGGGAATAAAGAAAAGCGGAAGCATAAGCACACAGTATATCGCCTTAGGTCCGCAGGCAAAAAATGCCGATAGCGAAATCAAAATGGCCTCCTTGACAGTAAAACACCTTTCCTTATCCTGAAGCACCGTAATAAACAAGGCGAAGAATAGTGCAATCCAAGCATTTACCCAGAAATCGTACGAAAACGAGCTTGCAAGCAAAAACGGCATTGGGGCGAAGCATATGGTTAAAAATATAAGCTTTCCGCTCCGAACTCTTCTCACGGCCGTATAAATTACGCTGACATATATTAGAACGTTTACAAGCCTTGAGAGCATCATCATAAGCACGAAATCAGCACCGATGACATCGCACAGGAACATTACGACAGCGCAGGGCAAATAGGAAATATAGCTATAGGGATTGATAAGAGATGAATATACGTTATTCACAAACTTATCGTCTGCAATAAGGTTTATATACATATCCTTTTCGGGATTAATAAAGCTAAGCCTATACGCGCCGTTAGCCATCATTTTATCCGCAAAGGTCTGCTCGGGTCCAAAAAGAGCGTTTCTGAGGGTTATGGTTCTATCGTAATGAATGAACTCGTCAGGCGTATTGGTCGACTGAAGCGGCAATATAATGCAGAAAGTCACGCCAATCGCAAGGAAAACTCCGAGGAATATTCTTTCTATGTTCCGTCCAGACACGTAGCTATCCGCAACGTAAGCCACAACGAAAAGCACACAGCAGATGAAAAGAATTATCTTTGCCACGCTATATACCGCGTTAAACGTAAGAAGAACGAGTGCGGCAATTGAAAAAGCTACAAAGGTTGTAAGCATGACGATACGAATGATGACTCTTTTCGTATTATTCTCTTCCTTCAGAAAACGTACCTTTGCTATCTGCTTTTGAACGAATCTCTTGATAGCGGTGAAAAATCCGATTCTTTTCTCAAGCACCGCAAGCACCCCGATAAGTATCAAAAGAAGCCCAAGTGATATAAAATTAGGACGGTAATACAGTGACGAGCCAGAGGTATCAAGCTTAACTGACGATACCGTTAAAATCACAATTACGAAAAGCAGAAGCGGAAAAAAGTACTTCTTTATAAACTTAGGTGAGAATATCAGAAGCTCGTATTTTGCGCATACAACTGCAAGTATGAGCAAGAACAGGAATATTATAATAAATACTACCTCATCGTAGCCGAAGCTGTTTACGTAATAGAACTGCGTATTGAGGTCCCCTCGGCGCACCTCACCGTTAACATAAAGAGTACCATCCGAATATGCGTCATTTTCACTCATCCAGAGAGTAACGGGAAGATCACCTGTGTTCGACGCGGTAACGATTACTGAGAAAAGACTTCCACTTGAATTCATAACGGGCTCAAACTCAAAAACATAGAACTGATTGTCTACGAGCTGTGCCGCAGCAATCGTCTGCTCGGTCAATACCTCACGGCTGCCGTCAGAGGAAAACCTTCCGACATTGATGTGAACCTCGCCGTTGCACTTGCGCAAATAGGTGCCGAATCTGAATCCTATAGCGCAAATTTTATTGTATTTTGCAACGAACGTCTGCTCTACCTTGTTAGGATCGAAGATACCACCTACGTTATCATCCATTATGTCGTAGCTATCAGTCAATGCCGCAATGGAAACATTGTAGGTAATGCAGTTGACACAAAGCACAACGATTGAAATAATCAAAACGGACAGCAAAATAAGACTAGGTAGTCTTTTTTTATCAGCCTCAAAATATTTCGTCAGTTTATTCAACATAACTAATTATTTATCCTTTCTGTTATTTACATCGAGAAATCTGCGTTTTCTGCCGAAAAATTCTTATTATAATAAGGATCGGATGATGAAATCACGTCGCCCCAACGCTTTTTCATACGGCTGGCATCCGCCACCGCGGATTTAACGTCGCGCCTCTGCTTCGCTCTTGGCGACACAAGCGCGTATGCAGCCGCATAGGGTGTCCATACGATAAGTCTGTTGCTTTCCCTTGCGCGGAGGCATAGGTCTACATCATAATAGGAGGCGCGTAATTCTGTATCAAAGCCCGAAAGCTCGTCAAACAGCGACCTCTTTATCATCATCATCTCACAGCTGACTGCCGAGAGATTTTGTGAATACCAGAGTCTTCCCATATAGCCGACAGAGGTATTATGTATTCTATGGAACATTCTTGCCACTATACCGTCCTTACCGTTTCCGATGACGTAGCCCGCGTGACGGACGGTGTTGTCAGGATAGTAGAGCGTGCCAGCACAAATGCCGACGTCGTCTCTTTGGGCGTACATCAAAAGCTCTGTTATCCAGTTGTTGGATATTATCTCTGCGCCTCCCTCAAGGAACAAAAGGTAATCGCCCGTGCATCCCCTCGCCGCCTCGTTAAAGAGCGCGGAAGCCTCGTCGGTATCACATTTTATCACTGCATCAAGCATCCTCTCGGCGACCAGCTCGTCAAGAGTACTAGAAAATTTACTCTGCGAGCTTGAGAGCGCGTATATTACCTCATAGCTTGAGTATGCTGTGCGCGACCTTATGCTCTCAAGGCATCTCAAAATATGCTTTTCACTATGGCAGTTGATTATTACTATGCTTACCTTCGGATTGTCCTTAATATCATAGCTTATCCTATACATGGCAGGGAATACCTTTGTACTATCTACCGTAGCACTCATTCCCTTCGACTCGATAAAAGAGCGCACCGCGCCTTTTCCTGCCTCGATAGCGTAGGTCTTGGAGTTAATGTCCATAGCAACCGACATCGGATGCGAACGCCAGAAATAAAGAACCTTGGGTATATGAACTATCTTCTTGGCGTTTGAGGTAAGTCTTAAGAT
The DNA here is from genome assembly GCA_017935065.1 of Clostridia bacterium. Taxonomy (GTDB): domain Bacteria; phylum Bacillota; class Clostridia; order Oscillospirales; family CAG-272; genus UBA1740. The sequence continues at coordinate 57,251 of JAGBIF010000019.1, forward strand.
AAGATCGTGATCCTGACTTCCGTCAAATTCTTTTCTGAAAAGACCGCTCTTTTCAAGAACCTCTCTTGAAAATGCCGAGAAATGACAGATATAATTGTTTGCCCTTAAGTTGTCGGGCGCAAAATCGGGCTTGTAATGAACGCTGATTATCTTGGTTATATCGGGGCTCTCAAAGGTGACCTCGTCGGTATAAACGTAATCGGCACCCTCATCACAAATCGCAACCATCATTTCGTAAAGTGCAGAGGGATGAAGAACGTCGTCGTGGTCAAAGAGCGCAATATAATCACCCGTTGCCATTTCAATACAAGCGTTGGTATTAAGCGAGATGCCAAGATTCTCGTCGAGTTTTTTATACTTGATCCTCTCGTCGTGCTTAGCGTATCTGACGCAGGTCCTTCCAACCTCTGCGTGTGCATCGTCGCTTCCGTCGGCAAGGCACAGCTCCCAATTGAAATAGGTCTGTTTCTGCACCGAATCTATCATAACGTCAAGAAATTCGAGCGGCGTGTTGTAAAGCGGAACGAGTATACTGAATTTTATATCCTTACTGAATCTTGTCTTAAGCTGACGGTTTCTCTCGGAAGCAGTGATGGTATGAGTGATATTTCTCGCGTGAGCTCTTTCACCAAGTCTCTGTCGCACACGGGATAAGGCAGAACGCCAGCCGTATTTTCGAACGTGCTTAAAGAACTTAATAGCTTTTCTTACGGGATGCTGCTTGAATGGCCATTTGATAATATCGAGAAGAAGCCTTATCGGCTTCGTCAGCTTCCAGACCGTAGATGATGCGACGCTGTCGTACATATTCTTATAGTCGATGCACTGCCGTCTCGATATGTCAAGCTGCTCAAGCGCTAAAGAATAATGCTTTTTTAGCTTTTCAATCTCAGCTCTCTGTCTTTTGCACAGAACGGCAAGCTCCTCCCTGTCAAGCTTATCCGCATCGTAGTAAAGAAAATCAAGCTCGGCAAGGACGTCTTCCATATTGGAATACCTTGCTTCAGCATCAAAAATATCGTCACCTTCGGTATCCACTTCGGTAACTTCCGTATTTACGATGCCGTCTTTCTTCTTACTCATAACCGACTCCTTCTAAAAATTCAAACTAAAATCATTCGTTTGGTGCCAGATATTTATTGCATACCTCAAGGGTATCGCCTATCATCCTTACCCTGCCGCCCTCGAGCCAGACGACCCTTGTGCAAAGCCTTTGTATCTGCTCTATCGCGTGGGATACGATAAGCACGGTGGTACCGCCCGACATCATATCCGCAATACGCTGCTCGCACTTCTGCTGGAAGAGATAATCTCCTACGGCGAGTATTTCGTCTACGATGAGAATATCGGGCTTAACCAGCGTTGCGATAGCAAAGCCAAGTCTTGCAATCATACCTGAGGAAAAGTTCTTTATAGCGACGTTCTCAAATGCGCGAAGCTCGGCAAAATCAAGTATCTCATCGTACTTTTCCTTGATAAACGCTCTCTCAAAGCCAAGCACCGAGCCATTTAAGAAGATGTTCTCGCGCGTGGTAAGCTCAAAATCGAAGCCCGCGCCCAGCTCAATCAGGGGTGATATAGTTCCCTTGACCTCACAGCTTCCCTCGCTTGGCGAAAGAATTCCCGAGATTATTTTAAGAAGCGTGCTTTTGCCCGAGCCGTTAAGCCCGACTATGCCGACCACCTCTCCGCGCTTTACCTCAAGGGAAATGTCCGAGAGCGCGACGAATTCCTCGTAATCCAGCTGTCTTTTCAGGAATTTTATAAAAAACTCCTTCATATTGTCAATCTTCTCGCGCGGCATATTGAAGCGCATCGAGACGTTTTTGATATCAATTACTGTATCCACTGATTACAACTCCTATATATGAAGCACGAAGCTATCCTGCTTTTTACGGAAAACTACGATGCCGAAAAGCAGCATCGAGAGCGAAAAGAGGATGCAAAGTATATTTTCTCTGAGAGACGGCACCGTGCCGTAAACCATAACGCATCTGAAATAATCAATATAGTGGTAGAGCGGGTTGAAGTTCATAAGCATGCGCAACCAATCGGGAAGCAGATCAACGGGGTAGATTATCGGGGATGCGTACATCCACACCGTAAGAAGAATTCCCCAGATATGTCCTATGTCCCTGAAGAATACGACGAGCGTCGCAAGCACGAGGCACAGACCGAAGCAGAACACGAAGAGGTAGAGCATCGGCAGGGGGAACATAAGCATTGTGACACTTGGTGTAACCTTTCCCGTAATCGCGAAAAATGAGAACACGAACACGAACGCAATAAGCGAAAAGAGCATATTCACGAAAGAGAAAATGCACTTTTCAAGCGGGAAAACAAACTTCGGTATAAAGACCTTTTTGATAAGGGGTGCCGCGCTCGTTATCGTATAGAGGGCGAAGTTTGATGCCTCGGATACGAAATTGAACATTATATATCCCGTAAGATAAAAGAGGGCAAAGCCGCCCGGCACGTCAACTCTGATTATCTGCGAGAATACCGCCGTCAGAACGAGCATCATAAGAAGCGGATTAAGCACGCTCCACAAGACACCGAGGGCGGATCTTCTGTATTTGGTTTTCAGGTCCTTCGTCACAAGGTCGTAAAGAAGGTATTTATAGCGCTTCATGCTTGCGATATCCTTCACAAACGAGCGACGGTCAAAGAATATCTCCAAGCCGCAATAAAGAAGTATGAAGGTAAAGCCAAAGCCAAACACGAAATTCGTCTTGCCGAACACGGGGGCGGTGAATGCCTCCGTTGCGCAAAGCACGCCGACAAAAATCGCGAGCATAAGGGCGCCGAGTTTTAAAAGCTTCCGTTTCAAGATTTTTCTCCTATCGGTTTAGAAGTAACAGGTGCAAAGGCAGAATACTGAATAATCCTATCAGAATAAAAAGCCAAGGTTCGCGAGGGTGGGATTTTTCTTATCCTTTTCCGAGAGAAGCGGCATATCACCCTCAGCTATCCCCCAGTCTACCCCGATATCGCTATCGCACCACAGAACGCCGCCGTCGCTGGTGGGATCGTAGAGGTTTGTGCATTTATAGACGAAGGTCGCAAATTCACTCTTTACGTAAAAGCCGTGCGCAAAGCCCTCGGGCACGTAGAACTGCCTCTTATTTTCCTGACTGAGCGTAACACCGTACCACCTGCCGTAGGTCTCGCTGTCCTTGCGAAGGTCAACCGCGACGTCATATACCTCGCCCTCGATAACGCGGACGAGCTTTCCCTGCGGATTTTTCTTCTGGAAGTGAAGCCCGCGAAGCACTCCGCGCTTTGAGCGCGACTCATTGTCCTGAACGAAGGTCGCGGGGGTGCCGTCAAGATGCTTTACATAGGGGGCAAATTCATCATTGAAGGTCTCCATAAAATAGCCCCTCTCGTCACCGAATACGGTAGGCTCGATTATATACAAATCCTTAATAGGTGTGCTGATAAAGTTAAACTTTCCCATTCTGATGTCCTCTTTGTCTTAAGCTTCTGTTATCTGTTTTCGTACATTTTTTTGTAGTACTGCTGATACTCACCGCTGATAATTCTCTCCCACCACTCGCGGTTCTCAAGATACCACCTGATGGTCTTCTTAATTCCGTCGGCAAATTTAGTCTCGGGAAGCCAGCCAAGCTCGTTGTGTATCTTGGTAGGATCAATGGCGTAGCGCATATCGTGTCCCGCCCTGTCCTTGACGTAGGTGATGAGGTCCTCGCTCTTGCCAAGCTCCTTCAGGATTATCTTAACGATGTCGATATTTCTCATCTCGTTGTGTCCGCCGATGTTGTAGACCTCACCGACCGTGCCCTTGTGAATAATAAGGTCGATTGCACGGCAATGATCCTCAACATAGAGCCAGTCGCGCACGTTAATTCCCTCTCCGTACACAGGAAGCGGCTTGTCCGCAAGCGCGTTTGCTATCATAAGAGGTATAAGCTTTTCGGGGAAATGGTAGGGACCGTAGTTGTTTGAGCAGCGCGAAATGGTCACAGGCAGACCGAAGGTGCGGTGATAGGCTCCGACAAGCAGATCGGCGCTCGCCTTGGATGCCGAATAGGGGCTTGAGGTATGAATAGGAGTTGTCTCGGTAAAGAAGAGGTCGGGGCGGTCAAGAGGAAGGTCGCCGTAAACCTCGTCGGTAGATACCTGATGATATCTTTTAATGCCGTACTTACGGCAGGCATCCATCATTACCGCGGTACCCATAATATTGGTGTTAAGGAAAACCCCCGGATTTTCAATAGAGCGGTCAACATGGCTCTCTGCCGCGAAGTTTACCACGATGTCGGGATGCTCCTCCTCAAACACTCTGTATACCGCCTCTCTGTCGGTGATATCCACCTTACAGAAGCGGAAATTGGGGTTGTCCATAACGGGTGCTAAGGTCTCGAGATTTCCCGCGTAGGTCAGGCAATCAAGACAGATTATGCGATAATCGGGGTGGCTTTTCAGCATATAGTGAACGAAGTTTCCTCCGATAAAGCCCGCTCCGCCTGTAACTATAATTTTCATATCCGTAAAACCTTTCTTTTATCTGAGTTAATTCATTGATTTAAGCTCGTCTATAAAGTGCTTCAGCGCGCATTTCCACTCTCTGAACTCGTTTCCTACCGTCGCGCGAAGCATCATATTGTCAAGCGATGAATACGCGGGGCGCTTTGCGGGGGTGGGATACTCCTCGGTCGTGCAGGGGGTAACCGTCGCGTCAATGCCCGCGTATTCGACTATTTTCTGAGTAAATTCAAACCAAGAGCATTCGCCCTCACCCGTGCCGTGATATATTCCGTACTCCTCGGTGGTGAGAAGCTTGAGTATATGGTGCGCAAGGTCGGCGGCATTGGTGGGATTTCCTCTCTGGTCGCATACCACCCTGCAAGCCCCCTTCTCACTTGCTATCTTAAGCATAGTTTTTACAAAATTGGGCCCGTAATATCCGTAGAGCCAGGCGGTCCTTACGATAAAGAACCTGCTGCAGAAATCTCTTACGTACTCCTCACCGAGGCACTTTGACCTTCCGTACACGCTGACAGGCTCGGTCCTGTCCCACTCAACGTACGGCACACTGCCGTCGCCTCTGAAAACGTAGTCGGTGGAAACGTGAACCAGCTTTGCTCCCACGCGCTGTGCGGCGATGGCGAGATTTCTCGGACCTATGGCGTTTACCTTAAAGGCAAGCTCACGCTCGGTCTCGCACTTATTTACGTTGGTATATGCCGCACAGTTGATTACCGCCTCGGGGCGCTCACGCTCAAAAAGAGCGATTACAGCCTCGGTATCGGTGATGTCAAGAGTGTCAACGTCGTGGGCTATTATCTCGTTTTTCTCCTTCAGCACGTCGGGGGTGCCAAGCTCTGTCACTCCGCGCTCAAGGCATTTTATAATTTCCGTGCCAAGCTGTCCCTTGGCGCCCGTTACCAAAATCTTCATCAGTACATTATCTGTCCCTTCGCAACTTTTTTGAGATGCTCTCCGTAAGAGGACTTGCCGTATCTCTCGGCGGACTCAAGAAGCTTTTCCTTGCTTATCCATCCGTTCTTGTAGGCAATCTCCTCGATAGCCGAAATCTTGACGCCCTGCCTTTTCTCTACCATCTGCACGAACTCACCTGCCTCAAGAAGGCTATCCATCGTACCCGTATCAAGCCACGCAAAGCCTCGTCCGAGAAGCTGTACGTCAAGCTCGCCACGCTCAAGAAATACGCGGTTCAAGTCGGTTATTTCAAGCTCGCCGCGCTTTGAGGGCTTAAGCTCGCCCGCATCCCTGACTACTCGGTTAGGATAGAAGTAAAGTCCTGTAATTGCGTAGTGAGACTTGGGATTTTCGGGCTTTTCCTCAACCGAAATAACCTTTCCGTCAGCATTGAATTCAACAACACCGAAGCGCTCGGGATCGTCGACATAGTAGCCGAATACGCTTGCGCGTGAGCTTTCCTCGGCATTCTTAACCGCGGCTCTTAAAATTTTTGAAAAGCCGTTTCCGTAGAAGATATTGTCGCCAAGCACCATGGCACAGCTGTCGTCTCCGATGAATTCCTTGCCGAGGGTGAATGCCTGAGCGAGTCCGTCGGGCGAGGGCTGTACCTTGTAGGAAAGGTGAAGTCCGTAATCCGAGCCGTCTCCGAGAAGCTTTTCAAAATTGGGAAGGTCTCTCGGCGTGGATATTATGAGTATATCCCGTATTCCCGCAAGCATAAGAGTTGACAGCGGGTAATAAACCATTGGTTTATCGTAGATGGGAAGAAGCTGCTTTGAGGTAATCATCGTAAGGGGGTAAAGGCGTGTTCCCGAGCCGCCTGCTAAAACTATACCCTTCATATTTGCTCTCCTTTTGATTGATTTTAAAATCTGTTTTTTGTTTTTAATTAATTATTTTCGATTAATTCTATTGTCCGAATTAATTATTGTCGGTCAGCCTGTATCTGCCGAAAAGGTACATAAGCCTGAAGATAATTCCCTCGCCTACGCCCTGTCTGTACGCCTTCGTTCTGAAAATATAGCCAAGTCTTGAGAAAAAGCTCCTGTCGCTTTTAAAGAAATCCTCCGCCTCGTGCCTGTAGTGCTCGGGAATTTTGTCACCGAAGGTATCAAGGAATGCCCTGAGCTGTCTTGCGTTGTAGTGGGATTTACCCGAAAGGACACGTCCGATGCGGACCTTTAGTCTTGAGAAAAAGCCGCTTTTGTACCCGATGGCATTCTCACCGTGCTGTCGGTAGTAGGTCTCGGGTGTAGCATCGTAGACTATGCTACCGAAGGCAGACGCAATAATATACGCCCAATAATCATAAACGAAAATTCCGTCAGAAAAATTACGGGCGTATATATCCATAAGAGAGGCATTAAGCACTAGTGTATGCCCAATGCACATATTCTCGACCATCGCGTTGTAAAAGCCGAGTGGCCGTCTGATTTTCGCGGTGGTGCCTTTAATATTAAGCAAATCATCGGTAAGATAGGACGTGCCAGCGTGTAGCGTAGGGGCATCAAAGTCCCCCATAAGAGCCACGGCGCGAGAGAGCTTGTCCTCAAGCCAGATATCGTCCTGGTCGGCAAAGGCAAAAAAATCGCACTCCTTATCCCTTGCGCGCGCCAGCTCGTAAACACTCCTGTTAATTCCTATATTCTCTCCGAAAATAACCTCAAAGCCGTGCTTGTCACGGTACTCGCGAAGTATTTCGGGGGTGGTATCACAGGAGCCGTCATCGCGTATCAGAACCGAAAGCTCAACGTCCCGAAGCGAAAGGAAGCTGTCAAGCTGAGGGCGCAGATATTTTTCACCGTTGTAGGTTGATAAAAGAATCTGAACCTTCATATAGTCATCCTCCTTTCAAAAGACATAGTTTTACATTCTATTACATTATAACATCTCGGGCGAAGAATGTCAACTATTATTTTATTTTTATATTATATACAAAAGATAAGCGCATTATTTCAGCGGAATTTTGAGAAGCTCCCTTGGCGATCAAGCGAAAAGGAAGGATTTTTTATGCACAAAGCGATGAATATCGTAAATATTTTTGCATATTCCTTAGCAGTCAAGGATTTTTACCATCACGAGCCGATCTTTGTTTTGTTATACTAAACCGCTACCAAAAAGTTGTTCTATTTATTAAAAAGTTACATTTTTCAGTAATTTTCGCCCATTTTGCCAAAAATCAGTTGCAAAAACTTATTGACAATTCGCGCGAGTGCGTGTATAATTATTAGTATCTATTTATATAGGGGGGCTTTGCAGTATGAAGGAGCTAAACGAGATAAGACAGGAAATCAATGCGGTCGACGCGGAGCTTCGCTCGCTTTTTGAGAGGCGTATGCTTCTTGCGCGCGAGGTTGCCAAGTATAAGACGGCGCACGGACTTCCCATACTCGACGCATCACGTGAGGCAGAGGTTATTGAAAAGAATGTAACCAAGATGAAAAACGAGGAGCTGCGTCCCTTTTACGTCAACTTTATGCAGTCCAACATGGCAATATCGAGAAGCTATCAGGACATGCTTCTTTCGGGAATGAGAGTTGCGTATTCGGGCGTTGCGGGCGCGTTTGCCTATATTGCCGCTTGTAAGCTCTTTCCTAAATCAAGAAAGCTCGCCTACCCTAATTTCGATGCGGCGTACAACGCCTGCGTCAGCGGCGAGTGTGACTGTGTCGTGTTGCCGATTGAGAACAGCTACAACGGCGAGGTGGGCGCTGTCACCGACCTTATGCTCTCGGGCGAGCTGAAGGTAAACGGCATTGTCGATGTGGATATCACTCACTGTCTGCTCGGTGTAAGCGGCGCCTCTATCTCGGATGTAAAGAGTGTCGTAAGCCATCCTCAGGCGCTGGCACAGTGTCGCGGCTATATCCGCGCTCACGGCTTTGATGAGGAAGAGTTCGAAAACACGGCTCTTGCTGCAGAGGCGGTTGCCGAGCGAGGCGACAGGTCGGTTGCGGCCATCGCGAGTGAGGAAGCCGCGGGGCTTTTCGGTCTTGAGGTGATTGAGAAGAATATCAACGAGTCAAGAACCAACACCACTCGCTTTGCCGTATTCTCAAGATCCGAGCACAAGCACGAATCAAACGAGCCCGGGATTTGCAGCATAATGCTCTTTACCGTAAAGAACGAGGCGGGCGCTTTGGCTAAGGCACTTGATATTATTGGCAAGCATAACTTCAATATGAGAACTCTCCGCTCGCGTCCTGTCAAGGACGCTATGTGGCAGTATTACTTCTATATTGAGGCAGAGGGAAACGTGAATTCCAAGGAGGGCAGACGAATGCTCGAGGACCTCGAGGAATACTGCGACAAGGTAAAATTCGTCGGCTCGTACACTAAATAGCTTTCAGGTGAATTTATGAATATATACAAGACAATCCATTTAAGCCTTGAGGGCGGCGGATATGATATTACCGTTGGAAGGGATCTTCTCGCGCATGCAGACGAGTTTTTTAATCTTAACAGGCGCGTGCTTATCGTAACAGATACGGGCGTTCCGCGCGAATATTCTCAAAAGATATGCGAGAGGTGCCGCGAGTGCAGAATATTTACCTTTGAGGCGGGTGAGGAACGCAAAAATCTTCGCACGCTTGAGGAAATATTCACCGAGATGCTTGACTTCGGTATGCAAAGAGGCGACTGCGTGGTTGCGGTCGGCGGCGGCGTTTCGGGGGATATGGCAGGCTTTGCGGCGGCATGCTATATGAGAGGCGTTGATTTTTACAACGTGCCCACTACTCTGCTTTCGCAGGTCGATTCCTCCATCGGAGGCAAGACAGCGGTCGACTTCGGCGGTGCTAAAAATATTATAGGCGCGTTTTATCAGCCGAGCGCGGTGCTTATCGACACAGACGTTCTCAAGACGCTTGACGACCGACAGATAAGCGCAGGGCTCAGCGAGGTTATAAAAATGTCGCTTACCAGTGACGCTGAGCTTTTCGCATTGCTTGAGGAAAAAGAGCTTAATGACAATATTTGCCAGATCATAGTCGCCGCGCTGGAGATAAAGAGGCGCGTTGTCGAGGCGGACGTCAGAGAGGGCGGCATACGCAAGATACTGAACTTCGGACATACTCTGGGACATGCTATCGAGGCGTGCGGCGGACTGCTTCACGGTGAGTGCGTGGCGCTCGGTATGATACCTATGGTATCGGACGGTGTCAAAGAAAGACTTATCAAGGTGCTGAGGAAGTATTCCCTTCCCACAAGCCACAGCTATGACAGAAAGCAGGCGCTCCATTATCTTGTCTCTGACAAAAAAGGAAACGGTGATGCGGTTGATGCGATATACGTTGATGAGGTCGGGCAGTTCGTTATCAGAAGAACCCCATTCCGTGAGCTTGCGAAGCTACTGTAAGAGGATTTAACATATTGGCTTCCATTGTGTCGCAACAAGCAGTTTTTGTAAATAGTTGTTTGCATATTTTATTCTTTGGGTGATATAAATGAAAAATACTTTTGGAAACAATCTTAAGATTACACTATTTGGCGAAAGCCACGGTGAGGCAATCGGATGTGTGCTTGACGGAATTACGCCCGGCGTTGCAGTCGATATGGAATATATAAAGGACAAGATGCTTCGCAGGGCGGCAAGAGGCAATATCTCTACTCCGAGGCGCGAGGCTGACGAGGTGCATATCGTCTCGGGCGTAAAGGACGGATATACCGAGGGCACTCCCATCTGTATTATAATCAAGAATGAAAATACAAAAAGCGGTGCCTACTCACCGCTTGAAAATACCCCCCGTCCGTCTCACGCGGACTATACTGCCGAGTGCAAGTATCACGGCTTTCAGGACAAGCGCGGTGGCGGACATTTCTCGGGAAGGATTACAGCCCCTATCGTTGCGGCGGGCGCCATTGTAAGGCTCGCCCTTGATAAAATGGGGATAAAAATCGGTAGCCATATAAGAAGGCTTCATCAGGTGTATGACGACGGCTTCGGCAACATTGAGAGCGATGTCGAGAGGCTGCAGAGCCGTCCCTTCCCCACCCTTTCCGAGACCGCTGAGGAATATATGAGGTCTGAAATACTTGATGCTAAGGAAATGCAGAACAGTGTCGGCGGAATTATCGAGACCGCGATTATAGGTGTTCCCGCGGGTGTAGGCGAACCTTGGTTTGATACGCTTGAGGGTATGCTTGCGCACGCGATGCTTTCTATTCCCGCGGTAAAAGGAATTGAGTTCGGGCTTGGCTTTGACCTTGCGGGCTACTATGGAAGCGAGGTCAACGATGAGTTTACATATGACGACGACGGACGTATTATAACCAGAACGAACAACAACGGCGGTATTAACGGCGGTATTTCAAACGGTATGCCAATAGTATTCTCGCTTGCGGTTAAGCCTACCCCGTCCATCTCGCGTGAGCAGAGAACGGTGGATCTTACGACAGGCAAGGATACCGAAATCGTTATCGGGGGCAGGCACGATCCAGCTATTATTCACCGCGCGTGCGCGGTCGTTGACGCTCTGAGCGCCCTTGTTATCGGCGATATGCTGATAACTAGGTTCGGCACGGACGCGCTTAAATAAATTCGGGGGCATATAGCAGGCTATGAAATACGGCTGTATTGGTGAGGTGCTTAAGCACAGCTTTTCCGCACAGATACACAATGCGCTCGGCTACGAATACGAGCTTGTCGAGCTTTCACGCGACGAGGTTGGCCCCTTTATGACAAGAGCCGACTTTCTCGCGATAAACGTGACTATTCCCTATAAGGAAACGGTTATTCCCTATCTTGATGAGATCGACGAGGCGGCAAGGCTTATAGGAGCTGTCAACACAATAGTTAAGAGAGACGGCAGACTTTACGGCTATAATACCGACTTCTTCGGACTATCAGCGCTTGCAGGGCGTATAGGAATAGATTTCAAGGGTAAGAAGGTGCTTATTCTCGGTACGGGCGGCACCTCAAAAACCGCCACCGCCGTGGCAAGACATTTTGGCGCAAGAGAAATCATACGTGCCTCAAGAGATGGTAAGGAAATGGCAGTTTTGTATAGTGATGTTTACAAATATCACACAAACGCCGATATTATTATCAACACTACACCTGTCGGTATGTATCCAAAATGCGACGGATGTCCCATTGATATTGATAAATTCCCGTCACTTTGCGGTGTGATTGATGCTATTTACAATCCCAACGAGACGAGGCTTATAAGAGGGGCAAAAAGACGCGGTATTGCCGCTGAGGGCGGTCTTTATATGCTGGTAGCACAGGCGGTGCTTGCCTCCGAGCATTTTCTCGGGGTGAGGTATGACACAGGCGTGCTTGATAGGGTGTTTAAGGATATCAGCCGAAGGAACCGAAGCATCGTTCTTATCGGTATGCCCGCCTCGGGAAAAAGCACGGTGGGCAGACTTATCGCACAGGCTCTTAACAGAGAGCTTGTTGATACCGATACGCTTATAGAGAGGGCGTGCGGTATGACTATACCCGAGATATTCTCGCGCTATGGCGAGGAATACTTCAGGGACCGCGAGAGCGAGGCGGTGCGTGAGGCTTCAAAAATGACGGGTGTTGTTATCGCGACGGGCGGCGGTGCTGTTTTGCGTGAGGAAAACGTTGAGGCCTTGCGGCAAAACGGCAGGCTTTATTTTATCGACAGACCTCTGTCTGCTCTTATACCGACAGACGACAGACCGCTTTCCTCAACTAAAGAGGCTATCGAAAAAAGATATAACGAGAGGTATTCTATCTATTTATCCTCGTGCGACGAGAGAATAGACGCCGACTGTGAAGCGAGGGCGGTATGCGAGAGGATACTTTCGGATTTTTCAAAATGAACCATTTATGGAGATTAATATGAAGCTATACATTATAAACGGACCCAACCTTAATATGCTCGGTATCCGCGAGCCTGATAAGTACGGCAAGCAGAGCTACGATTATCTTCTAACGCTTATCAGGGATAAGTGCGAGAGGATTGGGGTTACTCCCGTGTTTTTCCAGTCAAATCACGAGGGCGCTCTGGTCGATAAGATACAGGAGGCGTATTTCGAGGGGGCTGACGGTATAGTTATAAATCCTGGTGCTTATACACACACGAGTATAGCTCTTCTCGATGCGGTTAGCGCGACCTCCCTGCCCTGCGTTGAGGTGCATATCTCAAGGGTTGAGGAGCGCGAGGATTTCAGACAGATAAGCTACATAAGGCGCGCTTGCGTGGCAACTATAACGGGTAAGGGGCTTGACGGATATCTTGAGGCGATAGATATTCTGGTAAATAAGAGCTATGAGAGTTAAAATAGAGCCAAGCCGAGCCACGGGCAGGATTGTAGCGCCTACCTCAAAGAGCATTGCGCACAGAATGCTTATTTGCGCATCTCTTTGCGAGGGCGAGTCACATATTTCGGGCATTACCGAGTGCGCGGATGTTATAGCAACAAGAGAATGTCTTCGCGCGCTGGGCGTTAAGGTTGATATTGACAGCCGCGGTGTCTACACCGTGCGCGGTATTAATATAAGAAGGGCTTTCCCAAGAGAAAGCTTGTTTGCAAACGAGAGCGGAAGCACGCTTCGCTTTCTTATTCCTCTTTGCGCTATGGCGGCGGCACCCGTCACACTTACAGGAAGTGAAAAGCTGCTCTCAAGACCTCTTTCGGTATATGAGGAGATATTTTCAAAAGAAGGGCTTTCCTTCGTGCGGGATGATGGCGGTATAACCGTAAGCGGTGGCTTTCACTCGGGCGAGTACACCGTACGCGGGGATATAAGCAGTCAGTTTATTACAGGACTTCTCTTTGCGCTTTCTCTGTGCGAGGGCAGAAGCATAATACACCTAATTCCGCCTGTCGAGAGTCGCTCGTATATCGACCTTACGCTTGACGCAATGCAGCTTTTCGGTATACACGCAAGATTTCTCGATCAGTTTACGATAGGCATTGAGTCAGGACGATACCAGCCGCGGGAGGTAACGGTCGAGGGTGACTACTCCGCCAGCGCCTTCCTTGAGGCGCTGAACCTGCTTGGCGGTGAGGTTGAGGTCCTCGGTATGAATGAGAATACGAAGCAAGGCGATTCGGTATACAGAAAAATCTTCCCTAAAATAAATAAGGGCTTTGTCACCGAGGATATTTCCGACTGCCCCGACCTTGCGCCTATACTTTTCGCGCTATCGGCGGCGAGGCACGGCGGAAGATTTCTTGGCACGGACAGGCTGAAAATAAAAGAAAGCGACCGAGCGGAGGCTATGCGGAGCGAGCTTTTAAAGCTTGGGGCAGAGCTTACGGTTGGTGATAACGAGGTAACGGTAGCAGGCTCGGCGCTTCACGCGCCCACCTCGCCTATCTGCTCACACAACGACCACAGAATAGTTATGGCTATGGCAACGCTTCTGACACAGGTCGGCGGTGAGATAGAGGGCGCTGAGGCAGTAGCGAAAAGCTACCCCGACTATTTCTCGCATCTGCGCGCGCTCGGTATTAAGGTTATAGAATATGATACTGACAAGTAATACGAAAATACTTATAGTCGGTCTTGGCGTTATAGGCGGCGGCTATGCGAAGGCTCTTACCGACAAGGGCTATCGCGTGAGCGCTATAACGAAGGACGAGGCGGATATCGACTATGCATACAAGAGAGGTATGATAGAGTACGGAACCACGGAGGTTGAGGAAGCTCTTATTCAAAAATCCGAGCTTATCATATTCGCTCTCTACCCTACTGTTTTTATTGATTGGATAAAGAAATATCAACATTTATTTACAAAAGGCACTCTTATCACCGATGTTACGGGTGTTAAGTCTAGCGTGGTCTATGAGGTGCAGAGCATTCTCAGAGAGGATGTTGAGTACATCTCTCACCACCCTATGGCAGGACGGGAGAGAAGCGGTGTGGAATACTCGACCCCCGACGTATTTCAGGGCGCGAACTTTATCATCACGCCCACTATGAAGAACACCGAGTCGGCAAAGGCGGTATGCTATGCGCTTGCGCGTGAGATAGGCTTTTCAAAAATAAGCGAGCTTACTCCTGAGGAGCACGACTCTATGATAGCCTACCTATCACAGCTCACTCACGCGATTGCAGTAACGCTTATGCGCGCAAACGATGCGCCCGAGCTTGAGAAGTATACGGGCGACTCCTTCCGCGATCTTACCAGGATAGCAAAGATAAACGATGCGATGTGGTCGGAGCTTTTCCTGCTTAACAAGGATGCGCTTCTTTCACAGATGGATGCGTTTATAGGCTCGTTTATGAAGCTTCGCGGTATGCTTGAGGCAGATGACAAGGAAGGGCTTCGCCGTGAGATGAGAGCCGCAACCTGTCGACGCGAGCTGTTTGACAAGCCGACGAAGTAAATACTCTTAGCAAAATTTTCAGCACATTTTTGATTTTTTGAGGTACTTATATTATGAATATGCAATTCTTTCGCAAGCTCCCTATCCCTATGGAGGTAAAGGAGCAATTCCCCGCTACGCCCGAGATCGAGAAAATAAGAAGCGCACAGCTTTCGGCTATGAAGGATGTTTTCTCGGGCAAGAGTGACAAATTTATACTTGTTATCGGCCCCTGCTCTGCCGACAGAGAGGATGCGGTGCTTGATTACATTTCAAGACTGAGACTCGTTCAGGACAAGGTATCGGACAAGATACTTATCGTTCCGAGAATTTATACAAACAAGCCGAGAACCACGGGTGAGGGCTACAAGGGCATGCTTCACCAGCCCGACCCTAATCAGGATCCCGACCTTCTTAAGGGCATCGTAGCTATAAGAAAGCTTCATATGAGAGCTATTTCCGAGTGCGGCTTTGCCTGCGCGGATGAGATGCTCTACCCCGAAAACCACAGATATCTCTCCGACCTTATCGGCTACGTTGCGGTGGGCGCGCGCTCGGTTGAGGATCAGCAGCACAGGCTTACGGCATCGGGTCTTGACGTTCCCGTTGGTATGAAAAACCCCACCAGCGGTGACATTTCGGTTATGATGAACTCTATCAAGGCGGCTCAGTCCTCTCACGTATTCTGCTACCGCGGATGGGAAGTCAAGAGCGCGGGCAACCCCTTTGCGCACGCAATTCTGCGCGGTTATGTAGACGATGAGGGACGTTCTCACTCAAACTACCATTACGAGGACCTCGTTTCACTCGCAAGAAAGTATGCCGACTCGGGTCTTTCAAATCCTGCCTGCATAGTTGATACCAACCACGCAAACTCGGGTAAGAAGTATCTTGAGCAGATAAGGATCGCGATGGAAATAATCCATTCCAGAAATTACGATAGCGCGGTCAAGGGACTTGTAAAGGGACTTATGATCGAGAGCTATATCGAGGACGGCTGTCAGAAGATCTCGCAAGACGAGGTCTACGGCAAGTCAATAACCGACCCCTGTCTCGGCTGGGAAAAGACCGAGGACCTTATTTACAGAATAGCGGATAAGGTGTGAGGAACAAAAAACAGAAGTCCTTTGAGGGCTTCTGTTTTTTGTTAGTGAAGTTTTTGCTAACGCAAAAGTGAAGTTGCTACGCAGTGAAGTTACAGGCTCTGCCTGCAGTGAAGTTAGTCTTGCCACACACTCAAGGCAAGACTAGTTTTTTACTTTAAGGCGGTTCCCTTTTACCGTTTTACTTCCATTTTTATTTTGCTATGTATTGACATTTTCTTTAACGAGTGGTATAATATGCGTGCGACATAACTGAACAAATCACATTCAAGGGTGTACTATGCCATTTTTTAGTACTTCCGTCTTTTTCTATACCTTGAGTGTGAAAAGTTGTGTCGCAGCAAAGTGAAGTACGAAATGGGGTGCGCTCGCTTTGCGGGCGCATTTTTATTTTGCGCCTTTGATAAGATATTTTATTAAAGGAGAAAAGAGAATGAAAAAAGCATTAGTACTTATCCTAGCGCTTATCCTTGCGGTTGCGGGAATGCTTTCTTTAAGCTCGTGTGAGCTTGAGGATTTTTTGGGTTCTGCGACAAAGTTTGAGATAAGCTTCGTCGTAGACGGTCAGGTCTACGACACGGTTAAAACAAGTGGCAATGAAACTATCAGCATGCCTGAAAATCCCACCAAGGAAGGCTACACCTTTGACGGATGGTATTGGGATGAAGGAAGCTGGGAAAAGCCATTCACAGCAAATTCGCTGCTTGACGCGCCTATACAGCAAAGCATTAGCGTATATGCAAAATGGCAGACCGTTACCGAGCCTTCGCCCGATGATAATACACAAGGCGACAATAACGGTGGTACTACTACACCCGACAATAATACTCAAGGCGGTAATAATGGTGGTACTACTACGCCTGACGATAATACGCAAGGCGGTAATAACAGCGGAACTACTGCACCCGATACGCACGTCCACTCCCTTACTTACATCGAAAGGGTCGAAGCCATCAATTGCACTACCGAAGGCAATATTGAATATTGGCACTGTTCCGGATGCGGCAAGAATTATTCCGATGCAAACGCTGAAAATGAAGTTAGTTCTGTCGTAATACCTGCGGGACACAACGCATCTGCATCCTCTGACGTATGCACAAGGTGCGGATTAGTTTCATTCGATGGGTTAGTATTTACCTTACTGAGCGATAGTACTTATGCAGTAACCGATTATACGGGAAGCTCAGAAAGCGTAGTAATTCCTGCGACATATGAAAACACTTTAGTTACCGCTATCGGCGAGGATGCGTTTAGTGGTTGCAGCTCGCTTACAAGTATTAGTATCCCGAATAGCGTAACATCTATTGGCTCAGATGCGTTCGATGGTTGCATATCGCTTAACTTTAATACGTATGATAACGCATATTATCTTGGTAATGACGAAAACCTCTACTTATTCCTTGTAGAAGCTAAGGATACTTCTATAACTGCTTGTACTATCAATAGTAATACCAGATTTATATTTTCTTCCGCGTTCTATAATTGCACCTCGCTTACGAGCATAACGATCCCGAACAGCGTAACCTCTATCGGCGAGGGTGCGTTCTATAAATGCACAGCACTAACCGAAATCAATTTCAATGCAACCGCGATGAATGATTTGTCATCTTATAACTTTGTATTCTATAAAGCAGGACGAAATGGTAGCGGTATTAAGGTAACGATAGGAAAGAATGTAACAAAGATACCTGCATATTTGTTCTGTGTTGGTCGTTATAGTAGCTCCGATTCTCCTAAGATTACAAGCGTAGAATTTGAAGAGGGTAGCGTTTGTACCTCTATCGAAAAAAGTGCGTTCAATGGTTGCAGCTCGCTTGCGAGTATAACAATCCCGAACGGAGTAACCTCTATCGGTGATTATGCGTTCGTTAATTGCGACTCGCTTACGAGCATAACTATCCCGAACAGCGTAACATCTATTGGCTCAGATGCGTTCGATGGTTGCAGATCGCTTAACTTTAATACATATGATAACGCATATTATCTTGGCAATACTGATAACCCCTATTTAGTACTTGTAAAAGCCAAGGATACTTCGATAACGTCTTGTACCATAAACAGTAATACCAGATTTATTCGTTCTCATGCGTTCGATGGTTGCGCCTCGCTTACAAGTATAACTGTGGACTCGGCTAATACAGCATATAAATCATTGGATGGAAATCTTTATACTAAAGACGGTTCTACTCTTATACAGTACGCAATAGGAAAGAGTGATACGTCATTTACCATCCCGAACAGTGTAACCACAATCGGCGAGGGTGCGTTTTCTGATTGTAGCTCGCTTGCGAGCATAACCATCCCGAACAGTGTAACTTCAATCGGCGATGGTGCGTTCGCGAGTTGCAGCTCGCTTACGAGTGTAACGATAGGAAGCAGCGTAACCACAATCGGCTCTTATGCGTTCGGATATTGCACCTCACTTACAAGCATAACCATCCCGAACAGCGTAACCTCTATCGGCGAGGGTGCGTTCTATGGTTGTAGCGCACTTACGAGTGTAACGATAGGAAGCGGAGTAACCACAATCGGCAATTCTGCGTTCAATGGTTGCTACAAGCTTGTCGAGGTATACAACCTTTCAAGTCTTAATATCACTAAGGGTAGCACATCTTGCGGCTACGTAGGCTGTTACGCTCTTGATATTTATACCTCAGCAACGGATGCAAGTAAGCTTCATACCACCTCTGACGGATATATATTCTATGAAGACGGAAACATCGTATATTTGGTAGGATATACAGCGAACAGCACTACTATTATTCTTCCCGATGAATACAACGGTAAGAATTATGCTATTAATGAATATGCGCTCTATGGCTGCACCTCGCTTACGAGTGTAACGATAGGAAGTGGCGTAACCTCAATCGGCAATAATGCGTTCAAGGGTTGCACAGCACTAACCGAAATCAAATTCAACGCAACCGCGATGAATGATTTGTCCTATTCTAATTATGTATTCGCATCTGCAGGACAAAGCGGTAGCGGTATCAAGGTAACGATAGGAAAGAACGTAACTAAGATACCTGCATATTTGTTCTATACTCCTAATAGTTCCTACACGCCCAAGATCACAAGCGTAGAATTTGAAGAGGGTAGCGCTTGTACCTCTATCGGCTCTTTTGCGTTCAATCATTGCACCTCGCTTACGAGCATAACTATAGGCAGCAACGTAACCTCGATCGGCTCTTATGCGTTCTATAATTGCACAGCACTAACCGAAATCAATTTAAACGCAACCGCTATGAATGATTTGCCACATGATAACCTTGTATTCTCTTATGCAGGACAAAGCGGCAGCGGTATCAAGGTAACTATAGGTAAGAACGTAACTAAGATACCTGCTTATTTGTTCGATCCTTATAGTAGTAGCTCCTACGCTCCTAAGATTACAAGCATAGAATTTGAAGAGGGTAGCGTTTGTACCTCAATCGAAAAATGTGCATTCGCGATTTGCACCTCGCTTGAGAGCATAACCATCCCGAGTAGCGTAACCACAATCGGCGATTATGCGTTCTATGATTGCACAGCACTTACCGAAATCAATTTCAATGCAACCGCGATGAATGATTTGTCCTATGGCAATTCTGTATTCTATAATTCGGGACATAGCGGTAGCGGTATTAAGGTAACGATAGGAAAGAACGTAACTAAGATACCTGCATATTTGTTCTGTCCTGGCAACAAACCTAAGATTACAAGCGTAGAGTTTGAAGAGGGCAGTGTTTGTACCGCTATCGGCGAGGGTGCGTTCTATGGTTGTAGCTCGCTTACGAGTATCATTATCCCGAACAGCGTTACCTCCATCGGAAATTCTGCGTTCTATAACTGCACAGCACTAACCGAAATCAATTTCAACGCAACCGCAATGAATGATTTGTCCTCTTCTAACCGTGTATTCTCTTATGCAGGACAAAGCGGCAGCGGTATTAAGGTAACGATAGCTAAGAACGTAACTAAGATACCTGCATATTTGTTCGCGTCGGCTTCCAAGATTACAAGCGTAGAATTTGAAGAGGGTAGCGTTTGTACCTCTATCGGCGAGGGTGCGTTCAAGTATTGTACCTCACTTACGAATATTACTATCCCGAACAGCGCAACCTCTATCGGTGAGGATGCGTTCAATGATTGCACCTCGCTTACGAGTATTACTATCCCGAGTAGCGTTACCTCTATCGGAGATTCTGCGTTCGAGGATTGCTACAAGTTTGTCGAGGTATATAATCTATCGAGCCTTGATATAACTAAGGGTAGCTCATCTAACGGTTACGTAGGCCGTTACGCACTTGATATTTATACTTCAGCAACGGCTACAAGCAAGCTTCATACAACGAGCGACGGATATATATTCTATGAGGACGGAGATACCGTATATTTGTTAGGATATACAGGAAATAGCACCACGCTTACTCTTCCCGATAATTATAACGGTAAGAGTTATGCTATTTACAAATATGCTTTCTGTTATAACGATAAGATTACTAGCGTTACAATCCCGAATAGCGTTACCTCTATCGGAGATTCTGCGTTCTATGGTTGCACCTCGCTTACGAGTGTGACAATAGGTAGCGGTGTTACCTCTATCGGCTCTTCTGCGTTCTATTATTGCAGCTCGCTTACGAGTATAACTATCCCGAGTAGCGTTACCTCTATCGGCTCTTATGCGTTCTATGATTGCACCTCGCTTAACTTTAATACATATGATAACGCATATTATCTTGGAAATAATGAGAATCCGTATTTAGTACTTGTAAAAGCTAAGAATACTTCTATAACGTCTTGTGCTATAAATAGTAATACAAGATTTATACATTCTTATGCGTTCTATAATTGCACCTCGCTTACAAGTATCACAATCCCGAGTAGTGTAACCTCTATCGGCTCTTCTGCGTTCTCTGCTTGCACCTCACTTACGAGTATAACTATCCCGAATGGCGTTACCTCTATCGGTTATTATGCGTTCTATAACTGCACAGCACTAACCGAAATCAATTTCAACGCAACCGCGATGAATGATTTGTCCGATGATAACTATGTATTCTATAAAGCAGGACAAAGCGGTAGCGGTATTAAGGTAACTATCGGTAAGAACGTAACTAAGATACCTGCATATTTGTTCTATCCTTATAACGACAGCTCTTACGCTCCCAAAATTACGAGCGTAGAATTTGAAGAGGGAAGCGTTTGTACCTCAATCGGCAACTATGCGTTCAAGTATTGCACCTCGCTTACGAGTATTACTATCCCGAGTAGCGTAACCACAATCGGCAATAATGCGTTCTATGATTGCACCTCGCTTACGAGTGTGACATTTGCCGAGGGCAGTCAGCTTACCTCTATCGGCAATAGTGCATTCTGGGGTTGCAACTCGCTTACGAGTATTACTATCCCGAGTAGCGTTACCTCTGTCGGTGATTATGCGTTCCGTGGTTGCACCTCGCTCACGAGTATTACTATCCCGAATAGCGTTACCTCTATCGGCTCTTCTGCGTTCTATAACTGCACAGCACTAACCGAAATCAATTTCAACGCAACCGCGATGAATGATTTGTCCTCTTCTAACCATGTATTCTATTATGCAGGACAAAGCGGTAGCGGTATCAAGGTAACTATCGGTAAGAACGTAACTAAGATACCTGCTTATTTGTTCTGTCCTGCTGGTAGTACTTCCTACGCTCCTAAGATTACAAGCGTAGAGTTTGAAGAGGGTAGTGTTTGTACCTCTATCGGATATTCTGCGTTCCGTGGTTGCGGCTCGCTTACGAGTATAACTATCCCGAACAGCGTTACCTCCATCGGCGATTATGCGTTCTATGATTGCACCTCGCTTGCGAGTGTGACAATAGGTAGCAGCGTTACCTCTATCGGCACTTCTGCGTTCCGTGATTGCAACTCGCTTACGAGTATTACTATCCCGAGTAGCGTTACCTCCATCGGCGATTATGCGTTCCGTGATTGCAACTCGCTTACGAGTATTACTATCCCGAGTAGCGTTACCTCCATCGGCGATTATGCGTTCGATGATTGTAGCTCGCTTACGAGTGTGACAATAGGTAGCAGCGTTACCTCTATCGGCTCTTATGCATTCTATCGTTGCAGCTCTCTTGATAAGGTATATATATCGGATATAGCTAAGTGGTGTGCTATTAGCTTTGGTAATTCTACTGCTAACCCTCTGTATTATGCAAAGAAGCTATATATGGTAGGAAGCGATACACCTATTACTAATCTCGTAATACCCGAGGGAGTTACCTCTATCGGCTCTTATGCGTTCTATGGTTGCACCTCGCTTACAAGCATCACTATCCCGAATAGCGTTACCTCTATAGGTGATTATGCGTTCTATAGTTGCGACTCGCTTACGAGTGTGACAATAGGTAGCGGCGTTACCTCTATCGGCTCTTCTGCGTTCGACAATTGCTACAAGCTTGTCGAGGTATATAATCTTTCCGGGCTTAATATAACTAAGGGTAGCTCATCTAACGGCTACGCTGGTTATTACGCGCTTGATATTTATACCTCAGCAACGGCTACAAGCAAGCTTCACACAACGAGCGACGGATATATATTCTATGAGGACGGAGATACCGTATATTTGTTAGGATATACAGGAAACAGCACTACTCTTACTCTTCCCGATAATTATAACGGTAAGAGTTATACTATTTACAAATATGCTTTCTACGAGAACGGTAATATTACAAGCGTAACAATCCCAAGTAGCGTTACCTCTATCGGCTCTTATGCGTTCGAGGATTGCAACTCGCTTGAGAGCGTGACCTTTGCAGAGGGTAGCAAGCTTACCTCTATCGGCAAGAATGCGTTCTATAATTGCACAGCACTAACCGAAATCAATTTCAACGCAACCGCGATGAATGATTTGTCCTCTTATAACTATGTATTCTATAAAGCAGGACGAAACGGTAGCGGTATTAAGGTAACGATAGGAAAGAACGTAACTAAGATACCTGCTTATTTGTTCTGTCCTGCTGGTAGTACTTCCTACGCTCCTAAGATTACAAGCGTAGAGTTTGAAGAGGGTAGTGTTTGTACCTCTATCGGATATTCTGCGTTCGAGGATTGCACCTCGCTTACAAGTATAACAATCCCGAACAGCGTGACCTCTATCGACGAGGGGGCGTTCGATGGTTGTACCTCTCTTGCGAGTGTAACATTTGAGAATGAGAGTGGTTGGTGGTATTCATCATCAAGCGAGGCAACGAGCGGAACGAGCTTTTCGTCGGATGACATTGAGAATACTTCGACTGCGGCAACTTATCTTACTTCCGATTACGTCAATTATTATTGGAAACGTGGATAATGTTAATAATTGTTAGCAGGATTTGGGCTTAAATGATGTGCCGAGCGATTTTTCGCTCGGCACATTTTCGTGTGGTTTTATAAATTAGGATAGATGGATAGAAAGCAAAAAGAACACCCAAGCGAGCTTGAGGTGTTCTTTTGTTTTTGGGCTTGATATAAAACACAGGCGGCAAAACGCGGGCTGTATTGCGTTTTGCGAAAATTTACAGTAGGGCGGGGGTTCTACTCCCGCCCTACGGATGACATTTTCCCGCCCTACGATGCACCACTTCACTGCTGTTTATAGTTTAGAGTTATGATTTTGGCAAAGCCAAAAGTTATGAGATGCTTTCGCATCGTTATGATATGATTTCCTGACGGCAGGAGTAAACCCCTGCCCTACAACGCGACGAAATCGCTCATAACTGCTCACCTTGGTGAGCATCATAACTTGGCATCGCCAATCATAGTTTTCCGTCAGGGAATCATAGTTGCGAGCTACGCTTAGCTCCGCTCATCAGCCGCCGAGGTAGGCTTTGCGGACGGACTCGTCGGAAAGAAGCTCCTTGCCTGTGCCTGTTTTGGTCATTTTTCCTATTTCAAGCACGTAGGCTCTATCGGCTATGGAGAGAGCCTTTTTCGCGTTCTGCTCAACGAGAAGAACGGTTGTGCCGAGCTTATTTACCGTCTTTATCATCTCAAAGATGGTATTTACGTAAAGAGGCGAAAGTCCCATGCTGGGCTCGTCAAGCAGAAGAAGCTTTGGGCTTGACATAAGCGCGCGGCTCATTGCGAGCATCTGTTGCTCACCGCCCGAAAGGGTACCTGCTATCTGATTCTTACGCTCGGCAAGTATTGGGAAGTGCGAATACATTTCCTCAAGCCTTGCGTTAAGCTCTACGGGGTCCTTTTTGGTGTAGTAGCCGAGCTTAAGGTTTTCAAAAACGGTAAGCTCCTGGAAAATGCGTCTTCCCTCGGGTACCTGCGCGATACCGAGAGTAACGAGCTTATGCGCGGGGATATTGGTGATATCATTGCCGTCAAAGGTGACGGTGCCGCCGCTTTTTCCGATAAGGCAGTTGAGCGCGTGCATGGTAGTGGTTTTACCCGCGCCGTTAGCACCGATAAGCGCGACTATCTCGCCCTCGTTCACCTCAAAGGATATGCCCTTGATTGCCTTGATAAGTCCGTAATTAACCTCAAGGTCCTTTACTTCAAGAAGTGCCATATTATCTCCCTCCTTATTCATCATCACCGAGGTATGCTCTGATAACCTCGGGGTTGGAGAGCGCATCCTCGGTCTTGCCCTCTGCAAGGGTAGTACCGAAGTTAAGTACGGTTACGTTATCGCAAACGCCCGTAACGAGGCTCATATCGTGCTCGATAAGAAGAACCGTCATATCAAAGTTGTCGCGGATAAATCTTATCGTCTGCATAAGCTCCTCGGTCTCGTGGGGGTTCATTCCCGCGGCGGGCTCGTCAAGCAGAAGAAGCTTCGGTCTTGTCGCAAGCGCTCTCGCAATCTCAAGCTTTCTCTGCTTTCCGTAAGGAAGGTTGAAGGCGAAGTTGTTTCTGTCCTCAAGAAGTCCGAAGATCTCAAGAAGCTTCTTTGCCTCCTGTCTCATAGCACGCTCGGCTCTGTAATAGCCTGGAAGCCTCAGAACGGTGGTGAGAGGATTGCATTTGAACTCGGGAAGGTTGTGAAGTCCTACCATAACATTCCTTATAACCGTCATATTGTTGAAAAGACGTATGTTCTGGAAGGTACGCGCAATTCCCTTGTGGTTTATCGCCTCCTGGCTCAAGCCCCTAAGCTCCTCACCGTTTAAGTAGAAGGTGCCCGTGGTGGGCTGATAAACGCCCGTGAGCATATTGAATACGGTGGTCTTTCCCGCACCGTTGGGGCCGATAAGTCCGTATATCTCGTTTTTCTTTATCTTAAGGTTTACGTCCTGCGCCGCCTTAAGTCCGCCGAAGGATATGCCGAGATTTTTAGTTTCAAGTACGTATTCTGACATAATATCCTCCTTATTCGTCACCGCCCGGTGCATCGGGCTTATCAGGCGAGGTAACGCTCTCGGTTACGACGAGGTCGGTAGAAAGCACCTCGTTCATAGAAATCTTAGTGGTAACAACGTCCCATCTTGCCTCATCGTCCTGAACGAAGGATTCCTTTCTTCTGTGAGGAAGCAGCTTATTGAGAAGCTTCTTGAAATTGTACTTCTCTCTGAAGGACTTGAGCGCGGGGGCGTTCTTATAAACTACCATCACGATAAGGATAACCGCGTAGATAAGCGTCTTTACTGCCGCCATATCGCCCGTGAGGTATGCCTTAAGGTAGAAGTTAAGCACGGTAATTACGGTTGCCGCAACGATAGAGCCTGTGATAGAGCCCATACCGCCAAGGACTACCATAACGAGTATTTCGATAGAATAATTGTAGTCAAAGTTGGTGTAAAGCACGGGGGATACGCTCGCGCCGTAGATTACGCCCGCAACACCCGCGAATACCGCGGAAATGATGAACGCGAGAAGCTTATAGAAGGTGACGTTAATTCCCGTCGCCTTAGATGCAATCTCGTTATCGCGGATTGCCGTTATTGCTCTTCCGTGCTTGGACCTTATAAGGTTCTGAATAACTATAAGCATAAGGAAGAGGCAAATAAATGTTGCGATAAATAGCGGGGGCGAGTTCTTATCCTGAAGATTTGCCGAATACACGTCCGAAACAAGTCCAGGCGCACCGCCGAAAA
This sequence comes from Clostridia bacterium, assembly GCA_017935065.1. GTDB lineage: Bacteria > Bacillota > Clostridia > Oscillospirales > CAG-272 > UBA1740. The sequence continues at coordinate 83,169 of JAGBIF010000019.1, forward strand.
TGGGAATGTTCTTGCAAAGGTTACGTATAATTTCACCGAAAGCAAGAGTTACGATAGCAAGGTAGTCGCCGCGAAGCCTGAGCGCGGGAAGTCCTACGATGAAGCCGAACACGCCTGCAAGAAGTCCGCCTACTACCATTGCGATAACAAGGGCGAGGAGCGTATTCATACCTGCCGCAAGCAAAAGATTTGCAACGTAGGTGCCGACGTACGCGCCGATGCACATAAAGCCCGCGTGACCGAGTGAAAGCTCACCGAGGAAGCCTACCACAAGGTTAAGCGATACCGCAAGAATAATGCTGTAGCCAACCTGGTTTAAGAGGGACGGAAGCGATCTGTTAAGCGCTCCCATATAGTAAAGCGAGGTGAAAAGCACGAAAACTACTGCCACTGCAATATAGTTGGTATAATGCTTCCACTTAAAGTCCTTTTTGATATTAAGTAAATATTCCTTAAGCATCTGTCACCCTCCTTAAACCTTTTCGTTTCTCTTCTTTCCGAGAAGTCCTGAGGGCTTAACGAGAAGAATGATGATAAGAAGGCTGAATTCTATCGCGGTGGTGTATGCCGAGAGGAAGGGTATGCTCTGAGTAATCTTCTCAACAAGACCGAGAAGCACACCGCCGAGCATAGCGCCAGGAAGTGAGCCGATACCGCCTATAACCGCTGCGGTAAACGCCTTGATACCGGGCATTGAGCCGAGGGTGGGATCGATTTTGGGTATCTGCATTACGTAGAATATACTTGCGCAAGCGGCAAGAGCCGAGCCGATAGCGAAGGTGATCGCGATTATGGCGTTTACGTTTACACCCATAAGCTGCGCGGCTCCTCTGTCCTCGGATACCGCAACCATGGCACGGCCTGTTCTCGTATACTTGACGAAAAGAGTAAGACCTACCATAAGTATGGATGCGACGATAAGCGTGACTATGCTATATACGGGAATTCCGCCGATATTTCCAGGGATCTTGAAATCAACCGTTCTGGGTGTTACACCGAAGATAAGCTGTGCCATACCCTGAAGAAGGTAGCTGACACCTATTGCCGTAATAAGAACGGCAAGCGGGGATGCGCCTCTGAGCGGTCTGTAGGCAGTACGCTCTACTACGATACCAAGGGCCGTACATACTGCGATAGAAACGATAATAGCGAGAATGACGGATATTACGGGTGCGTTTATCATCATTATGGAAAGTATCGCATAGGCACCTACCATTATGATGTCACCGTGCGCAAAGTTAAGCATCTTAGCTATACCGTAAACCATAGTATAGCCGAGCGCGATAAGCGCGTATATTGCACCGAGGCTCAAGCCGTCAATAATAGTGTTTAACATTATAAAATCCTTTCTTTGCCGAAAAATGCAAGCAAAGCATTACAATCTTTAGCATTTTCAGCATTTCCCTATAACGCAAGATAGACTCGTGACGAGAACTCGCCACGAGATCTATCGTTGTTATTAAAGATTATTAGCCAAGAGTAACGATCTTGGGTGCCTTAGTGCACTTACCGTCCTCACCCCAGGTCATATCGTTACCGGTAAGACCGTCGTAAGAGAAGTCAGCTGCAGTGATAGCTTCGAAGAGCTTGTCACCGATAACTTCAGCGGTGAGAGTGTAGTCGGTAACGCCTGCCTTCTCAAGTGCAGCTGCAAGAACCATTACAACGTCATAAGCGTCTGCCGCGAACTGGTCGGGGGTCTTGCCGTACTCTGCCTTGTATGCATCAACGAATGCTTTTACGTTAGCCTCGGTGCTTGCTGCATCAAAGGGAGTGATGTACTTGATGGTGTTTTCAACATCTGCAACGAGCTCAGCAATACCGTCAAAGCCGTCGCATCCGAAGAATACCGCATCAGAGCTCTTCTCTACTGCCTTCTTAATGAAGAGAGAAGCCTCGGTGTAGTAGAAGGGCATAAAGATGATGTCGCAGTCCTTAAGTGCCTCTGCCTGAGTAGAGAAGTCTACCTTGTTCTCTGCGTCGAACTTCTGCTCGTTGTACTCAATGCCAAGATCAGCCATCTTTGTCTTGAATGCCTCGTAGATACCCGAGGAATAGGAATCGCTGGCATCATAGATAGCACCAACCTTAGCGAAGTTGCCTGCCTTGATCTCCTCTGCAGCAAGTGCGCCCTGGTCGGGGTCACCGAAGCAAAGTCTGAAGGAATACTTAAGACCTGTGATAACGGGATCAGCAGAGCCCGAGGGGGTCATGCAGAAGAGCTTGTCAGCGTTTGCCTTCTTTGCGAAAGCCTCGCCTGAGCCAGAGGTAACGCCACCGAGAGAAAGCTGCATACCAGCATCTGCGAGTGTATCGTAGTTAGTACCTGCGTCCTCAGCGCCAGCCTTGTCGTCAAGGATCTGGAACGAGAACTGTACGCCACCCTTTTCGTTGAGGTGCTTAACAGCGAGCTGAGCGCCCTGCTTTACGGAAGTACCGTAGGATGCAGCCTCACCCGTAAGAGGACCGGTTGCACCGATCTTGAAGGTGTCTGCCTTAAATCCGTCGCCGCCACATGCGGTAAGGCAAGGTACAAGCATGCAAACAGCAAGCACCAAGCAGAAAATCTTTGCGAGAGTCTTTTTCATTTTTATTCTCCTTTTGCCCTGAGGCATATTAATTTTCCCGGGGATTTTTCTTTTCTCCCGAGGTATGGGTATATTATAATCTCTTTTGTCCTTATTGTCAATACATTTGGGTATGAAAGTTTCTCATACCCATAAGGTATTTTTGCACATATTTATGATTTTTGCTATCCCTATTAAGACTACCGTCCGCTCTATTGTGCAACTTGTACAAACGGTCGGCATTCGCGCACGGATTAAGCGAAAAAATATTTTAAAAAAATGCTAAAAAACGCAAATTTTCATATAACCTTTAACAAATTTCTATTGATTTTTCAGCCTTCCCTTACATTTTTTCATCACTCCCCCGCCCTTTTTCTTCCTTTTTATTATATATAGGTTTTTTATATAAGCGACAGAGTATTATATATGCTAATTCAAGCTTCGGCGTGTGAATATACAGCACAAATACGGTATAAAAAATGCCTACCGACAGAAAAAGGACAGAGAATGTGAAAAACACTCTCTGTCCCCTTTGTCCTGTAGGCACTGCGTCCAAGGACGCAAATGCGATTGGTGAATTTGTCCGATTATCCGACGATACCCGAACGCTCGATACCCTGAACGAGGTATCTCTGGCAGAAAAGGTACATTATTACCAGAGGTAATATGATAAGAATTCCTGCCGTGTTCTGAATAACGTTAGAATAAATATCCCATCCTGCCAAAGCGCTGTACTGCTCAAGCGTGTCGGGAATGTTTCTATAGATGTCAGGCATCATATAGAACTTCTCTATGTCGTCAATCCAGAAGAGCGAGGTATAGAACTGGTCGGTCCACTGCCACGAGAATGAGAACAGGAATATTGTAATCATCATCGGAATAGACAGCGGAAGAATAATCTGGAAGAAGGTGCGGTAAACACCCGAGCCGTCAACGTACGCCGACTCCTCAAGCTCATCGGGAACGCCCTTGAAGAACTGTCTCATAAGGTAGATATAAAGACCGTTCTTAAACGCGAGTCCGCAAAGCGATATGAGGAACAGCGGCCAGAAGGAATCGGTAAGCTCAAGCGTCGAGCCAAAGATAAGCTCAATGATACCCTTCATATTCCACGACTGAACCGTAAGAAGGTCGAAGCGAGTAAAATGCTGAGTAAAGGCGAGCTGAAGCGTCTTGTGAGGAATAATCATGCTGAATACGACGGCACCCATTATAAGAGTGTTGCCCTTAAACTTGAACTTTGCAAGTCCGTAGCCGATAAGGCAGGCAACGAGCGTCTGTATCAGCGCGCACATAAGAGCTACGAGCGCGGTGTGCCAAAGAGCCTCAAAGTAATGATTCTCTATAATAATGTACTTATAGGTATCAAGCGTGAAGTTCTTGGGAATGAGCGAAACCGTCGCGTCAAGCACGTCCTCTCTCGTCATAAACGAGCCCGCTATTCTTGCGAAGAAGGGATAAAGTATAACGTACGATACACCGAGCATAAGAATAAATCTGAAGATATTTACGATAACCTTGATCCAGGTGTTGAAGGTCTTGACCTTGCTGAGAAGTCTTTCCTTTAAGCTGATCTTGCCCTCGTAATCAACTCGGATCCTATTCTTGCTTTCTTTAATTACAGGTCTGTTTGCATCCATACTGTCACCCCCCTTAATCCTTTCTCTGGTAGAAGATGAACGTGGATACAATACCCGCAACCGCCGCTATAATAAGTATAATGACGATGAAGTATATCCAGTACATCGCAGTAGCATAGTAAGGTCTGTTGGTATATACGCCCTGAATGAATTTCATCGTTACATTCTCGGTTCTCGTAAAGGCGTCTATGACCGTGTAAACCGCGTTAACCAAAATCATCGGGGATATCATCGGGAAGGTAATCTTCCAGAAGGTCTCCCATCCCGTTGCGCCCTCAATCTGGCACGCCTCGTAAATTGCGGGCGATATCGACTGAAGACCTGCGAGGAATATAAGCATCTGTACACCCGAATAGTTGATGATGTTATAGACGTTATTAACAAGCTCAACAACGTATGTAACAAGCTCGCCGCCGATTTCCATCGTAGCAAACAGTCTCTCAATATCAAGCGTTGATACTATTCCCGCGCCTGCACTTGAGCCTGTACCGTCGTTAATACCACCTCCTGATGAGCTGGTAACCGCGTCTTGCGCATTGATAGACTCCATAAGTCCCGTAGCAATAATAACGGGAACGAAGAATATCGCACGGAATACGGCACGGCCAAGCATCTTCTGGTTCAGGACTACCGCGATAAAGAGTGAGAATACTATTACCGCGGGAACCTCGAATATAAGCTGCTGAATACCCTCAAACAGGCTCACGACGAAGCCCTTGGAGTCGGTAAACGCGCTTATATAGTGCTTAAAGTTGTTCCACTCGATCCAGGAAACCGCGTTTCCGTTTTCATAGCCCTGCTTAAGGTCACCGAGTGAAAACCAAATAGAGTCAAGAAGTATCGGAATATAAATAAGTATTACACCGAGAATAAAGGGCAAGGTAAAGACATAGCCTGCGCGCGCACGCTTGGAATCAAGCGAAACTCTCTTGCGCTTGGTCCTTAGCAGGCCCGTCTTGGAATCTATTACCGCCGCATCATTCAGGTCGGCGGGCGTAACATACGCCTCGCCTGCCTGGGTGTCAGCTACCGCCTCGGAATTATCTTCCGCAGCAGTCAAAATCTTTTCATCCATTTTGTGCTTTACCTCCTTTATCAGTCAAGTCTGACACAGCCGTACTTTTCCAGCGTGTAGACGTTACCGTCACCGAGATTTACGTTAACCGAATAGATATTGTAGTTAAGAATAAATCTTACGGTATCGGTGCCATTGGAATAGGTAACCAGAACGATATTGTTGATATCGCTGGTATAATCGGTATGCTCGTAGTTCTCGTCGGTGCCGAGCGAGTCGGTGATGTAGTTGTACTTTGAGGTGTACTCTATCGTGCCGAAGCTGATAACACCGTCGGGATTCGGGCTTGCGGGTGCGGGATACTCAGCACGGTACTTATCGTAAACCGCGTTGATTGCAGCGACGAACGAGGTATCGTTGTCAAGCTCCTCACGGCTCTTGTTAAGCACGGAGGTAAGCTGATTCATAAGAGCATCGGTGTCAAACACGAAGCTAATCTCGATACCGGGTGCCGCGCCGCCTGCCTGAAGGGCTGCAAACTTATCGCTTATAGCCTTGGCAATCTGTGCGTCGAGAAGCTCTACTATCTCATCCTTAAGCGCTATATAGTTTGCGGCGGTCTCGCCAGCGTCAATCACACGCTCGCCTATTACGAGTCTGTGGTCTACGATCTTGTAGTCCTGAAGGTCGCCGATATAGCTATTAAGAAGATTATAGGTCTCAATGATGCTGTCATACCAGGTATTGTAGTCTACTCCGTAGTACTCGGAAAGAAGATGATCGTCCTTAAGGTATGCCGAGTTCTGCGCGCAAAGCACGTAGTAGGGATTTGCACCGCTTTCAACAGAGCGAAGAATATCGTACATAGGAGTACCCGAGTAGTTGAGAGGAGTACCCGCGTAGCTCTTGCTGCCGTGAAGCACCATTCCTACGAAGGGAACGGGATATGAGGAATATCTGTAATGGCTCGAATCAATGGCAGCGTCAAGAATGTGGCTTGCATACTTAAGCGTGTAAGCATTACCCTTGTCTACCATAATGTCAAGTCCCGCCTCGTTCTTCATCTTATTAAGAACTGATACGACGTACGCCTCGGAATCGGTACGGTTTACAGGCTCATCCTCGTCAAAGTTAGAGTTAAGGTCAGAGCCCATGGTCGATACGGATATACCGCTCGCCTCAAACTTAGAATACTTCTTCTGGAATTTGGTGTAAATATCGTCAAGTGAAACAGAGTTTACAACGAGCGAATAATAGGTCACGTAATCCTGAAGCACCGAGTTGTATACCTGCTTGGATGCGTAACGGTTATCAACCATTCGGGATACGTTTCCGCGTATGGAAATACCGTCGAACATCTCGGTATTGTTGATATACATAAAGTCAAAGTCGGGATATACGCCAAAGCTTGTGCCTGCCGTCTGTGAAATCTTCTTTGCTTCCTCGACGAGCTTCTTGAACTCGCGCTTGCCGCCGCATGCCTTTTCCCATCTTACCTTGGTAGGATAGGTGAAGTACATACCGCCGTTTGAGAAGCCGCTGAGACGGAAGTTGATATTGGTAATCTTTTCCGCCGTAGCCGCAAGAGCTCTATAATTCTCTGCAGTCTGAGCATAGGTTTCCTTAAGAGAATCCTCGTTTGCCTCCTCGGAAAGCTTATCGTACTCCTCCGCCTTCTTTAAGAAGGTAGACGCATTATCGGATATCTCGTTATACATTCTGAGTATATCCTCAAAGGTCGTAAGCGGAATAGTCTGCGTTACGGGGAACGAAAGGATCTTAGTGGTGATATCCATTGCGCCGAGCGCCTCTATATAAAGAGGAATATCATCGCTTACCTGTTCAAGCGCGGTAAGAACGCCTGTACCGTAGAGGTAATCGCGATAGCACGCTGCCATTCCCACGTAGGAGGAGAGGTAGCAGCCGCCCTCGGGATATGCGGTGGAAGCTATCTTCTCATCCGCGAGCATCGTAATTCTGGTTACGTAGGACTCGTTGTATCTTGAATCGGATACGATGGTATAGCTGTTCTGCGAGCCAACCGACGCACCCGCAGTCTCGGTAAGGTCAAAGATATCCGAGGGGTACGGGGAGAAGAGGCTGTATGCGTTTGCGTACTTATAGGCACCGCCGCCGCCGACGAACTCAAGATATGCAAGCGACGCACCCTCCTCGAGGATGGCGAAGTAGCCGTTCTTAACCGTATCTACTCCGTAGAGTGACTTGGTAAGCGGGTTTGCGGCGGTATCGGCGACCACACCGTATACGGGCATCGTGATCTGCGCGCGGTATGCCTGGGTTGAAATAAGGTTAGAGTAGCAGTAATCAAGTCCGTAGATGGACACCTTGGGCATCTTGATCTGCATCGACTTGAATTCCTCGAATTCGACAACGGTTCCGCTTCCGTCAGGGAAGAAGATGTATCCGTCGTTATCAAGGTAGCCTGCTCCGAAGAACTGAATGGGTACGATTGAGAGAAGCGTGTAAACCGTCTCGTCAAAGGAAATCGAGCTTGCGGGAAGTCTTACCGAAAGAGTTCCGTCCGCGTTCAAGCTATACTCAAGAGCGCATCTGAATACGGGCTTTTGCTCGGTCTTGCTTACATATCCGCACTCCTTCTCATGCTCAAGCATCATTGAGAAGGTATAAGTGGGACAGTATCTCTGGAACATAATCGAGTCGACTCTCATCTCACTCGTCGAAACTCCGTCATATACGTACATAGGTGCGTGATAGAGCTCCGAATCCTCGTCATAAATCTCGAGCTTCTCATCACCAACGGGGGTGTAGAAGTCCTTGATAATTCCGAGATATGCGTTTGAATCGGTTCTGTCGGTTTCCTCGTATACTCTGGGATTCTTAAGCGCGTACGCGGTAACCATACTCATTATATCGTTACGGAGAGTGTGTATAGCCTTGTACTCGGGCGAGTTACGGTCGGTCAGAAGCTTCTGATATTCCGACTGCATTGCCTGAAGGTACCTGGAGATAATGCCGCTGTCAAGGCATCCGTAGGAATAGGGCTTATACTTATCGTTATCAAAGATAGAGAAGTTAAAGCTTGAGTTGAGAGGTCCGCAGTACTGGTTAAGCAATGCTTCGATATCGTTAAGCATAGGAACGAGGATAAGCGCCTCGTAGTCCTCCGCGAGAATTCTACCGGGAAGCAGGAACCTTGAGGTCGTATCACCGAGGGTGTAGCTTACTCTGATTCCGCCGTTGATGAAGCTCGTGGATATCTGAGCACGGTCTGCCGCCCACTCGTTCGAGTTAAGCGACGGCTCCTCGTAGTTGGTCGAGTTGAGCAGATAATTGATATTAATCTGGCTCATAAGCAGACGTCTGTTGTCTATCGAAACCGTCGAGGTAGAGTTAACGTTGTAGGGATTAGAGGTAAGTATCTGTCCCGTTACGTTGTTCACGTAATACATAATACCGTTGTATCGGTTTACGTATATTGAATACCTGCCGTCGGGAGCGTGTACCGAATCAAGGTATCCGTCGGACAAATCTCCGTCTCCGTTGGGGTCAAGCTCGTACAGGAGCATTTCCTCAGCGGAGGAGAAGTTGTAATCAAGAGTTTTCGTCGAAATTTCCTTAATCTGTTCAGCGCTCAGCGCCGCGGTCGAGGCATTTAACTCGTAGGCTGCGTTTGCGGAGGTAGGAACAACCGCTATAAGCGTGGTGAAAAGCATCACCAGCACCAGCGCAGACGATAAAAGCTTTTTAATTTTCATTATTTAATTTCCTCCTCTGCACTGTTATAGTCGGTTTCCTATTTCCGAAATTATTGCCGATACGAAGGTTACCATCTTAACCACGAGGTTCGAGAACAGAATTGCTACGAACATAATGACAACCATCGCCGCGATAGTTCCGACTACTGTAAGAATGTTCTTGCTGAGCGAATAGTCGTGAGTTACGAGCGTTCCGAAGAACAGAAGGAATGCAACCCAGATATATCCGAGCGTAACAAGAAGATTTACCATTGAGCCCTCGCCTACCGTCATTACGTTTGTAAGAATGGTGGAGATGATTATAAGCAGGGGCAGCGGTGCCAGCGAATAGGTCGTGGCAACGTAAATGTCCTTGAAGCTTCCCTCACCGTCAAAGAGCGTCGTCAGGCACCAGTTACCAACGCACCAGAGCATAACGGGAACGGTTATGGAAAGTATCTGAACTATAATAGTTGAGTAATTCTCACGGGGGTTGAAGGTATATCCCTGTCCTACCGCCTGATAGAAGAAGGCGAGGATGGTGATACCCATAATCGTTGAGCCTGCTCTGACAGAGCCGCGCTGCTCGTGCTTCAGATCCCAGAAGCCGTCGAACGGGTGCAGCCAGAGATGGAAGGCGTAAATAAGCTCCTCAACGTAGGTCTTTCTGCCAACCTTGAGCGAGGTCAGCTTGTTCTTCTTCTTTGCCCAGCCGAAGAACTTGAGCATTCCTACGATAAGTGCTATCACACCGACGAGAATAACTATAAGCACCCAAGAGCCGATAACGTTCTTACGGATAGCCGCGAACGCCTTGGAATAGGTCTCGGTCTCGTACGCGCCCTTAAGCATCTCCATAGCCTCCTCGTATTTCTCCTGGCTATAAAGCGCTTTACCTATACCGATATAGGCAAGGTCAAAGTTATTGTTTCTGGTAAGAACGTCCTGCCAATACAGAATAGCCTCGGAATAAAGATGCTCGTTCTGATTGTGAAGAGCGCTCATAATAGTGTCACAGTACTCGGTCGGCGAATAGACGGTAATCTTGAAGCCGCCCGCGGTCTCATTCGCGTTATCAAGGGTAAGAAGATAGGTTATACCGTCTACCTCATGGTAGGTGATCGCCACGAGATCCTCACCGTTACCGAGCTGGTCACCTATATCACCGAAGGCGAAAAGAAGGTTTCCGTTCTGGTCATAGGTAAATATTCTCGAGCGCTTGCTGTCAAGGATAGACCAGGAATTCTCTCTTCCTATTGCAACGTCGATTATCTTCGAGGCGCCCTTGGAGTCGGACATCGTGCTGACCATTACCTCTCCGCCAGGATCGAAGAAGCCGTTACGCTTCATAATCTCAGCGCCTGCGGAATTGAGCTTCTTGATAGGCGAATAATCGGAATTCTTTGATTTGATAGCGCCTATCTGGAGGTCAGGCTTAATACCGTCGGTGGTAGCGTATACGAAGCCGTCGCTGTCAACCGTGATATTGTTGTAGGCGATAGAAACGTTACGTCCCGACTGCTCTCTCTGCTCCTTGGTCTGGAAGCGTCTCCAGATTATATCAATGATGGAGTAATCTGCCTTCTGCGCACCGATAAAGCCCGTGAAGTCGCCCTCCTTTGACATAACTATAACACCCTCGTTACATTCGGTCGAGGTGATGAAAAGTCTGCCGTAAAGGTCAACCGCGATAGCCATAGGCTTGAAGGAGTTCTCACGAAGAAGCGCACTCTTAGGCTCGTCAAGAGTTCTTACATAGTTAAAGTCTCTGTCAAATACTACGATACGCATATTGAGAGTATCACAGATATAGATAAGACTCTGCTCTGTAGAGCCGCCAAGCGAGGAGGTTACGAAAACGCCCTGAGGCTTGTTGAAGGTCTGCCAATTACCGCTCTTGTCGGTAAATCCGTCTATAATGTGGATACAGGAGTAATACTTGTTAAGCACGACGATACGGTTGTTATCCTTATCCGCAATGTAGACGTTTGCGGCATCGTCGGTTACGATATCGGTAGCGCCCTTAAGAGCCTTTCCGCCGAACTTCTCCTGAGTGATACCCATAGGAACCGAGGTAAGCGACTGAGACGCGTCATACGCCGCGGGTGACTTAAGAGGCTCACCGTCTATCGAATAGGTGTAGGTCTCGTAGGATTCAAACGCAAGAGCGTTTACCGTTCCGAAGAGCATTACGAGAACAAGGGTGAGGATAAAAATCTTTGAAAGCTTTTTCATTTTGCATTATCCTCCTTAATCCTTCATTCCCGAGGAGCCCATCGTCTCGATGATCTGGCTCTGGTTAAGCACGAATACCAGGATAGGCACGAGCATCATTACGACAGTTGCCGCAGCGCCTGCGCCCGAACGGGCTATACCGCCTGATACGATTTGCTGAATTGCGTAGTTGAAGGTCTTGAGCTCCTCCGAGTGGATGTAGATCGAGGATCCTGAGTTCCAAAGAGTCTTGAAGCACTCGATAATAAGCGTCAGCCACGCGGGCTTAACCATAGGCATCGCGATTATAAGGTAGGTTCTGAACTCGCTTGCACCGTCAAGACGTGCGGATTCAAGAACCGTATCGGGCACCGAGGTCTCCATAAACTGCTTCATGAGGTAAAGACCTATAGTAGTAGCCATTGAGGGTACTATAATAGAAAGGTAGGTATCAATCCATCCGAATGCGGAAAGAATGATGAAGTGCGTTACCTGGTTAACCGTGGAGTGGAACATCAGCGACGCAACTATGAGCTGGAAGATTGCGTTTCTTCCGGGGAAACGAAGCTTTGCAAGCGAGTATGCCGCCATTGACGCAAAGATAAGGTTTCCGAGAGTACCGCATATCGTGATGAATACGGTATTGAATATGTACCTTGAGAAGGGCACCCACGAGTCACTCATAAGGGTGAACAGGTCGGAGAAGTTCTCAAAGGTGGGGCTCATAACGTAAAACTTCGGGGGGAACATAAACAGCTCGTCAAGCGGCTTCAAGGACTGAATTACAACGTAATACATAGGAATGAACATAAACAGTCCCATTATCGTGAGCAGTATTGTTATACCCGTATCTCCTCCTGCCGAACGGTTGAGAACGACACGGTGGCCTCTGGTTCTTAATTTCTTTGACATACTACTCACCTACCTTTGAAAGTGCCTTCTTAATGATTACGTTACAGGAGTACATAATCACGAACAGCACTACGGCGATTGCCGATGCGTAACCGATTTCATAACGCTGTCCACCGTAGTCATTCAGGTGGTGCATTATTGTGTGCGCGGCATAGTCGACCGAGGGGAATCCGCAGAGCGCGTCAACGACAGCACCGAAGCCGAACGAGTTAGTGATAGCAAGCACGGCACCGAACATAAGCTGAGGACGCATCGTAGGAAGGGTTATGTACCAAAGCTCCTGCCAACGGTTCTTAATGCCGTCAACGGCAGCAGCCTCGTACATTGAGCGGTCGATAGTCTGGAAGCCCGCGATGAACGAAAGGAATGCGGTACCGAGCGAGGTCCAAAGCGCAACCACGATACAAAGAGGCATAACGTAGTCGGCATTCTGGAACCAGAGTATCGGCTCGCTGATAATTCCAAGGTCCATAAGCGTTGCGTTCGCCCATCCGTAAGAGTCCGACGAGAACAGTGTCTTCCAAATAAGGTAAACCTGTCCTGAAATCGAGGGGGCGTAGAATATAAGAGTTACAACCGAACGAAGCTTCGGAGGAAGCTCGTTGATGAACCACGCGATAAGCAGCGAAAGAAGGTAGGATACGGGACCTGTTATCGCTGCGAATATAAGCGTGTTCTGGCAAGCCAGAAGGAATATATCATCATTCAGGAACAGACGGATAAAGTTTGAAATACCAAGCCAGTTGGGCATTTCAAGCATGTTAAAGTCCGTAAGGCTCAGAATCATCGAAAGAAGAACCGGCAATATAGTAAATATAATGAAGAGAAGGAAGAACGGAGCGAGCATAAAGTACGCCGTCTTATTGTTCTTCATCTCCTGCCATGTCCAGCGTAATTTCGAGACTTCTGAACGTTTTACAGGACGATTTGTCTCTGGGGTCTGTGACATTACAATTTCTCCTTATCTCATAATGTTCTACTGCGTGACAGTAGTGGGAGGCTCAAGCTGGCCCTCCTCGAGAACGGGAAGGTCGAACTCAATTCTCTTACGCTCGATCTCGTCGTTGATAGCGTCAATGTATCCGCTGAGCGCCTCAACCGCATCTGCTCCGTCGTTAACAGCCGCAAGGAATGCGAACTCGGTATATCTTGCGATAATGTAAGAGCCAGGATAGTTAACTATAGAGGAAAGATGGTTCATCTGAAGCTCGATTGCCTCATACTCGCTAGCCGTCCAGGACATATTCTTAAGAGCCTTGACGTTAGCCGATTCGTATTTAGCGGAAGGACCGATGAGCGCTACCATTCTGTTACCGTAGTTGGACTGAACGCTCTCACTGGTCTGCCACTGAAGGAACTGCCATGCAGCAAGAAGATTGTCACAGCCGTTAAGAATAACCGTGGCACCTATTCCTGCAAGAGAGTCATAGTTGTAGTAGCCCGTCTGCTCGTTCTTGTAGCCGGGAAGCGACGTGAACTCCCACATACCCGCGATTTCGGTCGCGTAAACGACGAGCTGGTTGTAAATTGTTGCGTAGTCACCGATGATAAGAGGCATCTCACCCGTTCTGAAACGGTTTGCCGCATCAAAGGTTACAGGGAAGGAATAATCGCTGTAAAGTCGGCAGACATAGTCAAACGCCTCCTTTGCGACGTTGGTATCAAGACCTATCTTGGCACCCGCATAATCGGGGTTGTCCGTGAACTTCCACATATTGCCGCCCATCTGATAAATCATAAAGTTAAGGGCAGAGCCGTAGGTAAGTCCTATCGACATATTGTTGGTCTGAAGAACGGGAAGAAGCGAAAGCAGCTCGCCCCAGGTCTCAGGAACCTCCTGACCGAGGTTTGCGAGAACGTCCATACGGTAGAACATCATAGCGAAGGACATCGTCTGAGGAATACCGTAGCACTTGTTACGGAGAATAACCGTATCCATTGCCGCGGGAACGAAGTTATCTGCGATTACCTCGTCATAGGTCAGCGATTTGAAGGTAAGCTTACCGTCGGCGCACTCCTCGCCCTTATAGGTCTTGCTGGTCGTATATACCTTTTCAATATTGTCGCCGTTCTTTACTTCCTTACAGTAGGTAAAGTAGTTGTTAGAGAACAGCTCGTTTGCGCTGACTGCATCCCTGTCAAGTGCGGATGCGGGCGCGCCCGTGTTAGGATTTATCTTAATTCCGTCAAGGTAGGGATCGTTACCGCTGACACCGTAAACTGCCTTACGAATAGCGTAGTTGATAACGTCGGTGGAACCAAGTCCTATATATACATCAGGTCCTTTACCCGAAAGGATAGAGGGAAGAAGCGTTCCTCCCGTAACGAGCTTAAGCGTTACGGCAACACCCGTGTTCTCGGTGAAGCTTCCCTTTGCGTCAATCATAGTACGCCAGATCTGCGACTGGTCGCGTCCCGTTGCAAGCCATACGTCAATCGTGACGGTGTCCTCGTCGGGAATCGTGGTAAGTCCCATCTGATCGTATTCGGTAAAGAATGAATAGAAGAAGGAGGATAATTCGAAGCCAATGGATCTGAAGAAGCCTGCGTCTCCGCGAGGAAGAACCTTTTCGTCCTTGTCTGCAGGACAAATCGAGATAGAGTCAACTATCATCGAGCTGCGCTTGGAGTTGTTTATCCAGGTACCGAGCGTACCGAGATAGGACTTAAGGGTGGTCATATTAGCCGCGATAGCGTCGCCGTACTCCTCACCCATCGTGTTAAGAAGAAGCGCTATCGTATGAAGCGTGGTGATATGAGAGCCTGTGGTACCGCAAAGCGTCTCAAACTCCTGCTTAACCGCCTCAAGCTCGATAGCCTCCTCAAGAAGGCCTCTTACAACCTCGGGCATAATGCCGTAGAAGTCGTAGTCACGGTATTCGTCAGGATCGTTACCCGTGAGCTGAAGTATTCTTAAATAATGAGAGTTTATTTTATCAAGAGAGTTCTGTACTCTGCGGATGAGGTCCTTAAGCGAGCCGAGCGAGCATTCAAGGTAGAGTGTGTACTCAACCCCCTCCTCGAAATAGAACTCAAAGGGTCTTTCCCTTCTTTCGATATCAACCACGTTACCGTCAAGATCGGTGTACTCGCCGTCGGAATTAACGCGGTAGCCCGTGATATCAACCTCGTTGCCGTCCTTATCGAGATATATGTAATCTCCGACGAAGGTCGACTGCCAAGCCTTATCGTAGTTGAACTGCGCGTCGTACGCCTCCTCAAACGGTGCGGTGGGCGTTCCGTCGGAAAGACCGTACTTGCCGCCCGCAAGCTTTACGGTACGGCAGATATACATACCCTGAAGGGCATCCTGCTTGTAACGCATACCGAGCTTATAGAGTCCCGTGCTGTTAACCGTAAACTTGTACGCCGCCCACTGACCTACGGTATTATAGCTGTTCTCACCGATAACGTTGTAAAGCTGAGCGTTTGAGACCGAGGGGAAGGTCGACGCGGAGGTGTTATCGTTGGTAGCCGCAACAGAGGAGTCGGATACAAAGTCGGGGAACTCCGCCTGAATATGGGTGATTTCTCCGTCCTTTGCCGTCTCGTAGCCGTTAGCCTTGTACTCGGCAAGCACATCGTTGTAGCTCCTAAGAGTAGAAGCCTCATCGTCCGCGGGAACAAGCTCAATGGACTTTACGATAACGGGATCACGCTCTGCCGCGAGGGTGATGGTTCTGTAACCGCTCTCGAGGTAGAAGCTGAAGTAATCGTGATAGTAGCCCGTGGTATCCTGGCAGTAGTATACTCCCCACTTGGAAAGCTGGGTGATGTCAGGTGCCATCGAGTTACCGTTAATATCCTGGTGGATCTGGTATACCTCAACCGTCTCAATGCCGTCCTCAATCTTAACTACCTTCTTGAAGTAGCCAGGATTTTCTCCGCCCCGCTCGGTGTAGTATTCGACATCGTAGAAATCCTTCTCTGAGGATGCCTTGGATGTGGACGAGAGAAGCGTCTCGTACTTCCAGTATTTTGTGAGGTTGAGATGTCCTGCCTCGGCGAAGGGTATCTCTCCGTTAATGAAGAGCTTTCTCTCAATCGAGCTTATACTGCTCTCGGAAGTCTCACAGTTGAAGTAGGTTATGCGGATGTAGTAGCGTCCTGCCGCACTCTCGGGAATAACCACACTCCAGGTAGCCTCGCCCGTCGAGGGAAGATAAAGCGAATTCTCCGCATTGTCTCCGAACTGCGCCCAGGCATCGGGCTTTTCCATCATAGAGTTTTGACACTCTGTGCTTTCTGATACCTTTACTGCGCTGCCCGTGACCGTGGAGTTGTCTATGACTATCGTCGTAAGCCCCTCCTTGGATTCGGGAATCGTCTCAAGATACTCAGCGTAGGTCGTAGTACCGACCAGCTGCTGCATTTCCTTGAGCGATGCGGCGGTTGTCTCGGGCTTATTAACACCCGCGGAAGCACCGACCACAACAACGCTGAACAAGGTTGTCACGCAAAGAATCAAACAGATGATTCTTTGGAACACTGACTTTTTCATGAATCGTTCTCCTTCAAAATATCTTTTATTTGCACGCGTATAAATAATATGCGAGCCTTTTACGAAGAAAATTATAGCACAAGCGAAAATAAAAGTCAAGATTTGGTTTTTCACGCAAGCATTATAAATTCAGGTACGCACAGGCAAAACATTGAATTTAAAATATTAAAACGGTTTTGCGAGGCTCGCATTTCAAAAAGAGAAAAAGCAGATTTGTTGGGGAAGTAAATTTCTTTTACCAAAATATTCGCTTCAATCCTTGGTTTTTCGCTATAATTTGTTAAAATGTAAGCTCTATTTACTTTCTCGCCGTTGAACATGACAAAAATTCCTCAAAAAAACGCCGTCTTATAATACTTGTAAGGTTTGCACAAATTATGAATAATAATTTCTACATGAGTTTTTTGCGTTTTTTTGCTCCGTTCGGCAAAATCACCGAGACGGGACTAAAAAAAGGGACAGCGGCACGAGGCAAGCACTCGCTCCGTTGTTCCTTTTTCAGTGCGCGACAAGAGAAGAAGGTGCTCTTTTCCGCGCCGTAAAATGAATGGCTTCTTCTTTAAGTTCAATTTATAATATAATCCTCAAAGCCGTCGGAATATATCTTCTCTCCGTCTGCCGTAACCCACATAACGTATACGCCCTCAAACGACGAGACGAGCGCTCTGCCCTCCTCTATCGGCATACACATAAGCGCGGTTGAAAGAGCGTCGGCAATTCCTGAATCGGCACATATGACGCTTACCGAAAGATAGCCCTCATCCGAGGGAAAAAGAGTGTCCTTATCAATAATGTGATGATACCTTACTCCGTCCTTTTCAAAGAAGCGCTGATATACTCCGCTTGTGACAAGAGAGGTGTCCGAGAGCGAAAGATACTCTATATAGGGCTTGTCCTTATCGGCAGTATCGGGGTTTTCTACGGCAACGGTAAAGCCCCCCTCGGGTGCCTGACCTATTACTCTGACGTTTCCGCCTACATTGAGAATATAGCCCGTAATACCCATTTCAGAAAGCCGCCTCGCTACACGTTCGGTAGCATATCCCTTGGCAATCGCGCCGACGTCAAGACGAAGCTCGGGGTCGGTGAGCGTTACGGTTGACGCCTCCTCGTCGATTACGATACACCCTATATCCGTATGCGCGTATTTCTCAAGAAGATAGGAATATTCGGGAAGCGAGAGCGCATCATCGGTCGGCCCCTCAGTATCCTCTGCCCTCTCTCTTACGGTATGCCATACCGAAAGCACGCTGCCCATAGCGACGTTTACGTAGCCGTCCGTCCTTTCGTGCATCTCGACGCAAAGCTTAAGCAGGTCGATTATCTCCCTGTCAACAGCCACACTCTCACCGCACGCGGAATTGACTGTGGCTAGGTTATTCATTCCCTCGTAGGTGTGATAAATATCAAAAAGCTTATGGTATCTTTCAAGCTCACCTAAAACAATATCGGCATTTTTATCAAAGCGCGCGCGGTTTTGGTCGTAGCCTATAACCGTAGTAAGAGTATCGAAGTAATCGAAGCTGTACTCGGTATACCTTTGGCTTGGAAGAGAGCAGGAAGATGTAAAAATCAGAACAGAAATAAGCAAGAGGACACCAACGCCCCTCTTGACAAGAGATAAAAGCATACAGTGTCCCCCTTTTCTTACACTTATTTAATTTGCACCCTTTCGGTGGCAGATTTTACTTATTTGAAAAGCTTGTTCGCAGATTTTACGAAATCGCTGACGTATATAGTACAGCCTGCTGAAATGATCTCGTCGTTGCCCTTACCCGTATTGCTGATAAGAGACGGTATGCCGTCCTTGCCAAGACCGACGAGCTCGTTAGCAAACACATCCGCCTGCTCATACCACTCAAGTCTTGCATTGCCGTATTTCTTCATATTATAGTCATCGCCAAGAGCTCGCTTTGACTTGCTCGGCTCGTTCTTTACGGGTGAGCCCGCAAGAGTAAACTTAACGTCGGTATTGATAGCATCTATCGTAGCCGCGGTTATCCTTTCACCAGAGACGGTAGCAGCCGTTGCGGTGAGAGCAACCTGAACCTTGCCGTCACCCTCCGAAGAGGCATCCTTGCTATCGCCCGCGGACTGAGTTGCGACGATACCGAGACGAATCTCGTCCTCCCCGTCGGCATCCGATGCCTTAAGGTTAGAAAACGCCTCGTTGATAGCCTTTACGAAATCCGTAACGGTAATAGTGCAACCCGCCTCAATTATTTCATCGGTGCCCTTACCGCTGTCGGTAACAAGTGCCGCGATCTCCTGAGCAGACTTACCGATTACCTTTTGCTCAAAGGCATCGCACTGAAGATACCATTCGGTCTTGCCGATATTGCTCATTCCGTAGGCATTTCCCTTCTCGCCCTTGGTCATAAGCTCGCTGCCCGCAACGACCTTGCCCTCGCTTGTAAACGATGCCGTGGCATCCAGCGCGTCGATTTCTATATCAAGCACGCGATTATCCTTATCTACAAGCAGCGCGCACACGGTATAGCTTATTTTAGCCGAGCCTGCCTTATCCGCCGTAGCATCGGCATAGCTTCCGACCGAGGCGTATATTCCGAGACCTATAGAGTTGCCGCTCGGCGCAAAGATCAGCTGTGAGGTGAGGCTTGCCGCCGCAAGTAAAACGGCAAAAAGCAGCGCCAGAGTAAGCAATTTCTTTGAATTTAGCATATATTTCTCCATTCCGTCACAGAGGTGACATTATAAGGATTTATGGATTTTCGGTAAATATGAATTATTTTATCTCGGGCACGCGCTTTATGACGAGAGCCGAGAGAAGTCCTACAAATACTCCCGCAAGAGTTCCCGTTACGGCAAGAACCGCCATATAATAGAGTATTTCTCTTGTGCTTAAAAGCACCGCCGCCATAAGTATTTGCCCAAGATTGTGCATAACACCGCCCGCAATGCTTACTCCAACGGTAGAAAACAGGCGACATTTCTTTAAAAGAAGCATAGTAACGAAGCTAAGAACGGCTCCCGCGAGACTGTACGCAAAGGTAAGTGCCGTACCGAAAAGAAGTGCCGAAAGGCATACTCTGACGAAGGACACTCCCATAGCGTGCAAGGGACCGAGCCTGTAAAGAAGGAAAATTACAACGACATTGGCAAGCCCCAGCTTTATGCCAGGCACCGCACTGAAAACGGGCGGCAGCAGAAACTCGATATACGAAAGTATCATCGCAACCGAGACTGCTATTGCAAGAGTGGTGAGAGTTCTGATTTGCTTTTTCATACAGCCCCCTACTCCACCGCGACAACAAGCTTATTCGGCAGACATACTATCGTCTCGCCCGATTTTGATATCGGTCGGTGATTTTTGCAGATTTTATCGGGGCATCCCGCCTCGGTTACACGCACCTCACCGCCGCTTATTACCACGGTGTTGTAGGCGTTCCCTCTTTCATCACCTACGGTGAACTGTGCATCCTCCCTCAAGGGATGGCGCGATATTTCCTCGTTGCCCGAGCGTATGACTACCCACTCTCCCTCCTCACCCGCAAGGATGAATACAAGGTACAGGGAAAGCGCTATAAGCAAAACCAGAGCAACGAGAAGAAGATCGTATAATACTCTGCCTCCCCGAGGCTTCGGGGCGGCAGAGAGATTTTTGTTTTCCGACATTAATTTAACCTATTGTGTGAGCCTCAAAATCAACGCTCTTGATACATTTTTTAGGACATACGGCAACGCACTCGCGACAGCCTGTGCATTTTTCGTAATCAATAACAGCGAGGTTATTTACTACGGTAATTGCTCCGTGAGGGCAGGTCTTTTCGCACTTGCGGCAGGCAATACAGCCGACCTTACAGGTCTTGTTTGCCACAGCGCCCGTATCGTGATTAGAGCAGATAACCGCCGCCCTGGCAGTCCTTGGAAGCATTGAAATAATGTGCTTGGGACAGGTCTTGGCGCACATTCCGCAGCCGATGCAAAGTCTTGTGTCAACCCTTGCAATGCCGTCCTTTACGCAGATGGCATCCGCGGGGCAGACATCGGCACAGTCACCGCAGCCAAGACAGGAATAAATACAGCTTTCACCGCCGCCGAAGGTAAGGCAAGCAGCCTTACAGCTTGAGCAGCCGTCAACCTCCGCGCATTTTGAGGTATGCTCATCGGTGCCGTTGCAGTGGACGAAGGCGCAAACAGCAACAGCCTCCTCTGCCGCAACTCCGAGCGCCGCGGCAATCGCGCTAGCGGCACCCGCTCCGCCGGGGATACAGAGGTTGGTCTTAACTCCGCCCTTGGCAAGCGCCTCGGCGTAGCCGTCACAGCCCGTGTAGCCGCACGCGCCGCAGTTGGCGCCAGGGAGGCACTCTCGCACTCTATTGACCGTCTCATCGACCTCAACTCCCATATAATGGGATGCGAGCGCGAGAAGAACGGCACAGATAAGTCCTGCGGCAAAAAGTATTACGATAGCAAGAATAATATCAGTCATTACTATACCTCCTTATACCGCGGGGAAAAGATTTTCAACGATTCCGCCAAAGCCCATAAACGCAAGAGCAACTATGGATGCGGATATAAGCGTAATAGGAAGTCCCTTGAAGTGCTGTGGCACATCGCTCTCATCAAGTCTTGAGCGAACACCCGCAAAGAGCACCATCGCAAGAAGGAAGCCGAGACCGCAGCCGAGTGCGGCAACTATGGATTCAAGGAAATTATAGCCGTCGTTGATGTTGTTGATGGTTACACCGAGCACCGCACAGTTGGTAGTAATAAGAGGAAGATAAACGCCAAGGCTCTTATGAAGGGCGGGCATAAACTTCTTCAGAACTATTTCAATGAACTGAACGAGCGCGGCGATAACGAGGATAAATACTATCGTCTGAAGATATCCGAGACCGAGAGGATCAAGGATAAAGGTCTGTATAGGCCAGGTCGCGAGAGTTGCCATTATCATAACGAAGATAACCGAAACACCCATACCAGTTGCCTGATCAAGCTTCTTCGATACACCGAGGAAGGGGCATATTCCAAGAAATCTTGATAAAACATAGTTATTGACCAAAACAGAGCCCATAAGGATTATTACGAGAGATCTGAAAAGCTCCATTATGCCTCGCCTCCCTTCTCCTGTGCCTCAGGTGCCGAGGAGCAGCCTGCACATTCCTTTGAGCCGCATACGCCCGCTGACGGACAGCCCTCGCAGGAAAAGCTCTTTTTCTTGGGATACTTGCCCTTGGTGATAAAGCTTGTCAGGGCAATCATTACACCGAACACGAAGAAGCCTCCAGGGGGCTGGGTAAGGAAGGCTATCTTGAACGGCTCAAGGAAGGGTATCGCAATTCCGAAGAAGCTTGCGTTTCCAAGCACCTCGCGGACGGTTGCCATAGCGGTGAGCGCTACGGTAAAGCCAAGTCCCATTCCGAGACCGTCAAGGGCGGATTTTCCTACCGAATTCTTGTTAGCGAACATTTCGGCGCGGCCGAGAATGATACAGTTAACCGTTATCAGCGCCAAATATATACCCAATAGCTCATACAAATCGGGTAAATATGCGTGCATTATCATCTGAACGAGGGTTACGAAGCCCGCGATAACGACGATATAGCAGGGGATACGAACCGTATCGGGAATAACCTTACGAAGAAGCGAAATTACCGCGTTTGAGCAGATAAGCACCACCATTGCGGCAAGTCCCATACTGATAGCGCCGAGAAGCGTAGTGGATACAGCAAGCGTCGGACAGGTACCGAGAACCAGCACGAATACGGGGTTTTCAAAGAGAATACCGTTTAAAATAAGCTCTTTTGCGCCATTTTTCTTTTCCATTACTGTGCTCCTCCCTTCGCTGAAATTATAATTGCCGCATCAAGTGCCGCCTTTACTGCGTTTCTGTAAGCCTTCGTGGTCTTGGTAACACCTGAGACGGTTGCGACAGAGTCGATAGTCTCGGCAGTAGCACCGACGGTCTTATCACCGTAGGTCTTTTCCTCGCCGTAGGTTTCGGCACTTGCGAGGCATTTCGCGCCGCTCACGGCACCGTTTTCATCAATTCCTACCATTATTACAAGTCCAGCCTGGTGTCCTGCCGTGGTAAGCTTTACAACGTAGCCACCGAGCGTGTCGGAATAGATGTCGGTTATAGTAGCGTCAAGTCCCTCGTAATCGGTAAGAGTGAGAGGGGTGAAGCTGTCGGCACCCGGGCGAACCTCGGCGAGCGCCTTGTTTGTAGCTTCGATTTCGGCCTGCTCAATAACGGGGGCGGTGATGAAGTTTACTACACCTAAAAGCGCGGCTATCGTAAGGCAGATAAGCGAGAGCACCGCAATGCTCTTTAAATACTTTGAATTCATTTTGCCACACCTCCTGCTCCGAACGGACGCCTTGCCGTAAATCTATCGATATAGGGGGTAAGAATATTCATAATAAGGATGGCAAACGAGGCACCCTCGGGATACGCGCCGAAGAAGCGGATAAGCACGGTAAGAAGTCCCGCACCGATGCCGAAAACCGCCTTGCCAAGTCCCGTAGTGGGGGTGGTCGAGTAGTCGGTCGCCATAAAGAACGCGGCAAGCACGACACCTCCCGAAAGCACCCATGCAAGGGCGCCTGTGAGGCTGAAGCCCTCTCTTATAAGCGACATAAGGAATACAGTCGCGATGTAGCAAACGGGGGCATGCCAGGAGATCACCTTGCGTGCAAGAAGATAGATGCCACCGATAAGAAGCGCAAGGATGCACACCTCGCCGATAGCACCGCCCTTATCACCGATAAAGAGCGAGAGAAGGTCGAGCTTCTTGCCCTCAGAGAGCAGAACGAGAGGGGTTGCTCCGCCCACCGTCTCCCAGACGGGGTACGCGGCGGACTTACCTACCTCAACGAAGGCGATAAGCATAAAAATTCTCGCGGTGATGGCAGGGTTTGCGAAGTTTCTGCCGATACCGCCGAAAAGACATTTTACGCACACTACGGCAAATACCGCACCGATAACTGCCTGCCATACGGGAATATTTGCGGGAAGGTTGAGGGCTAAAAGAAGTCCTGTTACCGCGGCACTTAAATCGCCCGCGGTGTTCGGCTTCTTGGTGATTTTACAGTAAACAAACTCACTGAGAACAGCCGCCGCTACGGTTGCGGCAATGACGAGCATAGCTCCCCAACCGAATATGAAGCAGCCTGCGATTGCCGCGGGGGCAAGCGCGATAAGCACGTCAAGCATTATCGACTGCGTGGTTCTCGGGCTCTTGAAGTGAGGCGATACCGAAATATGAAGCTTGTTATTCGTTTCCATTACTTCTTCTCTGCCTCCTTTTTCTTCATTGCTTCCTCGCGAAGCAGCGCCTTTGAGAGCTTGTTGGTCTCAACGAGCCTCTGTCCTGCAGGACAGGTATATGAGCAGCAGCCGCACTCCATACAAATGTCAACGCGAAGCTGCGCAAGCGCATCGGTGTCGCCACTCTTGTAGGCTCTCATAATAGCCGCGGGATTTAGACTTACGGGACAGTGGTTGGCACAGCCTCCGCAGCGTATGCACGCCGTCTCGGGCTTGGGCGCGGCATCCTTTTCATCAAAGGCCACGGTCGC
Source organism: Clostridia bacterium (assembly GCA_017935065.1). Lineage (GTDB taxonomy): Bacteria > Bacillota > Clostridia > Oscillospirales > CAG-272 > UBA1740. The sequence goes on from JAGBIF010000019.1 coordinate 107,279, forward strand.
GTTGGTATTCTTCATAACGGGCGTATCTAGAGTAGGCACCGCGATGCCCATCATAGGTCCGCCGAGAAGCACCTTCTTGGGCTCACATCTAAAGCCGCCTGCAAACTCAAATACATCCGAAAGCTTAGTTCCTATTGGAACTATAAGGTTTTTGGGCTCCTTAACTGCAGAGCCGTCGACGGTAACGCACTTAGATACGATGGGCATGCCCGTCGCGATATAGTTACCGATAGCGCCGAGGGTGGTGACGTTTACTACGATACACCCGACATCAAGAGGAAGCTTTCCTGCGGGTATAACCTTTCCCGTAGTGTGATAGACGAGCACCTTCTCGCCGCCCTGAGGATAGAGACTGGGAAGCACCTTGACGGTAATTCTCTCATCCGCCTCAAGCGCGCGCATTGCCTCGATTGCCTTAGGCTTATTGTTTTCAATGCCGATAATTACTCTGCCGATATCAATGTACCTAAGAATATAGTCGATAGCACGCCTGATATCCTCGGTCTTGTCAATCATAGTGCGGGTGTCGCTCGTTATATACGGCTCGCACTCGGCACCGTTGATGATCATTTCGTCAACGTGCTTGCCCTCGGGTGTGTTAAATTTGATGTAGGACGGGAAGCCCGCGCCTCCAAGTCCAACCGTACCCGCGTTCTTGATAGCCTCGATAAGAGTTTCCTTCGAGTCAACCGTGGGTGCCTTGATTTCGGGATCGGGTGTCATCTCGCCGTCGGATTTGATTACCACAGCACAGCCCTTGGTGCCGTTTGAAAGTATAATCTCCTCAAGCTTCGCGACGGTGCCCGAAACGCTGGAATATACGGGGGCGCTGACAAAGCCGCTCTGAGCACCGATCAGAGTACCGACGTAAACCTTGTCCCCGACCTTAACAACGGGGTCGGCAGGCTTACCGATATGCATAGACATCGGAATGGTTACAGTCTCGGGTGGCACCATTCTGACAGGCTTCATATCCGCCGTATTTTTTCTGTGTGGCACGTGTATACCGTGTAGAGAAAAAAGCATAAAGTCCTTCCTTCCTGATAAAAATTATGTATAAATTATAAACGCGGGATAACTATTTTGTCAAGTAAAAGATTTTTGTGCAATTTTGACAACAAATATGCAATGAACTTTGTTTATTTTTTAACAATCTTTGCTTTAAAAGCCAAAGACTTCGGCTTGTCAGGCAAAAAATCCATATGTTCTTATGCCGTGAGGCGTAGATTTATATTATCAAAAAAGCACTCCAAGCTTAAGCTGTATTTTGCATAAGCTCGGTGTGCTTTTATTTGGCGTTTTTATAGTGTCAAATTGCGTTTATGGAAACTATTATTGTCATTTTATGCTTGTTTTACCTGAAATTATGTTTTTGTAGTCCTCAAGATTTTTACGAAGAAGCTCGGGTGTATTAAGTCCGTACGGACACTTTGAGGCACAGCTGTTACAGCCTATGCAATCCTCGATAAGAAGCATCTTCTTCTGCCACTCGGGTGTGAGGTAAGGCTCCGAGGGCGAGCGTCTGATAAGCTGTGACATTCTCGCCGAGTTATTTATCTCAATTCCGACAGGACAGGGCATACAGTAGCCGCATCCGCGGCAGAAGCCGCCCACAAGCTCCCGTCTGTCGGCATCTATGAGCCTCATCATATCATCGTCAAGCTGTATTTCTTCCTTGCCGAGAGCCAGGAACTCATCAAGCTCAGAGCGCTTCTGAACACCCCATATAGGCAGAACGTTATCGTAGGCAAGCATCCATGCGTAGGCAAGTCTTGCATTTGTGATAAGTCCGCCCGAGAGCCCCTTCATCGCGATAAAGCCGACGTTTTTCTCCCTACACAATTTTACAAGCTCTATATCTCCCTCGGTGGCAAGATAGCAAAAGGGAAACTGAAGCGTCTCATACAAGTCCGAAAGCACCGCCTCTTTTGCAACGTCGGGGCGGTGATTGGTAATACCGATGTGCTTGATAAGCCCCTGCCTTTTCGCATCCAGAAGCACCTCATACATACCGCTTCCGTCATCAGGCCTTGGCATAACCGAGGGGTTATGAAACTGATATATATCAATATAGTCGGTCTTGAGAAGCTCAAGCGAGGTGTGAAGGTCGCGGATAAGCCCCTCCTTGTCCTTCGCGTGGGATTTTGTCGCTATTGTGATTTTATCTCTTACTGGGGACAGAGCAAGACCTATTTTTTTCTCGCTGTCGGTATACATACGCGCGGTGTCGAAGAAGGTTATTCCCTCCTCGTACGCGTGGATCAGAAGCTCTGCCGCAAGGGATTCGCTTACTCTTTGTATAGGAAGCGCGCCAAAGGCGTTCTTCGGTGAGGTTATGCCTGTCCTGCCAAGCGTTACTGTTTTCATATTATCTCTTTCCTTTTCTTCCCTGTCTTTTATAAACCGCAAAGCGATGAGTGCTTAAAGAATTTTTGCAAGCTCGTCTATTTCCTCTTTCGTCGTGGCAAAGCTCGTCGCAAAGCGCACTACAAGCCTTTCTCCGTCAAGCCTCTCCCAGAAGCTCATTTTTACCGATTTTGAAAGCTGCTCGTACTGTGAATTCGTTAAAATTACGAATTGCTGATTTGTGGGCGAATTAAGGTAGAGAGGATAGCCCTTTTCCCTGAGCATTGCCTTAAGCTCGTTTGCGCGCTCGATTGCGTTTCTGCTGATCTCATAATAAAGCCCGTCCTTGAAGAGCGTGTAGAACTGCACGCCGAAAAGTCTGCCCTTCGCTACCATAGCTCCGTGCTGCTTGGTAAGGCTCCAGAATCTCTCGGGGGCGCCGTACGGAAAAACGACCGCCTCACCGCAAAGCGCGCCGACCTTCGTGCCTCCGATATAGAAAACGTCACAAAGCTCAGCAAGATCGGCAAGGGTAACATCAGTGCCGTCGGCACAAAGTCCGTAGCCGAGCCTCGCTCCGTCAACAAAAAGCTTCATCTCATATCTTTCGCATATATCCGAAAGACGCTCAAGCTCAGCTCTTGTGTAAAGCGTACCGTACTCGGTGGGGTGAGAGATGTAGATCATACCTGGTCTTACCATCATCACATTGTTTTCATCCTTGTAAAAGGTATCAAGATAGGCCTCGGCTTTATCAATATCGAGCTTGCCTTCAAGTGCGGGAAGCTCTATTACCTTGTGTCCCGTATATTCGATAGCTCCTACCTCGTGAAGCGAGACGTGTCCTGTCGCGGGGGCAATTACTCCCTCATCAAGCTTAAGACAGGTCGCGATGACCGTCTTATTCGCCTGCGTTCCTCCCGTGAGATAATAGACCTCGGCAGAGGGAGCCTTGCACTCCGCGCGAATACAGTCGGTGGCAAGGGATGTGTACTTATCCCTGCCGTAGCCCGAAAGCGGCTCGTCATTGGTTTCTATAAGCGCCTTAAGTATATCAGGATGCGCACCCTTTATGTAATCACTTTCAAAATTAAGCATAATATTCCCCATATAATTTATTTTAGGATATTTTACCATATACAAGGTGTCCCTGTCAAGTTAAAACTATGCTTTAAGTAAAAATACATATCCCCGCGAAAAATAGCGGAAAATATAACAAAAGCAAGCTTCGCGACAGTTTAATACACTTTTGCTTTGTAGAAAACAAAGAAAGGTACCGTCATTAAAACTTTGCCGTTATATAAAGTCCGTGCTTATTATTTCAGGCCCCCGAGCTCCCTTTATATGCTAAGCGCTGTACCGCGGTGATTTAACATATGAGGCTATACGGGCGGGCTTACTGTTTTATATGCCCGAACAAACGAGCTAAGTGATAAGGCTATACATATTGCACAACTTTCCGTCGCTTTTGTTATTCATATTATATTATTATTTATTATTAAATGTAGCTTTTAGTGTTGACTTTTTTGATTTATTGTGCTAAAATATTTTATATACTGCGCGCAGGTTTTTAATTTATCACAATAAATAGCGACGCGTCGCTATTTATTTAAGTCATATGACTTAAGGTATTGCGCGCAATCCCGAGCAATCGGAAAAAATAAAAAGAGGTAAAGAAAATGGATGAACAAAACAAGAAATCCAATTCTGGCGGTTTTGCTCTTGTGCTTGAGAAGCTGAAGTGGTTTTTCCTCCTCGTATGGGGCGGAATCAAAAAGGGTATGGCCGCCTGCTGGGGTTGGATAACATCAAAGACAGGTATGTATGTCATCAAGAGACTGGGTCTTGCACTGCTTACCGTCTGGGTTGTAATTACGGTTACATTCTTCGTAATGCACGCCGTACCCGGTGGCCCGTTCAACAGCGAGAAGGCTATCACCGAGGAGGCTAAGGCGGCACTTGAGGCTAAGTACGGACTTGACCAGCCGCTTATCGTGCAGTACTTCAAATATCTTGGAGATATCGTTTTCAGATTTGATTTCGGACCTTCTCTTAAGCAGAGAGGAAGAACGGTTATGGGCGTTATCGCGGACGGTCTTGCGACCTCGGCTAAGCTCGGTGTCATAGCGGCATTCCTTGCTCTTGCGGTGGGCGTTGTGCTCGGCTCGATTGCGGCGCTCAAGCGCAACAAGCTTATCGACCGTATCATAATGGTTGTGACGACCGCATTCGTTTCGATGCCGTCGTTCATAATGGGTACGCTACTATTGCTTGTGTTTTCGTCGATGCTGGGGTGGTTCCCCGCAAACGGCTCGGCAGACGCGGGCTTTGCGGGACTTGTGCTTCCCGTTATTACCCTTTCGCTCTATCCTACGGCGTACATCACGAGACTTACCCGCTCGTCAATGCTTGACGTTCTCGGTCAGGATTACATCCGTACCGCGAAGGCAAAGGGTGTGTCGGGCACTAAGATAATCTTCGGCCACGCGCTTAAGAACTCTCTTATCCCTGTTATTACCTACTTCGGTCCTATGCTTGCGTACATCGTTACAGGCTCGCTTGTCGTTGAGCAGATCTTCGCCGTTCCAGGTATCGGCCGCGCATTCGTAAGCAGCATAACCAACCGTGACTACCCTCTTATTATGGGTACTACTATCATACTTTCGTTCCTCGTTGTCATTATGAACTTTGTCGGCGATATTCTCTACAAGGTTGTTGACCCGAGAATCAGTCTTGAGTAAAAGGGAAAGGAGAAAGACAAGTGAAAAAGAAGTTTCCTACTATGCACGTGGATCTCGATTGCTTTATGCCCGCGGATCCCAAGGACAAGGAATACATGGTTAAAATGCGTCCCTCCTCTACCTTCTTCAAGGACGGCGTAAAAAGACTTATAAAGAACAAGATTGCATTCGTTTCCTTCGTAATTATCGTATTTATCACGCTTTCGGCTATATTTATTCCGCTTTTCTGGCCCTACGGCTACGAGCAGCAGCTCGGTGTCAAGCTCGGCAAGCCTGTCGATCCCACCTACTCGAACCTCGCTCCGTTTGAATACGGAAGAAGCGAGAGAGCGAAGATCTACGGCAAGGCAAGCTTCCATCAGGTATTTTACGATGCTCCCGTCTTTGCGGTTTATGCGGACGATGCTCAAAAGGCTGAGTTTGAGGGCAAGCGCGCAGCTGCTCTTGAGGCGGCAAATGCTATCCTCGCTTCCTACAATGCGGGCGACAAAACTCCCGTAGCATTCAAGGCACTTACGGCAAATCTTCCCGAGGGCGCTGAGTACAAGAGCCAATCGGGCATCGGCGCCGATAACAAGGATTACAGAAAAGAGACCGCCGTTCTTGAATGGCTTTGGGAGGGCAAGGGCAAGAGCGCTGCCCGTGAGGCAAACGACGCTGCAGTTATTGAGACCGACAACGGTGTATATCTGCTCTGCTTCGTCTCGCACAAGGGCGGCGAGAGCGTATTCCCCCACATCTTCGGTACCGATCAGCACGGAAGAGACTACTTCATCCGTATAGTTTACGGTACCAGAATTTCTCTTCTGGTTGGCTTCTTCGCTTCTATTATCGTTCTTATTATCGGTCTTACCGTAGGCTCTATCTCGGGCTACTGCGGCGGTAAGGTTGACCTTATCATAATGAGAATAGTAGATATAATCTACTCGCTTCCCGATATGCTTATGGTTATTCTTCTCGCATCCGTCTTTAACGAGGTGCTGGGTGATGCGCTGTCGGGTACGTTCCTAGAAAAAATAGGTACGAATATCATATCCCTCTTCATAGTATTCGCGCTTCTGTACTGGGTATCGATGTCGCGTCTTGTAAGAGGTCAGATCCTCTCGCTTCGTGAGCAGGAATATGTGCTTGCTGCCAAGGCGGCAGGCGCAAAGGGCTCGTGGATAATCAGAAAGCACCTTATGCCCAACTGTATCTCGGTTATCGTTATTTCGACCGCCCTTCAGATACCCTCGGCAATCTTTACAGAGAGCTATCTTTCCTTCCTCGGCCTCGGTGTTAACGCACCTATGCCGTCGCTCGGCTCGCTTGCGTCGGATGCGCTCAACGGTATCAACTCCTATTCCTACAGACTTATCATTCCCGCAATAGTTATTTCGCTTATAGTGCTTGCGCTCAACCTTCTCGGCGACGGTCTGCGCGATGCCTTCGACCCCAAGCTTAATGGTTAAAGAAAGGAGAGCTTAAAATGGCATTACTTGAAGTAAAAGATTTAAGAACCTCCTTTTTCACCGACGCGGGTGAGGTTAAGGCGGTAAACGGTGTATCCTTTAACCTTGACGAGGGTAAGGTCCTCGGTATCGTCGGCGAGAGCGGCTCGGGTAAGTCGGTTACGGCATACTCTATTATGCAGATACTCGCGGGTACGGGTAAAATAGTCGGCGGCTCTATCAAGTTCCGCGGCGAGGAGCTTGTAAACTCGGGTGAGGAAAAGATGAAAACGATAAGAGGCAACAAGATCTCTATCATCTTCCAGGACCCTATGACCTCGCTCAACCCCACCTACACCATAGGCCACCAGCTTATGGAAGCAATTCTTCTTCATACCAACAGAAACAAAGAAGAGGCTTGGGACAGAGCGGTTGAGATGCTTAAGCTCGTTAATGTAAACGAGCCCGAAAAGCGTATGAAGCAGTATCCCTTCGAGTTCTCGGGCGGTATGCGTCAGAGAGTTATGATCGCTATGGCGCTTGCCTGCGAGCCTGATATTCTTATCGCTGACGAGCCTACAACGGCGCTTGACGTTACTATCCAGGCACAGATACTTGACCTTATGTCAAGCCTTCAGAGGGAGCTTGGAATGGCTATTATAATGATAACCCACGACCTCGGTGTCGTAGCGCAGATGTGCGACGAGGTTATCGTTATGTACGCGGGCTCTATCTGTGAGCAGGGTACGGCAGACGAGATTTTCTACAATCCCTCTCACGAATATACCAAGGGACTTATGCGTTCTATCCCCTCTACTACCTCGGCAGGAAAGAAGCTTCAGCCTATTACGGGTACTCCGATAGACCTTCTCAATATGCCTAAGGGCTGTCCCTTTGCTCCTAGATGCGACGCGGCTATGAAGATATGTATTCACGAGCGCGCGCCCAGAATTCAGATAAACGACTGCCATCAAGCGGCGTGCTGGATGAACGAAAAGAAGATAGTTGAGGCGGCTTACGCAAACGGTGACGCCGAGGTTGACGCTATGGAATGCCTGCTTAAGGCAGAGTTCCGCGAGGATGCGCCTGCGGCAGATGAGACTGCTGACTGCAAGACAAGTGAGACAGCGGTGGCAGAAAACGAGACAAATAACGGTGAGGGAGGCAATGAGTAATGAGCGAGAATAAGAACGACATACTCGTAGAGGTCAAGGGACTGAAGAAGTACTTTGACATTGCGATAAACGCCTTCCAGACGAAGCCTCTTAAGGCGGTAGACAACGTATCCTTCTTTATCAAGCGCGGTGAGACGCTCGGTCTTGTCGGTGAGTCGGGATGCGGAAAGACCACCGTAGGAAGAACGCTTCTTCAGCTTTACAAGCCTACTGACGGTGAGATTATTTACGACGGCAAGCCCATCGTAACCAAGGAGGACCTTCAGGACTTCCGCAAGAAGGCAACGATGGTTTTCCAGGACCCCTACTCCTCTCTTAACCCCAGAATGACGGTTGCCGATATTATCGGTGAGCCGCTTGACATTCACGGTCTTTACGCAACAAAGGAAGAGCGTCAGGCGAGAATTCTTGAGCTTATGGACCACGTAGGTCTTAACTCCGAGCATGCGGCAAGATACGCGCACGAGTTCTCGGGCGGTCAGAGACAGAGAATAGGTATTGCGAGAGCGCTTGCGGTAAACCCCGAGTTTATCGTATGTGACGAGCCTGTATCGGCACTTGACGTTTCAATTCAGGCGCAGGTTATCAACATGTTTGACGAGCTTCAGGAAAAGCTTGGTCTGACCTACCTCTTTATCGCGCACGACCTTCTCGTCGTACGCCACATCAGTGACAGAATTGCCGTAATGTATCTCGGTAAGATGGTTGAGCTTGCTCCCTCCGATGAGATCTGCGACAGACCTCTGCACCCCTACACAAAGGCGCTTATGTCCTCGGTTCCTATGCCCGACCCCAAGGTCGCAAGAGAGAACAAGAGAATTACCCTCTCGGGTGATATTCCCTCGCCTCTCAACGCCCCCTCAGGCTGTCCCTTCCGCACAAGATGTCCCTATGCTACGGATATGTGCGCCGAGTCGATGCCCGAGTTCCGCGAGGTAAAGGAAGGACACTTCGTTGCCTGCCACAGAGTAGACGAGATAAACGCTTAATACTCTCCCCCCCTGTTCGTATATACGTAGGGATGCGGTGTGCAATACGTATTCCCTCGCGTATTTCGATATAGAAATACCTTTAAATCAAAAAATTTGAAAGGAAAGAAACACAATGAAAAAGCTTTTAGCTGCTATACTTCTCGTTGTAATGGTATTCTGCTTCGCATCCTGCGGCGGCGTTACCAAGTCTGAGGCTCCTACTCTTGACTATCTTTACAACACCAACGAGGGTCACAAGGCTATCGGTGAGTACATCCAGAGTGCGCTTGCTGCAGCTGACCTCAACGTAACTCTTACCAACCAGGAATGGAACACCTTCCTTAACACCCGTAAGGACGGCGACTACACCGTTGCTCGTAACGGTTGGCTTGCTGACTACTCGGATCCCATCTCCTTCCTTGATATGTGGACCTCGAACTCGGGTAACAACGACGCTCAGTTCGGTAAGGGCGCTCACAAGGATCTCAAGATGTACAATCTTGACCTCACCGATCTTGGCTACGATGTAAACGTTAAGAACGGTACCTGGGCAGAGACCTACGATGTTCTTATCGCTAAGATCAAGGCTTGCACCGACACCAACGTTCGTTACAAGCTCATGCACAAGGCTGAGGATATGATCATGGATACCGGATGCCTTATTCCCCTTTACTACTACACCGACATCTTTATGATCGACGATGCAGTAAACGGTTTCTTCGCTAACCCCCTTGGCTACAAGTACTTCATGTACACCACCATCGAGGGCAAGAACAGCATCAACGTATGCCTTTCCTCTGAGCCTGACACAATCGACCCCGCTCTTAACTCTGCAGTAGACGGCGCAACTATGCTTGCTCACCTCTTCCAGGGTCTTGCTAAGTGGAGCCAGAAGGCTGACGGAACTCTTGAGATCGTTGCTGATGCTGCCACCGCTCTCCCCGAGGGTGTTGTAAATGCTGACGGTACCGTAACCTACACCTACACTCTTCGTGACGGCCTTAAGTGGTCCAACGGCGATGATGTTAAGGCTTCTGACTTCGAGTACTCCTGGAAGAGAGCAGCTTCTAACGCACTCGCTGCTGACTACGGCTACATGTTCGAGGTTGTTAAGGGCTACGGCGAGGACGACGAGAACGGTCTTTCCAAGATCTCTGTAGTTGCAGACGATGCTGCTAAGACCCTTACCGTTACTCTTGCAAACGCTGTTTCCTACTGGAACGAGCTTCTTGCATTCCCCACCTACTATCCCGTACACAAGGCTACCGTAGCTTCTGAGTCTTGGGCAACCGAGGCTGCTACCTATGTATGCAACGGTCCTTACACCATCTCCGCTTGGGATCACAACAGCTGCATCACTCTTACCAAGAACGCTAACTTCGTAGATGCTGCTAAGATCACCATGCCCGAGATCAAGTGCTTCCTTTCTGATGATGCTAACAACATGCTCACCAACTTCAAGAACGGCACTTGGCAGCTTATCGATGATGTACCTACCAACGAGATCAAGAACCTTGAGGCTCAGTATCCTACCGAGTACAAGGTAACCGGTCAGATCGGTACTTACTATGTAAACTTCAACATCAACGCAGACCTTCTTCCCAACAACACCGAGCTTACCGGCGTTGAGAAGGAAAAGGCTCAGCAGGAGATCCGTAAGGCAATCGGCCTTCTCCTTGACCGTAACTACATCTGTGAGGAAATCGGTCAGGCAGGTCAGGTTCCCGCTCCTGCATTCGTACCCATGGGTATGACTGATCCTGAGACCGGCGACGAGTTCTACAAGAACACCGGCTTCAGCGACAAGTTCGACGGCTACTACGATGTATCTGAGGATGCTTACGAGGCTAACGTTGACGCAGCTATCAAGACTCTTCAGAAGTACTACACCATCGAGATCGCTGAGTAATTTTAAAACTATTTAATTTCCGCTTCTTTCCGTCTTAATTGCACATTCGGACTGAAAGCACAGGGACTGTCCGTCCCATAAAGCGCGGGCAACTGCCTCCCCTCTTGGGGTTGCAGTTGCCCGCCTCTTTTTTATTCTATAAATGGATTAACGGTATTCACAAGACACAATACGCATCCCTTGTTTCATCATTATAATAATACTAAAAAGCAAAGGACGGACGTCGGCCCATGCCGCGCATCCGTCTTTTGCCTTCTACACGCTGTCAAAAGCTATTATATCTCGTATTAAAGCGAGCTTTAAGCTACGCAAGCCTGTCGGTGTACTCCTTAAGTCTTTGGCGAAGTGCCTCCTCGGTGCTGCTGCTTACGATATTAATAAGCTCTCTGTGACACAGGAACAGCTCGCTGTCGGAAAGCTCCATTGAGCCAAGCTTGGTATAATCCGCCATAAGCCTCAGCATAATATCCGTCTTATTAAATGTGTGAATTCTATCGCCAAGGGACTTAAGTAGCATCATATGGATATTGCCGCCTGCAAGAGTTCTGAGACACATAGGGACACCCCGTCTTTGGTTTTCCTCGCGGTAATCGCGGTATACTCTGACAAGGGCGATAAGCTCCTGCGGTATTGTGGATATGCTTGTCAGGTCCTTAACAAGCTCGGGGACAGTAAGAGACATAGTTCTGTAGCATAGCTCCATGCATATCCTTGCCACCTCGGTTACGGCAGGGTCGGGACTTCCCTTTATAAGCGCATTTACCCTGTCTAAATCCCAGAGAAGCCTCACTTTACCGCGCCCGTCAAGCGTTGCTATACCGAAGGACCTAAGCAGGTCAAGCTCATACGAGCGCTCGGTGTCAACAGTAAGTCCCTCCATTACATTCTTTATATACCTTACGGCATCGGGGCTTAAGGTTGATTTTATAGCTACCAGCTCATAATCAAGCGCCATATCGGCAAGCGCCTCGGGGCTACGAAGCCTCATTATAGGCTGGGTCCCCTCAAGAGATGCCTTTATAGCCTTTGCCTCGGTATAGGAAACACCCAGCTTTACCTGAATTTCGGCAGTTCCCGCCCCGGGGGTGAGGCAGGACAAATCTCTCTTCTCACTCATTTTGAATTCTTTATGTATTCAAGCATCTCGCTATCTATGAGTGGATATACCTTGTCGTTCAAGAGGTATGCAACGCCTGCTGTGCAGAGCTGAGTTGCGTGCATTTTGCCAAGCGTGGGAATTCTTGCCTCTATTATAGTATTTATCTCAAGGTAGGTAAGCGAGCCACGCTCCACCAGCTCCTCAATGAGCTTTATATTAAGCTTCTTCATCCTTACATTCTTAACAAAGCTCGCGCGCTTTGCCGCGGAAAGCTTTATCGGGGGCATCATATCGTGATTTACACGAAGAGCGCCCTCGGATGTGAAGAACCAGCCGCGATCCTTGAAAAAGCTAATCAGATCGCGTGTAAGGGTGTAGGTAAGCTTAAGCTCATACTGAAGCTCAGGCAGGGATATCACAAGCTTATCCGCGCAATAATCAAGAATTCTTTTTACATTTTCAATTGCTACCATATAATCACCTGTCAATCAAAGTTTGCACGTGTGCTTTTAGGTACGTATTCGTATTTCGGATCCCCCAGAATAAAGTCGCTCTCGTAGACGTACGGCGGCTTGTTATCCTTGGAAAGCTCGGGGCACATATAGTATCTTTCGAGGCGCGACCAGGTAACGTCCGAGTTCATTCTCGTAATGATGCACTCGCCTACCGCAAGGCAGGAAAGCGTGCTTACGGGAATTACGGGTATGGTTTCCTTCTGGTACTGAGCGATATGCTCACCCTCGCCGTTGACCGCGGACATAGCCGAGTATATCGTATGCTCTCCGCACTCGTGTGAAAACTCCTTCTTCGTCTCGGGGTTATTAGTGCCGAGGAATACGTGCATATTAAGGTTATCCTTTATTATCTTCGCGTTGTTCTGTCCGTATACGTTATCAAGCTGGGCATAGGACTGTATAATCAGCCAGAACCAGATGTTACGTCCTCCGCAGGCGGTAATTACGCTGTCAAAGTCATTGAACTTTGGCATATTTCCGAACTCGTCAAGCACGAAGTAGAAGGGACTTTTTCTGGGACGGTTGCCATTTTGCCTTGTCATATTGATAAGGTTTTTGTAAAGGTCGGTGAGGAAAAGTCCGATAATATCATAGTAAAGCTTGGTCTCGTCCTTCATCGCGATAAACACGGCACAGGGCTGCTTATCATCGTCGAAGTCGGAAAAGCTGAAGGTGTTGGCGCAGGTTATCTGTCTTATCGCACCGTCGTTTATCTTCGTCATAGCGGTGGCAAGGGTACTCATATAGCCGTCCTTTGTCACCTCTGCCTTGATAAACATAAATCTCTGCACCAAGCGGTAGGCAATAGAGGTATTCTTGTCGCGCCTGTCAAAGTATTCATCGGTAAACGCATTATCCGCCCTGCCTATTCTGTCATATATTTCAAGAAGGGTGCTGAGCGAGAAGGTATCCCTTGTGATGACGGTATATTTATCGCTGGGCACGCTGTCTTCGAGCATTGAGAATATAAGTCCTTTGAAAATAGAACGCGCTCCGTTCATCCAGGACGCATCCTTATCCTGTGTGGGGGGGCACATAACGTTGGAAATCTCCTCAACCCTCGCCTGCACCTCGTAAAGTATGCTCTTACGCTCGGCATTTATCGCATAGGAAAGCCGTGTGTCATCGCTATATTTCTTTCCCCTGAATACACTATAATAATTGCCGTTCTCAAGAATGGCGTCAACCTCGTCCTCAACGTGCAGGTATCTCTGATAGAGGTCAAATATAGGCGTAAAGGGGTTCCATCTGTCGGACTCCGAGGGATTGACGAAGTTCAGAAGAATAATTCTGTAGCCCTGCTCGGCAAGCGTCGGGGCAAGCGAATCAAATATCTCAAGCTTAGGGTCGGTGAATACCATACTGCACTTGTTCTTTCTCGTAGCAAGAAAGCTGCCGTAGGGTATAACGAAGGACTGTGTCTTACCCGATCTTGTCGCGCCGATGGTGAGAACGTGCGTGTCGGGGACGGTGTTTACATAGAGCTTTCCGTCCTCCTTGCGCCTTATGGAAAGAGGTGTACCCTCTACTACCGTCTCGGGAAGCTTATCCCACGGCACCGACTCGCCAAGGTAGGAATCAAGCTCGGTATAATGCACAACTCTTGTATTTTCATAATCCTTAAATACATCAATTTTTTTCATTGCCGTCACCTCACCTTAAAAGCCGAATTTTACGGTGTTTTTGAGAACACCCTTCAGAACGAGAGTGAGACACTCATCGTCAACGACACCGCTCTTATCCTCAAGCGCCATATACTTTACAATCTCGTCAATAGCATCCTCAATCTGCTCACAGGATTTACCCTTTAGCTTTTCTATAACAGAAGAAGATAGAGTGACGTTTTCAATATCGTAGGCATCAAGGTAGCGCTCAAGAATTTCGTATATTACGCAGCCCTTCTCGGCATCGCTGATGGGGGCTAAGCGTATAACGTCGCAGTACTGCTCAAGCTCACCGTCAGGCTCGCTCTGTGAGAACAGAATAGGAAGTATTCCCGAAAGGTCAATTCCGACCGATGGCTGAAGAATACGGAAATGCGCTCTTGTGCCTGCGTCAAGGAATTTGCAAAGTGAGGGCATAAGTCCCGGATTGATTGCGTGAACAAAGTCTATCATAAATACAGTAGACATAGTGCGGCTGATGGCAATCTCGCTGATAAACACGTTGCTCGTGCTTTGCGAGAAGGTATAATCCCCGAAGTGTCTTGCGTCAAGCACTCTTATGGGGTTTGCGCCCAGCGCTCTGCCGAGTGCGCGCTTGTATTCACCGAGCACAAAGGCATCTCTACAGACAAGCAGAAGCGGCTTGTAGTGCGGTCTTGCCCTGCCCTTGATGCCGACAAGGTTACTTTTTATTCTGCGAATCTCGTCCTCTCTTTTAATTGACATATCCGAGAACGCCCCTCTGTCCCAGGTCATCGGGGTGGTAGCGTCGGCATAGGCGGGAATTCCGTCATAGTGCGCCATCGTATTCTTGTTATAGCTCTCAATTATCATCTTCTTATCAGACGGGGAAATTACGCCCGAATAGATGATATGCTCAAAGGTGACGTCACAGATATTACGCTCGACCGCGCCGAGGCAGAAGGCACGCTCAAGAAGTGCGGAGCATTCGTCGCTTGCGGCCTCGCTGACACCGTATGCCTGACTTACGAGATCGGCAAGCTCCTTGGTGTCAGAGCCCTTGTCCGAGGCAAGTATTCTCGCGATACACTCCTGTGCGCGCGAGGGGTCGAAGTAGGCAAGGAAAAGGTTTGCGTCAAGGCTGTTCCATCTTGCCGCGTGATTAAGGTTTACAAGCGCGCGGCGGGGGTTCTTTCCAATAGCGTAGCCTGTATAATTGAGGAACGCAAGCCCTATCATCGCGATAATATTACCGACCGATATACCCTTGAGAAGCGCATCGGTAACGGCATCGGGGTTGAGGTTTTCTACCTCGGGAAGAATATCCTTGGCACAGCGAAGCGCAACACGCTTTGCCGAGAGGATGCGCTTATCGTCGGGTGTAAGCCCCGCGTCAATGCCTCTTACCTGCGCATACTCAAGCATACGGCAGGCACGCTCATACTCCTCAAGAGTATTCATATTGTAGTAGTCCTCAGAAAACGAAAGCTCACGGAAGCGGTCAAGCAGCTCCACGTCGTCAATGAGGTATATTTCAGCGAGCTTATTGAATATCTCAATATCCTCCGCTCTGCTTATAAGACCGCCAACGAGCGCCTCTAAAAGATAGGCGGTGCCGAGAAATTTTGAAAAAAGCTTATCCTTTGCTATCATTAAATTCACTCCTTAATTCATTTTGAAGCATAACGGCTTATAAAAAGCATCTTTTGTAGCTTTCAATAGCAGCGTTGATTACCTCTATTGCCTCATCTCTTGCCATAACCTCATCAACAGCGGTGGTCTTGTTTTCAAGGTTCTTGTAGACGGTGAAGAAGTGTCGCATCTCCTCAAAGATATGGCGAGGTAGGTCGCTTATGTCCTTATAGTTGTTGTAGGTAGGGTCGTTCATCGGTATGGCTATTATTTTTTCATCGCGCCTGCCGTTGTCTATCATATTGATAACTCCGATGGGATAAGCGCGCACGAGCGACATCGGCTCAAGTGGCTCGGAGCATAGAAGAAGCACGTCAAGCGGGTCGCCGTCATCGCCGTAGGTCCTCGGTATAAAGCCGTAGTTTGCGGGATAGTGAGTTGAGGTATAAAGAATTCTGTCGAGTATGATAAGTCCTGTTTCCTTGTCAAGCTCATACTTCTTTTTACTTCCCTTTGATATCTCAATTACCGCGATAAAATCCTCCGCCGAGATACGGCTCTCGGAAATGTCGTGCCAGATGTTTGCCATATACTTCTCCTTTTTGTAATCAGCCTTGAAAATTATGCGTAAAATCAGCTTCCGCTGTCAATTTTATAGGTAGGAACCAGCTCTCTTACCAGCTCCTTCATTCTCTCGCTCTCGCCGTGCGCCGCCTCGTCAAGCTCGGTAAGCTTATCCCAGAGCGCATCCTCGTCCATAGGGATGGGACGGGCAATACTGATAAGACCGTTTGGCGTCTTGGAAAGCCCCTCCTCTGCCATAAGGCGCTCCTCGTAGAGCTTCTCACCGGGTCTTAGCCCTGTTATCTTGATTTCAATATCGGTGTGAGGCTCGAAGCCCGTAAGCCTGATAAGTCTCTCGGCAAGGTCGTATATTCTCACCTGCTCACCCATATCGAGCACGTAGATTTCGCCGCCCTTGGCGTACGCGCCCGCCTGAAGCACGAGGCTTACCGCCTCGGGTATGGTCATAAAGTAGCGGATGATGTCCTTATGCGTTACCGTAACGGGGCCGCCTGCCATAATCTGCTTTTTGAAAAGAGGTATAACCGAGCCGTTTGAGCCGAGCACGTTTCCAAACCTTACCGCAACAAAGCTCGTCTGCGAGCGCTTTGCGTACGCCTGGATTATCATCTCGCATATACGCTTGGTAGCACCCATAATATTCGTGGGGTTTACGGCCTTGTCGGTGGATATCTGCACGAAGCGCGATACTCCGTGCTTATCGGCACAGCTTACGAGATTGTAGGTGCCGCAAACGTTGTTCTTTACCGCCTCACAGGGGCTGGTCTCCATAAGCGGCACGTGCTTGTGAGCGGCGGCGTGGAATACTATCTCGGGCTTATATGTTTCAAAGACCGAGTCAAGCTTTTTCTTATCGCGTATCGAGGCTATAAGCGTGGTGATCTTAAGCTCGGGATGCAGGCGGATAAGCTCCTGCTCAATATCGTACGCGCCGTTTTCGTAAATGTCGAGAATAATGAGATGCGCGGGATTTTTAGTCGCGATCTGTCTGCAAAGCTCGCTTCCGATAGAGCCGCCGCCACCCGTGATTATAACGCGCTTGCCGCTGATATAGTTCATAACCTCATCAAGGTTTACCAGAACGGGATCGCGTCCCAAAAGGTCGGTAACGTCAACGTCACGAAGCTGAGATACCGATACCTTGCCGTTCATAAGCTGGTAAAGCCCAGGCATAACCTTTATCTCGCACTTGGTGCCGAGACAATGCTCGGTTATTCTCTTTATGTCGGAGGGCTTTGCGGTGGGGATAGCGACTATTATCATCTGCGCGCGCGTTTTGTCGGCAATACGTCTGATATCCACCGTACCTCCAAGCACTCTCACACCGCAGAGATAGGAGCCGTGGAGATCGGGGTTATCGTCTACTATTCCAACGGGAAGATAATTTATCTTATCGGTGGTCTGAAGCTCCTTCAGCACAGTAGTGCCCGCATCTCCCGCGCCGACGATGAGCACGCGCTTCATTCCTCTGGTAGCGTGGCGCCTGTAAACGGTCATAAGCATATCGTAAAGGCGTACGTAGCAGGTCGCGAAGGCTGCCGAGATGAAGAAAAACAGAGTTGTAGCAACAACCCACGCAAAGGACATATGCTCGTTAAAGATAAGAAGCACCAGGTTTATCGCGGCGGTAAAGACGACTATAATTATCGCCTTGAAAAGCTCCAGAAAGCTTGCGTGCCTGAAGGATGCCGAATGCAGGTGAAGTCCGAATATCGCGAGGATTATTAAGATCGAGCAGATCAGCACCGAGGTAAAGCCTACCGTGGTGTAGGAGCCAAGATCTCCGAAAATAAGAAGCGTCGAAAGGACGGTGGATGCAAGATAGGATATGAGATACGCGAAGAGAACGAGGGCAGTTTTCATCTTATGCTTCAGAAAGAATTTCATAAAAGCCTCCTTTGATGTCTATTCGGTCAAGCAACTTAGCGAGGATGCGGTTAAAAGTCACCCTCACCGAAAAGCCGTCTTTGTTATTCTTTATTATATCAAATGTATATATAAAAGTCAATATCGCGAAAGAAAGTGTATCAAAAAAAGAGCTGTCTCAAATGCCGAATTAAAAGCATTTGAGACAACCCCAATATATTAATACTCGTCAACACCGAGAAGCCTGCAAAGTCCTGAGAAATCATGCGGGAATACACCGTTTCCCTCATAAAATCTCGGCGCGATACCGTCGTTATACTCAACGAGAAGGCGCCATCTCACAGGCTCGCTGAAGCCCGTACCGTAATGCTCGGGAAGATAGCAGTCACGCCAGGCACCGATGTCAAGCGCTGATATTTCCTTTAAGAAATTAGCGCGGTCCAGCGATATTTCAACCGATTCTATTCCGCGACAGACGCGAGTAAGCAAGGCTCTGTCGGGGTAAAGTCTGACCTCGTAGAAGCTGTCGAGGTATATACCGATAGTAAGCGATATTTTTCTGATTGACTGTAAATTATCGGCAAAATCCTTTGCCATCAGCTCGGTATCGGTAAGCTCATCCTCCTCGCCGAGTAAAGAGAGCGCCTCCCTTGCCTCGGAAAGATATCCAACGCAGGCACCAAGCTGATCACGCTCGGTCGGGAAGGGGTGCGTCTCATAGGGGTATGAGGGCGACTCCATCTTATACTTCAATCTTTCAATTTCGCTCTTCAGCTTTTTTATCTCTCCTCTTACAGCTTGCGCATCCTTACCGTCAAGATACATATCACGGTAAATATCCTTGCTCAGTAGCATAAGATCATCTCCATTTCTTTACGACACTAGCAGAGACCCCTCTGCTATATAATAAATATATTATATCACTATGAAAAAACATTGTAAAGATGAACGGGTGCCAAAGTTTTTTGTGCATTTTATATAGTTTTTTAATATTTTTTCAAGTATTTACTTTGCAGGTTGCAAAAAGCGACTATTATTTACAAAATCTTACGGTCTGTGATATTACATATTTTTGATCAAGCTGAATAACGCGCCTTGAACTTGACAATACTAAAGAAAAAAAGAAAGGAAAGGATTATGATACTGACAGAAAAGGAACGCGGGCTTCTTAACGATATGAAATCACAGGAGGAGCTTTGCATCAAGAAATATGAAAAATACGAAAGAGAGGCTAAGTGCCCATCACTCTCGGGGCTGTTCTCAACTATCAAGAGCGCAGAGTGTACGCATCTTGCCTCGGTAAATTCAATGCTTTCGGGAAACGAGCCCGAATCCCCCGCCCCGATTTCCGCCAACAACTCCGAGGCGGTAGCCTGCTCTTATGAAAATCAGGCGGATAAGGATGCCGACTGTATGCTGCTTTCGGATATGCTTGCTATGGAAAAGCACGTTTCGGCGCTTTACAATACGGGGATATTCGAGTTCTGCTCGCCTAAGGTGCGCAAGATGCTCAATCACATTCAATCGGAGGAGCAGCAGCACGGCGAGTGGATGTACGCCTATATGAAGGCAAACGGAATGTATAACGCATAAGGCGTGCCTTCTTAATGATTTCAAAAAAGCTGTGGGTGAGAGGCAGTTGCCTCTCACCCATATTAATACTATAATTTGTAAATATTAATTTTCAAAAATGATATCTACATCGCCGCTTGCGGTATCGAACTCAAATACGTGATTTACAGTTCCCTGCTCGTTGTAGCGGTTTCCTTCAATCTCTCTTCCGTCTCTAATAACCGTCATCTCACCGCTTGCCGCATCGTGCACTGCACTGACACCGACAGTACCCACGGGAAGCCTTACGGTTATATCACCGCTTGCCGAATCAAATGATAGCCTTTTCGGTGCGGCGAAGATATTGGCGTCACCCGAGGCGGTATCCATTTCAAAATTATTAACCTCACCTGAAAGTTCGGCGTCACCCGATGCAGTGTCTATCTCAACTTCACCGAATTTACCCGAGAGCGAAACGTTCCCCGATGCCGTATCAATAGCCACGTCGTCGACATCAACCATTGATAACGTGACCGAGCCTGACGCCGTATCTATATCGACCTCATCAAAGGCGGCTAACACCGCCGTGACCTGACCTGAGGCGGAGTCAAAGTCGAGTTTCTTCGCTCTTATATTATCGAGCGTGACGTCAGCACTCGCCGTGTCGATCTCTACCGTATCAAGCGATTTGGGTATATAGATAGTAAGGGTCTTATTGGGAATTCCTTCAAAGAAACTGACTTTCGACTTGCTGAACTTAACGTGAAGAGTCCCGTTCAAAAGTCTTGTATGGACGGCATTCTCTTCACTGTCTGCACCCGTTTCAACAAGGTTCACGGTATCGCCGTCATATTTTACTATCTTCACAGTCCCCTGCCTGTAATCTATTTTAAGAGAGGATACCGTATCGGTGCTATGTTCGGTATTTCCTGCCGTGTAGAGTTCTGCGTCTTTGTAGGTCAAATTAAGTATCATAAACGATGCACCCTCCTCGTTCGTTGCCATTGCGACTACCATAATCGCAAGACATACCAGAAGAGCAAGCGACCAAAGAACTATTTTAATTATGCTTTTTCTCATTGTCCTCTCTCCTTTTCTCTATTATTTCAAATGTCACGTCAAGAATATTCTCCGCGAAGATGGCGCAGATAAAGAGAAGCCAGGTAAAGCCCCACATACCGCTGAGAAAGCTTACGATGAGGTAGATGGGTACAACGCTGCCCCATATTATTTTTCTGCCTATCTTCTGTCCGAAGGGAAGATTTTTATCTTCGTCCTCTTCGTTATCTTCGCTCTCCTTTTTCGCCTTTTTCTTTCCCTCGTTCTTATCAAGAACTGCCTCGAATGCATATCCCGCAAATGACACGCCTTCTTTTTGCCTTATTTCTTCTATAAGCGGGCGGACGTCTCCTATTGAGGAAATTGCCGTATCGTACGCCTCCCTCTCACTCTTGCCGAGCGAGAGAGCATCCTCAAAGCGCATCATACAGTTCTGCATAATCTCCTCCTTGAGGTCAACGCTCTCACGGCAAAGAGGCGCGCCCTCAAACAAATTATCTATGTAAGCCTTAATTTCAGTTTTCATTTTGCTTTCCTCTCTATGCTCATTAATTAACAAGTTTATCAATTATATCTCGTGTTCTGTTCCAATATGCGAGCTGCTTTTCATATTCCAGCCTGCCGCTGTCGGTGATTTTGTAATACTTTCGTCTGGCGCCCGAGTCCTCGTCTCCCCAATAGGATTTGATAAAGCCACTCTCCTCAAGTCGCTTGAAGGCGGTATAGAGCGTCGCCTCCTTAAGCTCAAGCTCACCCTGACTTATGTCGGTGATGTGCTTGTTGATATTGTAGCCGTAATCATCCTTTTTCATAAGAAGAGAAAGTATTATCGCGTCGGTGTGGCCTCTTACTATATCCGAAGTTAATACCATTTCATCACTCCTTTTCTTCATTTGTATATATATTGTAACACAAGATACCTCGCCTGTCAAGGTATTTCAGAAAAATTAATATATAAAAATGCGTAACTTGAGAAGCGCCCGTCTTATAGCATAAAAGGGAGAATGAGTCCGCGCAATTCAGCCGACTCATTCTCCCACAGATTGGGAATATTCGTAAAACGCAATTCACAGCAAGGCAAACCGAAAGTCCGACTTTTGTTATAGTGAGAGCCTTGCGTCTACGGCGGGAGTAGAACCCCCGCCCTACGGTACACCTTATGCGGTCCCCCGAGTTTGCAACGCAAACTTTCAGGATGCTCTGCATACCTATTCCCATCACAAGGGAAGGCTTATCACCGCGAGCAGCTTCACCTTGCCTGTGGCAAAGCATCAATGCGACGTCCCTCTCTACGCTTTGCCCATAATGTAGTTTTGGTATTTTCTCGCGCTTTCGGAATAGCAATAGAGGCGCTTCATAAGAGCGAGCGCGTTCTGCGTTGCAGCCGAGTTATCGCCCTCGGAAATAAGCTTCTCTATATACGCGACGTAGGACAGCGAATTGAATTCGGTAATATGATCCTTATTCTCATCGTAGGTCATACCGTCTCCGTCTCCGTCCACGGCAAGCACTATATCCGCGTTGAAATCGTATACCTTGGTGGATAGCTCAAAGTAATCCTTATCGCCGCTTACCGCAACGCTGTTCACCGACTTCAATACTCCGTCGCGTACCTCAAGGAACGCCTCGTTATAATGTCCCTTGGCACTGAAGTAGGAAAGCCTTACCATTGCGGTAAGCCCATTAGCAAAGGTAAATCTGTACCTTGTCTCGGGCACCGCAATATTTACCTGAACGCCCGTGATATAGCTTCCTATTCCCGACGGTGCCTTTGCAATAGCCTCGGGCGCATAGGTCGAGGGAGGATAGCCTAGGCTGCGCGCTAGCTCAATAGCCGCGGTAACCTCGGTGGGTGTTGCCTTTCCGTCAAAGAGGTATGCCGCGCTGACGTAGGAGAGCATATCGCTTGCCATCTGCTTTGCGGTCGCGTGGTCGTTCGGATTGTTAAGAACCTTTGTCGCATACTTCGGTACCGAATAGGTCCATTTCGGATTGTGCGTTTGTTGCACGGCTCCCGGTGCTATAACGGGTATCGACATCGTGAAGCTTACCGTATCGTTAGCGTTAAATACGGTTATCTCGTCAAGCTGTATGCGGTAGAAGCTTGTGCCGTTTATCTCGTAGAGCGTATATCTAACCGTGCCGTCGGTCAGATGCTCGGGCTTCATTGTGGGATTGTAGGTCTTACCGCCTGCGGTGTAGGTTATACTGCCTCCGTTCGCAACGAGGGATGCGGGCACGTAAATATTGTAGTTAAAGTTATCGGTAAGAGTCAGGTTTGACATCAGGCTGAAGTCGGATTTTGTCTTCATTTCGCAAACCTTTATTGTCGTATCGAGGTTTATCGGGTATCTCGGCGTTGCGAATGACAGAGGCTCAACAACCTCCTCACCCGTAAGCTTCCATACGTAGTAGTATACCGATTCTACGACGAGGGTACCGTCCTCGTTTACCGCCTCTATTGAATATGGGCTTCCGTGTCCTGTCTCGATTACCGCCTTATCGTTTATCGATGGATTAAGACGGCTGGTGCCGTTATAGTTTACCCATCGCACCGATATTTCGGACTCCTCCAGCGTAACCACCTCAAGCACGTCATCAACAGTGCAGGTCATAGTAAGCGCACCTGCCGTAGCGTTGACGTATGGAACGAGAAGCATGTCGTCACCGCATCTGAGCTCAATTACCTCATCAACTCTGCCGAAGCGCGCCGCAGCGTTTGCCTCTGTAAAGGTAAGACCGTTGTAGCTGACACATCCGTGGTCAAAGAAATAGGTCGTCTTATCCTCGTAGGTGACAGCACCCGTATCGCTGTAGCTTGCGGTGCGCACAAGCGAGGTGTAATTATTTCCGTTAAGATTTATTCTGCCTGTTGAGGTGTAGGTCGGATCATCCTCGCCGAGCGAGGTGAGGGGAATATTTGAGCGCACTCCAGAGCAGTTTACGGTACCGCAGAAGGTATAGGTCGTGCTTCCGTGAAGCTGCGAGCCTCTTGCGACGAGGTAAACGCACTCGGTATTGCCAAGCCTTAAAACATTACAGTCGGTAAGATTTACGACCGAGCCTGCGCAAAGCAGGTTGAAAAGACCGCCGCGGTATATAGAGCCGATATCGGCATCCGCGATATTAAAGCTTATTCCTTCAAAACCAGGACGCGCAACGAAAAGTCCCGAGTAATCCGAGCCCGATTTGATGAAGCGTCCGCCCTCGGTCGCGTTAAATACGTTATTATTGCCTCTTATGTCGGCAATACAAGACGAGAACAGTCCTACGTTTCCGCCACCGATATTTACGACGTTTCCGCCACCGATATTTACGACGTTTCCGCCACCGTCATAGCCGTCGGTGCCCATATAGAATATCGCACCGCAGGACTGGCTGTTCTTAATTCCCGCAAATATCTCACCGCCGTCGAGCGTTGAGTAAACGTTCAGCGTGGATGCCTCGGCAGAGGTCTCGTTTGCGAACCAGAAGATCTTTTTGGTTCCCTCATCCTCCGATGGGCGTAGGAAGGTAAGTCTTTCGCCGTAAAGGTCAAGGGTCAAGGTCTTATTTATAATAGGTAGCTGCGTGTTGCCCTCAAAAATTATATCCTCGCGAAGCTGGATTTTTCCTCCGTCGGAAAGGGCGTTGAAATCGTCAACGAACTCTGTTCCCTCGACCGAATACTTCGTGACTACGGTGCCGTTTTTCCAAACGATATAGATAACCGTTTTATATACGGCGTACAGCTCCTTGTCCTCAATGGGACCCAGCGCGGTATAGCCTGCGGCGCTGCTTACAGCGGCACCGTGAGCTAAGTGAACGCCTCCCGTATTGCTCCAGGCAACGGGTGAATAGAGCGTATCATCCTCGGCATCTGCCGCAGGAACGGGATTGTTGCGCCAGGCTACCTCAATGGGCTGATTCCAATAAAGCTGCGTCGGGTAGGATACGTAGCTTCCGTAGGTCACGTATTCGTTCAACCCTACGAGCGAATGATAGGTATCCGAGAAGGTGTATACGGGGTCTGCGTCAAGATAACCCATGGTCTTGGGCACCTTAAAGTTTGTGAAGGTGGCACTTCCCGTCTCCTTTATTCTGACGGGCGCAGTTATTGACGTGCCGCTTTCCGACTTCAGAAGGTCAAGTGTCGGATAGGTATCGGGATTTGCGGCAAGTGCCGCGGTAACGTTGTCATAATAGGTGCCGTACAGCTTTCCTTCCGCGGTATTGATGTAGTTTGCGTACACACCGCTTGAGGAATAATCGGGATCCGCCACAGGATATATAAAGGTATGACCGTAGTACCACGCGCTGCCGCTGACCTTATTCTTATAGCCTGTAATCTTATAATTCTTGAAGCAGATGTTATCGCCCACGTCGAAGGTCTTAGACGCAGGCACGTTGAAGCGAAGAGCGTCGTAATTCACAGGAATAACGCTGTTAAAGCTACACTTCTGTCCTCCGACATACGTGCTTCCTACGTAAAAATGGGCATACATTGAGGTGTGAGCAGAGTTCATGCAAAGGATTATTTTGAACCTGTACCAGCCGTTGGAATCGGCAAGCGACGAGGTCAGGGCAATACCGCCCGAGCCCGCGTCGTGCTGCGCCCTGGTGCGCACGTAGGTAGTGCCTCCGACGTCAACGAAGAACACTCCCGCGTTACCGTGGGCACTACCGTCATTGTTTACGTCCTCAAGTCGAAGCGTGAGCATTGAGCCCTGGGTGATAAAATTACTCTCGGTCTTGATGTCGACCTCGAAGGTCATAACGTCGTATTTCGGGAAGGCACCGTTTGAATTGTAAAGCGGTATATATCCCGTCTTTGTCGCATCGTTGGGATAGGTTCCCTTTATAGTCAGATAAGAGCTTTGCCCCGAGACAAGTGATACGGTGCTGCCGCCATCGGGATCTCTTACCTGCCACTTCAGGTAATCTCCCTCGTCGCTTACCCAGAACGGCATACGGCTTATGATTTCCTGCACAGCAGCATCGGTGCTATTCTGATTAGCTGCGTTGTACGCGGCATTTATAAACTGAACGTTTCCCGAGGCGTCAATATATCTGGTTCCGCCACCAACGTTTGCGGGATTTGATGAGGATATCGTATCAAGCTTGCTCGTACGGAGCGTTTCGGTAAGGTTGCTTCTGTTCGTCGCATAAGCCTGCGTGTTTTTGTAGGTATGAAGGGTATAGTCCTTAAAGGCTATATTGTCACCTACGCCGTAGGTGCCGCCTACCTGAATGTTAAAGCGCAGGGCGTCATAGGTGTGAGGGACGGTCCTGAACAAATCGTAAGTCGTGCCATCGGAAGCAACGTACTTATCCTGTCTTCCGATATGCTTTCCGACAACGTAAAAGTCGGCGTAAGCATTCTTATAGCTGCCGTTAAAGGTAACAACTATAGTTATTCTCTGCCATGCCGTGTTCGTAGCAAGCGCTACTCCGCCCTGTCCTACGGGATGCTCGTCATCCCTGTCGTGGTACTGGCTGTGCGTCCTGACGAAGGTTTTTAACGTATCGTATTCGGGATCAATGTCCTCGACGAAATAGAGCGTTAGGTAATGTGCCATTGCACTTCCGTCCGTCAGCAGACGGAAGGAGAGATTGCTTCCGCTTTCAATAAAGTTCGAATTCGTCTTTATATCGACCTCGAATATAACCTTATCATAGGCGGGTACAGTTCCCGCCGAATTATACAGCGTCAGATTAGCGTTGCTTCCCGAGGAATTCACGCCTCTCATAAGCAAAAACGAGTCAAGTCCCGACGGAACAGTTACGGTCTTTCCGCCGTCGGTGCTGTGCAGGTTGCCGAATGATGTGTTTGAGTCAGTGGGGTTCTGCACAGTGAAAAGCAAATGATCGCCGCCGTCGGTAAGCTTCGTCGGTGAAAGCTTCTGGGTGCTATTGACTGACTCGCCCGAGGTGGTTCCCGCAGCCGAAAAATACTTGTTGTTAACCGCCACGTCGGCAGGTGAGGAGGTTCTTATAGCATCGAGCTCGGAGCTCCTCTGGAGTGTCGAAAGCCCCAGTATATTGACGAGGTTAATGTACGCCTGATTCGAGGTGCGCACGCTGTACGAGTCAAAGCATATGGTTTCGCCCACGTCAAGCACGCTTGCCGATGTGAAATTAAATCTGAAGCCGTTTATGCCCGTAAGACCTGGGGCAAGCGCATTTTCCTCGGTGCCGACGTGCTTTCCGTCTATATAAAAATACGCCTTTGAGTTCCAGGATGAGGTATTGAGAAGATCCTCAAGCTCTATTACACAGGTGTATCTGTACCACTGTCCCTTGCCCTTTGAGAGCTTTACCATTTTAGAGGTGTCGGTGACATTATTGGCATTCTGCGTATAAGTCCTCAGATAAGCGGTGCCGCCCGACTCGTAAAAATACATCAGAGCGTGATGGTCCATATAGGTATTGCTGTCATCTACCGCTCTCAAACTGAAGTTGGTATTGCTGGTCATAAAGGTTGAGTCGGTTTTAAAGTGAAGCTCAAATGCCGCGTACTTGAAAAGCGCCTTTCCGTTAGGGTCATATAGCTGAAGCTTCTCGTTTTTCTTATCGCCGCTGTTGGTGCTTTTTCCGTAGACGATAAAATACGGATTTGTACGGACCTGTACCGTGTCGGCATCAACGTAGCCTGGCTTTCCCGAGGTATTGTAATAGGTGTTGTTGCTCGGCATCTGTGCGGTAAGCTTCATATAGCTGCCGTCGTATGACGGCGATGAGTCGGTTGATGAAAGATAGGTTACCTTAACGGGCCCCATCGTTCCCGCGTTGGTGCCGTAATCGTCGGTTTTCACGGTGGTACCGTTCGTGTCGTAATAATTGTATTTCATATAAGTAGCAACCGATCCGTCGTTGCTACCCCAAAGACCGTCATAGGAGTGAACTATGCCGTACTTATAAACAGGATCGTCATGCACGGCTGCTACGATATAATTATCCTGCGCGCCGTACTGAGTACAGGTGAAATTGTTGAATTTACCCGGAACGCGGTTAAATCTTACGGATTCATCAAGGAAGAAATACTCCGAGGCGTCGGATGCCTCGCCGATAGAATTCTTGTCATCACTCGTCCAAAGGAATGCAGATCCTCCGTAGCCGAACATATCGCATTTTGAAAAATAGAATCTCGCGCCTCGACCGCGGACTATCGCAATTTCGCTGGGAATTATGTAGTAGCCAACGCCCTCGGTTTTATAGGTATAGCTTGACGCCTTGCTTCCGTCAAGCTTCTTTCTCGCGCTGATAAGGCTGTCCACAAGCGATTGAGTAAGCAGAACTCCGCAGGCAGAAACATCTGCCTTAAGCTCAGAGTTGGTTACGGTGACCTTATGCTTGAGCTCCTCGATGGGCGCAACCGACGCATCCTGTACGAATACACGCCATGCGCCAACCATAAGGCAGTTGTCAAAAAGAACCTCACCGACGGGAGTTGCGCCAGACGTCGTGCTTATGTAGCAGGCGACCGCAAAGCCCTTGCAGGCATCAAGCTGCCAGCCTATCTGATTAGTCTTTGCATCGTCGGTATAAATTCCCGACCAACCAACGCTGCCATCCGCGCTGTATCTTGCGTGAGTTGCCTTTACGGTCGTATTTTTTACCGTTAAATACTTTCTGCCCTCGACGGCGGTGCCGGGGCTTCCGTCGTGTCTTATTACAATACCTCTTTTGGGGCTTTCAAAGTAGCAATTGGTGACGGTCGCCGTAGAGCAGTCATATACATGGAGCACTCCGTCTGTATTAGCGGGCACGTTGGTACTGCTTGGACCGTCGTATTTTGACGTAACTACTCTGTCAAGAGTAAGCTTAACCTTTGTTCTCGCATTAAAGTAGCCGTATGAGGTTCGCGCTCCGTCCTTTGGGGCATAGGCCTTTATATTTGACAGGGTTATATTACCGTAGGTCGACGCGACGTAAGCGCCGCCCTCGGAGGTAAGCGTGATGCCGTCAAAGCTTCCCGCAATAGCAAAGCTTGAGGACGCGTACGCCTCAGGAAATTTTATCATTCCCTCCTGGGTGCTGATAACGTTTTCGTAGGTGTGAATAGAGCCCTCGCCTATAACCTTGACGTCAATATTCGCCGCCGCTATTGAGAATATGTATTTATCGGCACCCGATGGACCCGTCAGCTTCTTTCCGTTCAAGTCAATGCGCATGCTTTTCGTGAAGGTAAGAGGGCCCGATAGTGTAACGTTCGTGAGAAGCTTTACAGTATCGCCCTCGTTTGCCGCGGTAACCGCCTCTGACAGCGTCTCGTAGCAGTCAACTCCTATTCTCGCCGCCATTCCGTCGGTCGCGCCGGCGTAAACGACTGCCGAAAGACAGACGAAAAGAACTGCCGCGGTAAGTACGGCAAGCGCCAGCATTATACCCCTTCTCATTTTTCTCTTCATATAAGCTCTCCTTTCGCACACACGCATATAGCCTGTGCACGCAGCACAAAATATTTAAAAATAAAAATACTTATTTATTATATTATAATTTTTTTCTTGAAAATAGTCAACTCACGAATTAGACAAATGATAGTAAAGCGCTTTGTACATCTTCCACAAAGAGACAGAGTGTATTGACTTTTTTCGCCCTTTATGTTAGTATTTTTATGAAAAAAGATGAAATTTATCAGAGGACAGAGCATGAATTTTCTAATAATCGGAACGGGGCATATAAGCGAGAGGCTTGCCGACGCGCTGCTTCGCCTCGGTATCACGCCTTATGCGGTATATTCAAGAAGCGAAGCTGGCGCGCGCGAATTTTGCAAAAAAACCTCTACCGCACGTGCCTACACCTCGCTCGCCGACGCGCTTGCGGACAGCAGGTGTGAGGCGGTATACGTCGCCTCGCCTACCATTCTTCACAAAGAGCATACCGTCGCCTCGCTTCTTGCGGGCAAGCACGTGCTGTGCGAGAAGGCGCTTGCAACCAGCTACGCGGAATATCTTGACATGAGAAATTGTGCCGACAGGTGCGGAAGGGTCCTTCTTGAGGCTATGCGCCCCGCGTTTGACCCCATCACGGATGAGATTGCTCGGGCGGTGGGAAAAATCGGCAAAATAAAATCGGCACGTCTTGTATTCGGTCAGTATTCCTCGCGCTACGACGCCTTCAAGGCGGGTACGGTTATGAACGCCTTCAATCCCGAAATGAAGAACTCGGCGCTCTACGATCTTGGTGTTTATCCCATTTATATGGCGGTAAGGCTTTTCGGTGAGCCGTTTGATATTTCGTCAAGGTCGGTTTATCTTGAGAACGGCTTTGAGGGTGAGGGCTCTATCACACTTTTCTATGAGAATTTTGAGGTTTCCGTTGAATATTCTAAAATACGCGATATGAAATCGGGCGGTGAGATAGTCGGTGAGGGCGGTACTGTCAGATTTGATAGGATAAACGCTCCCGAAAGCCTCACCGTAACCGACACCCTCGCGGGAGTAAGCCGCGCACCCGTATTCCCCTGCGAAAACAATATGGTATACGAGGCAGAGGCGTTTATCAATATGGTAAACGGGGACAGCTCCTACGCCGCTCATACCGAAAGAAGCGAAGCGGTGATGCGCCTGCTTGACAGGGCTTATCCCTACGCAAAATAGCCTGCAAGGGAAAGGGGGGCACCTATACCTTTGGGAGAGCAAGCAGTTCTGAAAAATCATTGCGGTCAGTAGGATCCGCCCTCGCGCGGGCAGCCCACCCTTTGCCGTTTGCGTTCATAAATAAAACACGCCTCGCATATTCTTGTGCGAGGTGTTTTTTATGAATATAATATCTGTTTTACCGCTTCTCGTGCTTTTCTCGGGATTATACTTTACCGTGGTGCTAAGGGGCTTTCAGTTTTTTAAAATACGCGTAATACTCCGCGAGATAAAAAAGGAATTAAAAAGGCCTCGCGCCCTGTCATCATTGATACTCGCACTCGCGGGAACGCTCGGTGTAGGAAACGTAACGGGGGTTGCGGTAGGGATAGCACTCGGGGGTGCGGGAAGCGTATTCTGGCTTGTCCTGTCAAGTATATTCTCCGCGCCGATAAAATACTGCGAGGTGGCGCTCTGCGCCGATTCCGGATGTGACGGAATGGGCGCGCTTATCGGGAAAAGCTTCGCCAGGCTCGCAAAGCCTCTGTCGCTTATCTACACCGCGCTCTGCCTTATGCTCTCGCTCGTCATGGGGGCATCCCTACAGTCGGCAAGCATCGGTGAATGTGCGAGAGCCTCGCTTGGGATAGAGCCTCTGTCGCTTGCAATTATACTTGCGATATTTGTACTATTTATCGCATTTGGCGGGGCAGATAAAATTGAAGGTGCAGTTAAGTATATTATACCTTTGACTACTTCGCTTTACATATTAATGTGTTTATGCGTTATAATTCCAAACATATCAAATCTACCTTCTACGATAATTGAAATATTTTCGTCGGCATTTAATTTCCGCGCCTGCGGCGGTGGGATGATTGGATTTTTCACATCACGCGCCGTAAGAGAGGGCTTTGCCAGGGGGATGCTATCGAACGAGGCAGGCGCGGGCACCTCGGCTATGGCACATAGCAGAGCGGGCAAACGCGATGCCGTATCAGGCGGTGTATTCGGTATGCTTGAGGTCTTTTTTGATACGGTCGTGCTTTGCCCTCTTACGGCACTTACCATTCTCATCACAGGCAAGAGCGAGGGCGGTCTTACGGCACTTCTATCAGCCTTCTCGGGAAGAATTCCCCTATCCTCTTTTCTTCTGTTTATCTGCATATTCTTCTTTGCGGCATCCACTCTGCTTTGCTGGCTGTTCTACGGTGAGAGCTGCTTTTCTTCGCTTTTTCCAAGGCTCCCCCGAGCAGTATTCGTCATAATCTTTACCGTGTTTGTGTGCGTTGGACTTACGGTACCCACGGTAAGACTGATCTCCCTTTGCGACCTTTGTCTTTTATTTATGAGCGCGATTACGCTCTCGGTGCTTTTTAAGAATACCAAGAGGATAAAAGAGATATCCCTGCCGCTCCTAAAATCAAAACCACGCGTTGAACGCGTGGTATGCACTGGCCCTTCAAGGGCATGATACTGGCAGAGCCTAAAGGCTCGTTGAAAAAATCCGCCAACCGCAAATGTTTTTCAGGCAGCCGCTCAAGCGGCTGTCTTTTTATGCC
>JAGBIF010000020.1 GCA_017935065.1 Clostridia bacterium
CTCGGGCAAGGACCCCACGAAGGTTGACAGATCGGCATCCTACGCCGCAAGATATGTTGCTAAGAATATCGTCAAGGCAGGTCTTGCTAAAAAGTGCGAGGTACAGCTCGCGTACGCCATCGGCGTTGCAAAGCCCGTGTCGGTAATGATTGATACCTTCGGCACCGCAAAATGCGATGAAGAGAAAATTTCCGAGGCGGTAAGGAAGCTCGTAGACCTTCGCCCCGCCGCGATTATTGAAAGACTTCAGCTTCGCCGTCCCATCTATTCAGAGCTTGCCGCCTACGGTCATATGGGCAGAGAGGACCTCGGCGTTAAGTGGGAGGAGTGCGATATAGCAGACGAGCTTCACAGGCTTTGCAAGTAAAGTAAGTGAGCCCGCGCTCACTTGCGGTTAAATCCGACTTCGACGGCTTAAGGTTAGATGCGAAAGCAACTCATAGCTTATGCCAAACAACAAAATCAAACATTCGCCCTTGGCGAATTCATAACGATGCGAAAGCATCTCATAACTCAAACAAGGGGGGTGATATTATGGACGAGAACGAGGCTTCCGTTTCCATTGAAGGAACTGTTCGCGACGTTGTTTTTTATAATGAAGAAAACGATTATGCCGTTCTTGACGTTGAGGCGGATGACGGGCTTCTTATAACCGTCGTCGGTAATATCGCGCTTCCCGCCGAGGGTGAGCGAGTTAAGCTTTCGGGGCATTATACCTATCACAAGGAATTTGGAAAGCAGCTCGTCGTTGAGTATTACGAAAAATCACTTCCCGCAACCGAGGAAGAGATTTTAACCTACCTTTCCTCACAGACCGTCAAGGGCATCGGCCCGAAAACCGCAAGGAAGATAGTCGATAAATTTGGCACCGACAGCTTCTTCGTTATTGAAAACCACCCCGAATGGCTTACCGATATCAGCGGTATCACCTCACGCAAGGCGGCAGAGATGTCCTCGTCCTTCCGCGAGCAGAACGCCCTTTTGTCGCTCGTGAGCTTCGTGCGCGGGTTTATGGATGTTGCCGAGGCTACGCGTATATACAAGCGGTTTGGTCAGGGCTCTGTGCAGAGGCTTAAGGACAATCCCTATACGCTTTGCGAGGGGCCCCAGCCGATATCCTTCCCAAGAGTGGATGAGATGGCAAGACAGGTCGGATACGATAAGCTCTCCCCCGAGCGTCTTTACCACGCTATACGCTATATTTTATCAAATCACGGGGTAAAAAGCGGGCATGTCTGCCTGCCTGTGGCGCTTCTTGTCTCTGAAGCAACGAGGCTTCTTTCACTTGATACCGAGGATGTCAGGCTTGCGGTACAGAGCCAGCTTAAAGATGGCGTGCTTTCAAGCTATATGCTAAATGACGAGCTATACATACAGACCGACTATATGGCAAAATGGGAGGACACTATTGCGAGGGGGCTTCTTGAATTAGAGCGCTATGCGATAAGGTTTTCGGCAAGTGATGCCGATTCGCTTATCACCTCGCTTGAGGCAAGCTACGGTTTAACCTACGCCTCAAGACAGCGACTTGCGATAAGAGAGGCTCTTGCGGGCGGTGTTATGGTGCTTACAGGCGGTCCAGGTACGGGTAAGACCACCGTAGTCAAGGCGCTTCTTTCCATTTTCGGCAGTATGAACCTCTCCTGCGTGCTTGCCGCCCCCACGGGCAGAGCCGCAAAGCGTATGAGCGAGGCAACCTCGCACGAGGCAATGACGGTACACAGGCTTCTTGAGGCAACGCGCGAGAATGCGAGCGGGGATATCGTCTTTGGTAAGGACAAGAGCAATCCTATTGATAAAAAGGTTATTATAGTTGATGAGGCGTCGATGCTCGATACACAGCTGACCTATCATTTGATATCGGCTATATCCCGCGGTACCAGGCTTATACTTATCGGGGATAAAAATCAGCTTCCGTCGGTGGGGGCAGGCAATGTGCTTGCGGATATTATCGGCTCGGGCGCTGTCAGAACGGTCACGCTTGACGAGATATTCAGACAGTCCGAAAAGAGCCTTATCGTAACCAACGCGCACCGTATAAATAAGGGTGAGCTTCCCGACCTCTCACGCACCGACAGGGATTTCTTCTTTATCAGACGGGATGAAAACGATATACCCGAGGCGGTGTGCGAGCTTATAACCAAGAGACTTCCTAAAAAATACGGCAGAAATGTCGCACAGGGAATACAGACCGTAACCCCCTCAAAGCAGGGTGTCGGCGGTATTCTGTCCTTAAATGCCATGCTTCAGGAAAGGCTCAATCCGCCGAGGGCTGATAAGACAGAGCATACCTCGCACGGCACCTCCTTCCGCCTCGGCGACAAGGTAATGCAGACGGTAAACAACTACGAGCTTATGTGGGAAAAGGACGGCGAGGAGGGAATTGGCATATTCAACGGCGATATCGGCGTTATTACTAAAATAGACAATGCCGAAAAGAATATGACGGTTGACTTTGACGGACGGGTAACGCTTTACGGCTTTGACATCCTCCAAGACCTTGAGCTTGCCTATGCTATAACCGTGCATAAGAGCCAGGGAAGCGAGTATCCTATCGTAATTATGCCGATATATTCCTGCCCGTTCCCGCTTCGGTCAAGAAATCTTCTCTATACCGCGGTAACACGCGCTAAAAATATGGTAATTCTTATCGGAAACCCCGACCTTCTGCCCTCGATGATTGAAAATAACAGAGAGGTAAGGCGAAATACCACCTTAAGAGAAAGACTTGTAAGGCTTAATGCCTGATAGGCGCCTCGCACTCGGTGTTGCTATTTGGCACCGAGGACCGATAGAGAGATTAAAAAAATATCTCTTGAAATTTTCAAAAAATTATGTTATACTCTTATGAGAATGCTAAAGAAAGGATGCTTTATGGTAAATAAGATAGGTCTTGACCTCGGTTATGCCAACATCACCCTGAGTGATGCCAGCCTTGAGGTCGTGCGTGAGCCTTCTGTTGCGCTACTCGATAAGGATACCAGACGCATTCTTTCGGTAGGCAATACCGCTATGGAAATGGCAACGGCAGATAATCAGCCTGTAAGACCTCTTAAAAACGGTATTCTGTACTCGGTTGAGTTTACCGAGCAGATTATCAAATCGGTTTTATCAAGGCTTAAGAATTCGACCGATATCAGATGCGTGTTTGGCATCGGGGCGGATTTTAATCAGAAGCAAATAGCCCAGCTCCGCGACATTCTTCACAGCGCGGGTGTCAAGGAATGCTTCTTCGTAAACCGTGCTATGGCGGCTGTCATAGGCGCGGGCTTTATCCCGACGATGAGTGTATGCTCGGTCAATATCGGAGCAAAGCGCACCGAGGTTGCAATACTTCATAAGGGCGAGGTCGTATATTCGGCATCCAAGCCTATCGGCGGTGAGGACTTTGACCTTGCGGTGCAGGAATACATACTGAAAAACGGTGAGCTTAATATCGCGCTTCAGGATGCCCGTAAAATCAAGGAAAGCATCGGTGCCGTCTGGGAGGGAAGATGCTCGGAGCCCATTGACGTTACGGGAACGCTCGTGCTTACGGGCAACCGAATTCATATGTCGATAAATACCGAGGATATTCTCGGTGTGTTTGAAAAGCCTCTTTATGAGCTTTTAAACGCGGTCGCGATACCTATGAGACGGCTTGAGGCTAAATATATTGACGCGGTGCTTGAAAACGGTATTCTGCTTACGGGCGGAGGGGCTGAGCTTTTCGGTCTTGATAAGATGATGCGCAATGTCTTTAAGCTTCCCGTCAGCACGATGAAGGCTCCCGACGATCTCGTTGCAAGAGGCCTTGCCGCAATAGCAAGCTTCCTGCCTGTTAAAATGCGCCACGAGGGTAAGGACATCACCGAAAAAATAGGTGAGCTTTACACCGAGTATCAGTCGCAAAAAAAGAAAAAGAACGATTGATTTAAGCTCAATGCTTTTATGAAAGGAAATATAAGAATGGATAACAAAAACAAGAACTCTCTTTATGTGAAAATTATCGCGGGCGCGCTTTGCGTTATTATGATAGGCTCGGCGATTATAGCGGGGCTGTCATTCCTGTTCTGATTTTTTGCAGCATCTCAATAAGACGAAAAAGAGCTTTTCGGCAGACACCGAAAAGCTCTTTTCTTTACTTTAAACGAACCGATATTGCGCTGATTTTTGTATCGGCCTCAATTTTTATCTGATAGCTGTCAAGAATAGGCGAGGGAAGGGCGCGCGAGACAACGCGAGGTCCTGTGCCCGAGAGAATTTCCTCAAACACCTGTCCTGAAAAGGCATATACCCGATAGGGCGCGTTATCGTCAAGAGTAAACTCTACCGAGTTAAAGGGGTAAATACCGCCAAAGCTTACCGTAGCCGAGTGTCGGTCCTCACCCCACTCAATAGCCCTTACAAGCTCACCGCCTGCCGAATGCTCACCGCCCTCGGCAAAATCCTTGATATAGTGAATTCCTATATCCTTAAGATAAGGGGTATCAATACTTTTCATTATTGTTAAGCGAAGTCTTGAATATTCGCCCTCTGCAATGCGGAAGGTACGGCGGAAGCCAACCGAGCTACCCTCAAAGAGAAGCACAGGCTCACCGTCATCAAGCACCTCAAGCTTGAAGGAGTAAACGCGCTCACCCGCCTCAACAAGCTCACCGAGGGAAAATACATTGATAAGAGTAGGCGAGGGAAGCGTGATTTCCATTACGCGCGACTTATATACTGTAAAGCTTTCACCGTCAAGCTCGTCCTTTACAGTGAAGCTCTCACCGTCATGGATAACCGAGGCATTTTCAAAATAATTCACCTCAAGCATAGCTTTTATACACTCGTAGGAAAGGCGGGCGTTTTCTGCCTCGGTATCAAGGATAAGCCCTCGCCTATCGGGAGGGAAGTTGAGAAGCATCACCGCGTTTCTTCCAACCGAGTTAAACCATATCTCATTCAGCACCTTGGGTGACTTTACCTTATCATCCTGATCGGGGTGATAAAACCAACCTGGTCTTATTGAAACATCAACCTCACACGGCAGATATACCTCGCCACCGAGCTTGCCCTCGTTAAGCTCGCTTCTTATCTCGTCACGAACGCTCGTAAGGTCGATTGAGGCGTAGTGAGTGGGGGAGGCGTAGCCTCGCTCGTTTCCCGACCAGCGGAAGTCGATGTGCCCCGCGGCACCCATTGAGCCGAAGATGACCGCCTTTGGCTGATTGCGTCTGACGGTAGCTTCCCACAGGTCCCAATCGTATACGGCATCTCGGCTTCCCGCGCCGTCCCACCATACCTCGTGGATTTCACCGTACTCGGTCATAAGCTCGGTGAGCTGATTGTTGAAATACTCGTTATAGCTGTCGCGTCCCCAATGAGGCGAGTTCCTGTCCCAGGGGGAAATGTAAATTCCGACCTTAAGGCCGTACTTGTGGCAGGAGTTAACGAACTCGCGCACGATATCACCGCGTCCGCTCTTGTACGGACTGTTCTTAACGCTGTGAGAGGTGTACCTGCTCGGCCAGAGGCAAAAGCCGTCGTGATGCTTGACGGTAAGTATCGCAAGCTTAAAGCCCGCATCCTTTGCAACCTTCAGCCACTGATCGGTATCAAGCTCGGTAGGGGAGAAGATATCCGCGTTCTCGTTGCCGTTACCCCACTCGGAGCTTGTGAAGGTGTTAACGCCAAAATGGAAAAATACCTTCCTTGAAAGCTTAAGATGCGCTATTTGATTTTCGTTTGGCAATGCCCCCACGGGAGCTATGCCGTATTTTTTAATGTCTACCATATGTACCTCTGGCGATGCAAGCATCGCAATGAATAA
>JAGBIF010000021.1 GCA_017935065.1 Clostridia bacterium
AAAAGGAGGAAAAAACAGTGATTCAGCAGCAATCGTTAATGAAGGTTGCCGATAACACGGGTGCTAAAGAGCTTATGTGCATCCGCGTGCTCGGTGGCTCGGGACGTCGCTATGCAGGTATCGGTGATATCGTAGTGTGTGCAGTCAAGAAGGCAGCACCCGGCGGCGTTGTAAAGAAGGGCGACGTTGTTAAGGCAGTTGTAGTAAGAACTGTAAAGGAGACTCGCCGTGCGGACGGCTCGTACATCAAGTTTGATGAGAACGCCGCAGTTATTATTAAGGAAGACAAGACACCCAGAGGTACCCGTATCTTTGGCCCTGTTGCAAGAGAGCTCAGAGAGCATGACTTCACCAAGATCATGTCTCTTGCGCCCGAAGTGCTTTAATCTAGGAGGTAGAACAAATGAATAAGCTTCATGTAAGACGTGATGACGAGGTCGTTGTAATCTCCGGTGAGTCCAAGGGCGTTCGCGGAAAGGTAATCGCAACCTCTCCTGAGGAGGGCAAGGTTATCGTTGCGGGTGCAAACGTTGTCTCCAAGCACAAGAAGGCTCGCCGTCAGGGTGAGAACAGCGAAATCGTAAAGACCGAGGGTGCTATCTACGCATCTAAGGTACAGCTCGTATGCCCCAAGTGCGACAAGGGCGTACGCGTTAAGGCAGGCACCAAGACCGTTGGCGACAAGACCGTTAAGGTTCGTCTTTGCGCTAAGTGCGGTGCGGAAATTTAAGTGAGGAGGAAGCAAAAATGTCAAGATTTTCTGAAAAGTATAAGAATGAAGTTGCTCCCGCACTCATGACAAAATTCGGTTATTCCTCGGTAATGCAGATACCGAAGTTTAACAAGATAGTTATCAACGTAGGCTGCGGCGACGCAAAGGATAACAGCAAGGTTATCGATAAGGTTATCGAGGAGATCACCCTTATCTCGGGTCAGAAGGCAGTTCCTACCTACGCTCACAAGTCCATCGCGAACTTCAAGCTTCGTGAGGGAATGAAGATCGGCGTAAAGGTAACTCTTCGCGGCGAGAAGATGTATGAGTTTATGGATAAGCTCTTCAGCTTCGCCCTTCCCAGAGTCCGTGACTTTAAGGGAATCAACCCCAACGGCTTCGACGGCAGAGGAAACTATGCTCTTGGACTTAAGGAGCAGCTCATCTTCCCCGAAATCGAGTACGATAAGGTTGACAAGATTCGCGGTATGGACATCGTTTTCGTAACGACCGCCAACACCGATGAGGAAGCAAAGGAAATGCTCACTCTTATGGGCGCGCCCTTCGCTGACAATAACTAAGGAGGATAGGAAGAATGGCTAAGAAGGCAATGGTGCTCAAGCAGCAGAAAGAACCTAAGTTTTCCACCAGAGCGTATAACAGATGTAAGATCTGCGGTAGACCTCACGCCTACCTCCGTAAGTACGGAATTTGCCGTATCTGCTTCCGTGAGCTCGCTTACAAGGGCGAGATCCCTGGAGTAAGAAAGGCTTCCTGGTAAATTTTTCTATAACTCTCGGCAGGAAATGGCGGGCCCCCGTTATTTAACCGCCGAATTGGCACCGCCTCAGCGGCGGTAGCAAGAAATCAGATTACTTGCATATAGGAGGATATAAAAATGCAAATGTCAGATGTAATTGCAGATATGCTCACCAGAATCAGAAACGCAAACGATGCGAAGCATGAGACTGTTGACGTACCCGCATCTAATCTTAAAAAGTCGATAGCCCAGATCCTTTTCGACGAGGGATACATCAAGTCGTTCCAGGTAGTTGAGGACGGCAAGCAGGGCATCATCAGAATCACCCTTAAGTATGCTCAGGGTAAGCAGAAGGTCATTCACGGCCTTAAGAGAGTATCGAAGCCCGGTCTTCGTATCTACTCTAACTGCGAGGATATGCCCAGAGTTATGAACGGTCTCGGTATCGCGATCGTTTCCACCTCAAAGGGCGTTATGACCGATAAGAAGGCAAGACTTGCCAACGTTGGCGGCGAAGTTCTTGCGTTCGTATGGTAAGGAGGTAGGATCAATGTCAAGAATTGGTAGAGAACCTATTACTGTTCCCGCAGGCGTAAGCGTAAACGTTGCAGAGGGTAACGTAGTTACCGTTAAGGGTCCCCTTGGCGAGCTTAACCAGACCTTTGCCGCACAGCTTACCATCGCGCAGGAGGGCGACAAGCTTACCGTTACCCGTCCTAACGACCAGAAGGAAAACCGCGCGCTTCACGGTCTTACCAGAACTCTTCTCAACAATATGGTTGTCGGAGTATCAAAGGGCTACGAAAAGCAGCTCGAGATCGTAGGTGTAGGTTACAGAGCAGAGAAGCAGGGCAAGAAGCTCGTTCTCGGTCTCGGTTATTCGCACCCCGTAGTATTTGAGGAGGCAGACGGTATCACCTTCGAGCTTCCCAACAACACTACTATAATCGTAAAGGGTATTGATAAGCAGGCTGTCGGACAGGTAGCGGCTGTTATCAGATCCAAGAGACCCCCCGAGCCTTACCTTGGCAAGGGCATCAAGTATACCGGTGAGAGAATCCGCCGCAAGGCTGGTAAGGCCGGTAAGGGCAAATAATGAAAGGAGTCTAAAAAGATGGTTAAAAGAATTGACAGTAATGCTCAGCGTCTTAAGAGACACGCAAGAGTACGCGGTAAGATTTCGGGCACGCCTGAAAGACCTCGTCTTGCAGTTTACCGTTCCAACGCCAATATCTCTGCGCAGATTATTGACGACGTAAACGGTGTTACTCTCGTTGCCGCAAGCAGCTACGAGAAGGATTTTGCTCTTTCTGGCTCCAACAAGGAAGCTGCAAGAGCAGTAGGTGAGACTCTCGCTAAGAGAGCGCTCGAGAAGGGCATTTCCGCAGTAGTATTCGATCGCGGTGGCTATATTTATCACGGACGTGTATCAGAGTTAGCAGAGGGCGCCAGAGAAGGCGGACTCAAGTTCTAATCGCTGGTTTGTACACTGTTTCATAACACGAAACATTCTATAAGGAGAAAAAACATGGCAAAACGTATCAATGCCGAGGAGCTTGACCTTCAGGAGCAGCTCGTCGTATTAAACCGTGTTTCCAAGACCGTAAAGGGCGGTAGAATCGCCCGCTTTGCAGCCATCATGGTAGTCGGAGACGGAAATGGACATGTAGGCTTCGGCCTCGGAAAGGCAGCAGAGGTTCCCGACGCTATCCGCAAGGGAATTGAGGATGCCAAGAAAAATCTTATCACTGTATCCCTTATGGGCTCGACCATTCCTCACGAGGTAATAGGCGAGTATGGCGCAGGCAAGGTGCTTCTTAAGCCCGCCGCACCCGGTACAGGTATTATCGCAGGCGGTACCGTACGTATCATTCTTGAGCTCGCAGGAGTTAAGAACATTCGTGCAAAGTGCCTGAGATCCTCGAACCCCACTAACGTAGTTAAGGCTACCTTCGAGGGACTTAAGGCTCTCAGAACCGCTGAAGAGATCGCAGCGCTTCGCGGACTTTCCGTAGAAGACGTAAAGGCATAAGGAGGTAATCGAAATGGGAAACGTTAAGATTACTCTCGCAAAGAGTCTTATCGGCTGCAAGGCTAATCAGATTGCAACCGCAAAGTCCTTTGGCCTTAAGCGTCCCGGCGACAGCATTGTTGTAGCAAACGATGCAGTAGCGCAGGGTAAAATCAAAGTAATCTCTCACCTTGTTAAGGTAGAGACCGTTTAATCGGAATTGAAAGGAGGATAAAGTATGAAGCTCCATGAACTTTCACCCGCAGAGGGCTCCGTAAAGGACACCTTCCGTAAGGGTAGAGGTGCTGGTTCCGGAAACGGAAAGACGGCCGGTAAGGGCCACAAGGGTCAGAACGCTCGCTCGGGCGGCGGTGTAAGACCCGGATTTGAGGGAGGACAGCTTCCTCTTTACAGAAAGCTTCCCAAGAGAGGCTTTAACAATGCAAGATTTGCTAAGAACTTCAGCACGGTTAACCTCGACGCACTCAACAAGAGATTTAACGACGGTGACGTTGTTAACGCGGAGGCACTCGTTGCTTGCGGACTTATCAGCTCGCTTGGCGACGATGGCGTTAAGGTTCTCGGCAACGGCACTATCACCAAGAAGCTTACCGTAAGTGCGGCTCAATTTACTGCATCTGCTAAGGAAAAGATTGAGGCAGCAGGCGGAAAGTGTGAGGTGGTATAAATGTTTCAGACACTGAAGAACGCTTGGAAGACGAAAGACATAAGAAGCAAAATTATATTTACGCTTTTTATTCTTCTTCTTTACCGCATAGGTACTGTAATCCCCGTACCCTTCGTTGAAGCGAACACCTTCGCGGGCTCGTTCAGCGGAACGATACTCGATTATATGAACACGCTTTCCGGTGGTTCTCTCGGAACTGCAACGTTATTCGCCCTCGGTGTATCGCCTTATATCAATGCATCGATCATTATTCAGCTTCTTGCAGTTGTCTTTCCTAAGCTTGGCGAGCTTGCCAAGGATGACAAGGAAAAGATGAACTTCATCACCAGAATAGTTACTGTTATTCTTGCAATAGTAACCGCAATCGGCTACTACTTCCTGCTTAAGAACAACGGCGCGCTTACAAATGCCGCAACTGCTACCGATAACTCGCTTTATTGGTTCTACGGCATCGTAATCGTTGCCTGCTACTGTGCAGGTGCGTCCATCATAATGTGGCTTGCAGAGCGTATCAATGAAAGAGGAATAGGAAACGGTATTTCGATTATACTTTTCGCAAATATCATCTCGTCTATGCCCTCTCTCATCATCAACCTCGTAGAGCTTGTTATAAGCACCTACCAGTATTCCGAGAACGCATGGCTCTACGGTATAGTTTCTACCGTATTTGCTCTCGCGCTTATCGCTGTAATAATTGCACTTACGGTATTCGTAATCTTTATTACAGGCTCGGAGAGAAGAATTCCCATTCAGTATTCCCAGCGTACGGTTGGAAGAAAGATGTACGGCGGACAGAGCACGCACCTTCCTCTTAAGGTCAATATGACGGGCGTTATGCCTATCATCTTCGCAAGCTCTATCGTATCGCTTCTTCCCACTATTCTCGCTCTTTGCGGCATCACCGAGACCACTGAGGGCGTCTGGGGTGACATCTGCCGAGTATTCTCGGCATCGGGTGCAGTATATCCGATACTTCTGTTCGTCCTTATTATTGGATTTGCATACTTCTATACGCAGATTACCTTTAATCCCGTTGAGGTTGCAAAAAATCTTCAGGACAACGGCGGTGTTATCAGAGGTATATCGCCCGGTAAGCCTACCGCAGACCACATCAGAAAGCGTCTTAACAAGGTAACCTTCGTCGGCGCGCTCTTCCTCGGTCTTATCGCAGTTCTTCCTGTTATTGCAGGACCTCACCTCATTCAGCACCTCATCGAGTGGCTTATGAGCGGTTCTGATATGGCAAAGGAAATCGAAAAATATCTTGCTGACTCCAGTATGTCTTGGTACGGCTCGTATATGCAGAGCCAGATGGATAGCACCGTCTCGGCACTCACCTCGACCTTCACCTT
Organism: Clostridia bacterium; assembly: GCA_017935065.1. Classification (GTDB taxonomy): domain Bacteria; phylum Bacillota; class Clostridia; order Oscillospirales; family CAG-272; genus UBA1740. The sequence continues at coordinate 5,524 of JAGBIF010000021.1, forward strand.
CGGCGGAACGACACTTCTTATCGTTGTCGGCGTTGCGCTTGAAACCTTCAGAGAGCTCGAGGCACAGCTTACCGTCCGTAACTACAAGAACTACCTTAAATAAGGCAAGGAGTTATTTATGAAAATAATATTTCTTGGTGCTCCCGGTGCAGGAAAGGGAACTCAGGCGGATATAATTGCAAAGAAGTACGGTATTCCTACCGTATCAACCGGCGTTATCATCCGTGAGGCTCTCGCAAACGGCACTGATATGGGACTTAAGGCCAAAAAATTTATTGAAGCAGGACAGCTCGTTCCCGATGATGTCGTAATCGGCATTATCAAGGAGCGTCTTGCAAAATCGGACTGTCAGAACGGATTTATTCTTGACGGTTTTCCGAGAACCGTTCCTCAGGCACAGGCGCTTGACGAAATGGGCATCACGCTCGACGCAGTCGTTTCTATCGAGGTCTCTGACGAGACTATCGTAGAGAGGATGAGCGGCAGACGCGTATGCGCAAAATGCGGTGCATCCTATCATACGGTCTACAATCCCTCGTCGGACGGTAAGACCTGTGATAAGTGTAATACCGAGCTCACGGTACGAAAGGATGACGCACCCGAGGTAGTTAAGTCCCGTCTTGAGGTATATCACACGCAGACCGAGCCTCTCAAGGATTACTACGGCAAGACTGGTAAATTAAGACTTGTTGAGGGCCAGGAGCGTGTCGAGGACACTACGGCTCTTGTGGTAGCTGCTCTTAACGATTGATTATGTTTATAATTAAGAATAACGAGCAGATCTCCCTTATGAAAATTGCGGGGCGGATTACCGCCGAGGCACTTGTGCTTGCAAGCGAGCTTATACGCCCCGGAATTTCAACTAAGGAGATAGATACTAAAATTCAGCGTCACATCGAAAGGTGCGGAGCGAAACCGTCCTTCTTAGGCTACGGCGGCTTTCCCGCATCAGCATGCATATCCTTAAACAACGAAGTCATACACGGAATTCCGAGTAAGAACAGAATTCTTACAGAGGGAGATATCGTAAAGATCGATGTCGGGGCTCGCTACCGCGGCTATAATGGCGACAGTGCAAGAACCTATCCTGTCGGCAAGGTAAGCGATGAGGCCCTGAGGCTTATTTCGGTCACTGAAGCGAGCTTCTATGAGGCGATGAAGGCCGCAAGGTCAGGCAATCGCATCGGGGACCTCGGCTTTGCGGTTGAAAGCTTCGTCATTTCAAATGGCTTTTCGGTGGTAAAGGATTACGTAGGACACGGAGTTGGTGCCGACCTTCACGAGGAGCCCGAGATACCGAATTTCGGTCGTGCGGGCAGGGGAGTGAGGCTCTATCCCGGAATGACACTTGCGGTCGAGCCTATGGTAAACGCAGGCAGCTACGAGGTGAAAAAGCTTCGTGACGGATGGACGGTTGTGACGAAGGACGGAAGCCTTTCGGCACATTATGAGAATAGTATTCTTATCACAGACGGAGAACCGATAATATTGACTGATGTAAATATTAGTTAGCAAGGAGGAGAAATTTTGGCTAAATCCGATTTAATTGAGTTTGAAGATTGCAAGGTAGTCGAAGCACTTCCTAACACAGTCTTCAAGGTAAAGCTTCCCAACGGTCACATAGTAACCGCGACCATCTCTGGAAAGCTTCGTATGAACTATATCAAAATTCTCGTAGGTGACACTGTAACGGTTGAGGTATCCCCCTATGATATCTCGCGCGGCAGAATTACCTGGAGAAAAAAGTAAGATACTGAAAGGAACGGTATTAAAAATGAAAGTTAAGCCTTCCGTCAAGAAAATATGCGAAAAGTGCAAGATCATTAAGAGACACGGTAAGATAATGGTCATCTGCGAAAACCCCAAGCACAAGCAGCGTCAGGGTTAATTCACGCATATAAGACGATTAAATTTAAAAAGGAGTATATATCGAAATGGCTCGTATAGCTGGTGTTGATATTCCCAACAACAAGCGCGTAGAGATCGCGCTTACCTACATCTACGGTATAGGCCTCAAGAGCTCGAAGGACATTCTTGCAAAGACAGGAATTAACCCCGACACTCGCGCAAAGGATCTTACCGAGAGCGAGGTTGCTCGTCTTCGTGATGAGATTGAAACCAATTACCACGTTGAGGGTGATCTCCGCCGTGAGGTTGCGCTCAATATCAAGAGACTCGTTGAAATTAATTGCTATCGCGGTATCAGACACAGAAAGGGACTTCCCGTAAGAGGTCAGCGTACCAAGACTAATGCAAGAACGAGAAAAGGTCCTAAGAAGACCATTGCAAATAAGAAGAAATAAGGAGTAAACCAAGATGGCAGTAGCTAAGAAGGTTGTAAAAAAGCGCCGCGAGCGCAAGAACGTTGAGAAGGGCGTAGCTCATATCCGTTCTACCTTTAACAACACTATCGTTTCTATAACAGATATGCAGGGCAACGTAATCGCTTGGGGTACTTCAGGTGAGATGGGCTTCAAGGGATCGAAGAAATCCACGCCCTACGCTGCACAGACCGCTGCAGAGCATGCAGGTAAGATTGCAGTAGATAACGGAATGAAGACCGTAGAGGTTCTTGTAAGAGGACCTGGAGCGGGCAGAGAGTCTGCTATCCGCGCGCTTGCAACTGCAGGACTTGAGATCACCATGATTAAGGACGTAACGCCGATTCCTCATAACGGCTGCCGTCCGCCTAAGCGCAGACGCGTTTAATTTAGGAGGTACTGAAAAATGGCAAGATATACAGGCGCAAACTGTAAGCTTTGTCGTCGTGAGGGCTGCAAGCTTTACCTCAAGGGCGACCGTTGCACTAACGGCAAGTGCGTATTTGACAAGAAGGACAAGAACAGCAAGGACGTTCTTCCTCTTCCCCCCGGACAGCATGGCGCTACCCGTAAGAAGGTCGGAGAGTACGGAAGACAGCTTCGCGAGAAGCAGAAGGCAAGACGCTACTACGGCGTGCTTGAGGGACAGTTCAAGCACTACTACGAGCTTGCAGAGAAGATGGACGGCATCACGGGTGCAAATCTTCTTATCCTTCTCGAGAGACGTCTTGACAACGTAGTATACAGAATGGGTATGGCTGCATCCAGAAAAGAGGCTCGTCAGCTCGTTCTCCACGCTCACTTTACTCTTAACGGCAAGAAGGTAACCATTCCCTCGCTTCTCGTTAAGGCAGGCGACGTAATCGCTGTTAAGGAGAGCAGCAAGGAGAGCGTTAAGATCAAGGCTCTTGCAGAGGCTATGGCAACCGTAGCAAGCCCCAAGTGGCTTGAGAAGGATGCTAAGGACCTCGTATGCAAGGTTGTGGCGCTTCCCCAGAGAGACTATATCGACTTCGAGTTTAACGAGCAGCTTATCGTCGAGCTTTATTCGAAGTAATCCCTCCGATACGGCAGCGTGAAAAATCACGCCTGCCGATATCAGCTTTACTCATATTTTCCCTATGGGAAAACTATAATTTAACGTGAGAATGGAGGAAATATTACAAATGATAAACGCAATAGAAAAGTTCAATATTAACGTGAATTCCGTCAGAGAGAATGACGACAGCGAGGCAATCTTCGTAGCCGAGCCGCTTGTACGCGGATACGGTATGACGCTTGGAAACTCGCTTCGCAGAATTCTTCTTTCGACACTTCCCGGTTTTGCGGCAACCTCTATCAAGATCGACGGTGTGGTACACGAAATCGCACCCGCCAGCGGTGTTAAGGAGGACGTACCCGAAATCGTTCTTAACGTAAAGGGCATTGTTGCAAAGCTTGAGTGCGAGGGCGCAAAGACCGTATGCATCGACGTAACCGGTCCCTGCGACGTAAAGGCAGGCGATATCATTACCGATTCCGACCTGACTATACTTAACCCCGAGCATCACATCTGCACGGTAAGCGATAACGCGCGCTTCTATATGGAGATCACCTTCGACGAGGGACGCGGCTACCGCAGCGCAGAGCAGAACAAGCAGATCTATCTCGCAAGTAGCGGAATGAATCTCGGCGCACCTATCGGCACTATCTTCGTAGATTCTATCTTTACCCCCGTGTATAAGGTAGAGTACAGCGTAGATAATACCCGTGTAGGAAGCATGACCGACTTCGATAAGCTTACTATGAGAGTACAGACTAACGGTACACTTACGGCAAAGGAAGCGATATCTCTCGCCGCCAAGGTTCTCAATGAGCACCTCAAACTCTTCATTGATATGTCTGACAAGGCACAGCAGGAGGAGTTCCTGGTTGAAAGACCCGAGGTTAAGAAGGAGAAAGTCCTTGAGATGACCATTGAGGAGCTTGAATTGTCGGTACGTAGCTTTAACTGCTTAAAGCGTGCAGGAATAGACACCGTTGAGGATCTTATCGGCCGCACCGAAGAGGATATGATCAAGGTCAGAAACCTTGGTAGAAAGTCTCTTGAAGAGGTTATTCAGAAGCTCAACGACCTGAATCTCAGTCTTAAGAAGGACGAAGAATAAGAAATAGGAGGACATTAAGATGGGAAATAGAAAGCTTGGCAGAACCAGCGCGCAGCGCAAGGCAATGCTCAGAGGTATGGTAACCCTTCTTCTCAAGTGCGGTAAGGTAGAGACTACCTATACCAGAGCGCAGGAGGTTTCCGCAATGGCAGACGAAATGATTACCCTTGGAAAGAAGGGTGACCTTTCTTCCTACCGCGCAGCTCTTGAGTTCATCACCGAGGAGGATGTTGCAAAGAAGGTATTTTCCACACTTGCACCCGCTTACGCTAATGTAAACGGTGGATACACTCAGGTACTCAAGACAGGCCCCCGTCGCGGAGACGGTGCCGAGATGGCAATCATCAGACTTGTTTCTGTAAAGGCCGATACCGAGGAAACCAAGTAAAAAAATACAGTGCCCCTTGAAGCCCACGGCTTCAAGGGGCTTTTTTTACTTCACCCCCAAAGCCTTCCCTTGTGAGGGAAGGTGGCAGGCGAAAGCCTGACGGATGAGTAGTTTCCAAGCCTTCCCTTGTGAGGTAGCGAAGCGGCTATTTTGGGAGTGAATAACAGTCCAGTGGACTGTTAGAGCCAAAATTGGACCGAGTCCGCAGACGAGACAGGGGGACCACGGAGTGGTGGATGAGTAGACGCAAGGCTCTCACTATAACAAAAGTCGGACTTTTGGTTTGCCTTGCTATGAATTTTCGCAAAACGCAAACAATCGCGCGTTTTGTCGCTATGGCGATACCGAAAATTCGGATGAGCTTTGGCGGTGTATGGTAGGGCGGGGGGATGTCATCCTGAGCGAAGGGCTACGCCCGAAGTCGAACCCGAAGGGCGACGCTTTGCGTCGGGATCTCTCCCGCCGTGTACGAAACGCACAATGCTCGGCAACCCCACCGATGTAGGGCGGGGGAAAATGCCTTGCAAGCAAGGCGTGATATTTGCCCATATGGGCAAGTGATATATTTGCTTTGCAAATGTGATATATCGCGTTGCGATGTGATATGCCTGCAGGCGTGAGAAGGTTTATAGCGTAGGGCGGGGGAATGTCATCCTGAGCGAAGGGCTACGCCCGAAGTCGAACCCGAAGGGCGACGCTTTGCGTTGGGATCTCCCGCCGCATACGAAACGCACAATGCCTGGCGCCTGCACGATGTAGGTGGGGATCTCCCGCCGCATACGAGACGCACAATGCCTGGCGCATTTGCAGCTTCACCGCGCCTTAAGCTTTGCCTTGGTCGCTTTCTGTGCAAACTATACAAATCCGCGCCTGCAAAATCATCTCTTTTGCCATCTTGAATAAAACGTGAACAAGGTGTATAATAGAGATACCAAAATAATAATTGTCGAATTGTCTTTACAAGTGAATGTTGCTTAGTGAAAACACAGCATATCTTTCACCGTAAATTGACGCAAAATAAAAGTAAGTAGGAATAAGATGGAAAACGTAAATGTAGAAGAAAAAAAGGATACACAGAAAAGCGACCTGATAAAGACTATAATCGGTATCGTGCTTTGCGTAGTCTTCGGATTTATGCTTGTGTGCAATATGGTTATTATAGTCAAGGGCGCTGTGAATGATGATAGACCCCCCTCGATATTTGGCACCACGCCTCTGGTAGTTCTTTCGGGCTCGATGAGCGGTGACGCGGACGGCCACATAGAGATAGGCGACCTCGTGTTTCTTGAACAAGCGGCTTGGACAGACCTCAAAGAGGGTGACGTCGTAACCTTCAAGGATGGCGGAGCCTACACGACGCACCGTCTTATGAGATGGGAGGCCGACTTTGAGTATGAGGATAAAGAGGGCAATAAGCTCTACGGCGGTTGGGTTACCAAGGGTGACTACAACAACGGGGAGGACTCTCACAGATTAGTTGAGGCAAGCTACATAGGCAGAGTGACAGGCAGAGTGCCGTGGATAGGTAACGTGATACTATTCCTTCAGACACCTCTCGGAATGATACTCTGTGTAGGACTTCCTCTCGCGCTCTATATCGGAATTGACATATGGCTTCGCAAGAAGGCAGATAAATCCAAGGTTGCCGCCGCAGAGGATAAGACGACCGAGCTTGAGGATAAAAACGCTGCCCTTATGGCAGAGCTTGAAAGACTCCGCGCCCTAGCAGGCGAGCAGGCAAACGCTTCTTCGAGCGAAAACAAAGACTAAAGCCTTCCCTTGTGAGGGAAGGGGGACCACGGAGTGGTGGATGAGTAGACCCCAAGCCTTCCTTTGTCAGGTAGCGAAGCGGCTATTTTGGAAGTGAATAACAGTCCAGTGGACTGTTAGAGCCAAAATTGGACCGAGTCCGCAGACGAGACAAGGGGGACCACGGAGTGGTGGATGAGTAGTCCCTAATCTACTCAAAAAAATAACAACACTTCGGTCATACTATGTATCCATACAACAAGAAGCTTCTCAAAAATTCACAAGAATTAAGAAAGAATATGACGCCTGAGGAAAAGCACCTCTGGTATGATTTTTTGAAAAGACTACCAATTAGTGTTAAGCGTCAAGTTGTTATAGAAAACTACATAGTTGATTTTTACATTCCGTCAAGGAAAATAGCGATAGAGCTAGACGGAATACAACACGAAATGAGCGAACACAAAGAACGTGATTATTTGCGTGATGAAAAATTGGCAGAACACGGCATTGTAGTACTTAGATATCCTAATAGCAGAGTAAAATATTCATTGCATCTGGTTGCTGAAGATATTTTAGAAAAAATTGGACTCAGTATAGCGGATTTGAAATAGGATGAGGTTTAATTGAAAGAATAGTGACTACTCATCCACCGCAAGCGGTCCCCCTTCCCTCACAAGGGAAGGCAGGGGAAAGGAGTGATTATTTGCAGTTTATTAAGAATAATAGCACAAGAATAGTTATAATCATTCTTTCCTTGGTGCTTATCACCTGTTGCTCAGTCGGTGCAACCTTCGCAAAGTATACCACCGTTGCAGAGGGCACCTCGGTTGCAAGAGTAGCCAAATGGTCGGTTCTTGCACGCGAAAACGGTAAAGGTGGAAGTGAGGTCTACGTCGGAGGCGCATCGCAGGTGTTCGTCAACATCTTTAAGTATCTCGAAGATACCGACACCGCAGACGGTACTACCGAAAACGATGTTGCGGATCCTGCCGATAAAAATATTATCGCACCTGGGACGAAAGGCAAATTCGCCTTCGATATAATCAATAATTCCGAGGTTTCCGCGGAATACACAGTAGTATTTACAGAAAATAACCCCGAAGATGTTCCTATCGAGTACAGTCTTGACGGCACTGATTGGTTTGACAATGTTGATGCGCTTAATAATATGCCGCATGCTTCCGAGCCAGGCAAAAAAGCACTCGTTGACGTTCCCCTCGCAATTCAGAATGGCGAGGATACCGTAACTATTCATTGGCGTTGGGTGTTTGAGCGTGGCAACGATACAGACGATACCCAGCTCGGTATCGAGCAACCCGAAGTGTCCCTCACAGTCACCCTCACCGTCGACCAGGTCGACTAAAGCCTTCCCTTGTGAGGGAAGGGGGACCGCTTGCGGTGGATGAGTAGACCAAAAGCTACAAATCCAACCTAAAGCAAAATTCACGCTATATAAACTACTCATCCGTCAGACTTCGTCTGCCACCTTCCCTCGCAAGGGAAGGCATACCCTACCTTCGTTATTTTGCTTTCCTGTGACGCCATCACTCATGCCTTCCCCAGTGGGGGAAGGGGGACCACCTCTGGTGGTGGATGAGGTGTTGCACAAACAACAATCCATAGTTATTTATTCTATGTGACGCCATCGCATGGAATCAATATAAAACAAAAAAATAAAAAAGGAGGACCTATTCAAATGACTAAGAATAGATCTATGAGAATCGCAGTTCTCGTTCTCGCACTCGCTCTTATCACCTGCTGCTTCGTAGGAACTACTTTTGCGAAGTACACCAGCTCTGCTACTGGTTCGGATTCAGTAACTGTTGCTAAATGGTCTATCATTATGGGCGAAAATGATCTCGCTACTGATGGCGGTGAGATGGTGTTCTTCAATCTTTTTGAGACTATTAACGACACTGGTAACACTGCCGACGAAGGAGATGTTGCTGATGCTAGGATTGCTCCCGGTACCGCAGGCTCTTTCGCAATTACCCTTGAGAATGCTTCTGAGGTTAATGCTAAGGTTTCCATCGACTTCGATGTTGAGGCAAATGGTGTACCGCTTCTTTTCAAGGTTGGAGAAGGCGAGTGGAAGGCTACTCTTGACGACATTACTGATGCTGCTCTTGCAATGGATGGTAATGCTGATTACACAGTATCTTGGATGTGGGCTTACGAGACCGATGCCGACTCCAATGCAGAAAATGGTATTAGTGGAGATGTAACCGATACCTCGCTCGGTATTAACACGCCTACTGTTACTGTTTCGGCTAAACTCACCGTAACTCAGGTTGACTAATCAACCCTATCCGCAAATCTACTTATTCTAAATAAAATTTAATAAGGAGAATTTTTATCATGACTAATAAAAAGAGCAATAAGGCTCTCAGAGCCGCTCTCGTTCTTTGCGTACTTGCACTTTTCTGTGCTGCATTCGTAGGCGCAACCTTCGCTAAGTACGTAACCGATGACAACGCTGCTGATACCGCTCGCGCTGCAAAGTGGGGTGTATCCGTATCTATCGGCGGTACTCTCTTTGGTGCTGATTACACTGCTAATTCCGCAGATGCTAACAAGGACGCAGTTACTGTTGATATTTCTACCAATGTTCGTGCTGATGACGGTGCCGCTAACATTGTTGCTCCCGGTACTAAGTCCGACAAGGGTATCATAATCGACCTCAACGGTAAGCCCGAGGTTCAGTATGCAGTTTCTGCTACCACTTCTGGTGACAACGAGGATATCTTCCTTGGTGCTGGTACTTGGGGTACGATGGTTCCTGCTCCTTGGGTGACCGCAGACAACTTTGTTGCTGACGCTTACTATACTCTTGCAGGTACTACCTACACTCCTGCAGATGCTTTTGATGCAGATGCTACCTACTATGAGCTTAACGATGAGGTAACTCTTGATGCTGCATACTATCCCATCATCTGGAGCGTTGCTAACGAGGGTGCTGAGGATACCGTGGCAATCACTTCCTCTACTAACGCTAACGGACTTTCCGCTGTAGCGGATGCTCTTGTTGCAGCTCTTAACAACGATGTAATTGACGGTCTTGCTAACAACCAGCTCGATGCTAAGTACACTCTTACTTGGGCTTGGGCATTTGATACTCAGAACGATGGCGCTGACACCATTCTTGGTAATCTTATTGCTGGCAATGCTGACGCTGTCGCTGTTTACCTTGACGGTGAGAACTATGTTGCAGCAGAGGATGATGGTATTAAGTGCAACCTTGAGGTTTCCTTCGACATCGCTGTAACCGTAGAGCAGGTTAACTAATTTAGATAATAAAATCTAAACCACTAAACTAATTTATTTTAAGTAATTAATTTTGTGCCGCCCCCCGCCTGATGGCGGGGTGGTGGGGTGGCAAAAATGATTAGTTTTTTGGCTTTTTTGTCATTTTTAACGCGCAGACTGCCCGCATTATATTTTTTTATTTTTTACGCGTGCGCAATATATAAAGAAAACGATAAACTAAATAAATGCTTTCGTGGAATCCGAAAGCCTTTACTCAGTTTACCGTTTGAGAGCAGGCAATGCACCCGTAGGGCGGGGGTTCTACTCCCGCCGTGTGCGAAAAGCACCCAATTCGGCAACCGCGCACCGCGCCAAGCCTTATTCAACAGTTCACGTTGACACCGTGTGTCAACATATCACGTTCGCTTTAGCAGATAAAGTAGGTTAAAGCGAGAAAAATTATCAAAGCGAACATATCACGCTTGCAATAGGCAAGCATATCACATTCGCTTTATCGAACACAATTCGTCAGAGCGCAAATAGTTCATAAAAGCGAATATATCACGCGTCACTTGTGGCGCATAGAAAGGGGTGATACAATGACTAAAGCGAAAAGACATTTGAAGTGGCTATTGCCTGTAATGTTCTTTCTTCTTTTTGCGTCGGTCGTTGCATTGCCTCTTTTAGCTAACATCACCTTCGCCAACCGCGCGGATGCCCCCGTGCATATCCTGAACTACGAGACGGGCAGCCTTATGTGGGCGGAGGGAACACCCGACATTGACGAGGACGGTGTCTGCCACCTCTCGCTCTTTGACTCGCTTCCCAAGGACGAAAACGGCGATAAGCTTATTTCCCCAGGTGACGAGGACAAGACGGTGCTTCGCCTTATGAACAGAACGGGCAACAAGGTGTTCTTCAAGGCGGTGCTTTATAAGGTATCTGTCCACGGCATCCCGATTGAGGCGGACTTTTCAAACTTCGAGGGTGTAAAGGATGAGCACATCTACAATCTTCCCGACGGAGTAAAGAAGTCGGATGTTATCCGCGTCGTAGGCGGTGAGCTTTCCGCATATAAGGCGCAGGACTTCGACATTGAGTGGGTATGGAAATTTGACGTTGACGAGGAGGCAGACAAATTTGACACCTACCTCGCAAATCTTGAGCGTGCCGACGTTACCCTCGGTGTCTACATCACCGTAACCGATAACGTAGAGCTCGAGCCCATTCCCGAGGATATAAACGTTGATACCAACGGTGACGGAATCCCCGACCTAAATATTGATACCGACAAGGACGGTGAGGCGGAGATCAATATCGACACCAACAGAGACGAGATCCCCGATATCAACATAGATATCACAGGCGACAACCGCCCCGAGCTGAATATTGACTTAAACGGTGACGGCGCACCCGACTTCAACTTTGATACGAATGATGATAAAATCCCCGATAAGCACGTTATCACCATCCCCGATAAGAATGCGATAGTGACACCGCCTGCCGATAGCTGGGATAAGATATTCGACAGATTTGACGCTGAAAGCTACAAGGACCTCACCTTAAAGCTTGACAACCTCGGCGGATACGTTGAGGGCGTTCAGATTGACCGAAACGAGCTTGCCGAGTTCGTGGCTCGAGGAGGAATGCTCAGGTTTGTATTCACCAACTTCAAGGTTGAATTCGATAATAAGGCGCTTGTCAAGATAGTTTCCGAGGCGGTGACCGATACGGTACACGTAGTAGCCAAGGAAATCCTTAAGGAAGAGCTGAGCGCAACACAGCTGAATGCTCTTGCAGGCAAGCAGGTCGCTCTTACCGCCAGAGCCTACGTCTATTCGGGTACTAAGGTAATAAGCGAGTTCGACGAGGGCAGAGCAACACTCTACGTGCCCTTCACCAAGCACAATAAGACCGTAATCCGAGATTACAAGGTCTATCACATAACCGACGAGGGTGGCCTCGAGAGGATGGAGGACGTCTACGATGAGGACAGCCACTGTTTCATCTACACGGTAGAGCATTTCTCTGAGTACGTCATCATCTACGAGGGAGACAGAGATATCGGAGTTCTTCCGCCCGAGCCGCACGTCTGTACCTGTGTGATCTGCCTCTTCGGCGGTGAATGTACCTCCTGTGCCCTCTGCTGGGCATTCGTCTTGATGCTTGGAATGCTGGTAATCGTCGGCACCGTCCTAGTAATCTGGCGAAAGTTTGAGTAATGTCATCCTGAGCGAAGGGCTACGCCCGAAGTCGAACCCGTAGGGCGACGCAAAGCGTCGGGAACTCGTCATCCTGAGCCAACAAGCATTTGCTTGTTACCATGAGCGAAGGGCTACGCCCGAAGTCGAACCCGAAGGGCGACGCAAAGCGTCGGGAAATGTCATCCTGAGCGAAGGGCAACGCCCGAAGTCGAACCCGTAGGGCGACGCAAAGCGTCGGGAAATGTCATCCTGAGCGAAGGGCTACGCCCGAAGTCGAACCCGAAGGGCGACGCAAAGCGTCGGGAAATGTCATCCTGAGCGAAGGGCAAAGCCCGAAGTCGAACCCGTAGGGCGACACTTTGTGTCGGGAACTCGTACGCGTTTGATGACAGTGCGTGAAAATCCCCAATATTGCATTACAAAGGACAACATATGTATTATGTATATATGCTAACCAACAAATCCAATTCGGTTTTGTATATCGGTGTAACGAATGATTTGGTACGAAGATTACGGGAGCATAAAGGGGAATATGCGAATGGATTTACAAAAAGATACCATTTGCATAAACTAGTATATTTTGAGGAGTTTACCGATATTAATCAAGCGATTTCTCGCGAAAAGCAATTAAAAGGGTGGAAGCGGTCGAAGAAGAATTGGCTCGTTGAAACCAAAAATCCTACTTGGAGCGATTTTGGAGAGAAACTAATCTGAATTCCATATTTTCCTATGACCAAAACAACCAAAATACTAAAAACCACACTAAAAATTCTTACTATTATCCTTGATGTAATACTCATCCTTGTAATAGTAATAAACCTATACAACCTCGCGGCGCAGAAGCTGTTTGGGGTTAGAAATCCCACCTTCCTCGGCATCACCTCGGCAGTAGTCGATACGGGCAGTATGAAGGGTGACAACCCCGATAGCTTTGACGGTAACGCCTTTATAGTTACCTTCAAAAAGCGAAGCTACGAGGTCGGAGACATAATCAGCTTCGATACAGGCGGCACAAAAACTACCACACACCGTATCGTAGGAATAGAGCCTGAGGGCTACGTCACACAGGGCGATGCAAACAACACCGCTGACGATTGGCGAGTGCCCGACGAGGCGGTGGTAGGCAAGGTAATACTAATAATCCACGGTGGCGGCACGGTGATAAAATACCTTCGCTCACCCGCAGGCCTCACCGCCCTAGCAATAGTAATGGTTCTCATCTTCGCCCTGCCGTATATACTCGGCAAAGCATCTGACGAAGACAGAGAAAATTAAATCCACCTTAATCGGTGGAATAAATCTGCTACGCAGATGAAATCCTCGCTTCGCTCGGATGAAGTCGCACTGCCGTGCGGTGGATTAACTAACCGATGCGAAGCATCGACTTCATCCGCGAGAGCGGATTTCATCCTAAAATTTGTTTTAGGATTTCATTAAACAACACACATTTTACAGAAAGGAGAAGGAATATGACGAAAAGTCAAAAGAGCAAGCTTCCTATAAGAAAATATCTTATACTTATATTCATAGCCGTTCTGCTTATTTCGAACAGCACCTTCTCCAAGTACGTATCCACCTCTTCAGGCGGCTCGGCGGTGCAGGTTGCAATATTTGCATCCGATACCGAGGTTTCTGTTCCGCTTAAAAATATGCACCCCGGCGATACTCAAACGATAGAGATTGCGGTTTCTAACTTTGAAACAAACGGCCTTAATAAGAAGGTCAGTGAGGTATCGCAAAGCTATGTTATGACGGCGCAGCTGATGACAGGCAGACTTCCGTTGACGCTTGAATGGGTAGAAAACGGCAACACAGGAAGCTTTCAGGCGGTCACGCATAGCGCGGGAAACACTTATACCCACTATTTGAAGGTCACCTGGAATGCGGATAACGCGCAGAATACCGATTACACTCTTTCAGACGAGCTTGAGGCTGTGCGCATTATGGTAGACGTCGAGCAGATTGATTAAACCTTAAGAAAGGAGCGACCGTGATATGCGGAAAATGAATATAAAGACACTTACCTCCCTGATACTCGTAGTCGTATCAACGGTCCTCATAGTAGTGTCAGCGTCGGTGACGCTTGCGAAGTATGCTACGGTACATAAGGACGACCCAACCGTAGAGCCGAAAAGCTTCTATTTTGAAAGCGACCTCCTTGGCGACCCCACTAACGTCCCTGCATACTATCTCGCGGTAAACGAGATACGCATTGCCGTTATGAACTTTGCCGATTCTTTGCGCTGGTCCGAGGTTGATATAACCTATGACCTCACCGTTGCCGAGGCAGGCGGCGCTGAGATAGAGAGCTTGAAAAATCAGGAACTCACGGCAGTGAATAACGGTCCTGCCGACCCCGTGACACACGTTATATCCGACCTTGCCTTTGGCAAGACCTATACGGTAACCCTGTCGGCAACCGCACCCTACACCAAGACGCTTACAGCTAACTTTACTGTCTATGATGAAAGAAATTCTGTATCCTATAGTGTATATCCCCCGCAAGACACCTCGTCTGCTCTTTACGGCGACAACGTGGTATACGTTGAGGTAAAGACCAACGAGCTTAAGAGAAACGTCTCGGTATATTGGCAAAATGGCTATGTTCCAGACAACTCCTACAAGCCACAGGAGGATTCGCAGGGCACGGTTGACCTGAACGTTGAGCTTGAGCCGCACAGCACCTACGTGCTCAGATTTTTCAAATCGGATACCACGGTGACCTATGACCCCTCGAAATTTTTCGTGGAAATGGTTGTAGATACCACGCCCGACGATCCCTTCAACCCCGACATAGGCGGCACCGAAGGTGATATCACCGACATCGAAGGCGATTGGCAGTGACAACGCTACGCGTTGTCACCCTGAGCGAGCGAAGCGAGTCGAACGGGTCCCCTTCGCTCGGCACAAAGCCCCCACGAGCCGATAATTTATTGTCGCCAAAACCAACGGGTCCCCTTCACTCGGCACAAAGCCCCCACGAGCCGACAATTTATTGTCGTCAAAACCAACGGGTCGGTTCACTATGAAATAAAATAAATATGAATTATGTTTACATACTTACAAACAAATACAATACTGTTTTGTATGTTGGAATGACAAAAGATTTAAGACGAAGGATTAAAGAGCATACGAAAGAATCAGCGTCTGGATTCACAAAAAAATATAATGTATGTAAATTGGTCTATTTTGAGGAATTTCAGAATCGTGACGAGGCTGCCTCAAGAGAACGACAGTTGAAACGCTGGACGCGGACAAAAAAGATTTCTCTTATTGAAAAAGCAAATCCAAGCTGGATTGATCTTCTTGATTAATTCTTCAGAAACCGAGGCACGGCAAATTACGCTGAAGGCCGAATAATCTCGAATCCTACGAAAGGAAGATTTAAATGCCCACCATTCTAAAGAACCGAAAAAAAATAATAATTACCGCCTTGTCGGTTATAATATCGCTCGCTCTTATTGCGCTTGCCGTTATAATAGGCACCACCCCCTTTAAATCGCGCGCAGCGTTTGCGGGAGACTCGGCACTTGGAGGGGGGAATTATTCCACCGCCAAGACGAACATTCAAAACGCTACTTCATTTACAGAGTTGCAAACTATTCTTAAGAGCCAAACTGTAAAGGACCTGACGCAGGATGCAAACCGCTACATTAAAAATGTTCTTTATAACAAGATGAACTCACTTGGCCTGTCGTCGGCGAATAAAACTACACTTAATAATCTAATTGATGGCTATTATCAGCCCGTCTACTGGCAAGAAGACAAGAACGGCAACGGGACAATCGATAGTGGCAACGCTGCAACGTCAGGCTCTGAATACAACGGCAGTTATCTTATAGGAACGTATAATGAATTTAATATCGACCGTTCTGCTGGTGGCGATAACTTTATCAAGGGTGTGGGCGACGGTGGATGTACTATTGATGGCATAACGCTTAAACTTAACATAGGAAGTGCGTTCTTTACCTTTCACGGTCCTATCAGAATTACGGGAGGCGCTACTGTAAATATAGTAGTTAATAATACAAACTGGTCAGCCTATGTCCAGGCACAGACAGACGCGGGAAAAAGCATCGGCACTATGCTAAAGCGTGAGGTTGAGGGCACTCTGAAAGACACCTCCACGAACCGTATAGCGGCTGACGCTGAATACACGCTTGCTTCAGGTGACACGATCAAGCAGTATTCAGGCGCGCTTTTTGTCGTTGAAAACGGTACGCTCAATATCACGGGCACTGACAACTATAGGCTTACGATATCGGGTGCGGGCAACTTTGAATTTGACGGCGACGGTACTAGTAATGAGGAGAAAAAAATTACCCCCAGCACCGCCGCGGATGCCAATATATCCTTCCCCGCAGAAAGCGCCCCAGGTACTGCTGATTGTGTTGTGAGTGACGGTCCGCTTATTTCGGTTAACTCGGGCAAGGGTACGGGCTATAATGCTACCGTTAAGCTTGATAAGGTAAACGCATACTCAAACTATAATACTGTGCGCGGCGGTGTTATACACGCCGTAGGAGACACGTTTGATTTAAAGCTTCTCAACTCTACTTTCAATAAGTTATACGCGGGCTATTCGGGCGGATTTTTGTTCTTTACCTCGGACGTCGGCGGAAGCGTGGAAATAAATAACTGTGACGTGTTTGGATGCTATAGCGCGGCAACAGGTGATAATACCCAGGGCGCGACCTTGCGTACCTACGGCTCAAACAAGGCTACTCTTGATATAATAAAAACTCAATTCAGACACAACTGGACGAGAACACAGGCTAATATCGCTTGGGGCTCGATTTCCGCGGTGCGTAATGAAACCGTAAACGGCAGACCTACGACAGAGGGCTGTTATATAGGCGGTGGCTCCAAGCTTTACAGAAACGTAAGCTATGGCGGCGGCGGTGCAATATATAATACGGGCACTATGTATATTTACGATACCACAATTGAAGGGAACGTTGCGGTAAACGGTCACGGCGGAGGTATTTCGCTCTCAACCTATCAGTCCTCGTCAGCCTATGGCGAGCTTTCTATAACGCAAAACGGCGGTCTGACTCTTGACTCGGGTGTAAAAATTACCAAAAACACGGCAGGCGGAAGCGGCGGCGGCATATATCTTGCATGTGCCGCCATAGGCGAGGGTACGTCGGACCCTGCCACTGCCAGCTACGCCTCTGGATGGACGGACGGCAGTAATAACAATTATCAGATGAAGCTGGTCATAAACGGCGCTACTATATCCGAAAACAAAGCAAATTACGGCGGCGGAATTTACATAAAAAAGGATAAGCGCGGAGCCGCGACAGACGCCTATCTGTATGACGCAAACGGAAATCTGAAGCACGGCAAGTTCAATTCGCCCAACAACTCGTTTTACGAGGTTCTGGTCGAAATGAACGGCGGATATATCCAGGACAATACCGCGACCTACAACGGCGGCGGAGTTTATCTTAAGGATGATAACGGCACGGGAGTAACCGTTGACTTTATTATGACGGGCGGTACCGTTTCTGGTAATAAGGCGAACGGAGCTAACGAAAGCAAGGGCGGCGCAATTTACGTTTTCGGCGGCGGAAAGTTTACTGCGTCTGGCGGAACCATAGAGAATAACGTCTCCTACGGCGACGGCGGTGCGGTTTACGTTTCAGACGGAAACGCCTCAATATCGGGGAGCGCCGTCATAAGAAACAACCGAGCTTATAGATGCGGCGGTGCCGTATACGTTTTAAACGGTAATATTACCGTAGACGGCGGAACCGTAAGAGATAACAGGGCTTGTATAACCGATGCCTCGGATGATGCAAGCAGTACGGGCGGTGCCTTCTTTATTTCGGGAGAGAACGCTGTTGTTGAAATTGATAACGGCTTGATTGACGGCAACCTTGCATCGGGCTCTGGCGGTGCCGCGTTTATCGACACGGGAGGCACTATGCTCCTTAAGGGCGGCACTGTTTCCAATAACACCACGAAAAGATCAGGCGGTGTAGTAAAGATTATAGACGGACTGTTCCATATGGAGGACGGTACCGTTGTCGATAATACTGCCGCCGACTCGGGCGGAGTCGCTTTCGTGCAGGGTAAGGGCGGCATCGTTACGATTAAAGGCGGTACGCTTTCGCGCAACCGTGCGCAAAGCTCCTTCGGCGGTGCAATATACGTCTCGGGCGGTAGCGTTAATATTACAGGCGGAAATATTACCGATAACTACGCGGCACGGTACGGCGGCGCTATCACAGCCGAATCCTACACCGAAAATGGTACGGTCTATGCTCCCACCTTCAGTATGACGGGCGGTACCCTTTCAGGCAATTCCACTGGCGGAATGGGTGGCGCGATATACGTCTCAGGCGCATCGAGCTTTGAAATCGGCTACCAGGGCTGCTACGGTGACGGAGTAAAGGACGGGAACGGCGATTGGCTTCACAGCCCTGAGAAGGCTCCCGTAATACAGAACAATACCGCAAACGAAGGCGGCGGAATTTACGTCTCGGGCGGTGATCCCATTATCTATTGCGGCAAGATTTACGGCAACCACGCACTTGCTGTTGACGGTGTTGGCGGAAACGGAGGCGGTATCTGCGTCTCCAACGCGGGTATCACCGTAGACTACGCCGATATACTTGAAAACGATGCAACCACCAAGGGCGGCGGAATATACGTTAATTCCTCGACGAAGAACGTTACCGTGTTGCTTGACTCGGGCTTCGTCTGCTACAACACCGCGGACGTCGGTGCGGGCATCGGAGTCGACGTATCGGGCTCCTACGTCGCTACTATAACGATAGGACGCGACGGCTGTGACGGCGACCCCGCCTCCGACCATAAGCACCCGCAGATTACGCACAACATAGCCACCACCAAGGGCGGCGGTCTTTACTTCGTAAGCACCAGCTCTAACGGAATAGTATTCACTATGTACTGCGGACTTATAGGCGAGAATACCGCAAACGCGAATATGTCCTCTGGTAATATTCTTCAGCAGGGCGGTACGATATCGATAGCGGGCGATTACTCTATCGAAAATGCGACCGTGTTTGACGGTACCTACCTTCGTCCCACTATAAGCACTGATACTCTTATTATCAAGTATAACTACAATAATACGGATTATTCGACTTCAAACGCGGCTGTTTCTACTGTAACGGTCGCTGTGGGAGATGACAACAGAATGTTCATAAATCTTCCTACGGTTGACGGCAAGTACGGCGGTAAGATGCTCGTTCGCTGGGAGCTTGAGCTTTCCGACGGCAGCAGGCAAAGCTTTATCGTCGGAGAGAGAATTGTGCTCAATCAGAACACTTATCCCAAGGACTCTACTCTTAATTTCTACGGCATATGGCTTGCCGTCGGCGACGCCTACCTTGAGCCCTCGTACGTTACGACGGGTAAGGTATTTTCGCCTATTCTCTCGGGACTTCCTTACGCATTCGGTAATATAAGCAATCCCTTCACGGTACAGTTCACAATATCCGAATGTAACCCCTACGAGCTTGGTAACAGAAACCTTCAGTTCAACAAGCCTGCACCTGCGGGCACGGTTATCTATATGCTCTATTTCAGGGACACCGTGACAGACTTCTACTACTATAATGCAGTCGGTGACGAGCTTAAGGTTGACATAGAGGCATTCAGACGTCTCGGCGACCCCGAGACAATATGGGAGAACACTGTAAACGCTCCCGATTCGCGTGAACGCTTTATATTCATCTTTGATTTCGCGAGATGTGAGACGGCTACACCCGGTACCGTACAGATTACTCTTGAAAGAAACTACGACGAGGCAAAGGTTGGTGAGGTGCGCGCTCCTCTGACGCAGGTTATCTCCTACTCAATGGACGATGCGTATATGCCAACGCTTACCCCCTCGGTAAGCGAGACCAAGCCCGATACCGACGTAACCCTGAGCTACGATGCGGGCATCGCCTCTGACAGCACCTCTCTCTACTATGGTGAGCAGGCGTCGCTTGTGATCCGCGACCCCGACGGCAAGCTTGACGGAGAGGCGTATATAACGGTTAACGGAGTTAAATACTTCAAAAACAGCGTGGGCGTGTTTATCGTTCCCCTCGGCGCGGCGAATATTGGCTCAGAGCATACGCTCTCGCTTCATTCGGCATCCCTCGCCTACAGAGAGGACAGAAGCGTGTCGCTTACGGCATCACTCTATATTACCCCCGACGCTGAAAAACCGCTTATATCTCCCTGTGTCGACAGCTTTAATATAACCTTCGTTGCAGATGCGCTTCCCGCGGTAAGCATATCGCTACCCGAGCGTGTGTTCTACACCGATGAGCTGTCCGAGAAGGACGTTCAGGTAATCACTGCGGAGGAAAACACAGACGGCTGTACGCTTATATACGGCATATTAAAGCTTTCGGAAGGGGTATACTCGGCTGAGGCGGCACAGAATGAGGGTGTGAGCATATCCGACGCAGGAGCTATCACCTTTGGTAACGCTACCGCGGGCACGTATAGAATAACCCTCACCGTAAAGCGCGGCGATACGGTTATAACGCAAATACCCTATAACTTCATAATCCTTGACAGATAACAGCCTTCATTATTATATAATAAGGCATTACGGTCAAGTCCACACGGGCAGATGCATCTTGCATCTGCCCATTTTTCTTTTTGAAAAATTTTTATATTTCTCTGCAATAAAATCAAATCCTCGTTTATTTATTATATGAAAACACCCGAAAGGGAAAGAAAGGAAGAACATAAAAATGAAAAAGACACTTATCACACTCTTACTTATCCTATCGCTTGCAGTCCTTACGCTTGCGAGCTGCAATCTCACCGCGGATAATGGGGAAACTCTTATGAAGACCTCAGCCTCCGTAGTCACACTTGACGTAAACCCAAGCGTCAGAGTTTACCTCGCGTCCGACGATACCGTCGTTGAGGTTGAGGCTGTTACCGAGGACGGCGAGGACGTTGTAGCCGAGGTTGAGGCTACCGTTGAGGGTGAAACCCTTGACACCGCAGTTGAGGTTATCGTAGACGAGCTCTTTGAGAAGGGCTACCTCGGTGACGAGAGCAACTCGGTTCTTGTCTCGATAGACAAGGAGGCTAAGGAGCTTAACGAAAAGGTAAGCGAGAAAATCAAAAAGACCTTTGAAAAGCATGGCAAAGAGGCTTGCGTTATTATGCAGAAGCTTGAGGAGCTTGACGAGGACACCAAGGAAAAGCTTGACGAGCTTTCAAAGAAGTACGACATATCCAAGGGCAAGGCAAGAATGATTGAGAAAATAAGAGAGGACTTCCCCGAGCTTTCCGAAAAGGAGCTTTCCGAGCTTAAGATGAACGATCTCGCGCTTGTCTTTAACGGTGCATCCGAGAAGATTCGCGGCGAGTTCGAGAAAATAGGCGAGACTCTTGAGGATATGTATATAGGTCACAAGGCGGCTCTTGAGGCAGCTCTTGCAGATGCAGGGCTCACCGAGGACGACCTCGTATTCAAGAGAATACGCATCAGCCGTGAGGACGGTAAGATGGTATATGAGGTTGAGCTTGCTACCGAGACGCTTGAGCTTGAGTACGAGCTTGACGCTATAACGGGTGAAATTCTCGATTCCGAGCAGGAGGAGTTTGAGATGCCCGACGTTGACGAGCAGCTTGATAAATTCTATGAGAAGCACGGCGAGCTTGTTGAGGGTATCCTCGGCGAGACGGGACTTGACAAGGATATGATAGAGAGCATCCTTGGCGGTATGCACGGCGCAGGCAGACCTGACAGAGATGAGGCTAAGCCCGAGGGTGAGGATAAGCCCGAGGATGAAGGCAAGACCGAGCCCATCAGCCGCGGCGAGGCAATAAGCGCGGTTCTTAAGGCGCTTGGCATCACCAAGGAAAACGTAAAGGATACAGGCTTCAGAATTCACGAGGGTAAAAACGGTATGATGATCTCGGTTACCGTAGAGCTTAAGGACGGAACCGTATACCGCGCACACGTTGAGGCGTTCACAGGTATGATAATCAAGGCGGAAATGAACGGTGTAGAGATAACCCTTGAGGCAGAAACCGCCCCCGAGCAGGAAACCGCACCCGAGCAGCCTGCCGATGACACAGCTGAAAACACCGAGACCGCAGAGGGTGAGACTACAGAGACTACCGAGGGCGAGGCAGCGTAAACGAACGTATTAGTACTTGATTTTACTCGCTGGATTTGCTATAATACTAATAGTAAAAAAGGTAACGAGGACGGATTTTTAAGTGCTACTATTTATGACAGCCTGTGAGGTCTCTGACAGGAACGGCAAAATTGAAGATCTGATTTTAAAAATGGCAGAGGGCGATACCGAGGCTCTGGGTAGCCTTTATGAGGAAATCAAAACCGACGTATACGCCTTCTGCCTGTCAAGGGCACAGAACGTAGAGGATGCCGAGGACGTCTGCGAGGATACCTTCGTCAGGATTTATAAATACGCAAGGCTATACACGCCGAAGGG
>JAGBIF010000022.1 GCA_017935065.1 Clostridia bacterium
AGAACATGATCACCGGTGCTGCTCAGATGGACGGTGCTATCCTCGTTGTTGCAGGTACTGACGGCCCTCTCGCACAGACCAGAGAGCACGTTCTTCTTGCACGTCAGGTTGGCGTTCCCGCAATCGTTGTTTTCATGAACAAGTGCGACATCGCTGACGAGGAGCTTCTTGACCTCGTTGAGATGGAGATCAGAGAGCTTCTTAACGAGTATGAGTTCCCCGGCGACGACATTCCGATCGTCAGAGGATCCGCTCGTGAGGCACTTAACGCTCCTAACGATCTTTCCAACCCCGCATACGACTGCATCAAGGAGCTTATGGAGGCTGTTGACAGCTACATTCCTACTCCTGACAGAAAGGCAGACCTTCCTTTCCTTATGCCCATAGAGGACGTATTCTCGATCTCCGGTCGTGGAACCGTTGCTACCGGTAGAGTTGAGCGTGGTACCATCAAGATGGCTGACACCGTTGAGATCGTAGGTCTCACCGAGGAGAAGGCTACTACCGTTGTAACCGGTATCGAGATGTTCCACAAGATGATGGACTTCGCTGAGGCAGGCGATAACGTTGGTCTTCTTCTTCGTGGCGTTCAGAAGAACGACATCGAGAGAGGTCAGTGTCTCTGCAAGCCCGGCTCTGTTCAGCCTCACACCAAGTTCGTAGGACAGGTTTACGTTCTTACCGAGAAGGAAGGCGGCCGTTCGAAGCCCTTCTTCTCTGGCTACAGACCTCAGTTCTATTTCAGAACCACCGACGTTACCGGTATCATCACCCTTCCTGAGGACGTTCAGATGTGCCGCCCCGGTGACAACGTAAATATGAACGTTGAGCTCATCACTCCTATCGCTTGCGAGAAGGGTCTTCGTTTCGCTATCCGTGAGGGTGGCCGTACCGTTGGCTCGGGTGTCGTTGGCGAGATCCTTGCATAATTTAAGCTTATAGCATAGATTTGCAAAAAAGTGTCCCGACTTCTTCGTATCGAGGGAGTCGGGACATTAATTTAATATTCCTTGGGGATTGGTGAAGAGGCGAGGTGTTCGCTTCCATTCCATATCGGCAGTAAAGTCTGCGAGGTTTTTTCCTGACAGGGTGAGATTCCCTGACCGACGGTATAGTCCGGATGAGAAAGGATTTTAAAAATAGAGCACAAGCCTGCTTTATCTTTTTGAGCGCCCCATTTTAGTGGAGCGTTTTTATTTTTTTAAGAGGTTAACTGATATGAGCATTAATGATACCAAGCACCGCGCAACGCACATTGCGGCAGGTGTGGGAATTTTCTCTGCACTCGCGTTTCTCGTATCCTTCGTCTGTGAGGTAATACCTGCAGTCTCGGGATTTTTATCAATAGACCTTAAGGATGCTGTGATATGCATAGCTTCCTTTATCTACGGCCCCATCGTAGCGCCGCTTATATCTCTCGTTGTCGCCGCGATAGAGCTTTTTACCATTGGAAATGACACGGGGTGGTACGGCTTCGTTATGAATTTCGCCTCCAGCGCGAGCTTCTCGACCGTAGCCTCGCTTATATATTGCAAGAAGAAGTCTGTAAATACCGCGCTTATTGCCTTTGCGTCAAGCATAGCCGTTACCACGGGCGTTATGGTGCTTCTCAACGCCTTCGTCACACCGCTTTACATAAAGCAGATAGGCATACCCTTTGATGTTGCGGCAAATCTTCCGATACTCTTTTTGCCATTCAATTTTGCGAAAACGCTTCTCAATAGCGCTACCGCGATGTTGCTTTATAAGCCTGTAATAACCGCCCTTCGTCAGGCAGGTCTTATCCCTCGCTCACAGTATAAGACCACCTTCTCGCGCGCAACCGTTATAACGCTCATTGTCGGCGGTCTGTTTCTTGCGCTCGCGATAGGTCTGCTTGTATGGCTGGTTATGACCTTCGGTTGGCGCTGAAACGGGTGAAGCTTATGGAAAGCAAAAGATTTTCAAAAAACGACGCGGGTTTTATATGTAAAAATTGCGGTAAAGAAGTCCTGCCCCTCGGCTTCACCTCGAGAAACCATTGCCCGTTTTGCCTCTGCTCGCTTCACGTGGATATAAATCCTGGCGACAGAGCCAACACCTGTGGCGGCATACTTCGCCCCATAGGCGCCGAGCCCGATGCCAAGCACGGCTTCGTGCTTATCCACAAATGCCAAAAATGCGGTAAGGTGGTACGCAATCGCACCGCCCACGAGGCAAAAATCCAGCCCGATAATATGGATTTAATTATCAAGCTTACGGCACTGCACTGATAGGCTTAAATTATTAAAAACATAGGTTTAGTGTGCGTTGCGATGGGAACTACTCATCCGTCAGGCTAACGCCTGCCACCTTCCCTCACAAGGGAAGGCATACCCGCCCACGAGGCCAAAATCCAGCCCGACGATATGGACCTTATAATCAAGCTTACGGCACTGCACTGAGGCTTTTTTATCACGAAAGCCACAGGAACGACCTCATCCGTCAGGCTAACGCCTGCCACCTTGTCTCGTCTGCGGACTCGGTCCAGTTTTGGCTCTAACAATACGAAGTATTGCTTTTCACATACCAAAACTGCCGCTTCGCTACCTCACAAGGGAAGGCATACCCGCCCAAGCCTCAATAATATCAGTGCACCCCACAAATAAAAAGTGAGACACTACGCAAAAATAGTGTCTCACTTTTATTATACCCCCATATACGCCTTCGGGGGTGCGGGGGTGCTTGGGCGCCAAGCATTCCCGCCTATAGCTACGCCTTCTGTTCTCTTTTGCTAATTAGTATCGCTACACCGTTTTTGTTACATGATTATACATTTTCAAGACACCGTCGCTCATGTTTATAGGCTTTAGTATAACACTTGGATGAGCTTTTGCAAATACGACGAACAGCTGATGCGCAAAGCCTTGTCCCATCCACTCTATATCCAAAAAATCAAGAATAACCTCTTCGAAGGATTCAAGACGGTTACAAAGGCGTTTTGCCTGTGAACGTGATATAGGCGCTGAGTCAAATGCATTTTTAAGCGGCACCCTTGTAGTATTAAAAGAGCCGTCGGTATCAGAATAAGCATCGAATATTTCTTTTGCGCTTTTTTTACTGAAATTTGATAATGACATAAATACCTGAGTTCCGGATTTTGTACCACCTATATCAGAAAGTATGTCAGGCTCAAATTTCGATACGGCAAAAATCTTTTCATCCGACCGTATCCAAAACGAATCCATCATTTTTGAGGTGAAAAAGATGCCTTCGCCTGAATGGTTGCTGTCATCTGTGGTGAGCTTGCCCTTGAACAACTCACATATTGCTTCATCCAAAGACGGAAGGTTGAAATGAGACTTGATTTTATTAAAAATACCAACTCCGTCATCTGTGACGATTACTGAGGTTTTCAGATAATTCTGAAGAACGGTTACGTACATATTATCTGCGTTTGAGTGTTCGATAACATTGTTTACCATTTCGCTTATCGCGTAGGTCCAAATATGCTTTATATTCTCACCTAATGAAGAAATCTTATCCTCAACACATATATCGTATGCGTATGTGTCGGATTCAAAAGCCCTATCGCCGCGTGTAAATTTGTATTCGTATTTCTTCTGAGCAAGTGCGTAGCTATCTCTCTTCGATTTGTTTATAATGCCATCTTTGAGCAGAAGGCCTACATATTTATGGGCGGTATTTAAACTCATATCGAATGCATCCGCAGTCGCTCTTGCGACATTGCCCCGCCCTTGCTCAATTTTTTCAAGAATATATAAGGTAATTGATTTAATCATATCATTACTGTATTTCATATTTTCCTCCAAGTAAAAGACCCATATTTATGTTTGCTATATACTATATATATATTATAGTTTTAAAAAACGGTTATGTCAATATTTATTTCACTAAAACTATATAAAAATTAATCTTAAATAAAAAGAAATTACTCTAAAACAAAAAGAAATTACTCCAAATTTAATTTTGGAGTAATTTCTCATATTAATGACTGTTATTTTTTTACTTTCCTACACAGAACCTTTTGAATATCTCACCGACGACTGCCTCGCTGACGGCTCTGCCGTCAAGCATAAGAAGCTCCTGTGTGGCACGCTCAATATCAGAGGCGATTATTTCCTCGGGGGCGCCTGCGTCAATAGAGCTTATTGCGAGCCTTATGCTCTCGCACGCGCGTGTAAGTGAGGCGCGCTGGCGCTCGTCAGAGATTATCGCATCCTCGCCAAGCACAACGCTACCGTCTGTAAAGAGTGAGGATATTTTGTCCGAGATAAGCCTCTTTGCCTCATCGGGGCGCTCCTTTGCCGAGATAAAGAATACCTCATCAAAGTGCGAGCTGATATACTCGGGAACGCTCTGTGTGCTGTCCGCATCACACTTCGTGATAAGCGCAAGCCTTACGTTGCCCATACCTGATATTCTTTCTGCAAGCGCCTCGTTTTCGCTGCATCCGAGCGCATCCTTATCAAAGAGAGCAAGAACAAGCTCGGCACCGTCAAGAGCGTCAAGCGCGCGCTCAATGCCTATTTTCTCAACCGTATCAACCCCGTCGCCTGCGCGGAGCCCTGCCGTATCGCAAAGCTTAAGAAGCACCCCGCCAAGCGTAACCTCACCGCGAAGCACGTCGCGCGTGGTGCCCGCAATATCGGTGACGATAGCAAGCTCCTCACCCGAAAGCAGGTTAAAGAGAGTAGACTTTCCCGCATTCGCAAGACCGCAGATTACAGTAGGTATACCAAGCGAGATAGCCGAGCCTGTCTTATAAGTGCGAAGAAGCGCCTCGCATTTTGAAAGCGAGCCCGAAAGCACCGCCTTGATTTCCTCGTGAGTAAGCTCACCGAGGTCCTCGTCGGGATAGTCTATTCTCGCAAAAACCGATGCCAGAAGCGAGGTAAGCGCATCGCTTATATCGGATATTGCCTCCTTCAGCCTCTGCCTTGACCTTGAGCTGTGCAGAAGCACCTGATCCTCGGTCTTGGCATCAAGAAGCTGTCCTATCGACTCTGCCTCACCGAGTGAGAGCCTGCCGTTTACGAAGGCGCGCCTTGTGAATTCGCCCGCCTCTGCCATATCAGCGCCTGCCGCAAGTATGGCACGGAGCACCATTCTCGTCACAAGAACACCGCCGTGACAGCTGATTTCTACCACGTCCTCGCCCGTGTAGGAATGCGGGGCGGGGAAGTAGGTCGCAAGACCGTCATCAATTATGCGCCCCTCGTATGTGATATCACCGAATATCGCGTATCTTGCGCGCTCCTTGCAAAGCTCCGCCTTGCCGCGAGGAATAAACACCTGCCTTGCGACCGCAAGGGCATCAGGGCCGCTTATTCTTATAATCGCAACCCCACCCTTTGCGTGGGGTGGGGTTGAAATTGCCGCTATTGTAGAATGCGTCATATTACTTAATATCGTCTCCGTCATCGCCGAGATCGTCTGCGGGATGAGTGGTATGCACACCGACGGTCTCGTAATCCAGGTCGAGATCCGAGACGGCGCTCTGCTCGATAGCACCCGCGTTTGCGACTACATCGTTTTCATCGGGGGCGAATTCCTCCTTAAGAGAGGTGCGGGTCTCCTCATCCTCCTCAAAGATGCCCTCGGGCTTCTTGTCGGTAAGGTAAATAACTATTTTTCTGTTGTTGTCAGCGCCTACCGAGTTGGTGCTGACACCCTCGATGCCCTGTACCTCAGAGTGAATAATTCTTCTCTCATACGCGCTCATAGGCTCAAGCATAACGCTTCTCTTGTTGCGAAGCGCCTTAGCCGCCATACGGCGTGCAAGCTCGCGAAGAGTGCGCTCACGCTTTGCGCGGTAGCCCTCGATGTCAACCGTAACTCTGCTCTTGTCGCGCTCGCCGTTTGCGTTCTTTCTTGCGGATGCAAGATTTGCGAGATACTGAAGCGCGTCAAGCGTCTCACCGTGATGACCGATAAGCAGAGATGCCTGATTTCCGACTACGGTAATTCTTCTCGTGCCGTCCTCGCAGGCGTAAAGCTCAACCGATGCGTCAAGTCCGATATCACCGACAAGCGTTCTTACGAAGTCATAGGACATATCCTCGCCCTCCGCGACCTCGCGGCGCTCCATCTTAAGGCTTTCCTCGGGGATAACCTCCTCGTGAGCTGCTGCCTTATCCTCGGTGCGCTCGGGCTTTCTGTTATCGCGTCTCTTACCGCCCTTGCCGCGGCGCTCACCGCCCTGCTGGGGCTTCTCACCCTCTGCGGCGCTCTTAGGTCTGTCGTTTTTGTCACCGCGACGTCTTTCGCGGCGGGGCTGAGGCGCATCCTCAACCTCAATGGTAGCCTTGATCCTCGCGGGCTTCGCGCCTATGCCGAAAATGCCCTTAGAGCCAAGGTAGAGTATCTCAAAGGTAACGTCGTCAAGAGGACCCGCGCCAAGTGCCGCTCTGGCATTTTCCTTGGCTTCCTCTATTGTCTTACCTGCTGCTTCAATTTCTTTTAACATTTTTGTCCTCCAAAATTAGTCTTTTATTTCAGGTCTGTCTCCCGAGCCGCCCATAGGCTTTTTGCCCTGGTTGCTTGTCTTTATCTCGGGAAGCTCCTCATAATCGTCCTCATCAATATAGTGAAGCGACTTGTACTTAGGCTGTGCCTTAATTGCGTTCTTCTGTGCTTTTTCTTCTGCCTTTTTTGCCTTTCTCATGGCCTTAAGCTCTTCCTCGGTATACTTCGGAATGGGCATAAGCTTATGAAGAATAAGCGACTGAATGATGCCGAGAATTGACTGGTATATCCAGTAAAGACCAAGCATTGCCGAAAAACCGAACGCGATAAAGAGCGTCATAAGAGGCATAACGAGGTCCATTATCTTAAGCGACATCTGTGACTGTGCATCGTCACCGCCAGCAGGCATCTGCGAGTTGCCCGAGAGCTTTCTTGTGATAAACATAGTAAACCACTGGAAGCCTGCCGCGATAAAGGGAATGACCACGAGCCAGCTTATAGGATTAAAGCTGGGTGTCAGCGCAAGATTAAGTCCCCAAAGGTCGAAGTTGGGAAGCGCCGCTATCGTGTCTGCAAGCGGAATTTCCTTGAATGCGTCAAACGCAACGTACGCATGCTCAAGCGCGCCTGCGCCGATGCCCGATGCGTAGGAATCCTTGATAAGACCGATAAGCTCAATCTGCTTTACAGCGCCTATCTCGGTTACCGCCTTGAAGCCCTCAACACCCTCGTGAACGAGGTTCCAGAGATTGATAACAAGCTCGTCGGGGTAATTCATAAGGAAGGAAAGAGGCGACTGTATAACATTATACAGCATAATTATTATGGGGAGCTGAAGAAGCAGAGGCAGACATCCCGAAAGCGGGCTGTAGCCCTCTTTTCTTTGAAGCTCCATCATTTCTTCCTGCTGTTTTCTCATAGTAACGGCATCGGTTCTGCCCCTGTACTTCTCGCGGATAACCGCCATCTTGGGAGCGAGCTTTGCCATTGCTATCTGGTTCTTCTGCTGCTTAATCGAGAAGAAGGATAGAAGCACCTTAAAAATTAAGGCGTAGAAAAGAAGCGCTATGGCGTACGAGCCCGACCAGCTGGAAAACCAGTAGAGCATAGCGCCAAGGCCTTTTAATATCCAATCAATCATTTTTAATTTTTCCTATTTTCTTTTGTTGGGTTTTCGCGTACCTGTACGCGCGTGAGAATACCCGCGGCTAAGACTGCCGTCAGGGCGATTGCATCTCCTTGCTGAGTGATACCTTTGGTAAGGAGGTGCTGTCACTGCCGATTTTCTTACTGTCTCTTGATTTTTTCTCGGGAACGGGATCGTAGCCTGCGCGACAGAATGGATTGCACCTGAGTATGCGCCATATGCTGAGCGAAAGACCGACGATGGCGCCTCGCTTTTCAAATGCCTCGAGCGCGTATGCCGAGCAGGACGGATAAAAACGGCAGCAGGGCGGCTTCAGGGGGGATATGAACCTACGGTAAAGCTTGACAAGTCCGATAAATATTCGTTTCAATATCCCTACCTCCGCCGAAGAATTACTTGGTAATAAGACCAAGCGTGTCAAGAGCCCTTGATAGCTCTCCTACTATTTCCGTGCTTTTTTTAGTTGGCAAAATGCTGCGTGCCGAAATGACAATGAGGAAGCCCTGTTTTAAATTTCCTCTTTTCTCTATCTCATAAAGTGCCGCTCTGATAATTCTGCGGCATCTGCTTCTTGTCACCGCACCGCCAATTTTAACCGACACCGTAATGCCGTATCGGTTTTTAAGTCTGCCTCTCGTATCGGCCTTCTGTAGCCGCTTTGCGGCGTAATCGGGCAGGGTGTAAACCGCAAGAGCCGATGTCACTGCTCTCTTGCCCCGCTTATACGCTTTCTGGAACAGATGATTTTCTTTAACTCTTCTGAATTTCATAAAATCCTCCGTTCAAATTAAGTCAAATAAAATTTTCTTATTCTAAACAAAACCCCCGATAATTTACGGCACGTCCGCTTTTATCGGGAGGTTTTTGTTTGTCACTTCTGTGACCGATTAATAGGTCAGACGAGCTCTACCCTTGGCGCGTCTTCTTTTAAGAACTTTTCTTCCGTTAGCAGTAGCCATTCTCTTTCTGAAGCCATGCTCCTTCTTTCTCTGCCTTTTCTTAGGCTGATATGTTCTCTTCATGATCTGCACCTCCTTCTAATTATTAACATCTGAATGCGTATCTAAAAGATAACCCATACGAAAGCATTATACATTATATACGAATTTTTCCGCTTTGTCAAGTGCTTTGGTAAATTTATTTATATATTAAATATTTTAAATATCTCTGCTTATTGACATAAGCTTTCCTTTGTGCTAGAATATATGGGTAAAAATATTTTCATCGGCAGACTGTTCTGCCTGTGGGAGGGACTATGAAGGCAATTCGTGACGATATCAAAGAGGTTTTGGTTTCCGAGGAGGAAATTGACGCGATAGTTACTCGCATAGCGGGTGAGATAGACAGAGACTACTCGGGCGAGGGACGAAAGCTGGTTATGGTGTGCATACTCAAGGGCTCGCTTCCATTTATGGGCGACCTTATGAAGCGCGTTACCGTTCCCGTTGAGATCGACTGCATGAAGGTATCCTCCTACGGCAAGGGCACCGAAAGCTCAGGGCAGATACATATCTCCCTTGACCTTATCCGCCCCGACATTGCCGAGTGCGATATACTTATTATTGAGGACATAGTCGACAGCGGCGTTACCCTCTCGCATCTTACCAAGTATCTTGAATTCAAGGGTGCAAGAAGTGTTAAGTGCGCGACGCTTCTTGACAAGCCCTCGCGCCGTAAGGTCGAGTTCGTGCCCGACTACTGCGGAAAGGTAGTTCCCGATGAGTTCGTCGTCGGCTACGGTCTTGACTATAACGAGATGTACCGCGCGCTTCCGTACGTCGGCGTGCTTAAGCCCGAGGTGTACGAGAAGTGATAAGGCAAATGACGGTCGGGCTGTATACGCTCGGCTGTAAGGTTTCACAGTATGAGACCGAGGCTATCGCGGAGGCGTTCGAGGCACGCGGTGTCAGGGTGCTGCCCTTTACCGAGGCGTGCGACTTCTACGTAATAAACACCTGTACGGTGACTGCCGAGAGCGACAGAAAATCCCGCCAGATAATAAGACGCGCGAAGAAAAGGAACCCCGAGGCGCGCGTCCTGGTATGCGGCTGCTACTCACAGCGCTCGCCCGACGAGGTCGCGGCAATACCCGACGTCGACGCTATCGTCGGTACGGATAATAAGCTATCCCTTGTCGATATCGCGCTTTCGCTTAAGGCAGGTGAGCGGGTGATATCGGTTACCGATATATCGGATGCGCCGTTTGAGAGAATGAGCATAACTAAAGCGCCTCGCACACGCGCCTATGTTAAAATTGAGGACGGCTGTGAGTCAAAATGCACCTACTGCGCCATCCCCACGGCAAGAGGCCCTGTCCGCAGTAAGCCTCGCGAGGATGTTATAGATGAGGTAAGAGGGCTCTGTATGGGCGGCACCCTTGAGGTTGTGCTTACGGGAATTGAGACAGGCTCGTACGGCGTTGACTTTGATGAAAAATACCGTCTGGTCGACCTGCTTCGCGAGCTTGATATGCTCGGCTTTGCGAGGCGTATCAGACTAGGCTCGCTTGCCCCCGAGCTTTGCGGTGAGGAATTTGCCGAGGGTATAAGTAAGCTTCACTCTATGACACCTCACTTTCATATATCAATGCAGTCGGGCTCGGATAAAATTCTTCGCCTTATGAAAAGGCGCTATACAAGAGAGCGTGCTATCACGAATATAAACAGACTTCGCTCGCTTTTGCCAAACGCTAAGTTCACCACCGACCTTATGGTAGGCTTCCCAGGTGAGGATGAGGATGACTTCCTTGATACTGTTAGCTTCGTTAAGGAAGCGGGCATTTTCGATGCGCACGTCTTTCAGTATTCAAGACGGCACTCAACCCCCGCAAGCTGCTTTGACGGACAGGTGAGCGAGGATATAAAGGCATCCCGCAGCGAGAGGCTTATCGAGGCCGTTAGGTGTGAAAAGCTCTCTCAGCTTCAGGGTGTAATAGACGAGGGAAGGGTGCTTGAGGTCATCTTCGAGAGCCGCAAGGGCGGTGTCTGTATCGGACACAGCGCCGAGTTTATCGAGGTAGAGTGCGCCTGTCAAAGAGATATAAGAGGCAAGATGATAAAATGCCGTCCCGTATCAATAAACGGTGAAAGACTTGCGGTTGAAATTCTTTAGTTTTGTAAACAATTATTTATATATAATGGAGATAGGTTATGGAAAACAGCAAAAAAACAATGGACAAAATCGTTGCGCTCTGCAAGACGCGCGGATTTATTTTCCCAGGCTCTGAGATTTACGGCGGACTTGCAAACTCCTGGGACTACGGCCCCCTCGGTGTTGAGTTCAAGAACAATGTAAAGCGTGCATGGTGGCAGAAATTCGTTCAGGAGTCAAGATACAACGTAGGTCTTGACAGCGCTATAATTATGAACCCCCAGGCTTGGGTTGCGTCGGGACACGTGGGCGGCTTTTCCGACCCCCTTATGGACTGCAAGGGGTGTAAGGCTCGCCACCGCGCGGACAAGCTTATTGAGGATTACGCTTTCCAGAACGGCACATCCGATAACCCCGCCGCGTGGAGCTTTGAGCAGATGGCGGAGTTTATCAGGGAAAAGGGAATTGCCTGCCCCATCTGCGGTGGCAAGGAATTTACCGACATTAAGAAGTTCAATCTTATGTTCAAGACCTTTATAGGTGTTACCGAGGATTCCTCAAGCACCGTCTACCTTCGTCCCGAGACCGCGCAGGGTATATTCGTAAACTTCACCTCAACCCAGCGCGCAACCAGAAGAAAGCTTCCCTTCGGTGTAGCACAGATCGGTAAGAGCTTCCGTAACGAGATTACCCCTGGTAACTTCACCTTCAGAACGCGTGAGTTTGAGCAGATGGAGCTTGAGTTCTTCTGCAAGCCAGGCACCGACCTTGAGTGGTTCAAGTATTGGAAGGACTTCTGCCACAAGTGGCTTCTTGACCTCGGTATGAGGGACGAAAATCTAAGGCTTCGCGACCACGATCCCGACGAGCTTTGCTTCTATTCCAAGGCGACCACCGACTTTGAGTTCCTCTTCCCGTTCGGCTGGGGTGAGCTTTGGGGCGTTGCCGACAGAACCGACTATGACCTTTCCCAGCACGAAAAGTTCTCGGGCAAGGATATGACCTACTTTGATCCCGAGACCAACGAGAGATATACGCCTTATGTTATCGAGCCCTCGCTCGGTGCTGACAGAGTGGCGCTCGCCTTCCTCGTTGATGCATACGATGAGGAGCAGCTCTCGGATAACGATTCAAGAGTAGTGCTTCGCCTTCATCCCGCGCTCGCGCCCTACAAGGCAGCGGTGCTTCCTCTCTCGAAGAAGCTCTCGGACAAGGCGCTCGAGGTATTTGATAAGCTCGCGAAGAAATTTGCGGTTGACTTTGACGAGACGGGCTCTATCGGTAAGAGATACCGCCGTGAGGATGAAATCGGTACGCCCTTCTGCGTGACCTACGATTTCGATTCCGAGACCGACGGCTGCGTTACCGTCCGTGACAGAGACACAATGGAGCAGGTAAGGCTTCCTATCGACGAGGTTGCCGCCTACATTGAGGCAAGACTTGCATTCTGATTATTCTGACAGGCTTGGGATTTTTCCGAGCCTGTCTTTCTAGGGGGATTTATATGGATACGCCAAAGAAAATAGCATCCTTTGAGGTAAACCACGATTTTATCCTGCCGAATATCTACGTGTCGCGTGTCGATGGGGATATCACTACCTATGACCTGCGCACGAGAGTGCCTAACGCGGGCGACTATATGGATAACCTAACTATGCACTCGGTAGAGCATATGATAGCGACCTATATCCGCTCATCTCGCCTCGGCGGCGATATAATCTACTTTGGCCCTATGGGATGCCGTACAGGCTTTTATCTTCTTGTAAGAAATGCCGACAACGAGCAGGTCCTTGCGGTGCTTCGCGAGGTGCTGGAAAAGACCGTCCGTCACGAGGGCGAGATTTTCGGCAAGAGCCGTATTGAGTGCGGAAATTACCTTGAGCTTGACATAGACGCCGCCAAGCGCGAGTGTCTGCGCTATCTTGCCGAGCTTGATAAAAGGGATAGCCATTTCGTATATCCGAACGGCTAATATTATTCATTATTCATTATTCATCATTCATTATTCATTAAAGCAAATGCGCACCCGCGCATTTGTGACACTTTTTGGTAGGTAAGGATTATGTTAAGGGAAAAATGTGACATTGGTATAATCGGCGCTATGGATGCCGAGATTGAAAGGATACTCGCCTCGCTTTCTGGGGTGAGAGAGGATACCGTCGGCTCGTTTAAGTTTTACATAGGCGACTATGCGTCAAAGCATATTTGTCTTGTAAGGTGCGGAATAGGTAAGGTCTTTGCCTCAATCTGCACTCAGACGATGATACTTGCCTACGCGCCCTCGCTAATAGTAAATACGGGTGTCGGAGGCGCACTCAAGGCGGGGCTTAATCCCTGTGATATAGTTGTGGCAAAGAGCCTTGTCCAGCACGATATGGACACCTCGCCCCTCGGCGACCCCAAGGGACTTGTCTCTGGTATAAATAAAATATTCTTCGGTGCAGACCACCGCGCCTGTGAGATACTTGAGCATGAGGCGCACAGGCTCGGCTACACGCTCAGGCTCGGTATTATCGCAACGGGCGACAGGTTTATCGCAAGCGCCGAGGATAAGAATAGCATCGTCTCAACCTTTGATGCCGACTGCTGTGAAATGGAGGGCTGTGCCGTAGCGCAGACCGCCTTCGTGGGAAGAACACCCTTTGCCGTGATCCGTGCGATATCAGACACTGCCGACGGCTCGTCAAGCATGGACTACGCATCCTTCCTGCCCATCGCCGCCGAGAGAAGCGCTATGCTCACCCTCGCTCTTGTCAAGGATTATTGATTGTCGGCAAGGAAGAAAGGACTAGCTATCAATTAAAGATAAATAAAGCGAAAAAGACAGTATAGAGTTAAATGCTCCTACTGTCTTTTTTGTTATATAATAGTAAATAACTATTTACAAATTCGGAATTTATCTAATGCTTACTCTGCCCAGAATTTTTCAAGCGCGCTCTTTAGCGCGTGCGCGTCGGGCAGAAATTTCATAACCCCGCGCCAGAGAGTGGGTGCGGTCTTGCGGTAGATGGGGTCGTCAAAGCGGTCGTCTATAAGCACCACAACACCCCTGTCATCCTCGGTGCGGATAACTCTTCCCGCCGCCTGAAATACTCGGTTCATTCCAGGGTAGATATAGGCGTACTGCTTGCCTTCCTCAAGAAGCTCCTGATAGTATTCTGCGATTGCCTCTCGCTCAAACGACAGTGAGGGCATACCTATGCCTACCACGATAGCGCCGATGAGCTTATCGCCCGTAAGGTCAATTCCCTCGGCAAAGACACCGCCCATAACGCAGAAGCCGACGAGGTAGCTCTTGTCATCCTCACCGAATGCGGCAAGAAATTCCTCGCGCTCGCTTGCCGTCATATTCGCCCGCTGAAGCATTGAGCGAATTTTCGGGTACTTTCTTTCAAATACCGAGTGAAGGCTCTTTGCGTAGGCAAACGAGGGGGCGAATACCATATAATTTCCGCGCCTTGCACAAAGGGTTGCCGCGATAACTCTGCATACGGCGGCGAGCGTGTCCTCGCGCTCGGATATTCTGGTGCTTATCTTATCCATAATATAGACACCGAGCTGTTCGTGCGCAAAGGGTGAGGGAAGATTAAGCACCTCTGCCGAGCTATCCGCCCCAAGCGTGTGCTTGTAGTAATCAAGCGGCGTCAGCGTGCCCGAGAAGAATATCGCGCTTTTACCGAGAGCGAGCCTCTCTGAAAGCGCCTTGGCAGTATCAATGCAGAATAGCTTCATATTTATAGAGCTACCCGAGAGAAATACGAAAAGCTCGTACCCCGTGTCAAATCTTTCGGCACAGGAATAAAGTCTCTTTAAGCGTCTGCGGTAGTCGCCTGCAATTTTCTGTCTTGCTTTTCCACCCTCGGTCCTGTCGGCCCTAGCATCGTACACCTCGCGCTCGGCGCAGGAAAGCGCCTCGCCAAGCACCGAAAACAGCTTATCGGGCAGTGTGCGCGTGTGATAGGCGGCAAAGGGTACGCCGTCCTCACCTATTCTTATCTCGTCCTTAAGCATAGGCTCGAGAATTGCTCTCAGCTCACTCTCAAGCTTAAGTGCGCCCGTGCGTAAGGCACTGTGCTCGGGCACAGCCCCGTGCTCTGCGATTGCGGTAAGGTCGTCGGTCTCAAGCTCGGCGCTATACATCTCTCTTGCTCTGTCGGCAAGGTTATGCGCCTCGTCGATAAGAAAGGCGTAGTCGCCACGCTTGGTGAAGAAGCGTCGGATATAAACATCGGGGTCGAAAAGATAGTTAAGGTCGCATACGATAATGTCGCAAAGCTCGGAATAGGTAAGCGCCAGCTCGTACGGGCACACCCCAAAATCCTTAGCGCACCTTCTTATATCGTTAAAGCCAACCGCGGGAATGCTTTTGTCAAAAAGACAGAGCGCCGCATCCTGCACCGAGCCTCCGCACCTCGTCGGACAGGCGTCGTGATCGGTAGCGCAAAGCCTGCCTCTTTCGCATAGCTTATCCTTTGCGGAAAGAATTACCGACCGCACCGCGACCCCGCTTTTCGTAAAGAGCGTGATGCAGTCTGCCACCGATTTTGCGGTGGTGCCCTTGGGCGTCAGATAAAAGGCCTTTGATATCCTTCCCTCACCGATGGCGCGAATGGCGGGGAAGAGTGCCGATACCGTCTTTCCCGTGCCCGTAGGTGCCTCGCTGAAAAGCTCGGTTCCCCGACACATAGCGCGATATGCCGCGCGGATAAATTCGTTCTGTCCCTCTCTTACCCTCGGGTAGGGGAATTTAGCGCGAGCCATAGAGGGGAGCCTTACCTTAACTCGGTTTATTTCCGCGCGCGCTATGTGGAAAAGCGTGCCGATGCACTTTTCGAAGAAGGCATCTACCTTATCCGCCTTAAGCGTCTCGGTTTTCTCGGTGATGTCCCCGCGCCTGATATTTTCATACTGT
The DNA here is from genome assembly GCA_017935065.1 of Clostridia bacterium. GTDB lineage: Bacteria > Bacillota > Clostridia > Oscillospirales > CAG-272 > UBA1740. The sequence continues at coordinate 15,597 of JAGBIF010000022.1, forward strand.
ACTGTTAGCGTTGACGGCATACCTGCCCCGTTTTCCTTCAGTAGCTTCGCGATAAGATAGCCCTCGCCGCGCGCCTGCTCCTTTTCCTCGCGCCTTGGATTTTTGCCCATGCTCTCGCTCGGGAAGCGAACGGTAAGCACGCTGTGCTTCGGCTCACTGTAGCTTGCGGTAAGCCTGATGCGCTCATCCCCGAGGGAAAAAACGTATGCCGCCGTTGCGGTGCCGCCATTGCCTGACGGAAGCGGCTCGTCCTCATCGCGCGTAGGCACCGAGAGCATACGTCTTGCGTAGGATGCAAGCTCTCTTACAGTAAGCTCTATTATATTTTCACTGTCTATATATCTCAAGCCGCATCCTCCGTTCTTTTTTGTGAGAAAAGGGTAGCCCCGAAAGGGGACTACCCTAATTTTAGCATATTGCGACGCCACAATCAAGCGCTTTTATTACTTTTTCCCGCAAGATATTCCTCAATTATATCGCATCTTATCCTGTACCACACGGCACAGTCGTTTTTTACATACGAATAACCTGCCGCATACCCCCTGACACCTATTACGGGCAGGGCGGTAAGCTTCAGCACCGAGCCGATAATATCCGAGGCGCTCATATCCGATTTTGCGGTGAGCATTATTGATACGGTAAGCACCGTGCAGAGGGTAGAGGGAATAAGCTTCAGAAGAAGCGAGCCGAGCTTTCCGCGCTCAGGATTGTCAAGCCTGCTTCTTCCGCCCGCCTTAACGCCCGAGGATATTACGTCGTAGAGAGTGATTTTTGCGCACCTCATACGCGATATGCGCCGAAGAATTCGGTCGCGCCCCCTGTCGCATCTTTCGCCCGCTATGTATTTTTCAAGCTCCTGCTCGGTTAGCGAGTGCGCCGCAAGGGCCCGCCTGCGTCTGGTGGCAAGCTCATCCTTAAGATATTCCTCAAGGAATACCCCGAGAGCGCGGGTATCCTCACCCGTAAGACTGTCGCAAAGCTCGGTATGCCTTTTCTTTTGCAAAAGGTAATCCTCGCACCCCTCGCCAAGATGCTCTCCCGCGTCCTCAAGCGAAAAGTAGATTATATAGGAGGAGGTCAAAAGAAGCAGAAGCGAGGGCAGCGTATCGCTTAGAGCAAACTCGGCAAAGCTCACATCGGTGAAGGTCGCTATCGCGGTGACCGCGGCGCAAAGCAGGGCAACCAGCTTTCCAAGCCCGCCGACAAGCTCAAGTCCGTTCTTCTTAAGCGCCTGCCCGCCGTCAAGAAGGCTTATCTCAATTTCACGAAGGTTTTTCATTTTCTGAAATGCTCCTTCTTGCCAGCCTGAAAAATACCGCGCCTGACAGATTACCCACAAAGCCGAAGAAGGCAACGACGGTAAGCTCATCCGCGATTTTGGACATCGCGAAAAAGAAGAGAAAGACGATAAGCCACAGTATCGGTGCCGAGGGCGTTTTCAGCCTTGCCATAGCTATTCTCAGAACAGGCAACGCCGAGAGAGTTATAAGAAGCAGTGCCGTACCCGATAATGTGTGTGCCGCGCCCTTATCCAGCCAAAGAGGGAAGTAGGAAAGCGTCGCACCCGCGGGCGGCACTACCGAGAGGAGGATGCCGAGGGCAGAGTACAGTATGTAGGATTTAGAGTGCTTCCTCACCTGCATTTCCTCCGTCGTGAAGAATTGTCCTTATCTCGGCTATCCTCTGCCCGATGCGCTCCTTCTCGTAGGTGGGAAGTGCGGTTGCAAGCAAAAGCTCGTAAAGAAGCTCGCTCTGTATTTCCATAGCTCCGCATACCGTATTTGAGGTTTTCGCATCAAGCGTTGCCTTGGCGCATCTTGCCTCGAGCATGCCGACGCTTTCCTCAATGCGCTCAACCGCCCCCTCGGTGGCAGCAAGCTTTGCGGATATAAGGCTGTGCATAGCCGAGGCTTCCTCGCTCTGCCTCTTGCTCTCACTCTGTACCTCACCGACGCCCTTGGTTATAGCGCCGACACCGCCTCGCAAAATAGGCAGAAGCCCTCTCTTGTATACAAGCATAATTATTAAGGTTCCGACAAGCGAGAGAGCCGAGAGCAGCTTATCCGAGTTCTCAATTATCAGAGAATAAAGCTCCTCCGTCGGATTTGAATACTCATCGCCATCGGCGGCACTCGCGGTGCTGTCATAATCATACACCCCAAGGGCCTCACTGCCTTCATCGGCAGATGCAAATGCCGAAAGCGAAAAGAGCGAGATAACCGCTATTATTGATAGGATTGAAAATAAAATTTTCTTCATAGCATATTACCCCCTTAAAGCGTAAGCCCCGCGCCCTCAATAAGCGCCTTCATCTTAGCTATATCGCTCTCAAGGCAGGATATCCTTCTTTCGCCCTCGCCTATAAGAAGCTCAAGCCTCGAGATGTCGCCGCCGTCGGGAAGAGGGCGGATAAGCACATTCTGCCTCTTGATAAAGGGTGAGCAGAGAAGGGCTGCCGCGCCCGTAACGAATATCGGGGTGTAGAGCCCGTCGGGGAGCGAGGAGAGGTCGAGAGTTGCGACACCGCACTTGGTTTTAGCGCTTATATCGCTTACGGTGACATATCCCGCGGGAAATTCCTCAAGAGATATTTCCACACACGAAGTGCCAACCCCGGTGATTTCTTTGAGAATTAACGCACCCTCCTCATCAGGAAGCGCGTTAAACCGCTTTTTGTAAATAATCCTAGTCATATTTAATCCTTTCGTTTATTATAATTTGTGTAAAGACTTCGCTGGTATACCCTATATTGAATATTTATTGTAAAGCTCATCGCAAGGGACACCGAACTCCTTGAGTGCCGAAAGCAGCACCGTCAGATCACTTCTTATGCCCTCTATAATAAGCTCGTGCGCCGCCCTCATTTCACTAAGCGTGCCCTCGCCTACCGTAAGATATTCCGCGATTTGACCGTTCTTTATATCGGCAAGAAGCTGGTATAGGGTATGCCCCTCGTATATACCGCTTTTCATATCGGCAAGCACCGAGGCCTCGGGCTCTGCCAGAATATCGTCAATTAGCGAGTTGAGCCTTTCTGAAATGAATAGAGGCAGTCTGTCAAAGGCGCGCTTCATATCGCTTGCCGTATAGCCCGCGCCGCCGTAAGCCTCGGGGACGGTAGGGCGAGTAGGAAGAGCCTCTATTTTAAGCGGGGCAATTTCACTGTCAAGTAGCTTTGTTGTTTTCATAAATTATTCCTTTCTGTATCGCTCCCGTAGGGCCCGCTTGGGGCAGGGGAGAGCTGTTATTTATCTGTTCTTGATTTTTCCGCTGACGCGCGCTCTGTAGGCTATGCTGTGTACCGAAATAGGCGAGCAGAATTCCCGAGAGGATACCGTCACGCTCTTTTCAACCCAGCGCTTAAGCTTCTCTGAAAATGCTCGGGTATATACCTCGTCGCTACTGAAGGTGAGCGTGGAAAAATCAACCCCGTCGAAGCAGAAGCAGGAGCTGGGGAAGGTGCATATCTCTGTAAAGGCGCCCCCGTTCGCTTCGGCACCAACCGTAACGAGCCCTCTTGTCAGCGTGTTGCATTTTACCGAGAGCGTTCCCTTTACGGTGGATTTCTCGGCATTTGGATGTCCGAGATCATCCGAGGCGGTGGTTATAGCGTATTCGACCGCGTGTCCCGCAAACGAGTAGTAGGCGGGATCTATTCTTGCGCCGAAGGCGCGTCTGTACTGCGACTCGTCAAAGCCAGAGGACAGGTAAAGGGGCATAGGCGGCACACCTCTCATATCGTTATTGAATATAAGAATATCACCCGACTCGGTGCCGAAGATGAGATGCTCACCATCCGAGGCAACAGCGCATGCGGGTGAGAAGCTGCCGCCGCGTCTTTGCTCGGTCGCGTATACGTGATAAAGCACACCGTCCTCGCTCGTGTAATATCTGTGCCCATCCTCGTAGGGGGCAACCGATACGGCAAGCTCGGGCGCGACAGCCTCGTTCTCATACCCCGCCTTTACCTTAAAATCGCCGAAGGCAAAATCCTGGTAGCGGTACACGGCGGTATCGCCTGGAAAGCTTCCTATTCCGTCAAGATAAAACCATTCGTATTCCAGCGAGCCGTCCTCATTTTCATAGCGCCCCCTTGAATCGGCAAGATACATTCTACCGTCAACCGAGATTATAAGATATCCGCACCATACAGTCATACTAGCCCGTGAAAGGTCCTCTTTTAGCAAATAACTATTTACATTATCTGACCTTGAGGATATAAAACGCGGAAGATTTATTTCACGCCTGTCGATGCCGACGAGACCGTTTTGCGATAGGAATACGTAATCGTCAAAGAATGCCTCGCAGCCATAGCAGGCTCTGAGTCCTCTGTGTGAAAAAACGTTAGGGTAGGCTCTCGGTATAAGATTATCACCCGTATCCTTGCCTGCGTAATAATTCACGCTTACCTCACCGTCGGCGGCTCTTGAAAATATAGCGAGCGAGTCCGAGGTCGGGAAAAGCTCTACCACCTCACCGCATTCTCTTGAGTCAAAATAATCGTTTTCGCCGAAATAGAGAGGATTGATATTTCCGCTTTTATCCCGCGAGGTGAAGAATACTACTCCGGGACACATAGGATTGCCCCCCGCAAATATCCTTCTGTCGTAGGTAACCATTTTTCTGCACCCGAATATTACGTTGTCGCAGTAGGCGTAGTCGAAGTATTCGAGCGATACCGCGCCTCCATGGTCCTTGAAAAGAGCCGAGTTGCTCGAATAGGTAAGCTCTATCACCGCCTCCTTACCCTCAATCACTCGCTTGTCATTAAGCTCGATTATCAGCCGCGAAAGACGTCCGTCCTCCTCGGTGGTAAAGCTATAGCTTATTCCGTCAATTTTTACCGCGTTTACCTTGACGGCAGGGCCGTATATCGGCAGGCACGCGCGCATTTTTCGGTATCTGTGATCAAAGGTGACCTCGGCTCCCGTGAAGCTTTCCATCTCGGTAAGAGCCGAAAAATCGCTCTCGCTTCCCGCATAGGTAACGCTTGTCAGGGAGGTGCATAGCGAGGTTGTCGCGCTTCCGATTGTCGTAATACCCGCACCGAGATGAAGGTAGCTCAGGCTTGTGTCTCTTGCAAAGCAGCCGTTGTCAATAGTGACAAGGCTGTCGGGGGTAATAACCGACAGCAGCGAGGTACACTGCGAAAAGGCAAACCTTCCTATGCGGTTGACACCGTTTGATATATAGACGTTCGTAAGCGCGGTATTCTGGTAGAAGGCGTAATCGTCTATTTCGTAAACGATATATTTTTCCCCGAGCATAGCGACGCTTGAGGGGATATACAGATCACTTACCGTACCGTCTGATATTCCCGTTATCGCAACCGTTTTGCTCTCTTCGCTGATTATTCTGAACTGAAGCCCGCGAGTTTCGTATGCGACGCTATCCGCCGCACCGATATAATAGCTTTCATAGCAGGACCTTGTAAGAAGGTTGCCCTGCTCGAGCCGCTCGCCGTTTACATAGGTTGTGGGAATATATACGCGCTCGTAATTTCCCGCGACGGTTCTTACGGTGCTGTCGTTTCTCACGTGAATAAGCTTCTGTCCGTCAAGAAAAAAGCTGTCCTGCCCAAAGCTTACGCTTGTGCTTGTCTCACCGCCGAACCCCACAAGTGCGACGGGTGCCTTTCCCTTGTTAAGCTCGTTTAGGGTGGTGCGGTAGAGCGTATTTCCCGCGTGGATATAAACGAAGGTGTCATCGCCGCCGCGCTTAAGATAGATACCCTTGATCTGCATACCGAGAGAGCATAGCCACCTGTAGCCAGGAATGCTCTCGATGGCGCCGCCTCCGTCTCCCTCATAATCAATATAGACGTTTTTGGCATAGGCAAGGCGGTTTCTTCCGCCCTCGCCGTGTCTGTGTCTCAGGTCAACACCGCGAAAGCCTGAATAGATTACACCTCTCTCACCGCTTGGCTGTGTGCTTGAAATTCCTGCCATTACGCCCACCCCGTTGTGTCGCGAAAGACCGTAGAGCTGCTTATCCGACACTCATTTCTGACACGGGATATGCCGTCTCGGTAAAGCGACGCATAGTAGGCCGAGCGTTCGCTGTCATCCTCAAGCCATACGTAGGATGCCACCAGCAGCGGCAAAAGCTGCACACAGGTCGGCGGCAGGTCGATAGCGTCCTCGGGACGGTCGGGATCAATAGGCCTCGGGCATCTTGCGTAGGTAACGGTAAGCTCTCCCGAAAAATCCGCGGGAAGCAGGATACAGTCACCGTCAAGCCTTGCCCCTTCAACGAAGGCGCCGTCCTCACCCCGCGGCAGCTCGGTAAAGAAGAAAAAGTCGGGTGCTATCCCTGTCATAGGTATTCTGAAGCACTCGCCGCAAAGAGGGATTTTTTCAGCGTCCGTGCTCGTTACGGTGTCAAAGACGGCAAGCTCGGATACCGTATAGCCCACAGGTCCCGTAAAGGTTATTTTCGCATCCCCCGAAATGAAGCCGCGCACCTCGCTGTAATGCGAGCTGAACCCGTAGGTACGGACACCGAGTGAGTCCTCAACCGCCGCCTCGCCCTCGCCCGATACCTTAAAGCTGAATGCCATACCGCAAAGCCCGAAGCTGTCGGACGCCCTCGGCATATGCACATAGGACTTAAATACTCTTGTTCCTCTCGGTATGCTCGGCAGAAGCCTTATTGTTTTTCTCTGTGGCAGGTCGGTGAAAAGCTGATAAAGCGAGCGGCTTATTGCCGAGAGTATGCTCGGTGTTGCCCCGCCCTCGGTCTCAAAGCCCAGAGAGTATATTTCTTTGATTAGCTCGTTAAGTTTCATTTTACCTCCTTTTACCCCGCAGGCGGCAGGCGAGCCCACTGCCTGCGGGGCTTTTTCAATATAGCTTTATAAGAGCAGACGCTCTGCTATCAAAGCGCGCTGGCGCCGCTTATCGCCTCGGCGGAATCCACTGCAAGGAGAATGTGCTTGAAGGTACCGAAGCCGACACCGAAGCGGCATCTTCCCGCCCAGATATAATTACCCGTGTGGTGATCCTGCCAGTTAGAGACGGTGAGGGGCACGCGGTTGAAGAACATATTGCCGGAGAGGTTTCTGTTCGCCTCGCTTGACATGATCATAACTCTGTCGTCATCGGTCTGCCAGCCGGGCATTACGATTATATTCCAGTTTCCGAACTGAAGGTTGATATCGTTATAGCCGTTGCCGAGGGCACCCTCTGAGCCGCATACCTTCTTCGCGATAACCTCCGCCATAGGACGGTTGCCAGGAAGGATGATCGTGTCGGCGGTGTAGCCGAGCGCCTCTCCGTTTTCGTCCTTCATATTTCTTATCTTGACGGCAAGCTCCGAGAGCGCCTCCTCAAAGGCACCCGTAGAGAGAGTGCGCTCGGTGCCGCTTGAGAATATGTCGCCATAGAAGTAGTTGGACTGTGTAAAGGTAGCACCGGGCATTCCAGATTTGTGGCTGTCCGAGAAAAGGGGAAGCCCGTCGGGTGCGGTAAGGTCAAGCCTTGCCTTCGCAAAGACCGAGGATGGCGCCGTAGCGCTGGAGAGCGCGTGCTCGCAGATCTTGTGCATGGTCTTGTAATATGCGCGAGTGAAGTTCTCGGCTCTGCGCTTTGCGTCCTGTGCCACACCGTAGTTTGAATCCTCCATCATCTCCGCGGTGATTACGAACTCCTTCATAAACTGGATATGCTCAATAAACTTGCGGTAGGTCTCAACGGTGAAGTCAAGCTCGGCGCCCGCGCCCTCCTCGGTGGCGGAAAATACGTCAAACTCGTTCTGACCTATGATGGTCTCACCGAATTTGTTGCTCTTTTCAATGTTAAAGAGCCAGTCGCATATACCGCCCTTTTTGGTAAGCACGTCGGATTCGTGCTCAATAACCATTTTGATAGGGGTCTCAAGCTTACCTATCGTAGCATTGTTAAGTCCTGAGGACTTTGAATAAATAATCATTGTGATTTTTCCTTTCCTTTTACCTGTTAATGTAAATAATTGTTATTATTATACCATGTAAATTCTTTTGAATCTTACAGTTATGGTATTACCGTTTACACCGAGAATGGTTGCGGCACCCTCGCTGTTCAGATTGCCCAGCTCAAGCGAGGTATAATCGTCACAGTAAATATCGTACTGCTCGCCAATACGCGGGGTGTTGGTCTTGTCGTGACATTCGCACTCGAAAAGCATATCCTCGGTTACGGCAAAGCAGACCACCTCGTCGCCCGAATAGGTTCCGAGCGAGACGAAATCGGGGTAGTCGGTACTTGTGCAGGGGGCAAGCTTGTTCATACTAATGCGAAGCAACTCGCCGGGGTGTAAGGTTGTATTGGTTTTCTTGGGAAGGCGAATAGGCTCGGGAGCGCTAGTGCCTGAGTTAATAATTCTTTTAAGCTTAAACATTTTTTATCCTTTCTTTATTTTGTTACTGTTTTGTAAAGCCTCTGAAGCTCTCTGTCGGAAAGTCCTGAGAAAAGCTCTCTTGCCGCCGAAAGCTCGGCCTGGCTCATAGAGCCTCCCGCTGTGCCCGCAGGGCGGGGGACACTTCCTCTTAAATGATTTCTGTTATCGTAGGCATCCTGCCTTTTTTGTGTCGCGAGATAGGCCTCCCTTGGGGTAAGCCCCATGTCGCGCAGAGCCGCGTAGCGCAGGGGATTGTCAAGCTCCGTAATGCTTTTTAGCTCTGCCGTCTCGGGGAACTGCTCTTTTAAGGCGACGAGGTCCTCTCTTGCGATTTTACCGTAATCGGTAGCCTGCTCCGCAGGGCAAGCGTCACTATCGTTTCCCTCATCGGGTAAGGTGTTTTCCGAGGGTGCCTCCTGTGCGGTATCGCCCTGCACCGAGACTTCCTGGGCTCCCTTTTCGATTATGTCCTCAGAGGTGGTAGTAATATCGTCTTGCTTTTCTATACTGTCCATCTTTTCTCTCCTTTAAATTGATTGTTTTTAATTCATTTGCTTTATATAGCCGTCTTATCAGGCACGCTTGCCTGCCCCTTTCGACTTACCCAGGCGAAGGTCGTCGCCCTTTATCGCGCTTGCCTTAGGCTCGTTCTTCTCGCCTGCTCTTGGCGAGAGAATTCTGCCACCCTTATTGGTAGCGTAGGGGGAATAGGTCTTGTTTTTCATTGCTTTATCCTTTCTTTAATAATTTTTATATATCGCCCGTTGCGTATTTGAGACTCATAAGACGCTTTTGCAGATAGCCGAGATAATCGTCGACACCGCTCATCTTGTCAAGATTGTACTGGTCATAGCCGTAGCTGAAGGCGCGCTGTGCAACTATACCCGCATCCTCGGGCAAAAGCCCCATTGCGAGGGCAAATCGTCTCGCCTCTGTGAAATTGTAGTATCTTCCGACGGCAATCTTCGTCATATCCTCAATCGCCATTTCTCTTGCCGAGGCTATACCCCGTGTCAGCACATCCATCGCGTTTTCTTGGTTCAGCGAGCTTTTTCTGATAACATCAAGCGCCGCCTCGGCGGTGAATATGTTATGTTCCCTGAAGTACTTAATTATCCTGTTGCTTTCCTCCTCCTGAAGGCGCTGGTAATCGTCAAGCTCCGCCTCGTACTCTCTTCTCGCCTGTGCTTCGTTTGACATATAGTCAATATACGCGCTCTGTCGCTTCGCCTCGAGCCCTCGGTCTGCCTCTGCCTTGATATGCGCGGCATAGCCCGAGCCGCTGAGGCCCTGCTCCGCCAGAGAATTATGCATAGCTCCCGCACCGTTTTTCAGCTTGGATTGTACCATAATATCCGCAAGGGCGTTATGATAGCTGTTTTCATTCCGTATCTTCTTTTCCGCCACGAATTCCCCGTAGGATTTCGGTCGGTTCCTGAGAAGCTCCTTCAATCGGCTCTTGTACACTGCTTATCTCCTTTCTTATTTTTTCCAGGAAATACTCGACGTTCTCGCGCGCCCCAGGGTAGTGTGCTGCCTCCTGGCACTGCCAATAACGCAGAAGCGTCTCGGAGGAATTAGGGTCGCCGAGCGTACCCGAGGTAAGATTGTTAAGATTTCTCTGCCAGGTACTCTCGCGCTGGTACTCGTCGGCACCGTCATCGTCGGTTGAGAAAAGGAAATCGTCGTCGTAGCAGAAGCTGCCGCTCGCCACGTCGTACTCAAGAAAATCGTAGCGGTTGAATACCTCTCTGTGTACTCTGCCGAACGAATCCTTGTAGGATATTTTTCTCTCCCCGTCAGAAAAGGCGAGATAGTGCAGAAATATAAGCCTGTCAAGCTCGGCATACGCCACAGATTTCATCTTTCGCTTTGACTCAAGCCTGCCCGAGGACTGCGCAATTCTCAGCTGTCTTGCGTAGCCCGACTCACCCGCCTCAAAGCTGGTGCCCTGAAAGGCATCCGAGATGCCAAGCACTCGCTTGGTATGATCGTAAAGCCTCTCGGCCTCGGCAATATCCTGCGATACGTCGGGGGTCGTGTCAACCTTTCCGTACTGAGACATACTCTCCCCGGGCTTCATTCTTATCACCTGACCGAACACAGAATTGTTCACCGATACGCTCGCGTCCTCGGGTACTACGGGAGTTACCCCCGCACGCAAAAGCTTCTTTAAAATCCTGCTTTCGATCTTGTTTATCGCCTGCTGCTGGGGGCGGATATAATCACAGTCGCTCTGTCCAAGCAGGCATTTTTCGCCCGAGGTGTTCTTCCTTATTACAATAGGGAAGTCCTTTGGCGTGTAGTAATCCACGCTGATAGGTCTTTGCATAGGATTTCTTCCGCTTACCTCCTCGCTTTGCTGGATGTCAAGCTTTAATTTGGGATGCTCACATCGGCATCTGTCCTCGCGCTCACCGCACGCAGCACAGAGTGCTATCTTTCTTCGGTAATAGCCCTCGTTGTCGGCAAGAGCTATATCGCCGGAGAAAATGAACTGTCCCACCTCGCCCGAGTCATCCTTATAAAAGGCGATAATAAGAGATACCGTATCGGCGTAGTCAAAGGCCTCATCCTCGCACTCACACTCGGCAAGGCTTGCCTGCTCGGCATCAAGGCGGTACTTGCGCATAAGCGCTCCGCGCGTTGTCCTGAAGCGAAGAAAGCAGTATTCCATGTCCTTTACGTCATAGACGTAGGGCTCGGGAATAAAATCCTCCGCGCTTATCAGATGCACGTCGACAGCCCCGACCTCGCCTGCGCTCTCTCGGGTATTGTTCCACTCGACAAACCAAACGCTTCCGCCATAGATATAGGTGTATCTTTCGTCGAGATCATTGAGCTTTGCGAAGGGAAGCTTATCTCTTTGCGCGCGGCAAAGCCTTTCCACCGTCATAGCAAGTCTTTCCTTTTTTTCACTGTAGGTCGGAGCGTCGCACTTCGGTCTCGGAATTGCCGAGGAAACCTGACTTTCGATTATCTCGTAGGTCACGTTTCTTACGGTTGCGGCAGGCTCGGTGCTGCCGTCTATTTCGTCGCTTCCTCTGTACTGCTCCATGCATCGCTTAAAGGCATTAAGGCTGTCCGAATACGCACGTCTTGCATTTTCGTAGAGCGACTTGAAATATTCGAGCCTCTGTGCCTTATTCCTTGTTTCGATTTTCATATAGGTTCTCCGTATTTTTTAAGTAGATATTGTCTGCCTCTCTCATCACAGCTGTAATAGTCCTCCCACATATCGGCACTCCAGATTGCCGAGCGTCTCTTAACCTTTTGCTCGTTAGGTCTTGCGTAGAATATCGCAAAGCCGCGAAGCGCGTCGGGGGCGTGCGTAATATCGTGGGGCTCGTTCTGGCAGTCGGTTGGCCTTATTTTATCCACCTGAAGGGCAGGCAGACAGCGGATAAGCTCGGTACAGCTTGAGAATATCTTAAGCCTCGGCTCACCCTCTCTTGTCGAAAGCAGCTCCTTTATCGCAAGCCAGCCCGTCTCTCTGTCATTCGAGGTTTTTGTAAAGCTCACACCGTTCTCACCGAAAAGCGAGGCCTTCGTCTTGCCCGTTTCCTGACTTCTTGCGAATAGGTCGGGAGGTGCTAAGGTCGCGTAGATATCCTCGTCCTCCTCGGTCCTTTCCACAATTCCCCTGGCGGCATCCCCTATAGGGAGGTTTGATTCACAGAATTCCCTGTATACATACGCGCAGCCTGTATCGCTTACCGCAATCCACAGACATACCAGACGGTCAAGACCGTAGTCCACGGTGCGGTATCTGCGCCAGCTCTTAGGCAGAGCGAAGGGCTGGATAACATGCGCTTCTCTTGAAAATTCTTGAAAATACTGTCCCTCAAAGACGTCCCAATCGCCAAAGAGCAGCGCGCGGCGCTCACGCATAGGCAGCGCCATAAGCCTCTCTCTGTACGATGGGTCGCTCTTCATAAGAAAGCCGTTATCGTCGAGCAGGGACGGTATAAAAATCCGTTCCATACCGTCTCGCCCGACGAAGCGGCAGCCGGGTGGGGAGGGGTCGACAAAGCGCTCCTTTACCCAATTATGTCCGACACCGCCGGGATTTGTAGAGGATTTGATCTGCTTCGGAAAGCCGTTTGCGCCTCTTACGCGAGAGATGAGATAGACATATTGTGCCTCTGTAAAGTGCGTAAGCTCGTCAAAGCGTATGACGTCGTACTCCGCGCTTTGGTATTGATACACATCGTTTTCGGTGGCACAGTAGCCGAAATCGATGATAGAGCCGTTTTTGAATTTCCCCGTATGCGAGGAGGCATTAAGCGTGAAAAGCTCTCTTGGATACAGCGACAGCGCGCATCTTATCAGAGATTTATCAAGCTCGGCAAAGGTCCTTCTCAGAATGAGCTGCTTTGAGCCCCTGTAGGTCAGCGCAAACAGAAGCGCGTCTACTATCTGTCCGTAGGATTTGCCGCCGCCTGCGGCACCTCCGAATAAAACCTCGCTTGCCGTAGCATCTATAAAAAGCTTTTGCTTTCTTGTTACCGAAAGAGAATACTTCACGGCGTATCTACTACCGTAAGGGTAAATTCACATCCGCCCGAGTTATCCCCGTCATCCTCATCACCAGACAGTAGGTATTTAACGAAAGAGCCATCGGCACGCTTGCTAAGCGCTAGGTCTATAAGGTAATCCCTTCTGATTTCGTTGCATTCCTGCCATGCTCTGTCAAATTCCCTGTGTCTGCGATAGGAGCTCAGCTCCTCAAGCGTTACGCCAAGCACTCTTGCGAATTTTGAAAAGCTTGGCGCGCTCCTTTGATCGTCGTAGGAGGTGAAATAGGTGTAAAGGCGTCTTGGGTAGTCCTTTTCGTATTTTGCTTTTGCCATTTTAAACCGCTCCTTTTGGCCCAAGGGCCGCTTTTCCTCGGCAATAATCAGCCTTATGTCGGCCGCACATTCGGCGGGGTTCTTGCCTCGGTAAGTCTATAATAGCACATAATAAGTGACTTGTAAGTATGGAGTGGTTCCAAAAGTCACTTGAGAAGTGACGGAATTTTTGTATAAATTACACAAAAAAAGCGAGGACAAGAGCGTCCCCGCCATAATAAAAAGAGGGAAAATATGGCTTATATAAGCCGTATTTTCCCGTTTTCTCCTAATTAGAACACCATTTCGTAAAGCTTTAGCAGCTCCTCCTCAAGCTCTGACTTCCTTTTGTCAAGCTCCTGAGCTCTTACGTAGTCGCTTGCCGCCTCCCCGAAAAGCTCTGTGTCTATTTTCTCTATCTCACATTCAAGCTCGGCAATCCTTGCCTTGGCCTGCTCTATGCGCCTTTGCTCGCCTCTTTGCCTGGCTATGTCGCGCTTTCTTGCCTCAAACTCGGCGCGCGAGGAGGTAGATGCCGTTTCCTTCACCTGTTGCGCGGAGGCTTTTTCGCGCGATAGCTGACGGAGCCGCATATACTCGCCAAAGGCATCGTCATAGTCCTCAATCGGATAATCGTATATACCGCCCGTCCTTCCCGCGTCAAGCTCTACTATGCGCGTTGCTATTCGGTTGATGAAATATCTGTCGTGCGATACCGCGATCACCGTGCCGTCGAATGCCAGAAGGGCATTTTCAAGCGCCTCGCAGGAGCTTATATCGAGATGGTTGGTCGGCTCGTCAATGACAAGCAGATTTACCTTTTTCAAAATAAGCTTTGATAGGGTAAGCCTCGCGCGCTCACCGCCCGAGAGGACGGATACGCGCTTTTGTACGTCGTCTCCCGTAAAGAGGAACAGAGCAAGGGTGTTTCTTATCTCAAGGTCGGTCTTTTCGGGATACTCGTCGTGAAGCTCGTCGAACACCGTCTTATCCTCACTAAGCCCGCGGTTTTCCTGATCGTAATAGCCTATCTTGATATTGTAGCCGAGCGTAATTCTTCCCTCGGTGGGAGAGAGCGCGCCGTTAATAAGCTTAAGCAAGGTTGACTTTCCGCAGCCGTTTTTGCCGAGAATAAGCACGCGCTCGTTGCGCCTGACGAAAAGATCAAGCCCCGTAAGAATAGGCCGCTCGCCGCGGAAGAAGGAAAGCCCCTTGATATCAAGCACATCGTTTGCCGAGGCACCCTCAGAGGCAAAGCTCATTCTTACAGATGCTCCCTCCTTTGGCTCGAGGGTGATTTTTTCCATTCTCGCAAGCTGCTTTTCCTTTGAGCGTATTGTGACGAAGTTATGCTCGCGGTTGCATCTTCTCTGGAACTCTATATTAGCCTTGATCTTGGCTATCTGCTTCTGCTGCTCGCGATAGCGCTTCTCAAGCGAGGCGGCATCCTGCTCTTGCTGTTCCTTCGTGAAGGAGTAGTTTCCGTGGTACAGCCTTGCCGTGCCTGCCCTTATTGAGAGCGTCATCGTGGTGGTTTTATCGAGAAAGTATCTGTCGTGCGAGACGATGATAACCGTCTTTTTGTACTGCGCGATATAGCCCTCAAGCCACTGTATCGCATCGGTGTCAAGATGGTTTGTAGGCTCGTCAAGCATAAGTATATCAGGCTCGGTCGCAAGCAATCTCGCGAGGGCGAGGCGTGTGTACTGTCCGCCCGAGAGGGTAGAGATTTTCCTTTCCAGCGCCTCCTCCTCGAAGCCAAGACGCAAAAGCGTGCCTCGGCATCTTGAGCGAAACTCGCGCCCGCCGCGCTTGTCAAGCTCGGAATTCAGTCGCTCAAGCTCCTCTACACGCGAAACAGCCGCGCTCTGATTGCCCGCCTCGGCAAGCGAGGTTATCTCTCCCTCGGTGCGCGCTATTCTTTCTTCAAGCGAAATGAGCTCGGAAAACGCGCCGTACATATATTCAAGCACGGTAAGCTCGCCCGGAAGGGCAGAGAGGTCGGCGTTTTGCTGAAGAAGCCCGACGCATGCGCCCTTTGCAAAAAACACCTCGCCCGTGCTCTGCGAAAGCTCACCCGCTATTATTCTCAAGAGCGAGGTCTTTCCCGCACCGTTTGAGCCGATGACACCGACACGCTCGCCCTCGTTTATCGCGAAGGTAATATTCTTAAGCACCTCATCGCCGCCGAAGTCAAGCGATATATCCGATACCGATAATGCTATCAAGAGAAGGCTTCCTTTCCGAAATCGGTGTAGATTTGAACCGATTTTCTTCATTTATACTTATTATAAGAACTATTGTAGCATATTTTTAAGTTAAAAACAACAACAAAGGTGAAAAAACTTGACAAGCATAAAAAATAGGAGTATAATATTCAGGTGTTAAAAATAAAAAAGAAAGAGGACACAAAAAATGAAAAAAATAGTTACACTTTTCGTTCTTGTAGCAATGCTCGTTTGCTCGGCATTTGCGCTTACCTCGTGCGGTGAGAAGATCATCGTTCAGACAAACGCATACTTCGCTCCCTTTGAGTACTATGAGGGTACCACCATCAAGGGCGTTGACGTTGAGATCATGGACCTCGTCGGAAAGAAGCTCGGCAAGGGTGTTGAGTTCGTAAACATTGAGTTTGCCGCAATCATCGACAATGTTAAGGCAGGCGAGGTCTGCGACGCAGGCGCGGCAGGCATCACCATCACCGATGAGAGAAAGGACAAGGTTGATTTCTCCATTCCCTACTACACCTCGGTACAGTACGTAATTATGTCTAAGGATTCCACTATCGCAACCAAGACCGCAGGCGATGTTGAGTATGTTGTTTGGGAGGCTCTTGCAAACCTCACTCTCGGTACTCAGCTTGATACCACGGGCTGGATCTACACCGACGGTGAGATCAATGCTACAGAGGATAACGATTACGGCTACGCAGGTACTCTTTACGGCACCCAGACCAAGCACAAGGCATACGATAACGCACAGCTTGCCGCTGACGGTATCGGCGCAAATCAGGTTGACTGCGTAATCATTGACGAGCTTCCCGCTCAGTTTATCGTATCCAAGAATGACGACCTCAAGTGCGTTCCCCTCTACTATGCAGGCGAGACCGATGCGGAGGATGCACCTGTTGAGGAGCAGTACGCTATCTGCGTAACCAAGGGCAACACCGAGCTTCTTACCGCTATCAACGAGGTTCTTGAGGAGCTTCTCGTTGAGGACGCAAACGGCGAGAGCGAGATCCAGAAGATGGTTATGAAGCACATGGGTCTTGATGACTAAATAAAACCTACACAGCCGAAAAGGGCAGAAATATGCTCTTTTCGGTTTGTTTAAAAAGGAAAAGCTATAATGGATTTTTTTAGTAAAATATTTGAGCTGTTTTCTACCGGAAAATATATGGAGAGTATATTTGAGGGCTTAAAGAATACATTTATAATATCGGTTTTTGCCGCGCTTCTCGGACTTCTGCTCGGTACTGTTGTAGCAATGGTGACAATAGCAAGGCCGAGTGCCGCTATGAAGCTGCCGAAGGCAATTTGCAAAATTTATCTTACCGTAATACGCGGTACACCTATGGCGCTTCAGCTTTTCATTATGGCGTACGTCGTGTTCGCGATAAGAGGCTTCCCTCAAATCATCACCGCTATCATAGCCTTCGGCATCAACTCGGGCGCATACGTTGCCGAGAATGTAAGGGCGGGTATTATGTCGGTTGACATAGGACAGACCGAGGCAGGTCGCGCACTCGGATTGCCAAGCCGTGTTACAATGCTTAAAATAGTTATTCCTCAGGCGATAAAGAACGTTATTCCCGCAATCGGAAACGAGCTTATCGCGCTTATCAAGGAAACCTCTATCGTAAGTATGATAGGTATGTATGACCTCACCTTCGCGGCAAAGGTCATCGGCGGCGGTAATAATATGGCAAGCTATCTTATTCCCATGACTGTCGTTGCGCTGTTCTATCTTGCGATAGTCTATGCGCTGACGCTTGGTATTAAAATCATAGAGAAGAGGTTAAGAGCCGGTGATAAAAATTGAAAATCTGAAAAAGAGCTTCGGCACACTTGAGGTTCTTCGCGGCATTAACATTGAGATTGCCGAGGGTGAGAAGATTGCCGTAATCGGCCCGTCGGGCTGTGGAAAATCTACCTTTTTAAGATGTATAAACTGTATGGAGGACCCCACGGGCGGTTCTATAGTCTTTGAGGGCGTTGACATTGCCGACCCCAAGGTGGATATAAACATACATAGAGAAAAAATCGGAATGGTATTCCAGCAGTTCAATCTTTTTAACAACAAGACGGTTATAGAAAACATTATGCTTGCCCCCGTCTACGTCGGAATGAAGGCGCTCAGGAAAAAGAAAAAAGAGAACAGAAAAATAAAGCTTTCCAACCTTTTTAAAAGGGCAGAGGATAAAAGGCCGTTGCTTGAAATTACCGAGACCAAGGAGAGCATTAAGGCATCCGCACGTGCACGCGCCGAGGAGCTTCTTCTGCGCATCGGACTTCTTGATAAGGCCGACGAGTACCCCTCGCGTCTGTCTGGCGGACAAAAGCAGAGAATTGCCATAGTCCGCGCACTTGCGATGAACCCAAGGGTTATTCTCTTTGACGAGCCGACCTCGGCTCTTGACCCCGAGATGGTAGGCGAGGTGCTTGACCTTATGAAAACGCTTGCCGACGAGGGAATGACGATGGTAATAGTAACTCACGAGATGGCATTCGCAAGAGAGGTTGCCAGCCGAGTTATCTTTATCGCTGACGGTCAGATACTTGAGGAGGGAACCCCCGCCGAGGTGTTCGATAGCCCCAAGCACCCAAGACTTCAGGATTTCCTAAGCAAGGTGCTTTAATGCCACTTTTGTAAACAACTATTTATAAAAGCAAGAGCAAGAAGTGTATGCGTAGATTATTACGCGCGCCTCTTGCTCTTGCTTTTGCTAACGGTAAGTATTTAGTATTTCAAAAGTATTATAATGCCTTCATTGGCTGTTTGCCCTGAGTATTTCAAGAAGTCTTTTAAAGTAGTCGGGAAGCTCGCACTCGAAGTGCATTATTTCGCCCGTGCGTGGGTGGGTGAGGGTGAGCGCCCTTGCGTGAAGCGTCTGGCCTGACAGCAGGCTCTTATGGCGCTTCTCAAAGCGGCTGCCACCGCCGCCGTAAACCTCGTCGCCAAGCAGAGGATGCCCAAGATATGAGCTATGTACTCTTATCTGGTGGGTTCTTCCCGTCTTGAGGTTAAGCTTAAGATATGAGATTTTTCCCGACTCCGACTGAAAGCTCTCAAGCACCTCGTAGTCGGTTATAGCATCCTTGCCACCCGTGATAACCGCCATTTTCTTTCGGTCCTGAGGATGGCGCCCGATGGGGAGGTCTATCCTGCCCTTCGTCTCACGAAAGCCACCTAGGGCAAGCGCGTGATACTCTCTTACGATGCCGTGTACCTGAAGCGACTCTGAGAGGACGGTATGAGCAAAATCGTTCTTCGCGCAAACGAGAAGTCCCGAGGTGTCCTTGTCGATCCTATGCACGATACCTGGGCGAAGCACCCCGCCGACACCCGAGAGCGACTCGCCGCAGTGATAGAGCAGGGCATTGACGAGCGTTCCGTCGGGATTTCCCGCGGCAGGATGCACGACCATACCCTTAGGCTTATTTATGACGATAATATCGCTGTCCTCGAAAACTATATCAAGCGGAATATTCTGCGCCACTGCCTCGGATAGCTCGGGCTCCTTTTCGGTATATTCCACCTCGTCACCGCATCTGACGGCGTACTTCTTCTCGGGGATAGCACCGTTTACCCGCACGCGCCCTTCCTGTATAGCGCGCGCCACGGCACTTCTGGAGATGCCGAGAGCCACCGCAAGATAGGCGTCAATGCGCCCGCCCGCGTCAGCCTCACCTGCTTTTACCATAACGCTATCACTCATTGTCTTTACCGTCACCCGATTTTTTCGCCTTGGCTTCCTTGATAAGGTCTATGACGAGGGCTAAAATAAGCAGTCCCGCGCCAACGCAAACGAAGCTGTCGGCTACATTGAATACCGCAAAGTTTATCAGGCGGAAGTCAATAAAGTCCACCACGTAGCCGAGCGCAAGACGGTCTATCATATTGCCGATGCCACCCGAAATAATAAGGCACACGGAGGATGCGTAAAGGGCATTTTGCGCATAGCCGAGAATAAGATAGACCGACAGGGCTAAGATCATTATTGTCGAGGTGATGATAAATACATATCTCGCATCAGCCAGCATACCGAATGCCGCCCCGCGGTTTTCAACGTAGGTAAAATGAAGCACGCCCTCGATAAGCGGCAGGGTATCAATAGGGCGAAGATGCCTTACCGCGAGCATTTTCGTGATCTGGTCAAGTATCACACCGACTGCTACTATCAGCGCGTAGGATATATATTCGGGTACTGTACGACGTTTGAATTTAATCATATTTTTCTCCGATACAAAATTTATATTGCGGGAAGAAGCATTGTCAGAATAGATATGAGGATATAGGCAAGCACGAAGGACCAGTCGATAGGCGAGTCCTCAAGGAGCCCCAGCTTATTTAAGATAAATCTTACAGGCATAACGAAAGGCTCGGTTATCGCGTGAAGAAATAAGTAGAACCTATTGTCATCACCTGGCATAAAGAATGACATAAGAGCCTGTATGAGCATTGCGGTGCTTACTACCTCAAGCAAAATTGAGATTAATTTTGCAATAAAGTAAAGAACTATTGTCATTTAAGGCGTATCTCGCTCTCTTTTAAGTATTCCACGAAGCTCGGAATTTATAATTTATGTGGCGTTTATATTAAAAGAACTGCACCGAGACGGCAAGCTCTGCCCCATCGTGCAGTTCATTTTTATCAGTCGGTGATGCTCACGTTCTTGGGGGTGATAACGAAGGACTTCTGACTTCTCTGCGTTATCGTGCCCTCGGTGACGTAGGTTACACCGTTTAAGAAATCAAGCAGTCTCATAACACCTATCTTGTCCATACCATCTACGTCAAGCACGACGATAAAGCCACAGAGAAGAAGCTCGGCAATCTCGCTTACCTGCTCCATATCGTAGGAGGTGGGATGGACGAATTTAAGATTGATGTTGCCGCCTGTCTCGGATACCGCGCTGATGGAGGCCTCGGGGGCTGCGGGAGCCTGCGGCTCTTCCTTTGGCTTTTCCTCGGTGTGAGAGCCTATTACCTCCTCGTAATCCTCAAATCTTGCCTCGTCGGGCTCATCCCCTGTAATATTGCTAACCTTGTCACGAAGATTTTGCCAGAATTTTGATGCCATTTCACTTTCTCCTTTTAATCCTAATCTATATAATCCTGAAGCTCTTTTGAATATCCCTTACTTGACGAAAAGCCGTCTGCCGACTCTGACGAGCGTTGAGCCTTCCTCTATCGCGACCGAATAGCTGTCGCTCATTCCCATAGAGAGAACAGGCTCATCACCGAAGCCGTAGCGCTCGTTCATTTCGTCAAAAAGCTTTTTCGTCAGTCTGAAATAGGGGCGAATTTCCTCACCCGTATCGCACACGGGTCCCATCGTCATAAGCCCTCTTATCTCAATTGCGCCAAGCCCTGCGACGCTCTCGTAAAAGGCGCACGCATCCTCTGGAAATATACCGCCCTTCTGCTCCTCGCACGCGCTGTTTATCTCAAGCAAAACGGGGATTTTCCTGCCGAGTCTTGTTGCCTCGGCGTTTATTTTCTCTGCAAGCGAGAGCCTGTCAAGCGAGTGTATAAGAGTGACGTCGGGGGCGATAAGGCGTACCTTATTCGTCTGAAGCGAGCCTATCTCGTGCGCCCTGACCGAAAGTCCCGAAGAGGTGATAAGGTCAAGCCTTCTTCGAAGCTCTTGAGGTCGGTTTTCACCGATATCCAAAGCACCCGCGCGCACAAGCGCCATAAGCTCCTCGTCACTGCCGCTCTTGGTAACCGATACCAGCGTCGGTGTCTTAACGCCAACACGCGATGCAACAGAGGCAAGCTCATCGCACAGACACTCGTAATTTCTCTTTATATAATCATACATCATAAGAAAATTATCCTCTTTTATTTCATCATACAGTATAACACAAAATATCAAACTAATCAAGAGCAAGCCCGAAAATATTTAAAATATCTTTTCTTTATTCCGTAAGCTATTGATTTTATGAAAATATTTTGTTATAATATTTAAGTCAGTTAGGGGGAGAGAGACTATGGACAATTCACAAAATCTTGCAAATCTTCCAAGCCCCTTGGCGCTTGCCTATCTCGGAGATGCAAGACACGCGCTTTTTATAAGGCGTCTGTTGGTTTCGCGCGGGCTGAGCAGGTCGGGCGAGCTTAACCGCGAGGCGCTGAAATACGTTACCGCCGAGGCACAGGCTGAGGCATATCTGCGTATTGAGGACAGGCTTAACGAGGATGAGCGCGCTATGTTCGGCTACGCGTCAAACTCAACTCACTTGAATAAGCCCAAGCACGCAAGCGGTAAGGAATATCGCACGGCAACAGGCTTTGAGGCGGTGATAGGAATGCTTGACTATCTCGGTAATCAGGATAGGATAGATGAGCTTCTCACTCTGGCACACGGCGAGTAGAGAATAGAGAGCGTGTGCGTGTGAGGCCCTTTGGGACATTAAAATTTTTCTGGCACGGGTCGCGTATCGCGACGGAATGGAGATATTATGATACAGAAGATTAAAGGAACGATGGATATTTTTCCCGACGAGGCGGCGCTTTTCCGCTACGTTGAGGGGGTTATGCGCGAGGAGGCGGCAAAGTACGGCTACGGTGAGATACGCACGCCTACCTTTGAAAGCACCGAGCTGTTCGTGCGCGGTGTCGGAGACACTACGGACGTCGTACAGAAGGAAATGTATACCTTTGCCGATGACGATAAGTCTATTTCGCTTCGCCCCGAGGGCACGGCATCGGTAGCGCGCGCTATAATCGAAAACGGCAAATGCACCGATACTATGCCGCTTAAATTCTATTACATCATATCCTGCTTCCGCCACGAAAAGCCCCAGGCGGGAAGAACGCGCGAGTTCTTCCAGTTCGGCACCGAGGCATTTGGCTCGACCAGCCCCGCGTCGGATGCCACCGCCATAGCTCTTGCCGCGTCGGTGCTTAAGAGGCTCGGGCTGAAAAGGGTTAAGCTCAATATAAATTCCATAGGCTGTAAGGAGTGCAGACCTGCCTTCCGCGAGTCTCTCGTTTCCTACTTCAGGTCGCACGAGGGGTGCCTTTGCGAAAACTGCAAATCAAGGCTTGAAAAAAATCCCCTTCGCCTGCTTGACTGCAAGGTAGAGAAGTGCCACGCGCTGGCAGAGGGTGCGCCTAAGACTATCGACCACCTCTGCGAGGGCTGCCGCCACGACCTTGATATGCTTCTTAAGTCGCTTGACGCTATGGGCATTGAGTATGTCATTAATCCCTCTATCGTAAGAGGACTTGATTACTACACGGGTGCTGTCTTTGAGTTTATTTCCGAGGGCATCGGCGCACAGTCCACCGTCTGCGGCGGAGGTCGCTATGACGGTCTCGTTGAGGGACTTGGAGGCCCCTCTCTTCCTGGTATAGGCTTCGGTATGGGAATTACCAGAGTTCTTCTCGCTATGCGTGAGGAGGGCGTTGCCGATATAGAAAAAGAGCTTCCATTGCTTTACGTTGCCGCCCTTGGCGAGTTTGCTCAGGTAAAGGCGCTTGCTATTTGCGAAAGACTTCGCCGCGAGGGTAAATTCTGCGAGTGCGATACCGTCGGCAGAAGCCTTAAGGCACAGATGAAGTACGCCAACAAAATAGGCGCGAAATATACGCTTATTATAGGAGACAGCGAGATAGAGACAGGCCGAGCTATGCTTCGCGATATGTCGACGGGTGAGCAAAGAGAGGTCCTGCTCGATAGCTTCTCGCTTTGATTTAACCCGGTGCGGTTTCGGTTAGAGAATAATCCAAGTGGAGAAAAAGATGAACAGAGAGCAGTTTTTGCCCACTACCTACGAGGATCTGAAGGCTCGCGGTATCGGGCAGGTTGATTTTGTTTATGTGACGGGTGATGCCTACGTGGACCACCCGTCTTTTGGCACGGCCATAATATCAAGAGTGCTTGAGGCAGCGGGCTTTACGGTTGCCATTCTTGCGCAGCCTGACTTTCGCTCAAAGGCGGACTTCTGTCGCTTCGGAAGACCGAGGCTCGGCTTTCTTGTAAGCGCGGGAAACATTGATAGTATGGTTGCGCACTATACCGTGTCAAAAAAGAGACGCTCAAATGACTACTATTCCCCAGGCGGTAAGGCAGGACTTCGCCCCGACCGCGCGGTAATAGTTTACTCAAACCGAATACGCGAGGCGTACGGTGACGTGCCGATCATCCTCGGCGGGCTTGAGGCGTCTCTGCGCCGCTTCGCCCACTACGATTATTGGGAGGACAGAGTGCGCAGAAGCGTGCTGGTTGACAGCCGCGCCGACATACTCACCTACGGAATGGGCGAGAATATCCTCCGGCGTATAGCAGAGCTTCTCGACAGAGGTGTTCCCATTCGCAAGATACGCGATGTAAGAGGCACCGTTTACCTTTGCGATAAGGACGAGCCTCTGCACTATCCCTCAGTCTACGTTGGTGACTTTGATGAGCTGAAGAGCGATAAGGCGAGGTATGCCGAGGCATTCTCTGTGCAGTATAAAAATACCGATTCGGTAAACGGCCGCGCGGTGGTTGAGGGCTACGGCGATAAAATTCTGGTACAGAATCCGCCTATGCCCCCGCTAAGTCGTGAGGAGCTTGATTTTGTCTACTCGCTACCCTTTGCCAGGACCTATCACCCCGACTATGAGCCTCTTGGCGGTGTGCCCGCTATCAGCGAGGTGAGATTTTCGATTACTCACAACCGAGGCTGCTTCGGCGCGTGCAACTTCTGCGCGCTGGCCTTCCACCAGGGACGTGAGGTGCGCTCAAGAAGCGAGGAAAGCGTGCTTCGCGAGGCGAATATCATAGCAAAGATGCCCGACTTCAAGGGATATATAAACGATGTCGGCGGGCCTACCGCAAACTTCCGCTACCCCGCGTGTGATAAGCAGCTTACCGACGGTGTCTGCCCGTCAAGAAAATGCCTTGCCCCCACACCCTGTAAAAATCTCAAGGTAGACCACAGCGAGTATATGCATATGCTTGAGGAAATCGAGAGGATACCAGGGGTTAAGCGCGTGTTCATCCGCTCGGGAATAAGATTTGATTACCTTATGCTCGATGAAAAGGACGACTTCTTCAGGCGCCTTGTCACCAACCACGTTTCAGGACAGCTCAAGGTTGCTCCCGAGCATTGCTCGCAGAATGCTCTTCTTATGATGGGCAAGCCGAGAATAGAGGTGTTCGAGGAGTTCCGAAGAAAGTATTTTAAGCTCTCAAAGGAAGCGGGGCTTGAGCAGTATCTCGTGCCCTATCTTATGTCAAGCCACCCAGGCACCACGCTTGACGATGCTATAGAGATGGCGCTTTACCTAAAGAAATGGGGCTACTCGCCCGAGCAGGTGCAGGATTTCTACCCGACACCTGGTACTATATCAACAGTAATGTACTATACGGGAATAAACCCGCTTACCAAAAAGCAGGTCACGGTCTGCCGCGACTACAGAGAGAAGCAGCTTCAGCGCGCACTTCTTCAGTTCTCGCGCCCCGAGAACGCAAATCTCGTAAGAGAGGCGCTGACCAAAGCGGGCAGGGAGGACCTGATCGGCTACGGCGAGGAATGTCTTGTAAGGCCTGCCTTCAGAGGCTCTCAGGTAAAGTCTGATTTACAAAAGGGCAGAGCAGGGGCACCCTCACGCAGGGGTAGCTCAGGCGCAAGACCGTCAAGGATATCGTCGGGCGGTGCATCCCGCGGCGCACAAGGTGCGGGAACAGCGCAAAAAAGACAGCGTCTTAAGAAGCTTGAGCGCACCTTTGGCGAGGATACCGTGAGAATAATGAGAGAGGCAGAGCGCCTTTCCCGCGGCAAGGACAAGACCGTGCCCGTCGGCGGGCGAAAGGGACGCGCCGATATGAGAGGCAAGAATACGACAGGTGCCAAAAGAAAGGGCGCAAAACGCTGAATTGTAATGCTTGTCTTACACGGATTAGTATTTTATACGAATGAAAAATCAAAAAAATAAAGGCAGAATTTTTTTGCCGCGAAAAATGTCATATTTTGAGTGGGAGTGACATTTCGGGTGTCAAAAAGCGGAAAAGTCAAATTTCGATAGGAAAGGAGTTTTCCACAGGGTGAAAACATAAAACGGTGGAAAACCTGTGGATAAAATCTCACCAAAAGGAATTTGTGCGTAAAACTCGGCATTTTGAAATTTGAGTTTTCCTCATTTCCCACAGATTTCATTGTGGAAAACTTTTTTCCAGCCTGTTCTCGGGGAGCCTTATTCAATACTGAAAAGTGCAAAAAAATCCACCTCGGAAAAAAGCCCCGAGGCAGGGCGCGGGAAAATAGATCAACAAAGGCTTTACAATTAACGGAGTAAAAAATACGAAGCATTGCATTGCTTTGTAAAAAAGAGCAGAAAGTAACGGTTTTTTATGGATAATTTACATACAAGATATACAAAAATCAAAAGGGCGCTGTTCGATAAGGTCTATCAGTCAAGGCTGAACTCTATGCAGTGCCGTGCCGTATTTTTGGCAAACGGCCCGCTTCTCGTGCTTGCGGGTGCGGGAAGCGGAAAGACGACGGTGCTTGTCAACCGCATTGCCTACCTTATTAAATACGGAAACGCCTATCATACCGACTTTATTCCAAGTGATGTTACAGATGAAACGCTACAGTCGCTAGAGGAGCTTCTTTCACAGCCCCCCGAGGTTATAGAGCCTATGCTTTCGGTGTTTGCCTACGAGAGGGCGATGCCCTACTCGGTGCTTGCCATCACCTTTACCAACAAGGCGGCAAGGGAGATCCGCACGAGGCTTGACGCGGCATTTGAGGACCCGACCGTAAGCTCGTCGATATGGAGCGGCACCTTTCACTCGGTGTGCTTAAGAATACTTCGCAAATTCCACGAGAGGCTCGGCTATCAGGACAACTTCTCAATATACGATACCGACGATAAGAAGCGAATGGTCAAGGCGTGTATGGACGAGCTTGATATTGATGAAAAGCGTCTTTCGCTTCGCACGGTATGCGACAGGATAAGCGCGGCGAAGGATAAGCTTGTCCCGTGTGACCGCTTTGAGCTTACAAAGGACCCGAGAAGTGCGGATATCGCGCGTATTTACAGTCTTTATGAGCGCCGTATGAGGGAAAACAACGCGCTCGACTTTGACGATATAATTATGCGTACGGTAGAGCTGTTCAGGCTTGACCCCGAGGTGCTTGACTATTATCAGAGAAAATTCAGATATGTCCTTGTTGACGAGTATCAGGACACCAACCCCGCGCAGTTCGAGCTTACGAGGCTTCTGTCCGACGGCTACCGCAATATAATGGTAGTCGGTGACGATGACCAGAGCATATACCGCTTTCGCGGTGCTACGGTTGAGAACATACTCGGCTTTGACACCACCTATCCCGATGCCACCGTCGTTAAGCTTGAGCAGAACTACCGCTCGACCGCGAATATTCTTGCCGCGGCAAACGCGGTTATTAAAAACAACGAGGTAAGACACGGAAAGAGCCTCTGGTGCGACAAGGGTGACGGTGAGAGGATTACCGTCAGGGAATGTCAGGATGCCACCGAGGAGGGTAAATTCATAGTAGATACCGTAAACCGTATGGTTAGTGCGGGCGAGGCGAAATATTCCGACTTTGCGGTGCTTTACAGGCTTAACGAGCTTGCAAGATCGCTTGAGACCACCCTTGCGAAAAGCGGTGTGCCGTACAGGATACTCGGCGGACTTCGCTTCTATGACAGGAAGGAAATCAAGGATATCGTAGCCTACCTCTCGCTTATAAATTCGGGTACGGACAATCTTCGCCTTAAGAGAATTATCAACGAGCCGAAGCGGAAAATAGGTAACGCGACGGTTGAGGCGATTGAGAAAATAGCTCAGGATGCGGGAGTGAGCATGCTTGAGGTTATAAGTCGGGCAGGCGAATATACCGCCCTTGCGAAGAGCGCACCGAGACTGCTTGACTTTTACAGGCTTATCACCGATATCAGGGCAAGGGAGCTTACCCCCTCGGAGATTATCGGTGAGATATTTGAGACAAGCGGATATAAGGATATGCTTCTCAACGAGGGCTTTGAGGGCGAGGGCAAGATAGATAACGTAAACGAGCTTATCGTCGGTGCTATCGAGTATGAGAAAAGACAAAGGGAGCTTGACCTTGTGCCGACGCTCACAGGCTTTCTCGAGGAAATTGCGCTCGTCAGCGACGTTGACAAGTACGATGAAAATGCCGACTCGATAGTGCTTATGACCATTCACTCGGCAAAGGGGCTTGAGTTCCCCTATGTATTTCTCGCGGGTATGGAGGACGGAATATTCCCCTCTGAGCAGAATATGATGAGTGAGGTTGAAATGGGCGAGGAAAGACGGCTTGCCTACGTCGCGATAACCCGCGCGAAGGAGCGCCTTTACATCAGCTATACGAAAAACCGTATGATGTGGGGACGGACCACCTACAATATGCTCTCAACCTTCGTAAGAAATGAAATCCCCGATGCTCTTTTGAAAAAAGAAGGCGGCACGCGCACAGGAGGCGCTTCGCGCGGAGGCTTTTCGGGCAGAGGCGGCTTTGGGCAGTCGGGCTTTGGCAGGCCGGGCAGTGCTCACGGCGGCTACGAGGTAAGACGCGCCCCTGACGGTACAGGTCAGAAAAAACGGACTGCCGAGGACTTCGGTATAGCTCGCTTCAAGGCTGGTGAGAGGGTGCTTCACGATAGCTTCGGTCTCGGCACCGTAATCTCGTCAAAGGATATGGGCGGCGATGTGCTGTACGAGATAGAATTTGATACAGTAGGCAAGAAGAAGCTTATGGCAACCTTTGCAAAGCTTAAGCGGGCATAAGGCAAAATACCAATATTGACAACAACTATTTGCAAATAAGGTGAAAAAATGATTAAAGCGTGTTTGTTTGATTTAGACGGAACTCTTCTTGATACGCTTACAAGTATCAACGAAAGACTGAACGAAACCCTTGCCCGCCACGGCTTTCATCCGATATCAAGAGAGAAGGCGCGTGTCTTTGTGGGCGACGGTGCGAGAGAGCTTGTTCTGCGCGCGATAGCCTCACAGCGCGAGGGGGTAGATATGAGCGTTATATCGGCAGTGCACAGGGATTACGTCGACTATTATAATGCCGACTTTGCCCGAGGCACCGAGCCCTACTCGGGCATAAACGGGCTTCTCTCGGAGCTTAAGAAAAAGGGGATGAGGCTTGCGGTCATATCAAATAAGCCCGACCCCACGGTAAAGCAGCTCTGCGAGCTTTTCTTTGACGGCATCTTCGACCTTGTATACGGAGCAAGGGAGGGAGTTAAGCTTAAGCCCGCCCCCGATGCCCCCCTTGAGATATGCCGCCTCCTCGGCGTAAGCCCCGATGAGACCGCCTATTTCGGTGACACGGGAGTTGATATGCAGACGGCGAAAAATTACGGCGCGGGAATAGGAATTGGCGTTCTTTGGGGATTTCGGGACAGCGAGGAGCTGTCAGCTTTCGGTGCGGATGCTCTCATTTCCTCACCTCTGCAGGCATTAAAATATTTAAACTGATATAATTTAACAAATTGTAGGATATACACAAAAAAGAAAAAATGCTTTTGTGAAATATGCGTTGCTTGTTCGCACGCTCGCTCACAAAAGTATTTTTTTATATTTATTTTTATTTTTTTATGTGCTAAAATATCTTAAAATATATTCTTATTTAAAAGTGTACGGGGGTATGCTTATGAAAAAAATTATATTGCTTGCTTTATCGGTCCTGCTTCTTTTGGGACTTACCGCCTGTGGGGGCGGGGATACCGACGAGACGGTAAAGGTAATGGTAAACTGCTCGGAGGGTGTCACCGTAACGAGCGAAAATCCTACCTACGTCAAGCTTGGCGAGGACGCGCGCTTTGAGGTAAGCTTCGAGGAGGGACACGCGGTGGATTATCTTTCCGAGGGTGAGATAGTCGACGGTGTTCTGACACTTAAGGGCGTTACGAGGCGCACTCTCGTAAATCTTACGGCGATAGATCTCGGATACGGCACGGATGCCGAATATTATTATTTCTTCGCGGGCGCGACAAGTGACACCAGCTCGCTTGCCAACGGTGCAAAGGTTCAGGCGGGAACACCCGTCACCGTCAGCGCAAACGACGATTACCGCACCTTTATCGGTTGGAGCATCGGCTGGCGCACTAACGATACATCAAAAATGATATCGCTCGACAGAAGCTTCACCTTCAGGCTTTCCCCCGAGCTTGCGGGCAAGAGCGGTGTTATCAAGCTTTTCGCGAACTATCTTGATTCGGATGCGTTCATATACGACCCGAACGGCGGTGTGGTAAATACCTCTTCCTTCAACGCGGCCGACAACCTCTATTATTCCACCGAGCTCTCGGCGGGATGTCTTAAGGTCACGATGGCACAGAGCTACCGCGAGGTATTCGAGACCGTAGCGCTGTTTTTTGATGACGGCACCTTTACAAGGGAGGGCTACGTTCTGTGTGAGTACAACACCAAGCCCGACGGAAGCGGCACCTCCTACAGTCTCGGCTCGAGATACTATCCCGACCCCGCCGCGGGTGGCGGTAAGATATACTGCATATGGAAAAAGGCGTCCGAGGAATTTACCGTAGCCGATATCGATATGCCTCTGCCCGACGGAATTACTGCCGACAAGGCACCCGATTGGCGCACAAGCGGTGTATCAATTCTTAACTATACCGCGGACAGCGAGGAGGTGGTTATCCCCGAGTTTATCGGCGGAAAGCCCGTAATCGCAATCTCGCAGGATGCCTTCAAGAATAAGAAGGTCAAGACGCTGGTTATCCCAAAGACGGTGCAGCGTGTCTATGACGGCGCTATCAAGGGCTGTGATAAGCTTGAAACCATCTACTACCCCGACGGAATTTATTACATATCCGACAATGCCCTCGATGCGGCAAGCTACACCTCATTTAAGCATCTTTATGTCAATGCCACTATGGCACCGCGCTTTTCAAATACGCAGGAGGGAGCCTTCTCGGTTAAGCTCTCGCGCCTGCTCGCAAGTTATAAGAAGAACCGAATAATAGTTATCGCAGG
Source organism: Clostridia bacterium (assembly GCA_017935065.1). Classification (GTDB taxonomy): domain Bacteria; phylum Bacillota; class Clostridia; order Oscillospirales; family CAG-272; genus UBA1740. The sequence goes on from JAGBIF010000022.1 coordinate 46,022, forward strand.
CTCGTCAACCTATCAGGGACTTTCAAGCGAGTATATGGAGGCGCTTCTTCAGGGACAGTACACGCTGATAAACTTCGGTACGACGAGGACCACGAACGGCATTATCTACCTTGAGGCGATGCAGAAGCTTGCGCACACGGGTGATATAGTACTTTTCGCCCCCGAAAACAGTACCTATATGATGGGTGAGAACGAGCTTTATTGGAAGACCGTACGCGACCTTGAGTCAATGAACAACTTCTGGCGCTTGATTGACATATCCAACTACAAGGGTGTGTTCTCGGCGTTCGCGTCCTTTAACAGCGAGTACAAATACAAGCGCTCGCCAACCTTCAAGCAGGGTAGCGCTCAGGTGCCGCTGAGATACGAGCACGCTATGCTCCGTATTGACAAGGGTGAGGTCAACAAGTACGGCGAGTATCTCGGAAAGAAAGAAGGAACGCCCTACGTCGATTCCTACTTCATCACGATGAACGATATGTATAAGACAAAATTTGAGAGCTCGTGGCAAAATGTTGAGGATCAGGTAAAGAACAAGGATTATAAGGATCCGAACAATGTCACATGGGCATCAATTCTGTCTTCACCCTTTAAGGAAAACGTCAACCGCGCTATCACCTCGGCAAAGCTCTCGGGAGCTAAGGTCTACTTCACCTTCTGCCCCGTCGATGCCGATAAGCTCTTTGACGAGTGCAAGAGCAAGAGCCACCTTGCCGCATATGACGCGATGATGGCAAATAAGGATAATTTCATCTTTGACGGCGTGCTCGGTAAGAGCGCGAGCTACACGCTTGACCACGCCTACTTCTACGATTGCGCATTCCACGTAAACGATACGGGACGCGCGCTTCGTACCTACAGAATGTACGTGGATATCTGTAATCTTTTCGGAAAGACACCGAGAGGCTTCTTGTCCGAGGGCACGTCCTTCGCGGGCTGTGACTTTGAAAATGGCAATTCTACGGGTGTGCCGAATATTATACCCGACTATCTTAAGTAAGAGAGGAGCAATACAGTGGAATTTTTAAAATACCCGACGCTTTTGCTCGGACTGCTTTTGTTCATATTGCTCCATATCATTTCGGCAATCGTAAGGGGAAGGCTCTCAAGACTGCTGAATTATGTAAACCTCGCGTTGCATATAATCTTCCTTATCCCGATGATGACATTGGGGCTTACCATAGAGGATGCGGTTCTTATGTATATGATAAGCGTATTCGTATATACGCTCTCACAGGCGCTTGTTTATCGCAGGCGCGGAGCCCCGCGGGACAGCGCGGAGAAGGCGGATAGCATCCCGCTTGAGGATGACACCCTTGAAGGGCAGATGCGCAAGAGAGAGGCTATGGGTATTACCGCCGACGCAAGCCCTATCAGAAACGCCACCCCCGTAAAATACGACTTTGAGCCTGTACGCATACAGACTGAGCCCACCGCACCCGTAAGTGATGCTACCGATAAGGAAGCGCCCGCCGATAAGGAAACGCCTGCCGACAAGGAAGCGCCCGCTGACAAGAAAGCGCCTGCCGACAAGACCGACGGTGCCGACGGGCAGACCGCCCCCGAGGAAAAGACGGGAGGTGAGGGCAAATGACCTTTAATTCCTGGGAATTTTTGCTATTTTACCCCATAGTGCTTCTGCTTTACTTCGTGCTTCCCAAGAAGCTGAAGTGGCCGATGCTGCTTATCGCGAGCTACTACTTCTATATGTGCTATCAGGCAGAGCTGGTTGTCCTTATACTCGGTACAACTATTGTCTCGTGGATAGCCTCGCGTATTATTGAAGCCAAGACCGACCCGCGCATAAGAAAGCTTTGCCTTGCCGTAACTCTCGTTATATGCCTCGGCGTGCTTTTCTTCTACAAGTACTTCAACTTCCTCTCGGGAAGCGTGACGGGAATAATTACTGCCCTCGGCGGTACACCCTCACCCTTTATGCTTGATCTTGTGCTTCCCGTAGGTATATCCTTCTACACCTTCCAGACGCTCTCGTACGTTATTGACGTATACAGAGGGGATATCAAGACCGAGCCTAACTTCTTCTTCTACGCGCTCTTTGTATCCTTCTTCCCACAGCTGGTTGCTGGACCTATCGAGCGCCCCGATAACCTCATACCCCAGCTGAAAAATCCGAAGCCCTGGTCAAATCCCGACGCTATCAAGGGTGCAAAGCATATGATAGTCGGCTTCTTCAAGAAGATATGCGTTGCCGATCTGCTTTCGGTCTACGTAAATTCAATTTATAACAATCCAACCGAGGCGACCTCGCTCGGTGTAATTATCGCGACCTGTCTTTTCGCGGTGCAGATATACTGCGACTTCTCGGGCTACACCGACATCGCTACGGGCTGTGCTAGAATTATGGGCATTCGCCTGATGAAGAACTTCGACCACCCCTATATGGCGACCACCATAAAGGAGTTCTGGAGCAGATGGCATATCTCGCTCTCAAGCTGGTTCCGCGATTATCTCTACATACCTCTTGGTGGCAGCCGCTGTAAAAAATGGCGCCACCTTATGAACCTCTTTATCGTATTTATGGTATCGGGCCTCTGGCACGGCGCCGCGTGGACCTACGTTATCTGGGGAGCTATCCACGGTGTCTATCAGATAGTAGGACAGCTCACGATAAAGGGAAGAAACAAGCTGATAACGAATATCGGACTTGACCCCAAGGGCAGACTAGTCGGATGGGGACGAAGGGTGATTACCTTTATACTCGTCTGCTTCTCGTGGCTATTCTTCAGGGCAAACACCACAGACGACGCTTGGGTGCTTCTCGGTAAGCTCTTTACCGCAGGAGGAAGCCTCACCGATACGCTTACGCATATGAGCCTTGATATTACCAATATCCTTATGTGCATCCTTTCGGTCGCAACGCTTGTGATTATTGACAGACTGCTTAAGTACGAGGATGCCGATGACGGCTCGTTTATTCTGGTAAGAAATTCAAGCTTCATCTACTACGTGTGGATAATTATCTTTTCCTGGGCAATACTGCTCTCGAAGGATATGGCAAGCACGTTTATCTATTTCCAATTCTAAGGGAGGATTTTTATGAATAGTAAAGTAAAGACCGCCCTTAAGGCAGTTGCGGCGCTTCTGGTAATACTTATGCCTCTGGCTCTGATATTCGGAATAGTGGTGCTAACGGTCCCTCAGTATTCAAACACCTTTGTCGGCGTGCTTGACGATAAGGTTGATAGGCTTAAGGACATCGAGGAGGAAAAGCTTATAGTAGTCGGCGGCTCAAGCGTTGCATTCGGGCTTGACTCAGAGTTGCTTGAGGAGTACGTGGGTATGCCCGTAGTAAACTTCGGGCTCTATGCCGCGCTCGGCACGAAGGTAATGCTTGACCTCTCGCGCGCAGGCATCTCGCGCGGCGACGTGGTTATAATAGCCCCTGAGGTAAGCGCGCAGACGATGTCGATGTATTTCAACACCGAGACCACCCTTCAGGCTATAGACGATGACTACTCGCTTCTTCGCTATATGGATATAAACAACATCCCCTCGCTTCTGTCGGGAATGTTCAGGCACGTCGGAAATAAGGTAAAGCTTGCCGTGTCGGGTAAGCCCGACCCCGAGGGCGTGTATAACAGCAAAAGCTTTAACGAGTACGGTGACGTAGTGTACGAAAGACCGTCCAACGTGATGGAGCTCTACTACGATCCCAACACCCCGATAGTTCTTGACGAGAGCATTATAAACGAGCCCTTTATCGACTATCTCAACGAGTATATAGCCTATTGCAGGCTGGTCGGTGCCGAGGTCTATTATTCCTTCAGCCCGATGAACGAGCTCGCGGTAAAGGAGCAGTACACCTCGGAGGAGCTTCGCGCGTTTGAAAAGCTTCTCGGTGAAAAAATAGACTGTGATATCATCAGCTATGCCGACGATTATATTCTTGACGCAGGCTATTTCTTTGACAGCAACTTCCACTTAAACGATACGGGCGTTAAGTACAGAACGCTTCGCCTTGCCGAGGATATTATTCTTGCAGAGGAAATACCAACGCTTGTGCTTGAGCCATATCCCGAGGTACCCGCGCTTCGCGACGGACTTATCATGCTTGAGGGTGAGGAGCCCGATATAAACGAGAAGTATTTCACCTATGAGGCACTTCCAAACGGAAACTATATGATAACGGGACTTACCGAGCTTGGTAAGACGCAGACCTCGCTTACCCTGCCTATCGGTGTAAGGCTTGGCGACAGCAATAATCTCGTTGCCGTAACCACCCTCGGCGAGGGAGCCTTCTCGGGCGGTGTCGTTCAGCGCGTGACCGTCAGTGCGGATTCAAGGCTTAAGCAGCTTATGAACGGCGCATTTGCAGGCGCTGGCTCTCTTACGCGCCTTGACCTTTATATAGAGTCCGCGGAAAGCGTTCTTCCGCCCGCTGACTTTATCGGTACGGCGAGCAGCTTTGAAATCCACGTAAGCTCAAGCTCAAGCTATCGCAGCGACTATTTCTGGAGTAGCTTTACCGACATTATAAAGTCTGATCTTTAAGGCCTCGTCTCGGATAATTAAAAAACGGGGTAGGCCAGCCCTACCCCAAAAAAGACAGCTCAAAAAGGAGTTTCTCTTGAAAAAACTGTTAATTAAGCCATTTGTGCTTGTATTAGTCATCGCTCTGCTCGCTGTCGCGCTCATCGGCTGTGGCAAGGAGAGGTCCATCTATATTGAAATAGAGGGGCTTACGGCAAAAATCCCCCAAGATATGCGCCCGACCGCGAGTGACTATTTCGACCTCTACTATACCACGCTCTCGGCAGGCTTCGGTGTCGTCGTGCTTGACGGTGAGAGGCTTACCGCCCTTGGCGAGAGGGCAGATATTACCCTCCATGAATATATCGAGGTGTTCCTTACGGCAAACGGCATAGATAGGGAGGCGTGCGGGCTTTACTATAGCGCAAAGCAGAATGCCTACCGCCTGACCTACCTCGTGTCAAATGACGGTGTCAGCTACTTCTTCCACAATGTTCTAATTGCAGGCGGAAGCAATGCTATTTACTACGTCGATATCAGCTGTAGTGAGGATATTGCAAATTCCTATACCCAGACCTTTGAGCTTTGGGCGAACAGCGTAAGGGTAAAATAAAAGAAAAACGTAATAGCAATAGAGTGAGCTTGGAAAATCAGTGCCAAGCTCACTCTATTGCTATATGTGAAAGAAAACTCATTTGATCTTGAGCAAATACTGTTTTTGGCTTATGTCAGGGAAAATTAGTCGGAAAGCCAGCTATCAGCGAGTTTATCAAGCAACTCCTGTTTATCAGCAGGTAGCTTTTTGTATTTTTCGGAATAGCTTGCAATATCGAGGTCATTACGCTTGCCACGCAAAATATAGTCCGCACTAATATTAAGCGCTGCACATACTTTTACTAAATTTTCAGGGCGTATGGCTTTTTTTCCTAATTCAAGGTTAGAAATCATTTGGACTGATACGTCCATCATTTCGGCAAGCTGCTCCTGTGTTATCGCTAGCTCCTTGCGCCTTTTGTTTATACGAAGCCCTATTTCCTTTAATAAGTTAGAGTTGTTCATCTTGCCACCCTCCTTTATAATCTACTGTTAAAATTATATATCCTACAGATTAATTTTATAATCACCTAGGGGTTGACAAACTTAATCTATAGGAGTATAATATTAACAAAAAATGTAGAAAAAAGACGATTAGTGCATTATTTAACTTAAAGGAGCTAATATGGGAAGTATTGTAAATTGCAAAAATGCAAAGGATATTCTGGATAAGCTTTATCTTTTAACAGATTTTATCGAAAGCTTTTCAAACGATAAAATCATATTGAAGAAAATTAAAAGGGTAGCTTTAATTTATCGCTCAAGAGCGAAGGAAAAGACGTTTCTTATGAGTGAAAATAACAGAGAGTCCATAATGTATCTTGCTGAAGGTGTCACAAGACTGGCTAGGGCGTTTGCAAGGGCAAAGATTACAGACGATTACAATCGGGCAAGAAGAGAGCTTGAAGCCTATAGAAAAGAGCTGGCTGATGCGGTAACGAAATTTGATTTGGAGTATGCCACGGCGAAGGGACGAGCGCTTTTTGGCACAATCGTTGATAAAGCTAAAGGTATAGGCGACGCTCTTAACAGGGAGATTGATAAGATTGCGCGAAAAGAAGACACGGACTCGGATGGTGACTAATAAAAAATGAATGTAGGTCTCGTGTATTCTGGAGGTCTTAGCAAGTGCGCTTATCAGGTTGGGTTTACGGAGGCGTTGCTTAAATATTTACCCAAATCGGATGTGAAGGTCGCTTCAGGAGCATCTATGGGGTTGTTTACGGCGTATGCCTTGGCTACTGACAAAATGGAAGAGCTTAAGGATTTGTACGAACAGATTAATACGTCTAATTCATTAAGTCTTTTTTGGCAGGTATGTGCAAAAAAGTTATTAAAGCATGCGATGGACGCCTTTTTTACCTCAAAAGATAAAGTAAGCTTCCCAGTATGCTTTCCGTTGACGTTGATGCCGATTTTAAAGACGAAGTATTTCTGGCTTAACGGTGAATTTAATCCGTTTTGGAGTGATTATTTTAAAGCGGCGGCAAATTTTCCGTTCGTTTGCGGCGCACCGCGATTTATAGGAGGGCGTTTTGCGACTGACGGCGGAGCCGTCGATAATATTCCGCTTTATCCCTTGCTACGACTTAAAGATGATTATATTAACGGAAATTCCGAGCTTGATTTGATAATAGTTTTACATTTTCACTCGCGGTATAATTTTCGTCGGGAGTTCAAAACCGATATTCCCGTGCTTGATGTTGACGTATCGATTTGTAACGGTTTTAAAAAAAGACATTTTGATTTTTCTCGCGAATATGTAAACGAGATGATTGCCACATCGAGAGAGTATGGAGAAAAAATAATGAGGCGGTTGCTTTCCTGCGGTCCTGATAAAAAGAATATATTCGACACAGTTAACGATATATATATGTCGGAGCATGAGCGCAGGCAACAGCACGATTCCGCCGACGGTCTGCTTACAGTTCTAAACGCAGTAGGAAAGGCGATTAGAAATGATAGAAGCTGTAGCAAAAAATTATACTGAAAGGAGGCAATGATATGAAGAGAAGAAGTGTACCCTTGGCTATACTGTTTACCATCATAACTCTTGGGCTTTACGGTTTGTACTGGTTTGTATGTCTGACGAACGATACAAATTCCTTGGCGAAGAGTAAGACGGCAGGAGGAGTTATGGCTCTTGTCTTTTCCGTAATTACGTTGGGATTGTATTCGTTTTATTGGATATATATGCTAGGCGTAAAGGATGGGGAGATTTCAGGAAACGGCTCTCGCGGAGCGCTGTATCTTGTGCTTTGTTTCTTCGGTTTGGGATTTCTGCTTGCACCAATACTTACTCAGAATACCCTGAACAACGCAATAGAAAGAAACGTCGCGTCATACTAATGAAATAAGGCGTACACAAGCATCGTCTTGCGTACGCCTTATTATATTAAACGATCAAATAAACACGTCTATATCAATATTAAGCTTACCCTTGCGTGAGGTCGTCTCATAGCCGAGATATATAAATCTTCCGTACCCGCGCACGCTTACGGTAGAGCCTACCGAGAGAGTGCTTTTTCCGCTTATTTGGGTGCCGTTTTCAAAAACCAGGCTCTTTACGAAAAGTCCGCTTGCGCGCTCGCGCGACAGCGAAAAGACCTTGGCAACGATACCGTCAGCTCGCTCGCTTTCCGCCTGCACGCGCACTCTGCGAAAAAACCTGTGTTGCGCTATGCCGTCGGCATCCGCCTCGGTGATGATAACGTCGGTATGTCTTATCCTTGTCAGCGCATCGCTTATGTATTCCGACATATCATCCTTCACGAATACGTATGCGTCGTTATCTTTTATGATAATATCACCGATAACGTCGCGTGTGATGCCGAGCGCGAGAATAGAGCCGAGATAGTCTCGGTGCGTAAGAGCCTCGGCATACTTTTTTGACTTCGGGCTAATTTTCAAGGCCTTGATGGGAAACGGCTCGTCATAGCCAAGCTCGTCAGGCGAGCCAAAGCGAGCCATAACCCGCTCACAGCCCTCGCATCCGCCAAAGAAGCCGACCTGTGCCTCATCCCCGCCGCGAAGAAGCGATTTCAGCACGGATAGCTCGCCAAGCCCCAAAAAGTCGGTGAAGATAAAGTAGCCCGCGCTATTGCCCCTTGAGATAAGCTCACAAAAGCGCTTTTTGAGTGCCTCGTCGTCCCTCATCAGAATTTGTCTACGGGGTAGAGTATCCTGAGCTGTCCGAGCTTGCTTGTGAGAGCATCTCTTTCGCGTGACTCTGCAAGTGCCGCAAGGATGTTATCCTTGACCTCATCAAAGGCTACTGCCGATGCCTCGGTCTTGCTGTTGAGCCTTATGAGGTGATAGCCGAACTGTGTCTTGACGGGTGCCTCGGTAACGGTGCCAACTTCCATTGCGAATACCGCACTGTCAAACTCGGGCACCATCTGTCCTCTCGTAAACTCACCGAGCGACCCGCCGTTTTCCTTAGAGGGACAGGAGGAATACTTCATAGCCGCATCCTCAAAGGAAATCTCGCCGCTTTTGATTTCGGAAAGCACCGCGAGCGCCGCTTCCTCGGTGTCAACGAGAATATGGCTTGCGTTTACGACCTCACCTGCTGTGAACTTGTCGGGATTTTCCTCATAGAACTTAAGCGCGTCCGCCTCGGTGGGAGCCTTCGCGCCCTTTACCGCCTTTTCGGCGGCATAGTTTATAAGAAGATTTTCCTTGAAGCGCGCAAGCTTTGCCTTGAACTCTGCCTCGGTCTCGTAAAGATTTCTTCTTGCGTCAAGAAGAAGGAGCTTCGAGTCAATAAGCTGTGCGAGCACCATCTCGCGCCCTTCGGGTGAATTGTAGCCCGCCCCGCGCTGACCGAGCGAGAGGATGAACTCATCCACGTCGGCACTTGTTATTGGCATACCGCCGACGGTTGCTAATACCTTGTTTTCCATTTTTATCTATTCCTTTCATTTGCCAAAAATCTTGGCATTTTTAATATATGTATATAACTATTTACAAAAAGCGGGATTATATCTGAAATTTCTAAATACGAAGCCCCTTGGGATAGTGGTTTTTTATCACACCGCCCGAAGCCTTTCCACCGCCTAAAGCACAGCCGTGCCACATAACGGCGACATACCCCGAAAGCCCCGCGTCACAGCGCAGCTCCTCACCGTGCATATACTTAAGAGCCTCGCTCTCATCCTTCAGCTCATAGGTTGACTTAAAGAGATGTCCGTATGCCGAGAAGAGCTGATGGTGCGGAACAAGCCTGCCCTTTATCACCTCGCCTATCGCAACCCCTGGCATAAATACGCCGTGGCAGGGAAGCGGGATTTCGTGACAGACGAGAGATACCGTACTGCCGCTCCTTACAAGCCTGCCTGGAGGTATGTCGGTGAGGTTGTCGCGAAGAAAGGCGTTGACTGTGGCACAGGATGCCTTGTCGGGGGGCGTGGACCTGTCGCGCGTAGGAGCGCCCGCACCGCCACCGCCGTCGCGCCTTTTCATAACCGCGAGAAACTGCCCCTCGCCAAGCGAAAGGTGGGGATAGCTTCTTCTTGCGCGTGCGGTATCAACAACCGTCCTGTTCAGATTAAGCCCGGGTGCCGTAGCAGCTACCAAGGCAGTATTGTTACATTCAACAAGGAAAAAGTCGGGGTGATTTTCAAGAAAGTCTGCTACTTGATGCTCGTTTTCCTCGGGCGCGTAGGTGCAGGTAGAGTAGAGAAGATAACCGCCCTCTGCCACACAGCTTGAGCCCTGGTCAAGAATATCCTTCTGCCGTCTTGCCGAGGAAAGAATATTTTCCACCGACCAGTTTTCAACCGCCGCCTCTCCCTTTCTGAACATTCCCTCACCCGAGCAGGGCGCGTCAATCACTACGCAGTCAAAGAAGGCAGGGTAGAGCGAGGCGATTTCGGATACCTCGAGCGAGGTAACGCAGGCATTCGTTATGCCAAGCCTTTCCATATTGGATACAAGCACCCGTGCGCGCTTCGGTATTACCTCGTTTGAAAGAAGCGAGCCACTGTGCCCGATAAGCTGCGCGAGCTGTCCCGACTTTCCGCCAGGTGCAGCGCAGAGGTCAAGCACCTTAGCACCGTCCTTAAGCCTCGGCAGTGCCGAGACAGGTGCCATCGCACCCGCATCCTGAAAATATATCATACCCGAGTGATGCTCAGGTGAGTTGCCAAGTCCCTCGCCGCCCGAGGTGACCGCAAAGCCACCCTCGCAGTAGGGAATACCTACAACCTCAACACCCTCTGGAAGGTTAAGCTCGCCACCAAATTTTATACGGTTGATGCGAAACGAGCGTACTGCAGGACAGGTGAGCGACTGGACGAAAGCATCAAAGCCGTCGCCAAGTATATTCTTCATTCTCAAAAGAAATTCTTCAGGAAACATACCTACCCCCCTAACACAGTACTGCATAACATTATACAATATCTTTGAGTTTAAGTCAACACCGAAAATTCAGTCGGGCTTATATACAAGGCAGAGCCTTGGTTCCATACCACACATTGTGTGAATTTCATGCGCCGCTTCGTGGCAATTCCACACAAGGCAGAGCCTTGATTACATACTGCCTATGGGAGATTAATACATCCCATCCGCAATTATTTGCTTTCAGGGGGTAAAAGGGGGACGCTTTGGAGTCAAAGCATCCCCCCTTGCCATCGTGCATCACCTTTCTTTTCATCCCGCACAGATACTTGACACTTTTTGGTTTTTGTGCTATAATGTACTCGGTGTGGAATAAATTTATGAGGTATTGATTATGCCTACGAAAAACAGAAAGAAAAACTATCCCCTTTACGAGACTACTCATTTCAGCGATTTCAGAGAGATGACCGAGCGTGTCGCACAGAAATATCCCGACCGCGTAGCCTTCAGATGGAAGACATCCCCCCACGATAAGGAAACCAAGACGGTGACCTTTACCGAGAGCCGTGATGCCATTCGCGCGCTCACGACCGAGCTTCACTCTATGGAGCTTGAGGGCAAGCGAGTTGCCATTATCGGTGCGGCATCCGTAGAGTGGTTCTTTTCCTATACCGCGCTTATGACTATGGGCGCTGTTACCGTTCCTATTGACAAGGAGCTTCCCATAGCCGACACCGCGTCTATCATCAATACCGCGGAGTGTGTTGGTATCGTTTACTCGGCATCGCTTAAGGATAAGGTAGAGGAGCTTCGCACTCTCTGCCCTACAGTCAAAACTCTCATCACCTTTGGAGGTGAGCTGGAGGGCGCACTCAGCTACGAAGCGCTTGTCAGCGCGGGTAAGGAAAAGCTTGCAGGCGGTGACAGAAGCTACTTTGACTATGAAATAGACCGCGAGGGGCTTGCCTCTATCGTGTTCACCTCGGGCACCACAGGCAAGGGCAAGGGAGTAATGCTTTCGCTTAAGAACATCTGCTCGGATATGGAGCAGGGAATGTATAACTTCAACATTACCCCCAAGACTATGTTCGTGCTTCCCCCTCATCACACCTTCGGCTCTACTGTAAACTTTGTCGGCCACTTCGCGCAGGGCTGTGAGGTCTATATATCCTCGGGAATTAAGTATATACTTAACGAGCTGAAGGAGTTCAAGCCCACGCACCTTATTCTCGTTCCTCTTTTCGTCGAGACCTTCTACAAGAGAATTATGGCAACGGCAGAAAAGACGGGCAAGCTCGCAACCCTCAAAAAGGGTATTAAGATATCCAATATGTTAAGAAAGGTTGGCATTGACCTTCGTAAAAAGCTCTTTGGCGAGAGTGTCCTTTCCAACTTCGGCGGTGAGCTTGAGATGATAATCTGTGGTGGTGCCGCGCTTAATCAGAGCATTATCGACTTCTTTGAGGCTATCGGTGTAGTCATTCTTAACGGCTACGGAATTACCGAGTGCGCGCCCCTTATTTCCTGTAACAGAAACGAGTACAGACGACAAGGCTCGGTCGGTATGCCTATTGTCGGCGGTGTTGTCAAAATTGATAACCCCAACGAGGCAGGCGAGGGCGAGATTTGCTACAAGGGCCCCAACGTAATGCTCGGCTACTTCGGTGACGAGGCGGCAACGAAGGCAGTTATCGACGAGGAAGGCTTCTTCCACACGGGCGACCTCGGCAGAGTTGAGATACACGACGGCGAGCAGTGGATATTCATTACGGGCAGAAGCAAGAACCTTATCATACTCTCAAACGGTAAGAACGTCTACCCCGAGGAGCTTGAGACCGACCTTCAGGGCATCTACGGTGTCAGCGAGGTTGTAGTCTACGAGGGACTTTCACAGGATATGCACTCAACCGACGTTATAGTTGCCGAGATATACCCCGACGCAGACGCCCTCGCGCTTCACAATATCACCGATGCAAAGAAGTACTTCGAGGACGAGGTAAAGAAGATAAATGCCAAAAACGCCCCCTACAAGGCAATCGGCAGAGTAAAGATAAGAAATGAGGAATTCCCCAAGAATACCTCAAGAAAGATAACGAGATTTAAGCTCGATAAGACCATCGACTGATATACTCCGTTGTAATAATACAAGTGGCTACCGCATTTGCAGTAGCCACTTGTTTGCTGTACAAAAGCATAATCGGAAGCAACTAAGGAAAATTAAGCTCTCACCAAAACAAAAGACCGAGGCTAACCGTAGCCTCGGTCTTAAAATTATCTATTCTACATCAAGATTTTTATAAAGAAACATATCATCATTCAAAAACTCAACCACGCTCATACCAAAGTCGTTTGCGAGCATCATCACAGTTGATAATGTAACAGTCCTGCTTTTTCCGCTCATAATCCACTGCATATGTCCGTGTTGTATCCCCGATTGCTGCTCTAAACGGTACTGTGTCATTTCCTTTTTTGCGAGCAAGTCGGTTACCCTTTTGGCAACAGCATCATTTACAGTCACAATCCACCTCCGAAAGAATATACGGAAGAACACTTCCGTAATTATTATATTCATTTCGAATGTAAAAAATAAGAATGTATACTTTCCTATTGATAATAGTAAACATTCCACTTGAAAAATATTCTTTCCTATGCTACAATAAATACAAACATAAAAGAAAGGATAGGAATGGTATAATGAGTGACTTTGCGTGCGAGCGGGCTAGGGCTTGCGAGAATGGTGTTATGATATACGACTGCGTGAATATGTCGCAGGGCGGATTTTTCATTTCGCTTTTCGTCAAGGCGGGAATACTTTACGAGAGTGATGCCGAGTGGGGAATTACTCACTTTCTTGAGCATATCGCGATAAGAAATCTCAACTACATCACAGACGGTGCGCTTTACCGCGACCTTGACAGATACGGTCTTGAATTCAACGCCGCAACCTATCCTGAAATGATACAGTTCTATATTACGGGTGCGAGGGAGCATTTTGACATCGGCGCAAAGTATATAGCTATGCTTCTTGAAGAAATAAGACTTCCGCGCGAGGATATAGATAAAGAAAGACTTCGCATCAAGGCAGAGCTTCGCGAGGCATATGACAGGAATTCTCTCAGCGCGGGCATGGTCAGGACGGTATATGATAATACGCCTCTTGGCAGAGGAATTCTCGGCAGCTGTGGGAGCCTTGACCGCATAAGCGGTAAGCGGCTTGAGGAATACAGAAAAAGGATTTTTACATCTGACGGTGTTTTCTTCTATGTGACGGGAAATGTGGATGACGGCGGGCTTTCGCGCCTCTGTGGGCTTGTCGGAGGATATAGCCTGACGCCGTCAGAGAAGCCTCGTCAGACAGTAGCCCCACGCCCGACCTTCTTCGGCAAGCGCCGCGGTGTCGGTATGATAAAGACAGGCGACTACGGAAAGCTAAGGCTTCAGTTTGATATAGATTTTTCGCGTGTCGGCTATGAGTGCCTTGACCTCATTTACGATATTTTAGTTTCTGGCTACAATTCGCTTCTGTTCAGCGAGCTTAGCGAAAAGCGCGGTATCTGCTACGATGTCTCGGGCGGTGTTGACCGCTACGCGAATATAGGCAGCGTATTCTTCCAGATGGAGCTTCGCGACACCAGACTTACCGAGGCGCTTGAGCTTACCCTCTCTTTGCTTCACCGACTTAAGACCGAGACGCTTGACGAGGGCGAGTGTATGAAGGCGGACTATGTTGATAACGCACCGCTTCTCTTTGACGATATGCGTGAGCTGAACTTCACTCTTGCTACTGACAACCATATTCTCGCACTTGGCTACGAAAGTCTTGATGAGCGCAAGGCAGGCTATGAAAAAATTACCCCCGAGGATATAAGGCTCGCCTGCACCGAGGTTTTCCGCAAGGAAAATCTCACAGTAGGCATAGAGGGCAAGACCAAGAATATCAACCGTGATGAGATCTCATATATAGTTAATAAATACCTTTAATGTAAACAAAAATAAGAAAAAAACGGCTATATTCCACCGCACCTGTTGCGATGTGTATAGCCGTTTAACTATTTGATTATTCCGCCTCGCCTGATGAAATATGCTTAAGGTAGGCATTGATAAATCCGTCTATCTCGCCGTCCATTACCGCGTCGATATTTCCGTCCTCATAGCCCGTCCTCGTATCCTTCGCGAGGGTGTAGGGCATAAACACGTAGCTTCGTATCTGGCTGCCCCACTCAATATTCGCCTTGTTGCCCTGAATGTCCTCAATTCGGTCGAGCTTTTCGCGAAGCTTTATTTCCATAAGCTTCGATTTAAGCATTTTGAGCGCCGTTTCCTTGTTCTGAAGCTGGCTTCGCTCGGTCTGACAGCCCACCACGATGCCCGTCGGCTTATGCACTATTCTTATTGCCGAGTCGGTCTTGTTTATATGCTGACCGCCCGCACCGCTTGAACGGTGTGCCGTAACCTCAATGTCCTCGTCGCGGATAACTATTGAGTCATCATCGTCAAACTCGGGCATAACCTCAACCGAGGCAAAGGAGGTGTGGCGCCTTCCCGATGCGTCAAAGGGCGATACTCTTACCAGACGGTGTACGCCGTTTTCGCTCTTAAGATAGCCGTAGGCGTTAAGTCCCTCTATCATAATCGTAGCCGATTTAAGTCCAGCCTCGTCACCGTCAAGATAGTCGATAAGCTTTACGTTGTAGCCGTGCTTCTCGCCCCATCTTGTGTAAAGGCGGTAGAGCATAGATGCCCAGTCCTGCGCCTCGGTGCCGCCCGCACCTGGATGGAAGGAGAGTATAGCGTTATTCTTATCGTACTGTCCGCAAAGAAGAACCTCAATGCGCTTCTTTTCTGCCTCTGCCTCGATAAACTCGGTCTCGCTGACAACCTCATCTACCGAATCCTCATCGTTTGCCTCAATTGCCATCTCGCAAAGCACGAGCGTGTCCTCAAGCTTTGTAACGAGCGCATCGTAGCTTTCCGCCTTGTCGCGAAGCTGCTTTATCTGCTGGAGCTTTTTTGACGAGGCATCCGCATCGTCCCAGAAATTAGGCGCGAGCGTCTCACGCTCAAGATCCTGGGCGCGCTCTCTTGCCTCGTCTATCCTGAGCTGATTTTTAAGCTCTGCGAGGACATCCTCAAGCGCAACCAGACGCCTTTTTGCATCCTCAAGTGCAACTATCATATACTATCCTTTCTGCCCGAGGGCCTATAAGGTCTTATTTTCTACCGATAAATTCTACCATAACTTGGGGGCTTTGTCAATATAAATACATAAAAAGTATATGTGACGGTGTTGACTTTTGCGTGTGCGTGTGCTATACTTTACTGGGTCATACAAGGACCGATGTATAAAGACCGTACCTCTTGTGTACGGTAAATAAGCTTCTGAAAGGAAATATTCAAAATGAAGGTTACTAAAGAGACACTTATAGGAGATGTCCTTGATTTCAATGTTGATACCGCTCGCTTTTTCTTTGAGATAGGTATGCACTGCCTCGGCTGTCCTCACTCAAGAGGCGAGTCTATTGAGGAGGCTTGCCAGGTTCACGGCACCGATGCCGACGAGCTTGTAAAGAACATCAACGAGTTTCTCGGCAATAACTGATGCCGATACCCCAGCTTCCGAAAAGGCTTCTTGCCTGCGCTCTGCTGATAGATAAGGCAGACGTCCTTGCCGATATCGGTACCGACCACGGATATCTTGCCATTTATCTTTTATCCTCGGGTAAAATATCGCGTGCGCATCTTACCGATATCAACGAGGGGCCGCTATCGCGCGCTGAGGCGAATGTCGGTGAGGCGGGCTTTAAAGATTTGTGTGAGCTTCATCTTACCGACGGTGCCGCGGCACTCGCCGAGTCGGGAGCCGACGTGTATGCTATCTGCGGAATGGGCGGAGAGCTTATCGCGGATATAATATCCCGCGCGCCTCACCTTCGCGACGGGAGTATCGCGCTTGTGCTTCAGCCGATGTCGCGCCCCGAGGCGCTTCGCGCCTGCCTTTTTGACTTGGGCTTTGAAATTGAGCGCGAGCTTCACGCGACAGACACGGGCAGGCACTATGTCTGTATTCGTGCAAGGTATACAGGAAAGTGTCACACGGCGCCGCTTGAGGAGCTATGCTTCGGCAAGCTCGGTGCCGAGCTGTCATGCGAGGCGGTTGACTATCTTCACGACCGCAGACGCTCGCTCCTTCGCGCAAGTGAGGGAATAGAAAGGGGCGGCGGCGACGCTTCGCGTGAGAGAGGGCTTATTGCTTATCTTGACACGCTTCTTGATAAATAATTCCAAGGCTGTAAAACTACATATAATAGCCGCGGCAGCATATAATGCGCCCGTGGCAGAATGGAGTTCTTATGACGGTAAAAGAGCTTTACGAGCTGTTTTGTGAGCGCATCCCAGAGGACCTTTCCGAGGAGTGGGACAACGATGGCATTATGTGCTGTCCCGATACCGAGAGGGAGGTCGGGCGCGTGCTTCTTTCGCTTGATGTCACCGATGAGATAGTAGACTACGCGGTAAAGGGCGGCTTTGATCTTATAATCTCGCACCATCCGCTTGTATTTCATAAGCTCTCGGGCATAAATGCGGAGGACCACGTGAGCAGAAAGCTTATGCGCCTTATCACCGAGGGCATCTCGGTATTTTCCTTCCATACCCGCGCCGATAGAGTGGAGGGCGGTGTTAATGACTGCCTCGCAAGGCTTCTTGGGCTTACCGATGTTCAGCCTCTCGGCGAGAGCGGGCTTGGCAGAATAGGCAGGCTTGAGGGCAGCGATGTCACCAGCATTGAGGACTTCGCTTACCGTGTAAAGAGCGTGCTCGGGCAGGAGAGACTTCTCGTCTCCAGCGCCTATTGCCCCGTCAAGTGCGTTGCGGTAGTCGGCGGTGACGGAAAGGACTGCCTTAAGGAGGCGATCTTTGAGGGTGCCGACACCTTCGTTTCGGGAAGAATAGGCTACAACATTATGGAGGAGGCGCCCGAGATGGGCATCAATATGATTGAGGCGGGACACTACGCAACCGAGTTTCCCGTGCTTTCCTTCTTCTCGGCGTTGCTTCGTAAATTCGATGCAAGAATTTATAGCGAGACGGTTAGCTCTTATGTAATCAGAACTGTATAAAACGAGCAGGCTTTGTCTGCAAAAATGAGGCTGTTTCAAAATTCGGAAACAGCCTCAATATATTTAATTAAGCCAACAAATGTAAACAACTATTATTATATATAGGATAATCTTATGAAAGGAGAAGGATATGTCAACAGGGCGCCGTCGCTTTGACCTCGGTATGATGAAAATAATATTAGCCCTTGCCTGGCCCACGATGCTTGAACAGCTTCTGCACACCGCCGTTCAGTATGTGGACACCGCAATGGTAGGCTCGCTCGGCACGCAGGCAACCGCCGCAGTAGGCGCGACAAGCACTGTGAGCTGGCTGGTTGGCAGTACGGTATCCGCCTTCGGCATAGGCTTTCTCTCATACATAGCAAAATCTCTCGGCGCGGGTGATGAGGAGGGCGCAAGGCGCGCCTCGGGACAGGTAGTGCTCGTGACGCTTTTGCTTGGAAGCCTGCTAACGGTGCTCACCACAGCGCTATCGCCCGTAATCCCCGTGCTTATGAAGGTAGAGGAGGGAACTCGCGCGCTTGCCTCGACCTACTTTCTTATACTCTATCTGCCGATGCTTCCAAGGTGCGCGACGACTCTTTTCGGTACAGTGCTTCGCGCCGCGGGGGATACCAAATCGCCTATGAAAATAGGTGTGCTTGTAAACTTCGTCAATGTTCTGCTTAACTTTCTTCTTATATACCCGACAAGAACGGTCAACCTCTTCGGCAGGGATCTTATTATCATAGGTGCCGACCTCGGTGTTATCGGTGCCGCGGTGGCAAGCGCAATAGCCTTCACCCTCGGCGGCGTTATTATAACTATCGTTCTTTTGCGCCACCCAAGGGTGTCCCCGATAGGACAGCGTATTCTACCCGATACCAAGGTCCTCGCACCCGCGCTTAAGGTAGCCTTCCCCAATATGCTTCAGCGCTTTGGGACCTCGCTTGGCTACGTGGTCTTTGCCTCGATGATAAACTCGCTCGGTGATATCGCGACCGCGGCGCACACTATCGCGAATACGGTTGAGTCGGCGTTCTATATCCCTGGCTACGGTATGCAGACAGCCGCCGCAACGCTTGCGGGTAATGCCTACGGTGCTAAGGACGAGCAGGGTATCAAGCGCCTTGCGCGTATGTTCATACCGATAGAAATTTCGCTTATGGTTATCTCGGGAGGGCTTCTCTTTGTCTTAGCACCGCCGCTCGTTTCGCTCTTTACCTCATCCGATGCGGTAAAGGAGCTTGCCGTTACGGTCTTGCGTATGGTTGCGGTATCCGAGCCGCTTTACGGCTTCTCAATCATCATTGAGGGAATGATGCAGGGTGTCGGAAAGACACGACTTCCGTTTATCTTCAATATCCTCGGAATGTGGTGCGTGCGCATAGTCGGCACCTTCTTTTCGATAACTCTGCTTGGCGGTGATCTCGTCAGCGCCTGGGCTTGTATGATACTTCACAACGTGCTACTCTTCCTGCTTTTCCTTCTTTCCTATATTGTTGGGTGGTGGAGCCCCTTCCCTCGGAAAACGCGTAAATTAGAAAAAGAGGATAGAAGGGCAGAGGGGATGTAGAGTGCTTCGCACCTTATCCGATAATCTTAAGTAAATTCAGAGGCTGTCTCAAATGCGAGCGTTTGAGACAGCCTCATTAAAGCTTGACAGGGGGACGGATTTCGATCTTTTTCGGTATTGCCAAACCGTGAGGGCCCCCTTGCTTTTATTTTTGAAGGATAGTCTTTTCTATAAGCCTGCGGCTTGCCTCTGTGGGAGGTGTAAGGGGGAGCCTTACCTCATCTTTGCAAAGTCCAAGCAGGCTCATTGCATATTTTATCGGTACGGGATTTACCTCACAGAACATAGCGCGTATCAGCGGCAAAAGCCTCATCTGCAAGGAAAGCGCCTCATCACGCCTGCCCGAAAAATACATATCCGTAATATCCCTCACACGCTCGGGGTAAAGATTTGATACGACCGAGATAACCCCGTCACCGCCGAGAGACAGAGCAGAGTAGGCGGTAGCATCATTTCCCGAATACACCGCGATTTTATCCGAAAGGGCACATACCGAAACAAGGCGCTCGGAGGAATCCGAGGCTTCCTTTATTCCTACAATATTTTCGTGCTCGGCAAGAATACTCAAATTATCAAGTGAGATATTTACATTCGTTCTTGACGGCACATTGTAAATAATTATTGGCAATCTACTGCATTCTGCCAGAGAAAGATAATGCTTGAGCATACCCTGCTCTGTGCCCTTGTTGTAATAAGGCGTTACGGCAAGCGCGCCGTCCGCGCCCAGCTCTGCGCCTAGTCTGGTAAGCTCTTCTGCCGTCCCCGTACTGTTTGAGCCCGTGCCGAGTATGACAGGCACTCTGCCTGCTATTTTCTCTATCGCGAAGGAATACAGTCGCTCTCGCTCGTATGAATTAAGACAGCTTACCTCACCCGTAGTCCCGCCTATGACCAGTGCCCCCACCCTTGCCGAAATCTGTTTTTCTATAAGCGCACCAAATGCGGAATAATCCACCTCACCGCAAGAAAACGGTGTTACAAGCGCGGTAGCCACACCGCGAAACAGAGCCTCACCCACAGTAATCTATACCCCCAATGCTAAAATTTTACGGGATGCTTGCAATAATATTTAAAATAATGTATAATGTCCTTACTGCTTTATTTTATGAGGAAGAGAAAAATTTTGTTAAAGGATTTAAATATGGAACATAACGAAGGGCTTATCCTGAACGAGAGAAAGCCGACCGACCTTCTCACTAAGGATTTTTACTACGAGCTTCCCGAGGAGCTTATCGCGCAGTCACCCTCAAAAACGCGCGACGGATGCAGGCTTCTTGTGCTTGAGCGTGCGACGGGCAAAATATCCCACCGCGTTTTCTCGGATATAATTGAATACCTAAATCCCGAGGATATGCTCGTTGTAAATTCCTCAAAGGTCATCCCCGCGAGGCTTCTCGGCAAGAGCGCCAAGACGGGCTCCGAGGTTGAGCTTCTGCTTCTTCGTGCGCTTGAGTCGGGCGAATGGGAAACGCTTGTGCGCCCTGGAAAGCGCGCGAAGGTAGGTGCCGCCTCCGTATTCGGAGACGGAGTACTCACCGCGACTGTGACGGGAATAGTTGAGGGAGGCAACCGCACCGTGCGCTTTGAATATGACAGGGAAAGGTATGCGAGTATCTATGAGGTGCTTGACGAGATAGGCAATATGCCACTGCCACCCTACATCACGAAGAAGCTCGAGAATAAGGATGACTACCAGACGGTCTATGCCAGGAACGTGGGCTCTGCCGCCGCACCCACCGCGGGGCTTCACTTCACCCCAGAGCTTATTGAGAGAATAAAGGAAAAGGGTGTCGGCTTTGGCGAGGTCACACTTCATGTAGGACTTGGTACCTTCCGCCCTGTCAAGGCAGAAAGAATAGACGAGCATCTTATGCACGGTGAGCATTTCGTTATTGACGAGGAGTGCGCAAGGGAGATAAACGAAAGGCGTAAGAGAGGTGGCAGAATTATTGCCGTGGGCACCACATCCTGTCGGGTTCTTGAAAGCGTTGCCGACGAAAACGGTGTTGTAAGGCCAATGCGCGGTGAGACAGGCATCTTCATCTACCCTGGCTACACCTTCCGCGCCATAGATGCCCTGATAACCAACTTCCACCTCCCCGAAAGCACCCTTCTTATGCTGATAAGCGCCTTCGCCGACCGCGAAACGGTGATGAATACCTATAAAATCGCAGTAGAGGAGAAGTATCGGTTTTTTTCCTTCGGCGACGCGATGCTGATAGAATAAAAGAAATGAAGAATGAAAAATGAAGTCGCTTCGCTGATGAAAAATAAGAACTAATCACTAACTACTAACCACTGACCACTGACCACTGACAACTAACTATGCTTTTTGTATGCCCGATTTGTAAGGAAAAACTGAATAATGACACGGGGCGCGTGTTCTGCCCGCGCGGGCACAGCTTTGACAAAAGCCGCGGAGGGTACTATAACCTTTTGGTCGGCAGAGGCGGCTCGCATGGCGACAATGCCGAAATGGTACGCGCCAGACGCGAGTTTTTGTCCTATGGCTATTACGAGCCTCTCAGGAGGGCGCTTGCCGAGGAGGTTTCCTCTGTGGCAGGCTCATTTGTCGCTTGTGAAGCAGCTCCGCTCGTCGTTGACGCGGGCTGTGGCGAGGGCTACTATACCGAGGCGGTTTACGATAGGCTTTCGTCGCTTTGTGAAAAGCCTGCTCTATTCGCCTTTGACATATCCAAGGATGCCGCTAAAATGACGGCTCGGCGCGTGCGAGGCGCGGAGGTCTCGGTTTCAAGCGCCTACGGTATGCCGCTTGAGGACGGCGCCTGCTCGGTTTTATACAATGTCTTTTCGCCTCTCGCCACTGACGAGGTGTATCGCGTGCTTAAATCGGGTGGCTCGTTTATTATGGCAATCGCGGGTGAGGAGCATCTCTTTTCGCTCAAGGAAAAAATCTACGATACCCCCTATAAAAACACGGTCGGGGATAAGCGCATTGCGGGCTTTACCCTCGCCTCTGAGCGCGAGCTCAGGTATGAATTCACCCTTGATAGCAGCGAGAAAATACAAAATCTTTTCGCTATGACACCCTATGCCTATCGCACCTCTGCTCTTGGCAGAGAGCGAGCCTCTAAGCTCACCCGCCTTGCACTTGGCGCGCATTTTCTTATTCTTCATTATAAAAAGGATTAGGCAAAGGTAGATCCTATTTGTTGCAGGTCTTGCTCTTAAGTGAAGGTCAGGCTCCGTTTGCCCGCCTCGGGGCTTGCTTCAAACGGATTTCAGGGCTGTTTTTCGACAAAATAACCAAGCTTTACCGAAAATTTATCAAAAAATTGTCCCAATATGTTATTGACATATGTATATACAGTTGATATAATAGAGAGGTGCTTATGAATATAAACCACGGAAAATATCTCGGAGTTGATTACGGAGACGTGCGCACAGGACTTGCCGAGTGCGATATATCTGGCATGCTTGCCTCGGGTATAACAACGGTCAGGGAGGGCGGTATGCGAAATACCGCGGTGCGTGTCGTCGAGGAGGCAAGGTCCCGAGGATGCGTAAAAATAGTCATCGGGCTTCCCCGCAATATGGACGGCAGCGAGGGTGAGCGTGCCAAGGTAATACGTGCCTTTGCCGACATCGTGAGGGAGCTTTGCGACATCCCCGTTGATTTCTTTGACGAGAGGATGAGTACTATGGCGGCATACAGATTTCTCGACACCTGCGGTACCTACGGAAAGCGCAGGCGTGAGAGCATCGATACGCTGTCCGCCGAGATAATTCTTCAGGGCTATATTGATAAGGAGCGTGCCACAGGGCAGTAAATTATCAGAATACGGAGAAACGGCAATGAACGAAAACGAGTACGAAAAGACACTTACAGCTGAGCAAACGAGGCAGGCGGTGCCTGAGGTAAATTACACCGACGAGCTATCCCCGAGGGACACCGAGACTAAAACCGCGGGTGGTGGCGGAGGATTTTTCAAGCGACTTATAGCCTTCTTAAGAGGGAAGGGAGTTTCGCTTGATCCCAAGACCTACTTCGTCGACGCGATGAGCGCAATGGCGCTCGGTCTTTTCGCCTCGCTTCTTATAGGAACAATATTCGGTACGGTTGCCTCGTATATTCCCGAGGGTAATGTTATACACGATTTCTTCTCAAAGCTATCCGAGATAGGAAACACCAAAAATGCGGGTGACGCGATAGGCGCTATACTCGGTATCGCGATTGCCGCATCTCTTAAGGCGCCGATGCTGGTTATGCTATCGGCGGGCGCTGTCGGAATGTTCGGCCACCAGATGGGCTGTGAGGTTGTATTTGAGGGTGTTGCCAAGTCGGTTACGGCGGGTCCTCTCGGTGCTTTCGTCTGTGTGCTTGTTGCGGTCGAGGTAGGAAAACTAGTCTCAAAGTCAACAAAGGTTGACATAATAGTTACCCCTGCCACCACACTCGGTGTCGGTGCGCTTTTGTCTATGCTGCTTTGCCCCGCCATTGCATACGCCTGCTATTGGCTCGGCTACTTTATAAATTTCGCAACCGAAATGATGCCGCTTCTTATGGGTATCGTAATCTCGGTCGTGGTAGGAATTATCCTCACTCTCCCCATAAGCTCGGCGGCTATCTGCGCTATGATAGGTATATCGGGCATTGCGGGAGGCGCCGCCGCGGCAGGCTGCTGTGCGCAGATGGTAGGCTTTGCGGTAATTTCCTTCCGCGAGAATAAGTGGGGAGGCGTTGTCGCGCAGGGGCTCGGCACCTCGATGCTTCAGATGGGCAACATCGTAAAAAATCCCCTTATCTGGGTACCCGCAACGCTTGCCTCTGCCATCACAGGACCTATTTCCACCTGTATCTTCAAGCTTGAGTGCGTCGGTGTAAGCGCGGGAATGGGCACCTGCGGTCTTGTAGGTCCTATCGGAATTATCAGTGCTATGCAGTCTATAGAGGATGCCTCTGTGCTTAATATCGCCCTTGGCATTATACTCGTATGCTTCGTCCTTCCCGCAGTGCTTTCGCTCGTATTCTCGGAGATTATGAGAAGGCTCGGCTGGATCAAGGAGGGCGACCTTAAGCTTGAACTTTAATTTTACTTTACTCGCACCGCGAGAGAGGAGCTAATATGGACGGAAAAAATATGACCTTACTTTGCGACTTTTACGAGCTTACTATGGCAAACGGCTATTTTGAGCTTGGCAAGGGGAGCGAAATCTGCTACTTTGACGTCTTTTTCAGAAGAGTGCCCGACGGTGGTGGCTTTGCTATCGCGGCAGGTCTTGAGCAGGTGGTCGAATACATAAAATCTCTCGCCTTTACCGATGAGGATATAGAATTTCTTCGCGGCAAGGGAATTTTCTCGGAGGGCTTTCTTGAGTATCTTCGCACCTTCCGCTTTACGGGAGATATCTTTGCCGTGCCCGAGGGAACGCCCGTATTCCCGGGTGAGCCTATAATGACGGTAAGAGCGCCCGCGATCGAGGCGCAGTTTATTGAGACCTACGTTCTCCTTTGCTTAAACCACCAGTCGCTCATAGCAACCAAGGCAAACCGAGTTGTAAGAGCCGCTGAGGGCAGGGCGGTTGCCGAGTTCGGCTCGCGCAGAGCGCAGGGCGCCGACGGTGCTATGCTGGGAGCGAGAGCCGCCTATATCGGAGGCTGTGCGGCAACCGCCTGCACCGTCTGCGACAGAGACTTCGGAATTCCCGCGACAGGCACTATGGCACATTCCTGGGTACAGATGTTTGACAGTGAGTACGAGGCGTTTGTCAGCTACTGCCGTACCTATCCCAACAACGCGACGCTTCTTGTCGATACCTATGACGTGCTTCGAAGCGGTGTGCCCAACGCCATCCGCGCCTTTCAGGAGCTTGGTATCACCAAGTGCGGAATACGCCTTGACTCGGGCGATATCACCTACCTCTCAAAGAAAGCGCGCGCAATGCTTGACGAGGCAGGGCTTACCGAGTGTAAAATAGTAGTGTCAAATTCGCTTGACGAGAATATCATCCGCGATATTATCAGACAGGGCGCGAAGGTAGACAGCTTCGGTGTCGGCGAAAGACTTATCACCGCCAAGTCAAACCCCGTCTTTGGCGGAGTGTATAAGCTTGTCGCTAAGGAGAGCGATACGGGCGAGATCATCCCCAAGATAAAAATATCCGAAAACCCCGAAAAGATCACAAATCCGCACTTCAAGCGCGTGCTTCGCATATTCTCGGGCGGTCGCGCGGTAGCCGACCTTATGACGGTATACGACGAGCCTGTTCCGGGCGGTGAGCCTATAGAGCTCTTCGACCCCATTGAGACCTGGAAGACCAAGACGGTGACCGACTATACGGTAAGGGAGCTTCTGGTTCCCATCTTCAAGGGTGGCGTGCAGGTGTATGAATGCCCGAGCATTTCCGAGATACAGGCCTACTGCAAGGCGGAGATAGATACGCTTTGGGACGAGGTAAAGCGCTTTGAAAATCCGCACCGTTATTATGTCGACCTCTCAAAGAAGCTTTGGGATATCAAGCAGGCTCTGCTTCACAAAAAAGGTAAATAATCAGGAGCTGTCAAATTCGGTAAGACCGAAAAGGGCCGAATTTCGCAAGCTCCCTATCAAGCCAAGTAGGGGCTGTCTCAATTTCGAGCGTTTGAGACAGCCCCGATTTTTGTAAAGATAGTATGAATTTTCTTGACATTCATCTTTAAAAAATATATAATTTATAATAGATAGATATACGGCAATGGAAGTTTCTTTTTTACGGAGGAAGCGATATGAAAAAAATTATAACGAAGGCGCTGTGTCTTTTGCTTTGCACGGTATTCTGCGCGCTTGGCGTAATGCAGATAGGAGTTAATCTCGGCGTAGGCGTTGCCTCGGCGGGAATATCCACCGAGCTGTGGATGCTCGAGGATATAAAGTATATGACGAAGAACGGCAGTCGCTCGGTAATAAACGCCGCGACGGGCGCGGCCCCATATTTTTCGACATCTGACGGCAAGTCGGTTGCCTTCGTGCCAATGTCGGCAATAAAGGCATATGCGGGAGGCACGGTTGCCGTCGAAGGTACTGCCGCAAGCGTTACACCCTCGGGAGCTACGGCATATTCCGTCACAAACGGCGCCACCGCATACAAGCAGGGAAATAAGGATGGCGCGTTGCTTTACCCCGCCGCTATCAAGGACGGCGAGCTGTATCTTTCCACTGGCGATATACTCAAGCTGTATACAAATCTCAAGTGCTTCGTAAACCACGATACGGGACTTATAATATTCTCGACGGGCACGCTCGCCTACGATACCACATATTCCTCGCTGTCAGAGCAGATAAAGAGCCTTGACGCGCTGCTTTTCACACCGCCCTCGGAGAGCGCGGTTATAGCGGATATGACGGCAAAGATGGGCGCGCTTGATGCGCACCCCAAGCTTCTCGTTAACCAGGACCGATTTGACACGCTTGCCGCTATTTACGCAAAGACCGAGGGGCTTACCGAGGACGAGGCGCTGTTCAAGTCCTACATAAAGAGGGTAATTTCAACCGCGAATTCCTATTTCGCGAAGTCCTTCGTGACCGACGAAAATAATGCGACTGCCACCTGGAACACCGAAAACGGCGCGCTCACCTACCGTCAGCCCTACTACCTTTACGATGACAACGGTAAGAGGCTTTACGGAAAGACCACCTACACCAACGGTGCGGGTGAGGAGATAAAGCTTTCGGATGTATGGCAGGAGTACAAGGATTGGAACCAAAGCTCGCCCTATGCAGACGGCTACGACATCGGCGGCCGTTCAAACCTTGACGTAGTTTCAAGGCACCTCAAATTCTTCGGCTTTGCCTGGCAGATTACGGGCGAGGGTAAATGGGCGGATGCCTTTTACCTTGCGGCAATGGAGATAAGCAAGTGGGAGCATTGGGGTGAGGGACATTTCCTCGACTGCGCGGACGGCGCGTTTGAGTATGCGCTCGGCTTTGACTGGATATACAACGCCTTTAAGGATACCGAGGCGGGCAGGGCAAAGCTTCGCAAGATGGCGGAAACGCTCTACGTCCTCGGCGTTGAGGTGGGCTATAACGGAATGATGAACCGCACGACCTACACCTCGACTATCACAAACGCAAATCTCACCAACGAGCATCTGAAGGCGAGAAATCAGAAGGCAACCTTGCATAAGTCAATAG
This sequence comes from Clostridia bacterium, assembly GCA_017935065.1. Classification (GTDB taxonomy): domain Bacteria; phylum Bacillota; class Clostridia; order Oscillospirales; family CAG-272; genus UBA1740. The sequence continues at coordinate 73,255 of JAGBIF010000022.1, forward strand.
GTATGGGCGAAAATTGGCGCTTCCATTGGTCAAACAACTGGCAGCTCGTCTGTATGTCGGGTATGATAGTCTCGGCGCTTGCCGTAATGGAATACTCGGATATGAAGAGCGTCTCATCAAAGGTAGTAAGTCAGATGACCGACACGCTTAACGATTGGAAATGCCTGCTCTATTACGCGCCTGACGGCTCATATCTTGAGAGTGCGGGCTATTGGGCATACAGCACTAAGTCCTACACCTTCCTTATTACCGCCCTTGACAGCGCGCTTGGCAAGACCTACGGCTTCCTTGATACCGTCGGACTTCAGGACAGCTACTACTTCGCGACCTATATTGCCGACTCGGATTTCTACTCTTGGAACTATCACGACGGCTCACGCTCGCGCACCGATGCCGTTACCTACTATATGGCGTCAAAGCTCTTTGACGATCCCAATATAGCCCTTGCAAGAGATATTATGCTGGGGTCGGGTAAGCTTGGCGCGGATATCTACGACGTGCTGTTCTACGATCCTGCCCTTTCAGAGGGCGGTGAGCGTGACAAGCTTGACTATCACGGAAAGGGAATTGACACCGTTACGGTAAGAGACAGCTGGGACAGCGACGCTATATTCGCGGGACTTCACGCGGGCGCCAACAGCGTTACCCACGGTGATATCGACTCGGGTAACTTCATACTCAGCGCGGGAGGCGTGGTATGGTTTGGCGACAGGGGAGGCGAGAACTATAATATAGCAAACTTCAAGACTAACGATTATTTCAGCAACACCTACCGCTATCTGTATTATAAGAAAACAATAGTCGCGCACAACTCGGTATTTCTTATATCCAATACCCTTGACAGAGGTCAGGCGTTCAATACGATGAACCAGAAATACGCGAGAATAACCAACTTCAGCACCGACCAATTCGGTACGGTCGCTATTGCCGATATGACGCCTCAGTTCAACCCCGCGTCAGCCTCGGTAAACACCTCGATAACCACCTCGGCAAAGCGAGGACTGCTCTTTACCAATTCAAGAAGCAGTGTAATCATACAGGACGAGATGAAGTTCAAGACACCCCAGACGCTTGTGTGGAGTGCCGAGACCGACAAGATAGCCTCAATGTCCGAGGACGGAAGAACTGCATATCTTCGCTCATACGGCAAGGATGGGCTTATCACAATGCGAGTTAGCATCGTCTCGGAGGATGAAAATCTGAAATTTACCGTTCTTGACGATCCCAAGCAGACCTTCCTTACCTACAATACCGACGTAAACGGCGGTAAGCTGGTAACCAAGACGGGAAGCGGAAACGAGAGGGCATCCGACCCTGGCGTCAGACTTATCGTAAAGGCGGATAAGGTGTCCGAATTCAACTTCGCCGTCTGCTGTGAGCTTATTGAGGATAACCGCGAGGTTGTCGGATACGAGTGGTGCCCTATGGACAGATGGGAGACCACCTCTGACCTTTGGGTAAGAGAGGCAAACCAGTGGCTCGAGGATGAGAAGAAGCCCGTCTATAAGTACAAAAAGAGCGACCTCGTCAGCGCTATGCGGGAATACGATGAGGCAACGACGGATGCCGAGCGGTTCGCTATCGTAAAGAGGATAAACGAGATAATCCTGAGCATTGACACCTCGGTTGTAGGAATTCCCGAGCTGGTAGCGACCTGCCGTTCTTATATCAGCAAGTATAAGATCATGCGCGGCAGCGCAAACTCTGCCTTTGAGGAAAGCTTCTTCTCGATTATGAAGGCGCTTTGCGGATTTAACTAAATCCACGAAAAATGTAAACTGCAATTTGAAATTTTAAAGGAAATATGATAAACGAAGTAATTTTATGTAAGTACGGAGAAATCGTACTTAAGGGACAGAACAGGCGCAACTTTGAGTCCATGCTCATAAAGGAGCTGAGGCGCAGAGCCTCGCCCCACGGAGTATTCAAGATATACTCAAGACAGTCGACCATATACGTTGAGCCGCAGAACGATGAGTGCGATATAGACGCGATGTATACCACCGCGCGCCATGTGTTCGGCATAGTCGCGGTAAACCGAGCGCGCGCCTGCGAGAAGAGCATTGATGCGATAATGGCGCTTTGTGAGGAATATCTTCCCGACAAGCTCTACGGCAAGCGCACCTTCAAGGTGGATGCCAAGCGCTCGGACAAGAGCTTTCCTATGACCTCGCCCGAGATAAGCGCCGCCGTGGGCGGCAGGATACTTTCCTGTGTCCGCGGTATCCGCGTGGATGTCAAAAACCCCGAGGTTACCGTTACGGTTGAGATACGCGACAGTCTTGCTTACGTCAGGGCAGGACAGGAGGCAGGTGCTGGCGGACTTCCGCTTCGCTCGGCAGGGCGCGGACTTCTGCTTCTTTCGGGTGGCATTGACTCGCCCGTTGCGGGCTGTATGATGGCAAAGCGAGGCCTTGAAATCGAGGCGCTTCACTTTGAGTCCTTCCCCTATACCTCAGAGCGCGCAAGAGAAAAGGTAATGCAGCTTGCCGAGGAAATGTGCGAGTTTTGCTCCAGAATACACGTTCACGTAATATCGCTTACCGAAATACAGGAGGCGCTTCGCGACAGCTGTGATGAGGATTACTTCACGCTTCTTCTTCGCATATTTATGATGAAGCTATCCGAGCGTGTTGCTCGTGAGTATAAGTGTGGCGCGCTTATCACGGGTGAGAGTCTCGGACAGGTTGCCTCGCAAACGCTCGATGCGATAGCCGTCACCGACAGCGCGGCAGGCATACCCGTGCTTCGTCCCTGTATCGGTCTTGATAAAAACGAGATAGTAAATCTCGCAAGATACTTCGGTACCTTTGAGACCTCAATTCTTCCCTTTGAGGATTGCTGTACGGTATTCACCCCGCGCCATCCAAAGACCAAGCCGAGAATAGAGGACTGCCTGGCTCAGCTTGAAAGGGTGGATTTTGAGGGGCTTATGGAGCGCGCCTACGCTACGCTCACCACCGAGACCAAGCTTGTTTTCCCCGAATACAGATAAAATATTTATATTTATTCTTGACACGGGGAATTTTATATGCTAAAATGCTCTTACAGTATTTTTTACTGTCTTGAGGAGGAGTAGTCGCATTTCGGGCTCAAGAGAGGAAGCGGTTGGTGTAAGCTTCCGCCACGGGTGCGGTGAAGGTAGCCTCAAGTATCCGAAAAGAACGGCATATACATGCCTACTAGACTTCGGCGCCTCCTCCGCGTAAGAGAGAAATGAGTTACCGCAACTTTGCGGTAAAAAGTCGGGTGGTACCGCGAAAGAGCTATCTTCTCGCCCCGATGCCAAGCTTGGCATCGGGGCGTTTTTTCTTCGGTGCTATTACACGGTAAAAACAAAATCAATATAAAGGAAAAAAGAAAAATGAGAAAAGAGCTTGCAAAAAATTACAGTCCTCAGGAATTTGAGGACAGAATTTACGGTGAGTGGTGCGAGAGGGGCTATTTCAAGCCCGACACCGATACGAAAAAACCGCCGTTTTCAATAGTTATCCCGCCCCCGAATGTAACGGGACACCTTCATATGGGACACGCGCTCGACGAGACGCTTCAGGACGTGCTTATCCGTACAAAGCGTATGCAGGGCTATTCCACCCTTTGGGTGCCAGGCACCGACCACGCGGGAATTGCAACCCAGATAAAGGTTGAGGAGAGCCTTCGCGTAAACGAGGGGCTTACGAGATATGACCTCGGCCGCGAGAAATTCCTTGAGCGTGTATGGGATTGGAAGAACGCCTTCGGCTCAAGAATAATCAATCAGCTCAAAAAGCTCGGCGCGTCCTGCGATTGGAGCCGTGAGCGCTTCACTATGGACGAGGGTTGCTCCCGTGCGGTAAGAGAGGTATTCGTAAATCTCTATGACAAGGGCCTCATCTACCGCGGCTTCCGTATAATCAACTGGTGCCCCAACTGCCGCACCGCACTCTCGGATGCCGAGGTTGAGTACACCGAGCAGCAGGGAAGCTTCTGGCATATCCGCTATCCCGTAAAGGACAGCGACGAGTTCGTTACCGTTGCCACCACGAGACCCGAGACGATGCTCGGAGATACCGCCGTTGCCGTACATCCCGAGGATGAGAGATACGCGCACCTCGTCGGCAAGACGCTCGTGCTTCCTCTTGTCGGCCGTGAGATACCCGTTATTGCGGACGAGTATGTTGAGCGCGACTTCGGTACGGGTTGCGTTAAGATAACCCCCGCGCACGACCCCAACGACTTTGAGGTCGGAAAGAGACATAACCTTGAGGTTATCAAGGTTATGAACGATGACGCGACCGTTTCCGAGGAGTGGGGCGGCGCCTATGCGGGACTTGACAGATACGAGGCAAGAAGGAGAATTGTCGAGGACCTTAAGGCAGGCGGTTTCCTCGTTAAGATTGAGCCCTGCTCGCACAACGTCGGCACCTGCTACCGCTGTAAAACCACGGTTGAGCCGCTTACGAGCGACCAGTGGTTTGTAAAAATGGCACCCCTTGCCAAGCCCGCCCTTGAGGCGGTAACCTCGGGCAACATCTGCTTCAAGCCCGAGCGCTTTACCAAGATATATACGAATTGGATGGAAAACTGCCACGATTGGTGCATCTCGCGCCAGCTCTGGTGGGGACACAGAATACCCGCCTTCTACTGTGACACCTGCGGTAAAATGACGGTTTCAAAGACCGATATCACCGTCTGCCCCGATTGCGGTGCGCCCGTCCGTCAGGAGGAGGATGTGCTTGACACCTGGTTCTCGTCAGCCCTCTGGCCCTTCTCAACGCTCGGCTGGCCCGACAAGACCGCCGACCTTGACAGATACTATCCCACAAGCGTGCTTGTGACGGGCTACGATATCATCTTCTTCTGGGTATCGAGAATGATTTTCTCGGGTCTTGAGCATACGGGCAAAAAGCCCTTCTCGACCGTCTTTATCCACGGCCTTGTAAGAGACGCGCAGGGAAGAAAGATGTCAAAATCTCTCGGCAACGGAATTGACCCCTTGAAGATTATCGAGCAGTACGGTGCCGATGCGCTTCGCTTTGCTCTCGCTACGGGCAACGCGCCTGGAAACGATATGCGCTTCTCGGACGAGAAGATCGAAGCAGCAAGAAACTTTGCCAACAAGCTCTGGAACGCCTCTCGCTTTGTGCTTATGAACCTCACCGAGGATGATGAGACACTTCTCAAAATGCCCACCACGGATGAGCTTCTTCCCGAGGATAAGTGGATAATAGCAAGATTTAATAAGCTCGTTAAGACCGTCACCGACAACATTGACGCGTATGAGATAGGCGTAGCTCTTGCCGAGATTTATTCCTTCACCTGGGATGTTCTTTGCGATTGGTATATAGAGATGGTAAAGAGCAGAATATTTGACACGGGTATAAGCTCACTCACCGCAAAGCGCACTCTCGTCTACGTTCTTACGGGCGTGCTTAAGCTTCTTCACCCCTATATGCCCTTTATCACCGAGGAAATCTATCAGGCGCTTCCTCACACCTGTGAGAGCATTATGATATCCGATTATCCCAGATTTGACGCATCGCTTGACTATGCGAAGGATGAGGAGGACGTCGAGCGCATTATCGCGGTCATCACCGCCGTAAGACAGAGACGCGCGGAGATGAACGTTCCGCCCTCAAAGCGCGCAAAGCTCTATGCTGTGACAGCCTATGCCGACAGCTTCGTAAGAGCAGGCAAGATGCTTGAGAAGCTTGCCTCGGTATCCGAGCTTATCATCACCGATAAGTACGAGGGTGACGATGCGGTAACTATCGCAAGCGATGCGGGAACGCTCTATATTCCTCTTTCCGAGGTTATTGACTTTGAGAAGGAGCGCGCAAGACTTCTTGCCGAGACCGAGAAGAACGAGGCGGAAATCGCCCGCATTGAGAAGAAGCTTTCAAACGAGGGCTTCGTAGCAAAGGCACCCGCGGCGGTGGTTGATGCCGAGCGCGCAAAGCTTGATAAATACCTTAAGACCAGAGCATCTCTTGCAGAGGCTCTTGCAAAGCTTAAATAAATATGGGAAAATTTGATTTTGGTAAAGAGGTGTCCGACGAGATAAGGACGAGCATTGACGAAAAGGTGCTTTTTCGCGGTATCTTTGAGGACACCCCAGAAAATGAAAATATCACCGTACCCGAGGGCATTGAAGAAATTGCCGAGGGTGCCTTCCGCGATTTTACGAATTTAAAGAGCGTAAGTCTGCCAAGGTCGCTTCGCCAGATTTCCGCGGGTGCCTTCTCGGGCTGTAAGTCGCTCGAGCGCGTAGAGCTTCAGTCGGGACTTGAATTTATTCTTGACGAGGCGTTTGCCTACTGCCCGAGGCTTTCCTCGGTGGTTATGCCAAACACCGTAAAAAGAGTAGGCGAGGGTGCCTTTGAGGGCTGTGCCTCGCTTACAAGGCTGGTGCTTTCCGAGTCACTTGAGGTCATCTGCTCGGGCGCGTTTTCCTACTGCTTTAACCTCAAGATACTTGACATTCCCGACAGCGTGGGAATAATAGAATTCTGCGCCTTCCTCGGGTGCTTCTCGCTTGAGGAGGTCAAGCTTCCAAGGCTGATGACGCTTATTGAGGAGGGAATGTTTGAGAACTGTCGCTCGCTTAAAAAGATAGACCTTCCCGTAGCCCTCGTCAGAATAGGCGCCCGCGCCTTCTCTGGTTGCACCTCGCTTGATAAGGTTCTTCTTCCGCCCTCGCTTCGCACGCTGGGATGCGACGCCTTTTCGGGCTGTACCTCGCTCAGCGCGCTCGCGATACCCAAATCGCTTCACGAAATAGAGGACTACGATGCCTTCTCGGGATGTACAGCACTTCGCGAGGTCGTCTACGAGGGGGATGCCGAGGGGTATGAATACCTTATGCAAAAGCACCCGCTTGTAAAGGACGGCAGGGAAGTCAAGGTCCGCTACCTCGGGGGAAATAAGTAATGCGCTACAGGTGCCTTGTTATAGACCACGACGATACGGTAGTCAACAGCACGGAAACCATACATTACCCCTGCTTTATATCCTTTATGGATATGCAGGGCAGGGATATGCGCGAGGAAGTACCTATCGAGAAATATCTTGAGTATAACTGCCTCGGAAACATAATGGAATTTTATCTTGATAAGGTAGGACTTTCACAAGAGCTTCTCGACGAGGAAACACTCTATTGGCGTGATTGTGTAAACAATTATGTACCAAAGGCGTATGAAGGCATTAGGGAAATACTCACTCGCTTTCGTGAGCTTGGCGGAAAAATCTACGTCGCAAGCCACTCGGAATCCCGCTTCATACTTCGCGACTGTAAGGAAAACGGCCTGCCCGCCCCCGACGGCATCTTCGGCTACGATGCCCCAAGCGACCTTTGCAAGCCAAGCCCTAAGATAATAGATACTATCATAGCAAAAACGGGCATCCCACGCGAGGAAATCCTCGTCATAGACGACCTAAGACACGGATTTGAGCTTGCCAAAAACTCGGGCGTCACCTTCGCCGCCGCAGGCTGGGGCTACAGTGTCCCAAGAGTAGAGGCCCTTATGCGCAGCGTCGCCGATTACTACCTCAAATCAGTATCCGACCTCGACAACCTCTTGTTTAGTCAGAGCTGACTGTATAAGGGTTGATTAACCTCTGTAACCAATTAATAAAGGACCGTTGCGACTTTTAGCAACGGCCCTTTTTATCGTCAAAATATACCAAAGCACCCCGAAAATACATCTTGCTATCCTATTTTTCCTCGTATATCCCAACCCCGTCGAAGAAGCCTCTTGCTCGGCGGTCTACGTGGCGGATAAGGGTGCTTTTCGTGAAGATTAGCCACCTTCCCACCTGCTCGCCCGTAAAGGCAACCTTGATTGAGGTGCGCTCGTCGGTGACGTAGGTAAGCTCGCTTGGCTCGGGGCAGAAAAGAAGCACGGGGATATGCCCGCTCTCGCGCCTCGGCTCGGGTATTACTCTCGTTTTGGCTCTTGCGACACCGCTCGGCATTACCACGACGGCGCGAGGTCTTGCGGTGAGAGTTTTCGATACCCGCCTCGGTGTGATACCGCCAAGCCTTGTGAATACCACCGCAAATTTCGGCGAGGCAATATGTACCACTCGCGTACGCCCGATGCCGTTAAAGAGATGCACGTCGTAGGTAGCGCCGTCAACCGTAACCGATATCAGGGGGCGCTTGCTTACACCCCGCGACAGAAGCGCCAGAGGTGATTGAAGCTTCACCCTAGCCCCCTCGATTTTCCCAAGCGAGCGAAGCCCTATCGCGAGGGCTATTCTTCTTACAAGAAAGATAAGCGCGCCGACACCGACGGCAATGAGAATGATGGCTATTAAAAATTCAAATACCTCGGTCAATCTGACACGCCCCCTTTCATATGAGCTTTTTCGGGTATTTCTTTGGCTTTTGTTTTTTCACGCGCAAAAATCGGTAAGCCACCTCGCGCGCCATCTGTCAAGCGCGATAAGCGACGCGATAATGTGAAAGAGCGCGAGTGAAAGTGTTGTAATAACGCACGCGGGTATCAGGCTCACCCTCTCAAAAAGAAGTCTTGCAAAGCTTAAGGGGAAGGAATAGTCCTTCTCGAAAAACCAAGAGGGAAGAAGCCATACCGCGATATATATCGGCAAGGGTGATACCGCCGACGCGACGAGGTCGCTTGAATAAAGCTCTCTTAAGTAGAGCCTCTCACCCTCGCTGACGGTGTAAAGACCGTCGGTCAGGCTGATGATCCTCTCGTTCTTTCGGTTGTCAAGTAACACCGAAAAATAGGTCGCGATAAACAGAGCCAGAGCGTAGGAGACGAGCGAAAGCGTCGCCTGAAAGACGCGATACCCCTCGGCATTGCTTACCGGACTGTATAGCGGAAAGGCAGGCCCAAACCACTCGTGAAGCGCGCCCCATAGGTGTGTAAGAAGCCAGAGCGCGCCGTGAGCTATCGGCCCCGCGAGCAGAAGCCACAGGCAAAGAAAAAGCACGCGCTTAAAATATATAGCGTATTTTTTGCCCATATACCTACCCCCTTTGGCTTTTTTTCTTAAAGCTTGGCTGTCGTTTTAGTCTATTTTACCATATTAGCGCCACCATTTCAAGTTAATGTGCCAAAAATTCGCACGCGCGAGGATTTTATTTATAAAAAGGTTGATTTATTTTTCAAAATATGGTATTATTGTAAAAGTAAAGGAGTGATTGCTATTCTTAACTTAAAGCTTATTAATCAAAACGGTGAGGTTAAGTTCAAGGCTTACGGTGAAGAGATCGACGAGCGCTACTCGGGTGTCTATGAGGCAGGCGACAGGTGGCGCGTTGAGCTTGAGTATACCGAATTTATCAAGATATGCCTTGACGAGACAATGGCGGAGTCTATAGTCTACGTGCCTGACGGTGTGTTTGAGTTCGCTATCCCCTTCGGCGGTGAAAGACGCGCCTGCTACGGCCCTGTCGCATTCGGCGGTGACTCTCACAGAGTTCGCGTAAGTGAGCCCACCGAGGCAGAGATTTATGCCGAGCGCAAGATCTCGCTTAACTCTCACGACAGACACAATGTACCGAAGTATTTCCCCCACGCAGTCGCAAACTTCGTCACGCGCGAGGACCCCTGCTTCTTTGAGCGTAACGCGATAGACGGCGTTATCGACAACTCAAACCACGGAAGCTACCCCTACCATTCGTGGGGAGGCGGACTTCGTGAGGACCTTGAATACGAGGTGCATTTCGGCACCGAGGTCGAGGTAAGCTCGGTCACCATCTTCATAAGGGCTGACTTCCCGCACGATACCTATTGGAAGGAAATGGATATTGAGTTCTCGGATAAGAGCCTCGTGCATATGACGCTTGAGGGAGTTGCCGAGGGACAGACGGTCACGCTCGATGCGCCCAAGACCACCGAGTATGTAAAGCTTACGGGCTTTAAGCAGCAGAGGCTCGCCGACGGCTCGCTCTCGTTTGCTGCGCTGACCCAGATTGAAATAAACGGTAAATACATTAAAAAGGAGATAGAGGGAATGGAAGTAAGAGACGCTTCTAATGCAAAAGACGTCAAGTATTATACTACTGACAGATTAAGAGAGGAGTTCCACATCGGAAACCTCTTTACAAAGGACAACGTAAGAATGGTTTACAGCCATACCGACAGAATTATCGTTATCGGTATGATGCCCATCAAGCTTGAGCTTAAGCTTGAGGCAGGCAAGGAGCTTGCCGCGGACTATTTCCTCGAGCGCCGCGAGCTTGGCTGCATCAACATCGGCGGTAAGGGAATTATCACCGTTGACGGCGAGGAGTTTGAGATGAACCCCAGAGACGGTATCTACGTCGGCAAGGGTCACAAGGACTTGAGATTTAAGAGCGTTGATGAGACCTGCCCCGCAAAGTTCTACATCACATCCTGCCCCGCGCACACCGAGTATCCCACGGTCAAGATTGACATCACCAAGGCGAGAAAGGTTCCCTGCGGAAGCGTTGAGGACTGCAACAAGAGAGTTATCAACCAGTACATACACCCCGAGGTAATGAAGTCCTGCCAGCTTGCTATGGGACTTACCCAGCTTGAGGTCGGCTCTAACTGGAACACTATGCCCTGTCACACTCACGACAGACGTATGGAGGTTTATCTCTACCTTGATATGGGCAAGAACGATGCGGTATTCCATATGATGGGTGAGCCCAAGGAGACGCGCCATATCGTTATGCACAACGAGGAGGCGGTTATCTCGCCCAGCTGGTCTATCCACTCGGGTGTAGGCACGAAGAACTACTCGTTCATCTGGGCTATGTGCGGTGAGAACCAGGAGTTCACCGATATGGACCACATCGAGACTAAAGAGCTTAGATAATTAAAATTTGAATATATAAAGGAGTATTTGAAAAATGGCAAAGAATTTTGATCTCACAGGTAAGATTGCCCTTATCACGGGCGCATCCTACGGCATCGGCTACGCTATCGCAAAGGGCATGGCTGCTGCAGGCGCAAAAATCGTATTCAACGATATCAAGCAGGAGTTTGTTGACAAGGGACTTGCTTCCTACGCCGCTGACGGCATTGACGCTACGGGCTATGTATGCGACGTTACCGACGAGGACGCGGTAAACGCTATGGTTGCCAAGATTGAGCGCGAGGTCGGCGTTATCGACATTCTCGTAAACAATGCGGGCATCATCAAGAGAATTCCTATGATAGATATGAAGGCATCCGAGTTCAGACAGGTTATCGACGTTGACTTAAACGCGCCCTTTATCGTATCCAAGGCAGTTCTTCCCTCTATGATCAAGCAGAGAAGCGGTAAGATCATCAACATCTGCTCTATGATGAGTGAGTTCGGACGCGAGACCGTATCCGCATACGCATCGGCAAAGGGCGGACTTAAGATGCTCACGAGGAACATTGCCTCCGAGTACGGTATGTATAACATTCAGTGCAACGGCATCGGCCCCGGCTATATCGCAACACCCCAGACCGCACCTCTTCGCGAGACTCAGCCTGACGGCTCGAAGCATCCCTTTGACGTGTTCATCACCGAGACCAAGACCCCCGCAGGCAGATGGGGCGATCCCGAGGATCTTGCAGGACCCGCGGTATTCCTTGCTTCCTCGGCATCTGATTTCGTAAACGGACAGATACTCTACGTTGACGGCGGTATTCAGGCATACTTCGGTAAGCAGCCCTAAAAAGAATAAATATCTGAAAACCCATTCGGGCAGAAGGACGACGGTAAAACGCCTGCCCCCTGCCCGATAACATTAAATAGATGAAAGGCGACTATAATATGAGTAATTCTCTTAATCTCACACCCGAGCTTCGCGCTTGGGCGGAGGAAATGTTTGGGAAGATAGACGCGAAGATGTCCAAAATGACTATTCGCTCAAGAAATAAGATTCCTGACGGCGTTGATGAAAACGGCGTACATAAGGACAGATTTGAGGAAGGCAAGAAGTGGTTCAATAAGAACTGGTGGTGCAACGGCTTCTGGGGCGGACTTAACTATATGCTCTGGGCATATACCAAAAACGAGGAGTACCTAAAGACGGGTAAGCGCTCCGAGGAGCTTATGGACGAGGCTCTTATGAACTATGATAAGCTTGACCACGACCTCGGCTTCCTCTGGCACCTTCTCTCGGGCGCGTCGTATAAGCTCACGGGCGATAAGGCGTCAAGATGCAGAAACTTCTTTGCCGCAAACGTGCTCGCGTCAAGATACGTTTTAAACGGCGGCTTTATCCGCGCGTGGAACAGAGAGCCTGACTGGTCTATTATCGACTGTCTTATGAATCTTCCGCTTCTCTACTGGGCGGCAGACGAAATAGGTGACGTAAGATATAAGCGTATCGCTATGGCGCACGCTGATATGTCTATTATGGATCACCTTCGTGAGGACGGCTCTATCGCTCACATCTGTGAGCATAACCGAGAGACAGGCGAGCTTGTAAAGACCTACGGCGGACAGGGCTACTGTGAGGGCTCAAGCTGGTCTCGCGGACAGGCGTGGGGACTCTATGGCTTTACTATCTCATACATTCACACTGGTGAGAAGAGATATCTCGACGCGGCAAAGCGCGTTGCTAATTACTTTATTGCAAACTGCTCTGACGATTGGCTTCCCAGAATAGACTTCCGTGCGCCTGCAGAGCCTGTTCTTTACGATTCCACCGCAGGCGCTATCGCGGCGTGCGGACTTATAGAGCTTGCAAAGATACTTCCCGAGACCGAGGGCAGGTATTACCTTGATGCGGCGGTTAATATGCTCCGCGCTATGGGCGAGAAATTTATGAACTGGGACGATAACTCCGACTGCATGCTCGACTACGGCTCAGTACGCTATCCCTGCGACGGCGACCTTAAGAAGGCAGGCGTTCATATCTCTATTATCTACGGCGATTACTTCTATACCGAGGCGATTCTTAAGCTTCTCGGCGCAGAGTTTTTCCCCTGGTAAATGTAAATAACGGTTTGCAGAAAGGTAATATTTATGAAAAATGCATCACAGATTTTAAATGAAAACAAGGCTTGGGTTGAAGAAACCTTTGCCAAGCTTGATAAAAAACTTCGTAAGGTGGCTGTACGCGCGTATGACGTTGTCGCTGACGGCGTTGATGAGAACGGCAGGTTTATCGACCGTTCAAAAACCGTCCTTTGGGGATGGACAAACGGCTTCTGGGGCGGACTTAACGCGCTTATGTACGAGCACACTAAGGCACCCGAATATCTTGAGTGCGCCAAGACTATTGAGAAGAAGATGGATGCGGCGCTTCGCGAGGTTTACGATAAGCTTCACCACGACGTAGGCTTCCAGTGGCATATCCTCTCGGGCGCTCTCTACCGCATCACGGGAGACAAGGGCTCAAGAGCGCGCAATCTCTTCGCGGCATCTACGCTTGCGGGAAGATTTAACATTGACGCGGGCTTCATTCGCGCGTGGAACGGTCCTAAGGACGTCAACAGGACGATTATCGACACTCTTATGAACCTTCCTCTGCTTTATTGGGCATCAAGAGAGGTAAAGGATGACAGATTCGCGCAGATTGCTATGGCGCACGCGGATACCGCGCTTTGCGACCACCTTCGCGACGACGGCTCGGTTGCCCACATCGTTGAGCATGACGGTGAAAACGGAGCGGTTCTTAGCACCTTCGGCGGACAGGGAATTGCCGAGGGCTCAAGCTGGTCTCGCGGCCAGTCCTGGGCGGTATACGGCCTCACCCTCTCTTATATTCACACCAAGGAGCAGAGATATCTCGACGGCGCCAAGCTCGCGGCTAACTACTTTATCTCAAACTGCTGTGACGATTGGCTTCCCAGAATAGACTTCCGCGCACCCGCAGAGCCCGTATATTACGACTCTACCGCGGCAATGGTTACCGCCTGCGGACTTATCGAGCTTGCTAAGATACTTCCCGAAAACGAGGGCGGTATGTATATGAATGCGGCAATCAACCTTCTTCGCGCGAACGTCGAGGCTCACGCTAACTTTGATGAGAACGTCGACTTCGTAATGGACAACGGCTCGGTTCGTTATCCTTGCGACGGCGACCTCAAAAAGGCAGGCGTACATATCCCGATCATCTACGGTGATTACTACTTCGCTGAGGCACTTCTCAAGCTTCTTGGCTCTGAGTTCTTGCCTTGGTAATAGCGTGTGTCCTTAGCGGACAAATCACACTAAACTGAAAACTAACAAAAAGAGAGACCATTTCGGGCTGGATTTCCCGATTTGGTCTCTTTTTCTGCCTGTGATGTTTTATACCACTATACTCTGGAAGGCAACCGCCTTGCCGAGAATTTTTATCGTATCAAGCTCGTCGCGGATATAGACAAGCGGTGCGTATCTCGGATTTTCGGGGGTGAGAACTATCTTTTCCTCACTCGGGTAATAGTACACGCGCTTGAGCGTTGCCTCGTCGTTGATTATCACCGCCGCGATCTCGCCGTTGTCTACCGCCTCCTGCTTACGGATAAAGACGATATCCCCGTCAAATATTCTCGCACCCATCATAGAGTCACCGCTTGCCCTCAGGCAGAAGTCGGCATCTATTCCGTCACCGACGTTAACGAAGCTCTCGTGCTCCTCGTCAGCGAAAATAGGCTCACCGCAGGCGATATTGCCGAGCATAGGTATGCGCTTTACCGAGTAGGGAAGCACGTTATTATAATTAAAGGAAGAGAAATCCTCGCCGTCCCAGCCCATAAGCTCGGCAGGTGAGACGTCAAGCGCTGCCGCAAGCTTCAGTACCTTATCCGCGGGTATGTTGCTTATAATACCGTTTTCGTACCTGTGTATGGTCTGCTTGCTGGTACCGATAGCGTCCGCAAGCTCCTCGAGCGTCATTCTCTTCTGTTTTCTCAGTCTCTTTAAATTTTCCTTAAGCAAGTGATGTCACCTCTCATTATATTTTGTCACCTATAGTGTAACACAAAGTCACCTCATATGCAATAGGTTTTTGAAAAAAATCAAAAAATTTTGCAAAAGTCACTTGACAAGTTACTTTTGATGTGATAAGATAGTCACGTAACAGGTGACTTTGTCTCTCGCGGGGTGACTTTCGGGGAAGAGAGACAGAGGAGCCGTGAAAACTCACAAAAAGGCTTAAAAATAAACGGCCTGAGGAAAAGGAAGGGAGGTGATGTGCGATATATTCATCCTTTGATTATGTAAACGGCTTTGCGCCGAGATTTTATCGCACACCTGGCGAAATCAAGGACGATATTGACCGCGTGGCTGACGAGATTGATGAGATAAACTCGGTAATCAACATCAGGCATATAATATCCGAGTACGCGCTGGGTGACGGCGGCGATACACCGCTTGACACACGCGCCGCGGGAATGAGAGAGCTTTGCGAGAGCGCATCCTCGATGCTTGAAAGACTGCGCGAGCTGAACTGCACGCTGGATGAGCTTACGCGTGAGCTGATATGGACCTTGTCGCATACCTGAAGGAGGCGGTAGCGTGAAGGCTTGTAGCATCTATTCTTCAGGATTGCTGGCATCACGCCCGAATTTTTGCGATTTGGAGCCTTATTCCAAATCGCAACGCCAAGCGTGATACCGAAAATTCATCAACAATATGTGCGGTCGCCTATGGCGACGGAATGGAGATTATTATGGGAAAGGTGAGACGGGGAAAGGACACTCTTACCGAGCTTGTCGAGGCGCTGTGTAAGGACTACGGCAGACGGCAGGCGCTTATGCGCGGCGAGGCAACCTCGCGCCGAGTGAAAAACGAGCTTGTCTATCTTAATATGCGTCTGTTTGAGGCGGCAGGCGAGATAGTCGGAGGCAATCTTGCCGAGGCATTTATAAGGGATATCGGAGAGGGCATAGGCTACGGCAGGACCGAGCTTTCCTTCTTTTCTGAGACCGAATATAAAACGCAAAAGCGCCTGTGTGTGCAAAATATAGCGAAAAGGCTCTTTCTTTGCGATTGAAATTTTTTCACCCCCGACAGCTTTTGACAGCCTTCGTCAGACCCTGTGTGCTAGAATTAACAAAAACAAAAGAGGATGTAAAAATGACAGCAGTAAGACTTGAAGACAGTGACGGTGCGCTTATTGCATATCTGTGCGACGAAATCGACCACCATACCGCAAGGTAGATACGCTCGGCAGTTGACACCCGACTGACCGAAGTGACGCCGAGTGAGCTTATACTTGATTTTTCGTCTGTATCCTTTATGGACAGCTCGGGCATCGGACTTATCCTTGGAAGAAGCGAGCTTTGCAGGACACTCGGCATTCGCGTAAGAGTGCGCGGGCATACAGGAATAATAGCGAGGCTTATAAGGATGTCTGGAGTATCAAGGCTTGAGAATATTACGGTTGAGTAACAAGGAAGGATGTATAGGGAAAAGGATGAAGACGATAATCAATGAAATGAAAATAAGGCTTCCCGCCGTAAGTCAGAATGAGAGCGTATGCAGAAGCACCGTCTCGGCATTTCTGGCAGGACTTGATCCTACGGTGGAGGAGCTGGGAGACATAAGGCTTGCGGTGAGCGAGGCGGTGACGAACTGCATAGTTCACGCCTATCGCTCGCTTCCACGGGGGGAGGTTGGTTACATATATGTATCTTTAAGAGCCTATTCCGACCGCGAGGTTTCAGTCGAGATATCCGATAAGGGCTGCGGTATAGAGGATGTGGAGCAGGCTATGCAGCCTGCCTATACTACGGGAGACGCTTCTCAAAGATGCGGGATGGGCTTTCTCGTTATGGAGAGCTTCACCGACAAGCTCACCGTTAAAAGCAAGGTGGGGCGGGGAACCTGTGTACTGATGAGGAAATTTTTAAAGCCCTGATACGGGAGCTGTGATGAACGCGTCAATAAACACCACCTCAAAATACGATAAAAACCCCGCTCTTATCGAAAGCTACCGCGCGGGAAATGCCGAGGCAGGCGAGGAGCTTGTCCTTCTGAACAAGCCGCTCGTGTGCGCGCTTGCGTCAAGATATACAGGGCGCGGAACCGAGCTTGAGGAGCTTATCGAGATAGGCAACCTCGGGCTTGTCAAGGCAATAAACACCTTCGATATTACGCGGGAGTGCGCCTTCTCGACCTACGCTGTTCCGCTGATTTTAGGCGAAATAAGAAGATACCTGCGCGATGACGGAATAATTAAGGTATCAAGAGAATATAAGCGCCTTCTCGCAAGGCTAACCAAGGAGCGAGAGACGAGACTTTCAAGAGGGGAGGACGTCAGCCTTACCGCGCTTGCCGAGGCGGTCGGAGTTACCCCCGAGGATGCCGCAAGTGCGCTTCATTCGGGAATACCGCCTCGCTCGCTTGACGAGTGCGCCTACGAGGATGAGGGAGCAACGCTCGGCAGTCTTGTGTTTGACGAGGACGAGCAGAGGCGGAGCTTTGATTCCTTCTGCGTAAGGCTCGCCATTGAACAGCTACCCGAGCTGTGGCGGAAAATAATAACCCTTCGCTACTTCCGCGACCTGTCTCAGCAGGATACCGCGTCGGTGCTGGGGCTTACTCAGGTCAAGGTTTCGCGTGAGGAAAAGAAGATCCTCGCGCGCCTCAAGGAAAGCCTCGGATAGCAGGGAAGCTCGGATAGCAAGGAAAGTGACGGAGACGCAAGGAGCCCGCCACACACGCACGCGTAAATATTTAAAATGTTAACAAATTGTGAAATGTAAGGAAAGCTATTGATTTTTACTGTGGTATAGTTTAGAATATATCCAGTGAGCTTTAGCACTCGCGACTTTTGAGTGCTAATTTTGAAAAAGGAGAAAAGATATGAATTTAAAGCCATTATTTGACAACGTGGTTATCAAGAAGCTTGAGGCGGTTGAGACCACCAAGGGCGGAATACTTCTTACGGGCACCGCAAAGGAAAAGCCCGACGTTTACCTCGTTTGCGCAGTAGGCGAGGGCGGAATTGTTGACGGACGCGAGGTAAAGATGGTTCTCTCGGTCGGCGACAAGGTTATAGTAGGCAAGTACAGCGGTACCGAGGTAAAGCTTGACGGTGAGGAGTTCACCGTGGTTAAGCAGTCGGATATTCTTGCTATTCTTGAACAATAATAGAGATTTGGAGAAAAGATATGTCAAAGGAAATACTTTACGGCGCCGAGGCAAGAGGCGCGCTTCTTCGAGGAGTAGATAAGCTTGCCGATACTGTTAAAATAACCCTTGGCCCCAAGGGAAGAAACGTAGTGCTTGACAAGAAGTTCGGCGCACCCCTCATCACCAACGACGGTGTTACCATAGCAAAGGAGATCGAGCTTGAGGATGCAGCTGAAAATATGGGCGCACAGCTCGTTAAAGAGGTTGCCACCAAGACAAACGACGTCGCAGGTGACGGTACCACCACCGCAACCCTTCTTGCGCAGGCTCTTATCCACGAGGGAATGAAGAACGTTGCCGCAGGCGCAAACCCCATGGTCTTGAGAAAGGGTATCTTCAAGGCGTGCGAGGTTGCTACTGCAGAGCTTAAAAACCAGTCAAAGACTGTGGACGGCAGAGACGATATCGCAAGAGTAGGTGCCGTTTCCGCAGGTGACGAGGCTATCGGAAACCTCATTGCCGACGCTATGGATAAGGTAACCTCAGACGGTGTTATCACGGTTGAGGAATCCAAGAGCGCCGAGACCTACAGCGAGGTCGTTGAGGGAATGCAGTTTGACCGCGGATACCTCTCGCCCTATATGGCAACCGATACCGATAAGATGGAGGCAACTCTTGACGATTGCCTTATCCTTATCACCGATAAAAAGATATCCAACATTCAGGAAATACTTCCTCTGCTTGAGCAGATAGTTCAGTCGGGCAAGAAGCTTCTCATCGTAGCCGAGGACGTAGAGGGCGAGGCTCTCACCACGCTCGTGCTTAATAAGCTTCGCGGAACCTTCACCGTAGTTGCCGTAAAGGCACCTGGCTTCGGTGACAGACGCAAGGAGATGCTCCGCGACATCGCGATCCTCACGGGTGGCGAGGTAATCACCGAGGAGCTTGGACTTGAGCTTAAGGATGCATCGCTTTCCGAGCTTGGCCGCGCAAGACAGGTAAAGGTCAATAAGGAAAACACCATTATCGTCGGCGGTATGGGCGACAAGGGCGCTATATCCGACAGAGTAAGCCAGATAAAGCAGGCACTCTCGGTTGCCACAAGCGAGTTTGACAAGGAAAAGCTTATGGAGCGCCTTGCAAAGCTTGCGGGCGGTGTAGCGGTTATCAAGGTCGGTGCCGCAACCGAGGTTGAGATGAAGGAAAAGAAGCTTCGCATTGAGGATGCTCTTAACGCAACCAAGGCGGCAGTAGAGGAGGGCATCGTCGCAGGAGGCGGTACGGCTCTTGTTAATGTTATTGATGCCGTTGAGGCGCTCGTCGCGAAGCTTGACGGAGACGAAAAGACGGGTGCGGCTATCGTTGCCAAGGCACTCTCAGCACCTATGAAGCAGATTGCCGAGAACGCAGGCGTTGACGGTGCGGTTATCATCGCGAAGATACGCGAGAGCGGTAAGGTCGGCTACGGCTATGATGCCGCGCGCGAGGTATTCTGCGATATGATGGAGCAGGGAATTGTCGACCCCGCAAAGGTAACCCGCTCGGCACTTGAGAACGCGGCATCCATCGCATCCACCGTTCTTACCACCGAGGCTGTCGTTTCCGAGAAGAAGGAGGACAGACCTCCCGCCTCACCCGCTGGCGGCGGAATGGACGGAATGTATTAAGGCATAACGAGTAGTGGTTAGTGATTAGTGGCTAGTGCCTATTGCCTAATGCCTAGTGCCTAATGCCTAATACCTATTCTCATCTAAAAATACACATTAAAAATCCCCGAGGTGCATACTGTGTTCCTCGGGGTATTTCGTATTTAAAAGCAAATGATAGCAACGGTAAAATAGTGCGCCATTGCTATCATTTGTTTACATATCATAGGTTAAATGCGCTCTTTAGGTACTCGCGTGAAATTTTCGCCGCCTCAAGCTCGGTCATTGTGCCGTAGGTCTTATCCTGCTCGACAATGACATACTCGGTGCCGCATTCCTCGCATGCGGTGAGTATTTTAGAGAAGTCCTGCATACCCTGCCCTAAGGGACGGAACTCAAAGCCGTTGTCCTCCTTGCTTGCCCCCTGCGCCTTACCGATAAGCTCATAGACAGGACCGCCCCCAAGACGCTTTGCGGTGAAGTCCTTGAGGTGAACTATCTCAACCTTGCCCGAAAATTCGCGTATCTTTTCCTCGGGTGCTATACCCGCATAGTGTACCCAGCAGGTGTCAAGCTCGGGAACTATCCTGCCCTCGGTGACCGCCTCAAAGATATAATCGTGAAGGTACCTGCCCTCGTGCCTCTCAAACTCAAAATCGTGATTGTGATATGCAAGCACCATACCGTTTTCCGAGAGAAGCCTTGCCTTTTTGTTGAAGTCGCAAACCGTGTCAGCCCAGCCCTCACCGCCTGCAAGCGCCGACCTGTCGTGCCAGGGAACTACAACATACTTTACGCCGAATGCCTTGAGAAACGCGATTTTTTCCTCGGGCTCATCATCAAAGAAGTCAAGCCTCTGATGCACCGATACGCACTTTAAGGAAAGCTCGTCAAGGATCTTTCTTATTTCCTCACCGCTCTTGCCGAAGTAGCCCGCAAACTCAACGTACTCGTACCCCATATCGGCAAGTGCCTTAAGAGTACCGTAGAAGTCTCTTTCCATAGCCTCACGCACACCGTAAAGCTGAATACCAACCTTAAATTTCTTCATACCGCACCTCGCTTATATCTCGGGAATTTCAACCTCAATTTCGCGGCCAAGCTCTGCCGATTTTGCGATTGAGGCAAGAATTGCCTGATTGTAGAGTATCTGACTTGAGGGAACGGGTGCCTCGGTGCCACCCTTGCAGGCGTCAAGGAAGGTTCTTATCTTCTTGTCAAAGTTGGAGGGCGCGCCCGCCTTTTCGTTAATTTTCGGTATTTTGGTCTCTACCTGCTTGCCCGCAACCTCGTGATAAAGCACAAGGTCACCGCCGATAGAGCCGTTCCAGCACTCGGTGGAGGGAATACGCAGACCGCCCTTCGTTCCGAGAATAATCGTATCACCGGGAGTGTCGATGTTCATCGCCCACGCGATACGGAAGTCGATAACGATATCGCCCTCAAGCCTTATAAATGCCGCCGCGAAATCGTCAACCTCAAATTTCTTTGCATACTCGGGATGCCCTGTCGCGACATAGTTGCAGTAGCAGGGGTCCTGACCGAAGAATGCCGACTTGTAGCCCGAGACGGTAAGCGGTTTGGGATAGCCTATCGCGTTAAGCACCATATCGAGCGAGTAGCAGCCGATATCCGCAAGCGCCCCAAGTCCCGCGGTTTTGTCCTCAATAAAGGTAGTGCCAAAGGGGGTGGGAATACCGCGTCGTCTGCCGCCACCTGTCTGTATGTAGTATATCTTACCAAGCACGCCCGACTGTACGACATCCCTCACCATCTTCATATTGTCGTCAAGCCTCGGCTGAAAGCCGATAGAGAGTATCTTACCGCTTTTCTTTTCGGCGCGCATAACCTCTACGGCTTCCTCGGTGGTGACCGTAAAGGGCTTCTCAAGAAGCACGTGAATACCTGCTTCAAGCGCGGCTATCGCACAGGGCGCGTGCTGACGGTTGTAGGTGCAAACCGAAACCGCATCAAGCTTAAGCGCCTCATTGTCCGCAATCATCTCATCGCAGGAATTGTAGCACTTGACACCCTCAATTCCGTGCTTTTTAAAAAAGGCATCAGCCTTACCGGGTACAAGGTCTGCACCCGCGACTATCTCAACATCGGGCTGCTTCAGATATGCCGCGATATGCGCATCTGCAATCCAGCCGCAGCCTACGATGCCCACCCTCAGCTTTTTGCTTACGTCAATCTCTTTAACCTCTTGGTTTTCCTTAAATACATCAAGAATACCTGCCATAATAAAAACCCCCATAACAGTATTAGTAAGAGCGCCTCTCTGCTCTACCACTATACTATCACGGGGGTGTGTGTTTTGCAAGAAATTATTTTGTCATAAAATATCAATATTTTGTCATTCCGAATATTTACGCTTCATCAGCCCTCGGTGTCGGCGAAGCGTGAGTGCTTTCCGTACCTCAGCGGTGTCATACCCGTAAGCTCGGAAAAGGCGCGGTAAAAGGTACGCTCGCCCGCAAAGCCACACTCAAGCGCGATATCAACCATACTCGCCTCGCGCTCTTTTATCAGCTCCTTTGCGTATTCTATGCGTATTGAATTGACGAGGCGCCTGAAATTCATATTCGGAATAAGGTCTATTATATGCGATACGTAGGTCGGGCTGTAGCCGAGTGCCGCGCCGACGCTCTCGCGTGTCAGAGGCTCTTGAAAATGCTGATTTATGTAAAGCACTATTGATGCCAGCGCATTGTTCTTTTTCTTCGGTGCGCTGTCGGGCACCTCTCTTATATATTCCGCAAGCACAGGGTAGATAAGCCCCTTTACACGAAAGAGAAGGTCGCCTGTATTGTCAAGATTTATCACGCGCTCGCCAAGGTCAATGTAGTTATCCTTGATATAGGAAAACAAAGCGTCAGATGCGTGAAACACACATCTGTCCCTGTTTATAAAAATCTTGTCCTTCGTAACATACTCGGGAATAAGTCGGTTTGAGAAGATAGTAAGCCAGGTCCTGACACCCTTGGTTGAATGCACGCTATGCGTGCGGAAGGGGCCTATAACGGCAATATCTCCCGCATAAAGACGCTCGGTGACACCGTCGACCTCAATCTCAAGCTCGCCCTCAAGCACGCACTGTATCTCGGCAAACTGATGTATTCTAGCCGAGTAATCGTAAAGCCCCTCGGCAGTATAGCACTTCGCAGCCTTCTCAAAGCCAAAGTTCTGTACCGAAATGTGCATAAAGAGCATATCCCCCTATTCTTTCGTAAAATCGCACCTTTTGGCATTAATTTTATCACAAATGGCATACTTTGTCAATAATGATATGATAAAATATAGTCAGAGATATAGTTATACTATATGTCAATGTCAAATTTAAGGAGAGATTATTGTGAAAAAGAAGCTATTTTCAGGTTTTCTGGCTATCGCGCTTGTAGTGATAATGCTCGTCTCGCTTCTTGCGACAGGCGCCTTTGCCGCCTCTGACGCTACCGCAACAGGCAGGACCTTTACAGGCGACAATGCCGCGACAGGCACCGATTCGCGCCTTGAGCTTACGAAGCCCATCAATGAGGTACCCCTTACCTTTGAGGCGACCGTTAAGGTCACAGGCACAGGTGCGCTTTCCAAGGGTACTATCTTCGGACAGTACGGTGGCAAGAAGAACGGCCACTATAACTGCTTTGCGAACTTTGAAATTCACACCGACGGCCCCGCGCTATGCTTTGCGCCTGATGCTAATGATACGGCCATAGGCTCGGTAAACTTCGGTAAGAACGGAGTTGCCATAGCGGGCGAGGGCGGAGCTACCAACACCTTCGCTGACCATATCGGCGAGTGGGTTACGGTCACTATAACCGCAGTGCCCACCGCGACTGCGAATAACTACGATTTCTTCTGCTACATAAACGGTGAGCTTGCTTACGAAAAGATGAACGCAAATGCTTATTTTGACGAGCAGTTCCTTGCTACTTCCCAGACGGTCAACCGCTTCGCCATCGGCTCAAATGTGGCAAGCACCGTAGTAAACTTTCCTGGTGCTATAAGAGATGTCGCTCTTTACAGGAAAACGCTTACGGCAGATGAGGTTAGGGCATCCTACACCGCGCTTAATGACGGTACGGGCAAGGCGTATGCCACCGACCTTATTCTTGCGTACGATATGTCGACGGTAGATAACCCCTACTACGAGAGGGATATATCAGGAAACGGCTACGATGCCTGCCGCGCCGACCGCGCATATATCGTAAAGAGCGAGGGCAGGACCTTTAGCACCGACAAGCTTACTCTTACAAACAACCTTACCGAAATGCCCCTTACCATTGAGGCGGAGTTCCGCACTACCGCCTCGGGAACAACCGTATTTGGCAATACTACGACATCAAGCGTCGCCTGCCTCAATTTTGAGATATATTCGAGCGCGCCCGCCCTCTGCTTCCCCGTAGATGAGACGGGAAAGCGCGGCTCGGTTATATTCGCAAATGCGCTTATCGGCGGTGTAAACCCCTATAAGAATAACGAGTTTAACCATGTTGTTATTACAGCAACCCCCACCGTGAATGAAAACGAGTACACCTTTGACTGCTATCTCAACGGTGTCAAGGCGTACAACTCGATAACCAAGACCGCGATACTTGATATTGACCTTATTCAGTCGGTAAATCCCCTGAATATCGGCGCAAACGGTAACACAGGCAATGCCTTTAACGGTAATATCAGAGGCATTAATCTCTACAATCGCGCCCTCAGCGCAACCGAGATTGCCCGCGCCTATGCCGTAGGCACCACCTACTCGGGACTTATCGCGAGCTACGATATGACCGACTACGGACATATAAGAAATCCTCATTTTGAGCCCGACCTTTCGGGCAACGGCTATCACGCGCAGAGGACTGCCGTTTCGGGACTTACCTTTACACAAGACAATGTAAGCAAGCCCCTTTATGTTCATAATCTCTTTGATAAGATGCCCCGTACGATTGAGGCTACCGTCTACACCACTCAGGCAAGAGGCTGTGTCATATTCGGTAACTACGCGGGCAAGGCGGGCAGTAATATCGACCTTGAGATTTACACGGGCGGTGTTCCCGCTATGGTTATTATGAACGGCGGAAATACCTACTCGGTGCAGTTTAAGAACTATACCGTAAAAACAGGCGAGTGGGTGCATCTTGTCGCGGTAAACGAGATGGATAAGAACGGAAATGCCGTTTATGTTCTCTATGCAAACGGTATTGAGGTCGACCGCGTTACCGATAAGCCTACATATGTTACGCTTGATATGCAGTCGGCGCAGACCGTTACGCGCAAATTTGCTATAGGCACCGACGGAAACGCTACGAGCGCTAACGCCTTCTTCCACGGAAATATACTTGATGTCGCTGTATATTCAAGGGCGCTCACCGCAGACGAGGTAAGATACTCGTATGAAAACGGCGTTGACAAGTATAACGACTCGCTTATGGCATACTACGATATGAAGACCGTAGCGGGTATGGATTTTATACAGGACCTCTCGGGCAACAACCACCACGCATCAAGAAACGATTATACGGCAGTCGAGGGCGGTAAGTGGTTTAACCTTGATGACGAGCGTCTTGCGGTGGTTAAGGACTATGAGGATGCACCTCTTACGATAGAAGCCACCGTCTATGTTCCCTCAACCCTCAAGCAGGCGAATACGATATTCGGAAATCTCTATGCGAGAGATTATATCAACTTTGAAATATACACTAACGGAAATCCCGCGCTCGTCATAAACGAGATTCCCGAAAACAAGGCTAACACAAGCACCGCGGGCTATACTCACTCGGTAATATTTGATATAGATGTAAGACGCGAGGCGTGGGTACATCTTGCGGTAGTCTATGACAGGACAAAGACGGGGCTTGAAAAATACGCCCTCTATGTTGACGGCGTTAAGGTTGAGAGCTATGCTCTTTCCTCGTCAAGCTACGATGCAGAGCATCTCTTTGAGCTTGATATGAAGTGGATACAGCGCGCAATACCCTTTACTCTCGGAAGAAACGCATCCAAGTGCTTCCAGGGTAAGATAAAGAGCCTAGCACTTTACAGTGCGCCTCTTTCGGCACAGGATATTCTTTCAAGCTTTACTAACGGTGTCAATACCGAGAGGGAAGAGCTGTTTGCCTACTATAATCTTGACAACCCCGAAAACACCGATAGCCTAATCAAGGATGAGACGGGCAACGGCTACGATTTCGGACACCGCTTCTTTGAGGACACTGTAGATGACAGTGATACAGAATATTCCTTCGCCTTCGTCGGCGACACGCAGTTCCTTGTATATAAGGACATTCAGGAAGGCACCACCAAGTACACAAAGCCGATATACGATTGGCTCATCAAGAATAAGGATGAGAAGAATATAAAGTATGTATTCGGTCTCGGTGACATCACCGACCAAAATCTTGACTCTGAATATGACTACGCGCAAAGCCTCTTCCGCTCACTCGGTGAGGCAGGTATCGACTATGCCGCGATTTCGGGTAACCATGACGGTACCTTCAAGGATGATTACGAGAGGTTTAATTCTGTATTTGCTACCGATACCTATCTTAATAACGGTATCGTGCTTATGCAGGAGGGAAGCTATCTCAACTACTACAAGAATTTTGAGGTAAACGGACACAAGTATATGGTGCTTGTGCTTGAATACGGTCTGCCCAAGTACACCGACGGCATTGATGTCGCGCAGTGGGCAAACAGTGTAGTAGAGGCAAATTCCGACAGACAGGTAATAGTCCTTACCCACGGATATCTTGGCTATGACGGCGGCTTCCTTAACTCGGAGGAGCTTCACTCGCCCGAAATATCCACCAAGTTCTTCTCGGACCGTACTCTTCGCTCGGGCGAGGCTATATGGAGTGACTTTGTATCCCTGCACGAAAATATTATCATCTCGGCGTGCGGACATATAGATCCCTACAACATTAAGCAACGCCACGACGTAGGCGTAAACGGAAATATAGTGCATCAGTTCCTTATTGATAATCAGGCCCTTGATAAGACCTTCAGCTACGATACGGGTATGGTAGCAATGTTCTACTTCTCAAACGGCGGTAAGGATGTAAGAGTAGAGTATGTCTCTGCAACCAAGTCGCTTCGCGCACAGCAGACCGATTCTTCAGCGCCCGATGTGCTTTTCGGCAAAAACAATCAGTTCTCGTTCACTCTTGACAACCAGGTCGCACAGGATGTTAGCACCGAGTACGGAGTTATCCCCAGAGTATATACCAACCTTGATCAGGGTGCGGTTGTACTGTTTAAGGCAGATAAGAGCTTTGTCGGCGCGTACGGCTTGTTTGATAAGGCACTTGCGAAGCTTATCGCAACCGACACCGACGGTGACTATGTGATACTTCTTCGAGACGATGCGCGTATGTCGGCGAAGGTCGGTATGGGCAACTTCACAGGAAGACTTACCGTAGACCTTGGCGGACACGAGCTGAAGATTGACGAGAACGGAAACTATCTTCTTGATATATATGTGAACAATGCGAGTGCCCCCGTGTCAGATTATACCTTCAAGAACGGTAGCATCACCAAGGTACACGGACACGGTATTATCGATATTAATTACGGCACCTCTCTGACTGCCGATGCGAATATCGGATTTGTCTTTGACGGTGTGACCTTCAGGTCTATATCAAGAGTTAAAAACACTAATGTAATTTTCACGACCTGGGAAGCAGGCGCGGGCACCGCAACGGGCGGTATGAATGTGACAAGCGTCTTTAACAACTGTACCTTTGACCTTGCAGGCTCGGTTACAGGCTCTGTAATGCTGCCGCTTACCTACAATTCAAAGACGGGTGTTGTGCATACCGTGACCGTAAACGGCGGTAATGTATACGCAAGCGAGGCTAATCCCTTCGCATCGGGCTTCTACACCGCAGATGACCTTGACAATCTCACCTTCGGCAGGACCGATGGCGGAAAATACACCTCGCTCACCCTTCCTAGGGGTGTCAGCGCACCTGTCACCGAGTATAACGGTCTTGTATTTAAGAAGGTAGCATGCGATGCGGCAACCGACACCTACAGGCTCGTTCCCGGCGCGGTTGCTAACCTAGAGTTTACACCTAAGGTAAGCATCACGCTTGACGCAAATCTTATCCTTAAAATCTATATCCCCGAAAACGAATACCTCACAGGCTTCACGCTTGACGGCAAGCCCTACACCGTAGGCGAGCTTACCGCGACCGACGGCTATTATACAGTCGCTATCGAGCTGGATGCGAAAATGGCAGGCAGAGAGGTAGCCCTTGAGGCAGGCTTTGAGGTAGACAGCGACAGCTACCTTGCGACCTACACCTTCTCAACTCTCAAATATGCAAGGAAGCTTCTTGCCGATGAGGGTGCAACACCTGTGACCAAGACACTTGTCTGCAATATGCTAGCGTATGTAAAGAGCGCCTACACCTACTTCGGCACCGAGGGCGCAAGTGAAATTGCAAGCGCGATTGATGCTATCATAGGCACAGGCGCAAGTAGCTTTGAAAAGATAAGCGACACAAGCGGAAATATGACTGTCGGCAACAGTGTAAACGGTGTAACCTTCATTCTTGATGCCGAGCCGAGAGTGCGCTTCTACTTTGCAGAGGGTACAGACCTTACGAATTACGCCTTCAAGATAGACGGCGTAGCGCAAAAGTTTACCGCGACTAGCGAAGCAATAGGCGAAAATAACTTCGTCTGCGCGGACATCTCGCTCTTTGCCTACAAGATGATAGGCACAGTTGAGGTCTATAACGGAAGCACCAAGCTCGGTAGCTTCCACATAAACGACTACTACGACTTCGCCCTCGAACAGAACAACTCGGCTCTCACCGAGGTCGTCGAGAGGTTTTACGAGTATTGCAAGAGCGCAAAAGCGTACCGCGACGAAGTGAAAGGATAAAGATATGAAAATTTACGAAAATCCTACTGTTGATGTCGAGCGTTTAACCTCACTTGACATAAT
Organism: Clostridia bacterium; assembly: GCA_017935065.1. Classification (GTDB taxonomy): domain Bacteria; phylum Bacillota; class Clostridia; order Oscillospirales; family CAG-272; genus UBA1740. The sequence continues at coordinate 101,818 of JAGBIF010000022.1, forward strand.
CCGCACATCCGATGTTGGAACCGAGCTTCCGCCACAGGATGAAACAGATGTGAACTGGCAATAAAATTGCCAGTTCACCCGTAGGGCGGGGGTTTACTCCCGCCGTGTCGAAGGGTCTCTTGGCAATAAAATTGCCAATTTAATATAAAACAAATCATAAGCGTGCTACCCCTTGCGGGTGGCACGCTTTTCTATATCTGCCGAGACAGCGCCTGTATAATGCCCCAAAGCAATACCTGACCTTAATACCATTTTTTTGAAAATTTAGGAATTTCAGAAAAACTTTTTAAAAACCCCTTGACAAACTTGACAAAGGCGTGTAAAATATCATAATGCATTATAATCGCTTATTATGGCCGAATTATACCCTTTTGCAGATTTTGCGAGAAATTTTCGGGGTGTATTTTGAGGCCAAGGATGAAGCTTTGTTCCTTAAATATTATATTGCGCGACCCCCCCTACGCGTGCGGTGTCACAGTGAGCCTCTCTTGCGGTGCTCTTATGCTCTGTCAAGAGGCAACCGAGGGTGTGCGGTATAACCTTTCGGAGCAAAAGCTTAAAACAGTTATTTTGCGGAAAATTGTAATTTTTTAGAATGGAGTGATTCTATCTATGATGCTAAGACCCCGTAAACTCGGCACCAACGTGAGACAGAGCTTCTCAAAGATAGAGGCGGCAACCGAAATGCCGAACCTTATCGAGGTGCAGAAGAATTCTTACAAGTGGTTTCTTGAGGAGGGCTTTAATGAGGTTTTGCGTGACGTATCGCCAGTAGTCGATTTTTCAGGCAATCTTTCAATTGAGTTCACCGATTTTACCATTGAGCCCAACCCGAGGTATTCGGTTGAGGAGTGTAAGGATCGCGCTGTAACCTACGATACTCATATCAAGGTTGGAGTCAGACTTATCAACAAGGCAACGGGAGAGCTTAAGACCGCCCAGATCTATATGGGTGACTTCCCCCTCATGACCGATAACGGAACCTTCGTTATCAACGGCGCGGAGCGTGTTATTATTTCACAGCTCGTTCGTTCGCCTGGTATATACTATGCAGACACGGTTGATAAGCAGGGTAAGCATAACTTCACCGCACAGGTTATTCCCTACAGAGGCGCATGGCTTGAGTATGAGTCGGATGCGTCGGGCATCTACTACGTGAAGATAGATAAGACACGCAAGCTTCCTATCAGCACGCTTGTAAGAGCGCTTCTTCCCCAGGGTCAGGATGACGATGACAGCATCTCGGAGATGTTCGGACACGAGCCGCTTCTCACCGCCACTATGGAGAGAGATGACTGTGTAAGACTTGCGCACGAGAACGGCACCGCGTACCGCGACGAGGCACTCAAGGAGATCTTCAAGAAGCTCCGCCCGGGTGAGCCCCCCGTGGTAGAGAGCGCCGAAACTCTTGTCAACAATATTCTTTTCGACCCCAAGAGATACGATCTTGCGCCCGTCGGAAGATATAAGTACAACAAGAAGCTCGCTCTTGCTAACCGTATAATCGGCTTTGAGCTTTCGCGCCCCGTAATCAATCCTATAACGGGCGAGGTCGTTGCCGAGCCCAGCGGCGAGAAGCTTACCCGTGAAGAGGCTATCGCGATCGAGAACAGCCTTGTAAACGAGGTGTACGTAAAGACCGAGACGCTTGAGGAGGTAAAGGTATTCTCTAACCATACCGTAGAGCCCTCGCTCATTCTCGGTTATGACCTTACCGATTGCGGTGTCAAGAGCGGTGAGAAGGTAAGACTTTCCATTCTTAACGAGATAATCGAGTCGGCTGACGCTGCAGGACATACGGGGGACGACAGAGTAGAGTTTATCAAGGAGCTCGTTCGCGCGAGAATGCCCGAGCTTTGCCCCAAGCACGTTACGAAGGAGGATATCTTCGCTTCGGTTAACTATCTCTTCTGCCTTACCCACGGAATAGGCTCTGTTGACGATATCGACCATCTTGGCAACAGACGACTTCGCTGTGTAGGTGAGCTTCTTCAGAACCAGATGAGAATCGGTATGACGAGAATGGAGAAGAACATCAAGGAGAGAATGTCTACTCACGATTCCGAGGAGCTTCGCCCCGAGGCGCTCATCAACGCCCGCCCCGTCGCGACAGCCATCCGCGAGTTCTTCGGCTCCTCGCCCCTTTCACAGTTTATGGATCAGAGCAACCCTCTTGCCGAGCTTACTCACAAGAGACGTCTTTCGGCTCTCGGTCCCGGCGGTCTTTCCAAGGACAGAGCAAGCTTTGAGGTGCGTGACGTTCACTATACCCACTACGGAAGAATTTGTCCCGTTGAGACACCCGAGGGTCCCAACATCGGTCTTATCTCTTACCTTGCATCCTATGCAAGAATTTCGGATTACGGCTTCCTTAAGGCACCCTACCGCGTTGTTGACAAGGCGACGGGCAGAGTTACCGATGAGGTTCTTTACCTCACCGCCGACGAGAAGGACAGCAATATAGTAGCACAGGCAAACGAGGCTCTTGACGAGAACGGCTACTTCAAGAACAAGAAGGTTATCGCAAGATACAAGACCGAGTTCATTGAGGTTTCGCCCACCGAGGTTGACCTTATGGACGCCTGCCCCCAGATGGCAGTATCGGTTGCCGCGGGCTGTATCCCCTTCCTTGAGAACGACGATAACACCAGAGCGCTGATGGGCTCGAACATGCAGAAGCAGGCGGTTCCGCTTATGATGACCGACTCGCCCATCGTTGCTACGGGTATGGAGTACAAGGCGGCTGTTGACTCGGGCGCCGTAGTGCTTGCAAAGGTAGGCGGTACGGTTGAGCGTGTCGGTGGCTCGGAGATCGTCGTGCTTAACGATGAGGGCCGCAAGGACACCTATCACCTTATTAAATTCAAGAGATCCAACCAGGGCACCTGCGTAAACCAGCGCCCCATCGTTAACGAGGGACAGAGAGTTGAGGCAGGTCAGGTAATCGCCGACGGTCCCGCGACCTCAAACGGTGAGATTTCGCTCGGTAAGAACGCGCTTATCGGCTTTATGACCTGGGAGGGCTACAACTACGAGGACGCAGTTCTTCTTAACGAAAAGCTCGTTCGCGACGATATCTACACCTCAATTCACATTGAGGAGTTCCAGATAGAGGCAAGAGATACCAAGCTTGGTACTCAGGAGATCACCCGCGAGGTACCCAACGTCGGTGACGACGCGCTTAAGGACCTCGACCAGGACGGTATCGTAAGAATAGGCACCGAGGTGCGCGCAAACGATATTCTCGTCGGTAAGGTTACGCCCAAGGGCGAGACCGAGCTTACCCCCGAGGAAAGACTTCTTCGCGCTATCTTCGGCGAGAAGGCAAGAGAGGTTAAGGATTCCTCGCTTCGTATGCCTCACGGTATGTCGGGTATCGTAGTAGACGTCAAGGTTTATGACAGAACCAACTCCGACGATCTTGCACCCGGTGTAAATAAGGTAGTAAGAGTATATGTTGCATCAAAGAGAAAAATCTCCGTAGGAGATAAAATGGCAGGCCGTCACGGTAATAAGGGTGTCGTATCAAGAATACTTCCCACCGAGGATATGCCCTTCCTTGCAGACGGTACGCCTCTTGATATCGTGCTTAACCCGCTGGGCGTTCCCTCGCGTATGAACATCGGTCAGGTGCTTGAGGTTCACCTTGGAATTGCCTGCCGTAAGCTCGGCATCAAGATTATGACGCCCGTATTTGACGGAGCTAAGGAGACCGATATACTTGAGCTTCTGAGACAGGCTAACTACACCAGAGATATCCGTCCTGGCGAGAGTGTTCGCGGTAAGGCGGTATTTATGGAGGTTATCCGTGAGGACGGAAAGCCCGATCTTCAGAGAGTTGACCAGACGATAGTTGATGACGATGAGAAGCTTCACAACCTTATGAAGTCCGAAAATCTCAAGGTTATCGACGGTAAGGTAACGCTTTATGACGGCCGTACGGGTGAGCCCTTCGACAACCCCGTAACCGTTGGTATAATGTACTACCTTAAGCTTCACCACCTCGTTGACGATAAGATCCACGCGCGTTCGATAGGTCCTTACTCGCTGGTAACCCAGCAGCCTCTTGGCGGTAAGGCGCAGTTCGGCGGACAGCGCTTCGGAGAGATGGAGGTTTGGGCGCTCGAGGCATACGGCGCGGCGTACACCCTTCAGGAAATTCTTACCGTTAAGTCGGATGACGTCACAGGTAGAACCAAGACCTACGAGGCTATCGTCAAGGGACAGAACATTCCCACACCCGGTATCCCCGAGTCCTTCAAGGTTCTCGTTAAGGAGCTTCAGTCGCTTTGTCTTGACCTTCACGTGCTTGATAAGGACGGAAACGAGATCGAGCTTTCTGAGGTATACGAGGACGATACCCCTCAGTACACCTACCTTGATCCTGCCGAGCGTAAGAGAATTACCTCTATCGATACCGACACCGAGGCAGACGATGCCGAGGCTGAGGCAGAGGATGATGAGGATTTCGAGGACGGCGAGGACGTAGGCGGCTACGATGACGACGCTGACGGTGATTTCGACGATTACATCGGCGATGACGAGGATTATGACGACGGCGCCGAGGGCGATGAAGATTAATTAATAGAAGGGATAAGTAACCCTGTGGGTACTTAATATATATAAATCTATGGAAAGAAATGCGTTTGATTCAATCAGAATAGGACTTGCCTCGCCCGAGACGATCCGCTCGTGGTCGCACGGTGAGGTTACCAAGCCCGAAACGATAAATTACCGTTCCTTAAAGCCCGAGCGCGGCGGTCTTTTCTCAGAGGAGATCTTTGGCCCGACAAAGGATTGGGAGTGCCAGTGCGGAAAGTACAAGAGAGTGCGCTTCAAGGGTAAGGTGTGTGAGAAGTGCGGAGTTGAGGTTACCACCAAAAAGGTAAGACGTGAGCGTATGGGTTCAATAGAGCTCGCCGCGCCCGTCTCTCACATCTGGTACTTCAAG
>JAGBIF010000023.1 GCA_017935065.1 Clostridia bacterium
AAGCCACAGGCTTGGCATATCATTGACACACGAAGTGTGGCGTATATCATCAAGGGCAGCGAGCCGCCCTTGTATCTCATCACGCTTTAGCGTGCATCCCCCTGCGCCTTGATTTGCTTTCAACAGTGTGATATAATAAATTCATAGAAAATCCAGAATTTGACGGTCAAATCCACTCTACCAACGGTTTATTTCTCCTCACTAAACCAACGGTGGGTGTACTTTATGTAATATAGCGGTTATACTGTATGCGAAAGGAGGTCGCCTATGAATCAATTGAAAATAGGAAAATTTATTGCCGATTGCAGAAAGCGGAAAAACTTAACACAAATGCAGTTGGCAGAAAAACTCGGTATCACCGATAAAGCAATATCCAAGTGGGAACGAGGTATCGCCTTGCCTGATTCCTCGATTATGCTTGAACTCTGTGATATTCTCGGCATCAGTGTAAATGAATTATTAAGTGGGGAGAAAATCAGTATGGAAAACAACAGTCAAAAAAACGAACAGCTTTTGCTTGATATGGCGAAGGAATTAGCGGAGAAAAACAAAACGATTTGGTCTTCTATGTTTGCAATTATGATTGTAAGCATAACAGCCTTATTTACAGGTATCTTTATTGCTGCATTTTTGATTCCCGAAGGAATATGGCAGCTCGTTACAATTCTTGGGGTTTGCATTGTATTTTTGATACCGTGCCTCTATGCATTAAAACTTGAAGTGAGCGTAGGTGCTTACAAGTGCAAAAAATGCGGTTGCGAAATAGTGCCTACTTATAAAGAAGCAATGAATGCAATGCACATGGGATTTACCCGTTATTTAAAGTGTCCGAATTGCAACAAACGCACTTGGTGCAAGAAAGTAATAAAGAAATAAGTTTTCAAATTGTGAGAGCGATAAATTCCAATTTGACGAGCAGTACAAGTTGTGTACTTTTTACTGTTCTTACCTAACTTTACACACCTTTTAGTCGCTCTTTCACAAGTAAAGCGGCAGAGCCCTTGCGGCTCTGCCGTTTTGCTTATGCGTGTGGCGGGTGCATACAATATCCCGTCGCCTGCACCAAAAAATTCGACAAGTTTCGACTTGTCGAATTTTTTTATCCATTGCAAAAGCAATGGCATATCATCACGCTTTAGCGTGTATCTCATCCGCCTTGCCGAGTATATCTCGACAAGGCGAGTATATCATCAGCCATAGGTTGCATCCTCTTTCGCAACGATGATATACTAGGCTTTCGCCTTGGTGATGCTTGGTATATTGTAAAAAGCATCAGAAAACACCATAAGAAAAATGAGCAAAAAGAAGAAAAACAGCATATACTGTAATGGTGCTTCACCAAAATCTTAAGAAGGAATGACTTTATGAGTAAGCAAAATCCGTTTAAGCGAAGTGCCGATCATTGCTGTGGTGGCTGTCGCGGTGGGTGTAAGCCCGAGGGCTGTGACAAGCCGAATTGCTCTGACAAGGATAAAAATCCCTGTGTATTCTGCCCGCCCGGTCCGCAGGGACCTATGGGTGAGCGCGGTCCCGTTGGGCCTCAGGGACCGAGAGGTCCTCAAGGTCCCGTCGGTGAGGTTGGTCCTACAGGTGAGCGAGGCCCTGTGGGCGCTCGGGGACCTATGGGGCCTCGCGGGCTGACGGGACCTCAGGGGCCTGCGGGCGAAGCTGGGCCTGTCGGACCTCAGGGACCTGCGGGTGAACGAGGGCCTATTGGGCCTCAGGGGCCGATGGGACCGCGTGGGCTGACGGGGCCTCAAGGGCCTGTTGGACCTATTGGACCGCAAGGGCCTACGGGTGTGGGTGGCGTGCTTAGCTATGCAGATTTCTATGCCCTGATGCCTCCTGACAACTCGGCGACGGTTGCTCCAGGAACTGACGTCAGCTTTCCTCAAAACGGCCCTATTTCAAGCACAAGCATTGGCAGACTTGGACCGTCATCGTTTTTACTCGGGCCTATTGGCAGCTATCTTATACTGTTTCGCGTAAGCGTTACCGAGGCGGGACAGCTTATTTTAACCCTAAACGGTCAGGATTTAGAGCATACCGTCACAGGTCGGGCTACGGGAACCTCCGATATCTCTGGGGTGGCTATTATATCGACCTCAACAAAGAACTCTGTCCTTACGGTCCGCAATCCCGCGGGCAATGCCGCGGCACTTACTGTTACGCCGCTTGCAGGTGGCACTCGCCCCGTGTCGGCGCATCTTACAATCGTACAGATTGGTTAGCATATTAAGCTAAAGCGATTAAAAAAAGAGAGAGCATTTCGGTGATTAAAAACCGATTTTGTTCTCTCTTTTTTTCACTATACACCGAGCATGTTCACTTGTAAATGACCGACCTGCTTTCGGTAGCTTCTAGTTAATTTGACTATAATTATTTACTTATTTATTAAGAAGTGCACGGTCATTGACAAAATCCTCACCGCTGTTTTCCGAGAATTTTGCTATAAGACTTTCAACAGTCAGCTGCTTCTTTTCCTCGCCCGAGACATCGAGAATAACTCTGCCGTCGTGCATCATTATCAGACGGTTGCCGTGCGCTATGGCATCCTTCATATTGTGCGTTACCATCAGGGCGGTGAGCTTGTGCTCGGAGATAAGCTTGTCGGTAATCTCAAGAACCTTTGCGGCAGTCTTGGGGTCGAGGGCGGCAGTATGCTCGTCTAGCAACAGGAGCTTAGGACTCATAAGAGTAGCCATAAGAAGCGTCAGCGCCTGTCTCTGTCCTCCCGAAAGCAAACCTACCTTAGCAGTCATTCTATCCTCAAGACCGAGATCAAGCATAGCGAGCATCTCGCGGAATTTCTCGCGCTCACCTCCCGTAATGCTCCATTTGAGGGTGCGCATTTTACCGCGCCTTGCGGCAATTGCGAGGTTTTCCTCAATCTGCATATTGGCGCAGGTGCCCATCATAGGGTCCTGGAAAACTCTGCCTATATAAGCGGCTCTCTTATGCTCGGGCAGCCTTGTTACGTTCACGCCGTCGATAAGAATATCACCCCCGTCTATCGGGAATACGCCTGCGACGGCATTTAGCATCGTGGATTTTCCTGCGCCGTTGCCGCCGATTACGGTTACGAAGTCACCCACGTTCAGGTCAAGACACAGACCGTTAAGAGCTATCTTTTCGTTTACAGTTCCAGGATAGAACGCCTTGGTGATCCCCTTAATTGAGAGCATAGGAGTGTTATTTTCACTCATCAGTATTTCCTCCCTTCTCCCGTACAGCGGCGTCGCTCCTTGCTTCGTTGGCAGGAGCCTGCCCCGTCGCACCGAGAATATGATGCCTTTTTCCAAGCTTATTTGCGTATTTCGTGATAAAGAGCGCTGCCACTACGACGAAAGCCGTCATTATCTTTACATCCTCGGTCGGCATATCGAAATAAAGCACTACCGCGATAACTACTCTGTATATTACCGCGCCGACTACTATTCCCGTGAGGGTCAGGAAGAAGTTCTTCGCCTTAGAGAAGATAGCTTCGCCGATAATTATCGAGGCAAGGCCTATAACTATCGAGCCGACTCCGAGATTAATGTTAGAGTAGCCCTGGTACTGGCAGATAAAAGCACCCGAAAGCGCGATAAGTCCGTTTGAAAGGGCTAGTCCTATTATCTTCGTCATATCGGTATCTATTCCCTGAGCGCGGCACATCCTCTCGTTTATACCCGTAGCGCGTATGCTCGCACCGAGCTCGGTTCCAAAGAACCAATATAGCGCTCCCATCACCGCAAGGCAGACAAGCGTGCCTATGATAAGCGAGAGATAGGTCTTATTGATGCTAAGCGCGGCGGTAAGCGAGGTGTATAGCGTTTTGACGCTGTTGAGCTGTAGATTTGCCGAGCCCATTATATGGAGGTTTACCGAGAAAAGGGCGGTCATCGTAAGAATTCCCGAGAGTATCGGCGGTATTTTCAGCTTTGTATGAAGAAAACCCGTGAGCGCGCCTGCGACACAGCCCGCCGCAAACGAGAGCAGTATTGCCAAAACGGGATTTGCTCCCTTAGTGAGAAGCATCGATGCAAGAGATGCGCCGAGCGTGATGGTTCCCTCGCAGGAAAGGTCGGCAAAATCAAGTATTCGGTATGAAATAAACACGCCGAGCGCAAGGAGTGCCCAGATAAGTCCCTGCGCCATACCCTTTAAAATAAAATCCATCTGAAAGGACTTCCTTTCTTGTCTTTAATGCATTCAGGTGTAAGTGTTGCTTGGCTTTCGTAAAATTATTCACCCATATTAGCCGAGTGAACGAGCGCAGAAGCGTTCGCGAGAACATTATCGGTAGGAATATAGATAGCATCAACGCCCTCCTTTGCAAGCGCGGCGAGAGCACTCTCGATATCATTCATATCAACGATACCCTTTTCAACGTAGGTGTAGCCCTTCGTGTCACAGTGAGCCTTCGCGAGTCTTACCTGCATTACCGAGTTGGTCTCGGCAGAGGTGTAGAGAAAGCCTATCTTCACGGTGTCCTTACCGAGAAGCTCTGCGATAAGGTCAACCTGCTTTTCGACAGGGTTCATATCCGAAACGCCTGTTACATTCTTACCCGGAGCTTCAAGAGATGCAACGAGTCCTGCGTCAACAGGGTCGGTTACGGCGTTGAATACTACGGGAATATCGGTATCCGCGGTTGCGGTTGCGGCAGCCTGCGAGGAGGAGGTAGCAATCGTATAGATAAGGTCTACGCCCTGCGACACAAAGTTCTCGGCTATAGTAACGTTATTGGACTCGTCGCCGTTTGCGTTTCTGTCCAGCACGGTAAGCTTCTTGCCCGCGGCACTCATACGCACGGAAAGACGGTCGACGAAGCCCTCATTGGACTGGTCGAGCGCTACGTGCTGAACGAGCTGAAGAATACCTACTGTAAAGTCAGCACCGCTTGTAACTATAGCAGAGGTATCGCGCGTAACCTTTTCGGTCTTACCCGAGGTTGCTCTGGAGCTAACCGACTCGGGGATAGTAAAGCCTATATCCTCCGCGATATCGGGGCATACGGTGAGCGAGGGGTTGGGGTCGGTCTCGACCTTCATCGTCGCGGGAGATTTCGAGTCAAGAAGAATATCTGCCGCCATATCGCCCGCCTTTACGCCGAGGCTGTAATAGTCTACGCCGTAGGTAGCGATTCCGCACCCCGAATTCATGCCTGATTCGCCGCAAACGATGGGAAGCTTATACGCACCCGCGCCGCACGCGCTGAGCGCGACGGTACCGAGAATGAGAATAAGCGTCAGTAAGAGAGAGGTGATTTTTTTGCTGTTCATTATTTTTTGCTCCTGTTTTTAAATTTATTTTACGCCTTTCGGCTAAAAAACAAAATAAAAGACCTCGCCTCCGCACCAAGCAAAAAGGCTCGGTGCAGAGGCGAGGTTATCGCTGTACCACTCTGCTTCATAATCCGACTTACGACGGATTACCTCAGTGGGCATTATATGTCCTTTGCGTTTTCGGACGGTGCCGTTGCCGTGCTCCCTACCTGTAATTCACGCCTGACTCCTGCTGTCTTGCAGCAAACGGCAGCTCTCTTCTAAGGTTGGACAGGTCGCTAGTGTCGTAGATCAACGCACTTGCAAATTAATTTGACAAGACAATTTTAGCACTGCAAAACCGCTTTGTCAAGTAGGATGTAAAATTTTATAGCTTGGAAAATCCAAATTTATTTACCAGAGCGTCAATACGCTCGCCGCGCTTACACATCGGGCACTCGTGAGACGGAAGCGACTGATAGCCCTCGAGGTCGCGGGGGTTGAATACCGACTCGACCTTGTAGCCCATATAATCATCCATCGTCGCGAAGATCGAGCAAATTCCCGCTACCGTACCACCGTAGTAGTTGATTGCCTCGATTGCGCCTCTTACGGTGTAGCCCGTAGCAACCGATGCCGCAAGCACCAGCACGTGCTTACCCTCTATCATAGGCGAGGTGCTGTCACGGAAGATTATCTGGCTTCCCTGCGTGTACTCGGGTGTGACTATATATATCGTACCGTGCGAATTAACGCTTAAGAAGTGACCGCTGGTAAGCTCGTTTGCAAGGCAGGTGCCGATTACCTCCATACCGTCAAGGCAGAGAATGGTATCAACGACAGTAGCGCCGCGATAGTACTCGGAAAGCTCCTCCGCAACTGCCTTTGCCTCGGAAAGCCTGGACTTCTGCTTGGTTACGTCTATAAAGTAGTTGATATGGCTGTGGCTGGTGGCGAAATGTCCCTTCAGCACGCGAAGGTGAAGATTGTTTCTTTTGGTTCTTATTTTATAAGCCTTATCGGTTGGCATAGGTTTACTCCTTTACTTTCGGATTATAAATGTTCTTTAGTTTATTTTACAACATCTTTGCCTCTGTGTCAAGATTTTTTACAGAAAAAGCACTCGTCTATACTATTTTGCGCCTCGCTGACGGTATTCGCTCGGTGTCATTCCCGTATGACGCTTGAAGAGCTTCGAAAAATACTGAAGGTCAAGTATCCCGCAGTGAAGAGCTACCGTCTGTATCTGAAGCGAGGTTGAGTCAAGCAGATACTGAGCGTACTCCATTCTTCTCATTCTTATAAACTCGGTAAGAGTTACACCCGTTTCCCTTTTAAAAACCGCCGAAAGATATCCTGCGCTTATTCCCTGCGAGTCTGACAGCGTCGCGGTCGAAAGCTCACGCGAGAGGTCGGATTCCACCGCGAGAATAACCCTGCGCACTACGGGCGAGTAGCTCCTGAAGCTGTGCTTTTTGACAAGGCGGGTATAATCTCTGTACATTTGCGACATAAGCGCCGTGCAATCGCGCGAGAGCTCGCACTCCTCGATTTTCACCGCGAAGGAGGAGGACATCCTGTCAAGGTATATGGGATGCACTCCCCCGCGCTCCGCCGCCTTTCTTAAGAGAGTATTCATTATTATACAGTAATTCTTGGCGTTTCTTATCGGATCGCTCGTTCTTACGTCAAAGAGCTTGCTGTTGAATGCCGAGGCAAGCTTTGCGCTTTCGCCCGTCAAGCCCAGCTCAACCGAACGGATTATTTTATTTTCAAAGGCATCTCTCTCCTCCATCTCCCGCATACTAACCATAGCATCGTCAACGCTCACATCCGAGAGCGTTTTGGTCAGGGGAACGTCAGGGCGTATTGCCTCTTCCTGAGTAAAAACCACCTCATAATCACGCGTGCCGAACACCCTCTCGCACAGCACCGCTATCGCTCCCATAAGCGGACTGTCCTCGGCAAGAGTGGGCACAGACGAGAGATAGAGCTTAAGCTCGTGGTGTCTTGCGGGCGTAAGACCGAGCCTCTCGCTTATCTCAAGAAGCTGCTCGTCGCTTGGCGGCTCCTGCCTGTACGGGCCTATGATAAGCAGAACCCTCGTCTCCCTCTCGCCACGGTTCATAAGAAGCAGCTTGTAGCTACAGCCAAGAGCATCCTTAGTCCTGTAAAGCGTGTCGGGCGCAAGCCCTGACAAAAAGCCCCCGAGCGCCTCTCTGTCGGCTCCAAGCAGCTCGGCGGAATAAAGCTCCTCTATCTGTTCTGCCGTGAGCATACGCACCTTCACGCCGTATCTCTTCATCAGCTCGGTAAAAAAATCAAGCTCATTTGTATAATTCATACATTTTTCACCCCTTCTAAAAGCATTTTATCATATTATTAACCGAATTACAAGTATTTTCATTCTCATAATATAAAAATATTACAAATTTTGATTAAAATAATACTCACAAACGGGCGCGATTATAAATTATACTATATGTAGGAAAATTAAATTTTCACTACCAATTAAAGAAAGGACAACAGCATGAACAACACAACCAACAACACCGCAGAAAAGCGCAAGTTTGGCATGAGGGACAAGCTCGCTTATGCGGCGGGCGACCTTGGATGTAACATGAGTTTTGCGCTCAAGGCAACCGTTCAGACCTTCTGGCTCGTTTATATGATGCTGGAAACAGGACTACTCTCTATCCTTCTGCTTATCGTGCAGATCTGGGATGCTGTCAATGACCCGCTTATCGGTACTTTGATAGACAACGACACGAGAAAATACAAACACGGAAAATTCAAGACCTATATTTTTATAGGTGCGTGCGGACTGCTTATCGGCGGTGCGGCAGTTTTCCTTCCCTTTCCCAAGGCAAACGTAGTAGTGAAGGCTATTCTCTTCGTAGTAGGATACATCGTATGGGATGCGTTCTATACCGTAGCAAACGTACCTTACGGCTCGATGCTTTCTCTCGTAACCGAGGATGTCGGTGAGCGCTCGCAGCTCTCAACCTGGCGCTCTATCGGTTCTATGTTAGGAAACATTCTTCCCAACGTAATTCTTCCTATGCTTATATGGCAGAAGGTTACCTACGACGGAACTACCGGCTTCCTTGATAGAATTGAAATTCCCGAGGGCTCGGCTGATATGTTCAAGCCCGAGAACTTCCACAACAACCCCGTAACCGGCAACACTTACCTTCCAGGTGAAGAGGTGCTCAGCCCTCTTACCGGTAAGCCTCTTGAGATCCTTATTGGTGAAAGAGTGTTCATCGCAGCGCTTATAATGGGTGTCATCGGCTTCCTCGCTTTTATGTTTATGCTCAAGATGATTACCATCCGCGTAGATGAAAGCACGGTTAAGACCACCGAAAAGAAGGAAAAGTTCAACATTCTTTCCGCTTTCGGTAAGTTTATGAAGAACCGTCCTGCGGTTGGCGCGACTATTGCGGCTATGGGTATGTTCCTTGGAATGAACGCAGCTACCACGGCAAGCACTATTATGTTCGCTACCTACTTCAACATGGCACAGCTTTCAGGCGTTGTGCAGATGATAGGCTTCCTTCCTATGCTTTTCTTTATGCCCTTCATTTCTAAAATAGTAAAGAAGTACGGTAAAAAGGAAGCGTCGGTTTTCGGTACTCTCATTTCCCTGGCAGGCGGCGTTGTAATGCTTATATTCCCCCTCATTTCCAACACCACCGTTGCTCTTGTAGTATTCCTTATCGGTCTTGTAGCATTTGGTATAGGTCTTGGCGTTTACACCTGCGTATCGTGGGCTATGATGGGTGATGCTATCGACTACAATGAATGGAAGTTCAATTCCCGTGAGGAAGGCACCGTATATTCACTTCACTCCTTCTTCAGAAAGCTCGCTCAGGGCGTTGGTCCCTCGTTAGTTCTTGTTATCATGGGCTGGATAGGCTACGAAGCAAAGCTTGGTACTATCGGTCAGTCTGCAGCTACCGCGCACAATATGTGCTGGCTCGTAGCAGGACTTTACATGTTCAGCGCTATCGTTCAGTTTATCGGCATCGCGCTCGTTTACAACCTTGACAAGAAAACTCTTGAAAAGATGACAAGCGAGCTTAACGCAAGAAAGGCAACCGAGGCTACTGGCGACGCAGAGGCATAATCGGATTTACACTCGGTGCCCACTGCTCGGGCACCGAGTTTTTCTTAAAATTCATACTGCCGAAACAATTTTGCGGTATAGTATTTTCATCTTAATAAAACAGGAGAAAAAGCATTGAGAAACATAATTAATATTAACGAGGGCTGGCTATTCACAAAGGATACCACCGATATTTCGCTTCGCAACGGTGAGACGGTAAACCTTCCCCACACCTGGAACGCGACCGACGGTCTTGACGGCGGAAACGATTACTTCCGCGGAAGCTGTCTTTATGTAAAGACGCTTGACAGAAGCACGCTTCCCGTCTGTGACCTCTATTATCTTGAATTCCGCGGAGCAAATTCCTCCGCTGACGTGTTCATCGGCGGTGAGCGCGTAGCGCACCACGACGGCGGTTATTCAACCTGGCGCGTGGATATCACCGATAAGCTTACCGACAGCTGTGAGATAGCGGTGCTGGTTGACAACTCACCCAACGAGACGGTATATCCCCAGATGGCGGACTTTACCTTCTACGGCGGTCTTTACAGAGACGTAAACCTTGTATGTGTATCAAAGAGCCACTTTGACCTTGATTACTTCGGCGGTTGCGGACTTAAGATTACCCCCGAGGTAGTCGGCAAGGACGCCAAGGTTGAGGTTGAGGTTTTCGTAAAGGACGTAACCGAGGCTCAGAGCATTCGCTACACGGTTTACGATAAGGAAGAAAACGAGATAGCTCAAATCCTCACAAGGGATACTAAGGTAGTATTTGACCTTGAGAGCGTTCACCTCTGGCACGGCAGACGTGATCCCTACCTTTACTGCTGTGAGGTAGAAATCGTCGAGGGTGACGAGGTGCTTGACAATGTCTGCAGTCACTTCGGTGTGCGCACCTTCAGAGTTGATCCCGACAACGGCTTTATTCTTAACGGTGAGGAATATCCTCTGCGCGGTGTATCCCGCCATCAGGACAGATGGGGCGTAGGTAACGCGCTTCTTCCCTGCCACCACAAGGAGGATATCGACCTTATTATGGAGGTCGGCGCTACTACGATAAGACTTGCTCACTATCAGCACGATCAGTATTTCTATGACCTTTGCGACGAGTGCGGTCTCGTTATCTGGGCGGAAATCCCCTATATTTCAAAGCATATGCCTGGTGGTCGCGAGAACACCATCTCGCAGATGAAGGAGCTTGTAACACAGAACTACAATCACGCATCTATCTGCGTATGGGGACTTTCAAACGAAATCTCCATTGCAGGCTCGGGTGAGGACCTTCTTGAAAATCACCGCATACTTAACGACCTCGTGCACGAGATGGACAAAACCCGTCTTACCACCATCGCGGCGGTTTCGATGTGCAAGATGGACGATCCCTATCTTCAGATCCCCGACCTCGTTTCCTACAACCACTACTTTGGCTGGTACGGCGGCGACACCTCTATGAACGGTCCTTGGTTCGATAAGTTCCACGCTACTCACCCGACTATTCCGATCGGATGCTCGGAATACGGCTGTGAGGCGCTTAATTGGCACACGAGCGACCCCAAGCAGGGTGACTACACCGAGGAATATCAGGCGGTATATCACGAGGAGCTTATAAGACAGCTCTTCTCAAGAAAGTTTATCTGGGCAACCCACGTATGGAATATGTTTGACTTCGGTGCCGACGCGAGAAGCGAGGGCGGCGAGAACGGACAGAACCACAAGGGTCTTGTTACCATTGACAGAAAGTATAAGAAGGATGCCTTCTACGCATACAAGGCTTGGCTTTCCGACGAGCCCTTCGTTCACCTCTGCGGTAAGAGATATATCGACAGAGTTGAGGACGTCACGAAGGTTACGGTTTATTCAAACCAGCCCGAGGTTGAGCTTTTCGTAAACGGCGAGAGCGTCGGCAAGAAGCGTGCGGATGACCACTTCTTCTACTTTGATGTGAAGAATGTCGGTGAGAGCGTTATCGTTGCAAAGGCGGGCGAGCTTTCCGATGAGGGTACTATCCGCAAGGTTGACGAGATGAATATGGACTACGTCCTTAAGGAGGTAGGCGCCGTACTCAACTGGTTTGACGTGGTTGAGGTTGAGGGAAGGTTCTCTCTTAATGACAAGCTCTCTGACATTATGAAGTCCTTCTGGGGTAAGCTCTGGTTCATAAGGCTCGGTCTTAAGCTCAAAAAGAAGATGAACGCGGGCAAAAAGGACGACGGCGAGAAGAAGTCGGGTGGCTTTGAGGTTGACCTCAAGGCAGACGGCGGTCTTATGCAGATGATGGGCGGCTTCACCGTGCTTCGTCTTTCCTCTATGATGGGAATGATGAACATAAGCTTCACAAAGGAAGAGCTTCTCAAGCTCAACCGTCAGCTTAACAGAATAAGAAAGCCGAGAAAGTAATAATATCTGCTGATTTAGGTGGGGCTGTCTCAAATGCGAGATTTGAGACAGCCCCTTATATCATTTTTTGATAAACCGCACGCATATTTATTGACAAGCATCTTTGCTTTTGATACAATACCTTTATCAAAAAGAAAGGTAGGGCGAATGCCCTGAGCTTGGTGGCTTACCTTGACAGAAGCTTCATTTTTATGTAAATTTATAAGGGATAACCCCGATAGCTGGCAAAGACGGCTGGAGGGTGAATATTCTATAAAGTGCAAAAGAGACGGCGCGCTTGCGATATTCAATTACGGCTATGAGTGCGACTTTAGGGACCCTCTCGTGCAGGAAGCGCGAGGTATAATTATAGACACCGAGAGGCTTTCGGTGGTATGCTTCCCCTTCAGGAAGTTCGGAAATCACAACGAGTATTATGCCGATGAAATAGATTGGGACACCGCACGCGTACAGGAAAAGGTTGACGGCTCGATAATAAAGCTTTGGTATAACGAATACCGCAGGGCGTGGCAGTTCTCGACAAACGGTATGATAGATGCCGACTTTGCCGAGATAGACGGGCTTATAGGAAGGCGCTTCGGTGATATTATAAGAGAGGCGGACAACTACGGGGATATACCGTTCGGTGAGCTTGAGCGCGATAGCACCTATATTTTTGAGCTTGTAAGCCCCGACACTAGGGTTATCGTGGACTACGGAAGGACCACCCTTTATCACATAGGCACAAGAAACAATCTGACGGGTGTTGAGTATGATGCCGACATAGGTATAAAAAAGCCCGCCACCTTCCCGCTTCACTCGCTCCCCGAATGTATTGAGGCGGCGCGTATTTTAAACGCGCGGGCAGGGAACGAGGTCAGCGCCGAGGGATACGTCGTGGTAGACGCGAAGTACAGACGCGTCAAGGTAAAGTCCCCAGATTATCTTATGCAACACAGATTGCGCCTCTCGCCCGACGCAAGCAAGCGCACCTGCATTGAGCTTGTGCTTGGCGGGCGCGAGGATTTTGATACTGCCGTAAGACTTAATCCCGCTCTTGCACCCGCACTAAAGTATTACGATTTTAAATTAACCGAGATGATAGCCGAAACCAGGCAGCTCACCGAGCTTGCGAAAAAGCTTCTCAAGGAATACTCGGGCGACAGAGGCGCTATGGCGAGGATAATAGCAAAGCACCCCCACTCGGCGCTTGCCTTTCGCTCGCTTGACAGAGGGCTTGACGCCGAGGATATAGTGCGCTCTATACAGATAGACAGAATGATACAGCTTATTCCCACCTATGAGCCGAGGGATTTATCAGGTCTGTTTTAAGCTAAATGACAATAATAAGAAAGAGCCGAGAATTAGCTTTCACGGCTCTTTTGCTATTTAATGTTTACATTATTGAGGATAAATGCGTCAATCGTATATTTTAATAATACTCTCATCCTCGGTAATATCGAAGAACAGTCCGTTATCGTGCGTAAAGCGGGACATACGGATTTCATCAAGATCCCCGCACCCCGAGAAGGCATCGTTTCCGATTGAAAGCACCCCCCTTGGCAGGGTTACTATGCCGAGTGACTCGCACCCCAAGAAGGCACGCTCGCCTATGAGCTCGGTCGCCTCGGGCAAGGAAAGTATCTTCAGCGTACAGCATCCGAGGAAGGCATTGTTTCCGATAGATAAAAGTGATGCGCCCTCGTCAAATATAAGCGAATGAAGCGACGAGCATTCGGAAAAGCAACCGTCACCTATTCCCTCAAGCGAGTTTGGCATACGGAGATATACGATATCGGTACTGTAAAAGGCTTCCTCGCCTATGTACTTTAAGCGCGAGCATTTGCCAAAGCGAACCTCCTCAAGATATTCGCAACCCGAAAAGGCACAGTCACCAATGAACTCAACCGTGTCGGGAATTGTGAGCGAGGTGATTATCGTCTCCATAAACGCCTCCTCGCCTATCTCGGCAAGGGATGTCGCCCTGTCAAAATATACTCTGCGTAAAAACGGGCAATCGCAAAACGCGCCCGCACCTATTTTCACAAGCGTTGACGGAAGCGTGACTGTCTCTATTTCCGTGCCCGAAAAGGCATCGTCGGCAATCTCATATACTCCCTCGGGAATATATACATCCTCAAGCTCCTCGCAAAGAAGTCCCCTTATTACAATACCGCGCTCATCCTCGGTATAATCAAAATATTCAAGGCTCATATCATTCTCCTAAGTATAATCTGATACAATTATAGCAAAAGGAAAACGAAAATGCAATAGCGCATCCGTTGCTATTGCAATATAACCTGCCCAAGCGGGCAAATACAACTCCTGAATCCCCTACCGCTTTCCTAAAGTCCCAGCATATCCTCTGCTTCTCTTATCATAAGAAAGGGCGAGGTGTTTTCTCTGTTGAGCCTATATACAAGCCCCAGCACCTCGCTTTTACAAAGCGACATATCCGCAAGCTGTGCCACAAGATGTCGGCGCTCCTTCAGGCAAAGATAGGCGCGCACACCGTAGGTGGTATAGCACCCAAGCTCCTTATCCGTAATACGCGAGCGATACGCCCTATACTCTATTTTACCCGTCATAGCGTCTCACTCTCGCACGGTGCCTTGCTTTTATTCTTCGGAAAGGATCTGCACAGCCCCGATGCGTTAATGCCGAGAAGCTCCTCGAGCAATAGCAAATGCTTCATTGATGGAACCGATTTACCGCTTTCCCACATAGCGACAGTTCCCTGCTTAAGCCCAAGCGCACGGGCAAGTGTCTGCTGAGTATAGCCCTTATTCTTTCTCAGCACAGAAAAATCCGTCATAAAGCAAGTCCTCACAGTCTCAAAAATATCAATGACAATGATATTATATATCAGTGATATTGATTTGTCAATAGCAAAATGTTAATAAATATCAAATTTCGCTATTTTTCATAAAATGGATTGCAAAAAATATCAATTTGTTTTATAATAGTAGTACAAATTAGACAAGGGGGCTAGCTATGAGCAACAGACTTAAGATAGTAAGACGCGCAAAGGGGCAGACGCAAAGGGATCTATCAAAAATGCTCGGTATTGCGCAAAGCACCTATTCCTATTGGGAAGGTGGCTTGGTATCTATTGACCACAAGGCAATGCTTAAGCTTGCGCGCCATTTCGGTGTTTCAGTTGAATTTCTCGGCGGTGAGGAATACACGCTCGGATGCCCTGTTTCACGGTGGAGTGACGAGCTTCAGGCAGAATATGCGTCGGCAAAGCCCTACCTTAAGGTATATATGGAATATCTTTACGGAAAGCCTATATTTTACGGCAAGGCGCCCGAGGGTGACGTCGGCGCCGATATCAGTAATGCCGAAATCGACGAAAACACGGTAGTTTTCCGCAGAAACGGCGAGAACGTCACGTACAGCTTCACAAAAGAGCAGATGGATGTGATTATTGCCGTATTCAATTCCCTCTCGGGTGGGAACGGAGACAAAAGCGATGCTTGATATCGTATTTGATATTGACGATAACTTTCTTTTTCGCGAAGAGCCTATGCAGAGGGTAACGCCTGAGGAGGTATATGAATTCCTTCGCGAGAATGATGATGACTATTCGCTCTGCTACGCCTTCTTCGGGGTATTTAACGAGGGGGTATATCTTACAAACGAGATAAACTACACCTACTCAGAGAATAACATTCCCCTCATCAACAAGAGAAGCGACTGGGCGGTTGTCGAGCGCTTTATTCTTCTTAAAATACTCGAGCGTATGGGCATTGGACTTAATGACGGGGAGCCGCCCTTCGGCTACTATTACGTGGTAAAGCCGTTTATGGAAAAGAACGGCTTTCTTGCCGATTACGAAATATATATAATATGAGGTGTGTTATGAAAAGGCTACTTATAGCTCTTCTTTTGCTTTCGCTTTGTCTGTCTCTTGTCGGATGCGGTAGATATTACAGCTCATACTCATCAATAGCATCTGTAAGAAGCAACACCGCCGACAAGGCTTATATTTCCTTTATGTCGCTTAACGGCAGGATGGTATTCAAGCTTCGCCCGAGCGAGAGGTCGGTCCTTACCTACGAAGCCGAGCTTTCCGAGGGTAGCGTGACAGTAAGCTACGATATTGATGGCACACTCACAGAGCTTATTACGCTTTCCGACACCGACACGAGGGTTGGTGACGGCATTACGGTCGACAAGGATTTAACCGTCTATATAGTAGTCGATGCCGAGGATGCAAAAAACGGCAAAATCACAGTAAGCCTTAAGGATATAGAATAATGTCAGACAACAAACGCGTAAAGCTTTCCTGCTATCTTACCTGTATCACGATGGCAGTGACGGCAAACGTATCCCCTCTTCTTTTCGTTACCTTCAATGAAAGCTACGGCATCTCATTCAGTCTTTTAGGACTGCTTATAGTCCTGAATTTCACAACACAGATAATAGTTGACCTCGTCTTTTCGTTTTTCGGCGATCGCCTCAATTCGCATATCGCGGTAAAGCTCACTCCGCCACTCGCCCTTCTCGGTCTTTCAATATACGCGCTCTCACCAATTATCTTTGCTCACAATGTGTATATAGGACTTGTCATAGGCACGGTAATCGCTTCGGCAGCAAGCGGACTTGCCGAGGTGCTTACAAGCCCGCTTATAGCCTCTATCCCCGCGGACAATCCCGATGCCGAGCTTAGTAAGCTTCACTCGGTGTACGCGTGGGGCACTGTTGGTGTAATTCTCTTCAGCACTCTTTTCTTCGTGCTTTTCACAACCGAATATTGGTACGTGCTTATGGCTCTGTTCCTCGTCATTCCCGTGATATCGACACTGCTTTTTGTAAACTGCACTCTTCCCGAAATCAAGAGGGATGAGGGTGACGGCGCGGGCCCTGTAAAATCGCTTTACCGCCACGGTATTCTCTATATATGCCTTGCGGCAATATTTATGGGGGGCGCTACCGAGCTTGCTATGGCGCAATGGGCGTCAAGCTATCTTGAGGCGGCAATCGGAATTCCGAAGGCGGCAGGTGATATTTTCGGCGCGGCTCTATTTGCTATGATGATGGGCATCGGCCGTACGCTTTACACAAAATACGGTCGGCATATTGAGCTGACGCTGCTTTTAAGCGCCGTCGGTGCTACGGTATGCTATCTTATCGCAGCACTTTCCCCTCTGCCAATCCTTACACTTATCGCCTGCGGTATGACGGGGCTGTTCTCGTCAATGCTCTGGCCTGGAACACTGATTATTATTCAGGACAGGATAAAGGGCGGCGGTGTTATGATGTTTGCGCTAATGGCAGCAGGCGGTGACCTCGGCGCATCGGTGGCGCCTCAGCTTATAGGTGCTATCACCGACCTTATCGCGGCATCCTCGTTGGGGGGCGATATCGCATCCGAGCTGGGCATTACCGCGCAGGCGCTGGGAATGAAGGCGGGAATGCTTATTTCAACACTCTTCCCCCTTATCGCTATCGCGCTTTTCTTCTATTTATATAAGACACGCGCAGAAAATAAAAGCCTAAGCGTGGAGGCTGTCACATTAGGCAAGACCGAAAAAGACTAAAGCCTGGGAAAAAGCACCTGAAAATCATCAAGGCTTCAAATGAGAAATAATAAGCTTAAAGGCCTGTCTCAAATTTCAGTTTGAGACAGGCTTTTCTTCATTTTTGTGCAATTTGCAATATTTTTTCAAAAAAATTTTTAAAAATCACAAGTGAGAAAACGAGAGCAAATGAGAGAAAACGGGAGCTTTTACGAGCATTGCAAGTCTTAAATTGTTTTGATGTGAAAAAAATAAAAAAATGCTCTTGACAAGTGGGGGTGCTTGTGCTATAATCATAGACGCTAAATTTAGCGGACAGTATCCGCAAGACATTTTTTAGGAGGAAATACTAATGTCAACCTTTATGGCAAAAGCCGAGACCATTGAACGCAAATGGTATGTAATTGACGCTGCAGGCAAGCCTCTCGGCAAGACCGCAGTGCTTGCTGCTAATCTTCTTCGCGGCAAGACCAGACCTGAATTCACCCCTCACGCAGACTGCGGTGAGTTCGTAATCATCGTAAACGCAGACAAGGCAGTTCTCACAGGCAAGAAGCTCGAGCAGAAGTTCTACCGTCACCACTCAGGCTACATCGGAGGACTTAAGGAAGAGAGCTATAAGCACCTTATGGCTACCCGCCCCGAGTTCGCAATGGAGCTTGCGGTAAAGGGAATGCTTCCCCACAACACCCTTGGCGCAAAGGCATTCACCCGCCTTCACGTTTACAGCGGTGACAAGCACAATCATCAGGCTCAGCAGCCTATCGCAATTGACTAATAGGGAGGATAATGAAGATGTATACAAGTGCTAAGCCTTATTTCTACGGCACAGGCAGAAGAAAGAAGTCTGTTGCAAGAGTTCGCCTCTATCCCGGTACAGGTAACGTTACCATCAACGGAAGAGACATTGACTCATACTTCGGTCTTGAGACTCTCAAGCTTATCGTTAATCAGCCCTTTGGCGTAACCGAGACTGTCGGCAAGTTCGATATCGTTGCAACCGTTTGCGGCGGTGGATTTTCCGGTCAGGCAGGTGCTATCCGTCACGGTGTTGCACGCGCTCTCGTAGTTGCTGATGAGAACAACAAGCCCGCTCTCAAGAAGGCAGGCTATCTCACTCGCGACCCCAGAATGAAGGAAAGAAAGAAGTACGGTCTCAAGGCCGCTCGTCGCGCACCTCAGTTCTCGAAGAGATAATTTCGACCAAAGGTCGAAACTTCAAAAAAATGCTCAGCTCACGCTGGGCATTTTTTGTTATCTCTTGGATGAACTGGGGTGCAAATGAAGCACACCTGCGGTGTATCAAAAATGAAGTCGCAACTGCGTTGCTATGAAGCGTGGATTCGCCACATGAAAGAGCCGAGTGTGCTTCGCTTCATAGAAGCCGTAGGCTTCTGCTTCATGCTCGCGTGCGAGCACTTCATATTTGCGGAGCAAATGCTTCATTTTTCCTCCGTCCCATTTACTTTTCGCCGTTTTTATGGTATAATCTAACTAATCTAAAGAATTGAATTTGTAGGTGCGTGCAATGAACCTAATAGAATTAACTCACAAGAACGATATTTTACAAACATATGAGATTTACAAACACTGTATGTTTATGCCTACCGAAGAAAAGTTTAATAAGAAAGTAGAACAATTTCTGAAT
>JAGBIF010000024.1 GCA_017935065.1 Clostridia bacterium
GCCGAGTTGTTCTGTGTGAGGGCGAAGTCGTAGTAGTCGTTTATGTGGAAGCTACCGAGCTTGGTGCTTCCGTTATAGACCTCAACTGTGCCTATCATCTTGTAGGCAAAGAGCGAGATATCCGCGCATACGAAGGTGCTTTCACCGATGGTTTCGGTAGTCTCGGCGTATTTCTGTGCCACACCGCCTATTTTGAAGCTGTAATTCGTAATGTCGGTGCCCTCTGCAAAGTAGAAGCGTATCTTCGGCTCGGCATCAAGAATGAAGGTTACACCGTTCACACCCGCACCGACTGCCATACTGCCGTTAGTGTCGCTTATCTTTTCAAAGCTACTTGCGCCTGTGCCTATGATAGCATCAATCGCGCTCGCGATTTCCTCAGCACCCGCTGTGCCGAAGTAGGTGTAGGCGCTCTTTACATACGCAAGCATATCGCAGACGAGAGCCTTTTCAGCGGTCGAGGTTGAGCTTGCGAGAAGCTTCTCGGCGTACTTAAGAGTTGAGAGTGTGTAGCTTGCGCTCGCCTCGTCACCGAATGTTACCGTAAGAGGAATATCTCTGCCCGCCTCTGCCGAGGGAAGCTCTACTGTGAAATGATACTTGCCGTCAAGCGCCTCAAGGTCTGCGAGATTGTAGGTCTTACCGTCAAGCGTTATCTCGGTGAGATATGCGTTTTCGGGGATATATACGTTGAAGATAAGATTTGCGTCAAGGGTGATGCTACTCTTGGGCTTGAAGTCTACTATCGCCTTAGGAAGAAGTCCGTAGGTCACGTAGTCACCCTCGGTGCTGAGCCCAACAAACGAAAGCTCGGTGCTGTCATAGACATCAGTGGGCGCGGTAGCGGTCTTGGGATATGAGAACTTGGTATAGCCGTCACTGCCCTTAAGGAATTTTACGGTATCGCCGTCATTTGCACCCTCGGGCGCGTTGGTGTTATCGCTGTAGCCCGATTTTACCTTTGCGAGTGTGAAGGCGTAGTCACCGAGAAGAAGCTCACCGCCCTTGAATATGCAGTCAACCGCGTGGTTGTCGGTATCGTTTGCAAGGTCGAGCAGCTGATAGGTATCAAAGACCTCATTTGTTCTCAAATCAAAGATGCACTCATCAAAGGTCAGTCTTGCAAGAGCGTAGCAGCCCGCGCTGCTTGCTGTCTGATTGGTGGATACCATGCTGTTCCACACACCGCTTGCAAATCCGAGAGTTACCCTTTCAAAGGTGACATCGTAAATCTGGCATTTTTCGGTGGTCTGATTTGCGAATGCGATAAGTCTTATCGAGTTTATTCTGCCGTTCTTAATTACGATTTTGGGATTGTTGGTTGAATTCTTTGCGTTAAACTGGAAGAGCGCCTTGCCTGTCGCGGTATAGGTGTTTCCGCCAAGGTCAACTATAAGAGTACCCTTGATCTTCTCGCCGCTTGAAAGCGAGCTCAGAAGCGTCTCTGTTAAGTCCTTACGCATATAAAGCACCGATACTGTATCAGCACTAGCGGCGGAATTATCCCGCGCGGTCGCGTAGGCAGTCGAAAATACGCTTTCGCCTGCTGTCGCTACACCGTCAGTAAAGAGTATAATTGGGTATTTTTCCTTATCGGCATAGGCAAAGGGAATCGTACCGTATTCGGTCTTGATATCCTCACCGAGCTGGAATATCGCGGACGTGCTTGTGCTATCGTCGCGAAGTGAGAGAGATTTGCCGTTTGATGCGGTGAAGGTGTAGGTGGGCGCGTTATTTCCTGTGGGATAGACGAAGCTTAAGTAATTTCCGTCAGTGCCCTTGCCATAGACCAGCGAGTCCCCACTGCCCATATTAGCGGGGGTGCTGTTCCAAAGTGTCATAGTCTGACCTGCCGAAACAAGCTTTCCGCCATTTACGGTAACTGCAACGTCGTGGTAGTTATCCAAAACCTTGCTCGTGTTGTCGCCTTCAAGCAGACGGAAGAGTATCGAGACGTTGGTGTTGGTCGCGTCAAAGGTGCAATCGTTGAATACGACGGTATTTTGAGTTCTTCCTCTTGCGGCGGCATTTCCTGCCCACGCTTCGAGAATAGGACGTCCCTTGTAAGTGTCCATAGTATCAAAGGTTACGCCGTTGAAGGTAAAGTTGAATTTACATTCTGCACTTTCATCGGTTGCACCCGCGGTAGATTCAAATACGACTACCGCCGCATAATTTTTTCCAACGGTAATTTTACCGTTGCTTACGGTGATATTTGAGGTAAACGAGGTATTTCCGTTACGCTGTGCGTGGAATATAAGGTAGTTGCTGGTGCCCGCGGACTGTGAAAGCGTGTAGCCGTTAAGGTCAAGGGTAAGATTCTCTACCTGATATAGCTCCGTCGATTTTCCAGATGTTTCGGTAGTATCGTAATTTCTTCTCATAAGAAGAATTCCCGACTTATGTCCGTTCACGTAATCCGCCCAGTGAGAATAAGCCGCGACGAAGCTCTCGTTATTATCAAAGAGCACGAAGGGATATTCCAGCGCGGAAAGACTTGCCGTGGGTATTGTGCCGTACTTGGTGACGTTGCTCTTAAAATAGTAGGTGGTATTCGTGCCGTCGCTAGCCGTTGCCATAGGATAAAGCGTACCCTCGGTTGTGGTGATGCCCGAGGTGGGATGCGCTACTGTGCTGGGCATAACGAGCGCGAAGTCATTACTAAGCGTGAGTGTGTCGGGTGAGCCCTTACCGCTCTCGCGCTCGGCGCTGAAGGTGCCGAGGGTAAAGTAGGAATTCGCTAGAAGCTTACCGCCGTTAAAGCTTACCGCTACGTCGACCTTGTTCTGTGAATTGCTTTCCTCGAGCTGGAAGAGCTTTGATACCGTTCCCGTCGTCACATCAAAGATGCAGTCGTTGAATACTGCCGAGTTCTTAGTGCCGTAGGTGCCGTCCTTCCACGCCTCAATAAGAAGTCTGCCCGAAAAGCCGCTTGTGGCGTTTACGGTAACCTTATCAAAGGTCATATTGAAGCGACAGTCAACATCCTCGGTGTTTGCGCTGTTGTAGGCAATAAGAGGCGCCCACGCCTTACCTTGTGTTATAGTACCGTTCTTCACCGTTATATTGGTGGTAAAGTCGTAATTGCCATCCGCCATAAAGTTAAAGAGGGTAGCATTTGAGCTAACTGTATTTGAGCCGAGGTCTACCGTGAGGTATTTAACATTACGAAGCTGGTTTGAGGTCTTGTCAACGGTAACGCTGGTGCGAACATAGAGAGTGGCACCGTTTACCTCGCTTGTGTCATAAGCGTAGATGCTCTGGCAGAAATCGTACCATGTAGCATACGCAGCCTTAAGCTCGCCGCCGATAAAGAGCGCAAAGGGATAGCTCTCTGCAGGATAGGTATCGGTGGGAATATAACCGTAGGCGGTTTCCTCTACGGGGGCTTCCTCCATTTCGTAAAGGTATGCGCTTCCGCTTGCTACCGCCGTCTTATAGCGAAGAAGCTTGCCATCGGATGCTCTGTAAAGCCCCGAGAGATTTGCAGAAGCTTCGTTTAACGTAAGGGTAGGATATTTGCCGCTTGAGTCGGCAGCGTAGTAGACCTTATCGCTTCCGCTATTTACCGTAGTAACCGTAAGGTTTTCCGCGGTGCTGCCTATGATAGACGTTCCCTTTATGGTAAGGGTTACGTCGCTGTTGTTGTACTTTGTATTTTCAAGCGCGAAAAGCGTATTCGCACCTCCCGAGGCGCTTGCATCTATCGTACAGTCAGTAACGTAGAGGTTTGCAGACGATTTACAATCATAGCCATCATAATGGCTGACAACCGACGCGCCAGTGCCGTTTATCTTGATATTAAGGTCGGAAAGAGTGAGGTCGACAACCGAGCCCGTTTCCTTTATAGAGGTCTGCATTATCGCTATCTTTGCGTTCTGCGCAAGAGTGACATTACCGTTTTTAAGCTCAATTCTCGGCTGGAAGGTGTTATGCTGATTGTAGAAGGGGAAAATTACGTGTCCTGACGAGACCTCGAAGGTATTGTCCATAAGGTCAACTACCGTTTTGCCAGGATTTTTACCGTAGGTGTTGTGAGAAAGTCCCGATATTGACTGACAGTTCTTTGAAACGACTACATTCCATGTCTTGAGTGAGCGCACGCTTGTGCCACCGATACCGTTAAAGGCGTGAATTGCCGTGCTTACCGCATCCCACGTGTCGTAAGAGCCGAAATACGTAGCGGTGGTATCGGTAGAGGAATCGTCATCAAGAAGCACGTGGAAGGTGTGCGCATCGTAAAGCGACTTGGGAACGAAGCCGTAGGGCGTGGTTTGCCAACCGTCGTAATCTACCGTTAGGGCAAACTGGTTTTTCTGCTTAAGATAAGCATTTTCACCTGCCGCCGCCCTTACGGTGGATATATGCTCAACGTTGACAACCTTACCGTCAGCACTGACGTAGAACATAGTAACGAGACCGACAGGCTCTACTTCCTTATCTATCGTCTGTCCGTCGATAAGCATACAGGTGACGGTGTTTCCGTTCTTTCCCTTGAGCTGGGTGTAGACTACGTCAGCGTCAACGTGACCGCAAAGAATCATTGACACGTTCTCGTGCTCGTAAAGGCTATTCCAAAGCACTTTAGGCGAGACGTTACCGCCCGTTGCGGTTTGTGACCAGCTCGAATTGAGCTTATCCTCGGCGGGCGTTGTGGTCTCATAATCGTCTATCATCGAGCCGTCCTTAGTGAGGAAGGCGTGAAGGGTGATTATCGCGGTGTAATCGCTGTTCTCTGAAAGAGTCGAGTCAAGCCAAGCGAGGCACGCCTCGGTGGGATAGTAATCAAGCGTGAAGATTATGTACTTATCACCGTTTGAGGTCGTAATTTTACGGTAGGTATCCTCTATTTTTTCGGCATCAAGGAAGCCTGCCATAGGTCTGCCCTCGGCGTCGGTAGTCTCGGAAAGCGCCTTAAGATCGGTGTGATAGCGGTTGCCAACACCAAATGTACCGTTTAAGCCGGAGGAAATATCGTGGTTACCGCGCACGAGTGAATAGCCAAGCTTGCCGTCAAGAAGCTTAAGCGCCTCGCCCGCAAGCACCCACTCCTCATCGTAGTAGGTCTGTGAGGTATTGAACGACTGGGTGATATCACCAAGTCCCATTACGTACTGAATATTCTTTGAGCTTTGGTTCTCAAGAATCCAGTTGTAAAGCGTTTTCATATGCGCCGCGGTATAGGCTGCGGGCGTAAGAGACGGATTCGTCTCAAGCGCCGCTACGTAATTCTCAGCGTCAATGTAGTTGAGATTCTGCGTATCTCCGACTACCGCAAAGGAATAAACATAGTCGCAAGAGGTGTGGTCGCACGTGCCGCCTTCGCACTTCTTCAAGGTCTTGCTCGGTGCTGATATCCAATCGGCATCGGTAACGGTTGAGGCAGCAACGGCGCTGACCGATACACCGAGAGCTAGTCCTACAAGAAGAACAAGCGCAAGCAAAACGATTAAAATTTTACTTTTCTTCATTTTTACACTCCTTATGTAAATAATTATTTATATAAAAGGCATAACATTGCCGAATATAACGAAACAAAAAATCCTTGACAAAAGAAATTTGAGATTGTATAATTAAGTAAAAGGAAAGTGAGGTGAGAGCTATATGGCAACCAGAGTACAGAGCCAGAATTTCGGTACTGAGCGTATTGTAAGATACCAGCTTCTGACTAAGGTGTATACCTATCCTTCGCATCTGCATCAGTTTGCTGAGCTGCTTATTCCGCTCGAGAATGAGCTTGATGTGCACGCGGACGGCAGGTGTCAGAGCTTCGGCCCCGGTCAGGCGGCATTTATATCACCGTTTCAGACACACGGGTATGTGTCAAACAAGGTAAACAAGGTTGCTATCCTTGTGTTCTCGCCCTACCTTGTACCCGACTTTTTCAAGCTCATTGACGGAAAGGTCGGGCAGAGCGCCGTATTCACCCCTAAGAAATCTACCCTTGATGTCCTTAACGAAAGGCTTATCGGCAAAGATGACTTTGACCTCTTTGAGATAAAGGGGCTTATATATCTTTTCTTAAACGATTATCTTGAGCAGACCGCGCTTAAGGATGCGCCGCAGACGACCGACATTTCGGCAAGAATAGTTGAGTATATAACCGACCATATTACCGACGATATCACTCTTGACGCTATCGCCAGGGTGCTGTCCTACACGCCGAATTATCTGTCTAGCAGGATAAAGGAAATATTCGGTATGAACCTCTGCTCACTTATCGCCTCTATACGATGCGATAAGGCAAGGTATCTTCTGCACGAAACGAACAAAACGGGGGCTGAGATATGCTACGAATGTGGGTTCGGCAGCGAGAGAAGCTTCCTTCGTCAGTTCAAGGCTATGACGGGTCGCACGCCGAAGGAATACAGAAGCATGTTTAACGGCGGTAAGATAAGGCGCGGCATACTCAAACGGTTTGAGGTCTAACGCGAATTTTCATTTTCCGTCATTAAAAATCGGCAAGTCGCGAAGAATAGGCGTACGGAATATTCCTCTGCCTTTATTAATATTATAGCTTATATTTTCGGGCGAGATATGACAATAGCCAAACGCTATGTGACAAAAGTTACGATTTTGCCCTGAATTTATGTGTTTTCTATGCCAAAAAGCGTGAGGCAGGGGTGATTGCAAAAAGATTATTTTGCCGAGGATATTTTTTTCATCAACCCCTTGATTTATGAAAAATAATGTGCTATAATGTGTAAGTAAGGAGCAAAGATGTTTTTCGGGCGGTAAATGTCCTGCATTTTTGCCTGCTATAAAACGGTTTTTGAGCCTTGCAATATGCAGGGCTTTTTATATTTTCAAAAAGTCCGATTTCCCTATTGAAAGGAATGATTTTAAAATGAGTACTAATGAACGCAGAGTCGGTACAGTTTCAAGAGGCATTCGTTGCCCTATTATAAGAGAGGGTGACGACCTTGCCACGATCGTAACCGAGAGCGTGCTTCTCGCGGCAGAGAGCGAGGGCTTTGAGCTTCGCGACCGTGACGTAATCTCCGTCACCGAGTCGATAGTAGCAAGATCGCAGGGCAACTACGCATCGGTTGACGATATAGCTGCCGACGTAAGACAGAAGCTCGGCGGCGGTACTGTCGGTGTTATCTTCCCTATTCTCTCGCGTAACCGCTTTGCAATCTGCCTTAAGGGTATTGCGATGGGCGCTAAGAAAATCGTGCTTATGCTCTCCTACCCCTCTGACGAGGTCGGCAACGAGCTTGTGAGCCTTGACAAGATTGACGAGGCGGGTGTAAATCCCTACTCCGACGTGCTAACGCTTGAGCGCTATCGCGAGCTTTTCGGTGAGAACAGGCACGAGTTTACAGGTGTTGATTACGTTGAGTATTACGGCAATCTCATTCGCGAGGCGGGTGCTGAGTGCGAGATAATTTTCGCAAACCGTCCCACCGCGATCCTTGACTATACTGATACCGTCCTCACCTGCGATATTCATACGAGAGCAAGAACGAAGAGAATTCTTAAGGCGGCAGGCGCTAAGGCGGTGCTCGGTCTTGACGATATTCTCACCGAGAGCGTAAACGGCTCGGGCTGTAATTCAAGATACGGACTTCTCGGCTCAAACAAGTCGACCGAGGATAAGATCAAGCTCTTCCCCAAGGAATGCCGCGACCTCGTGCTTAACATACAGAAAATGATATTTGACAGATGCGGGAAGCACGTTGAGGTTATGGTTTACGGCGACGGAGCGTTCAAGGACCCCAAGGGTAAGATCTGGGAGCTTGCAGACCCCGTAGTATCACCCGCGTTCACAGACGGACTTATCGGTACACCCAACGAGCTTAAGCTCAAGTACCTTGCGGACAACGATTTCAAGGACCTTTCGGGCGATGCGCTCAAGGAAGCTATTTCGGCATCCATCAAGGCAAAGAGCGATAACCTCGTCGGTAATATGGCTTCTCAGGGAACAACCCCGAGACAGCTCACCGACCTCATCGGCTCGCTGTGCGACCTCACCTCGGGCTCGGGCGACAAGGGTACACCCGTAGTTCTCGTTCAGGGATACTTTGATAATTATACTAACTGATAGTTTTTTAAGAGGGGGACGCTTTGTGGCCAAAGCGTCCCCCTTTCACCCCCTGAGGGCGTATATGGGATTTTTTTAAGCAGAAGCATTTGAAGTGCATACTGCTTTTTTCATTCTCTGGTAGATTGTATACTCGCTGAATAATTCGATTTATATAAAAAAATAAAGTTCCATCATCAAAACAATCTGCTTAAAATGGTAGTTTTTTCAGAATTATAAGCATCAGATGGCGTTTTTTGCGTAGAGCGAGAGTTGTGCGTGGCGTGTGCGATTTTTCAAGCGCAAAAACAAAAAAAGCAAAAACAAAAAAAGCAAAGAGACGGGCTATCCAAAGGAAGGATAGCCCGTCTGCTATTAAAAGCATCAATAAATTGTAATATTTGATAAAAGAAATGAAAATCAGCCGATTTTATATATCAGCCGTTTTCATGCTCGCTCTTCTTGCCGATGAGCTTAAGAAGCGTCGAGCGAAGCTTTTTCCATCTTGCGGAGCTTTTGAGCTTTTGCTTAATATGCCCGAGCTTAAGCTTAATACCCTTATCACAGCGCTTCTGATACTGAGCGAAGGTATAGAGCTGGATATTAGCACAGAACTCGCACACCTCGGCTCGCTCAAAGCAATCCTCAGAGTGGTCGAACCATCCGAGCCTTTGCGCATAGGTAAAGTGAAGGAGATTCCAGAAGTCCTCCTTGGCATCCGACCAGAGAAGCTTGAAGATATGCAGGCATCTGCTTGCGGAAAGATTGAGATATCCCCTTGCAAGCGGCTCGTACATACCGCCCTTCATAAGAAATTCCTTTATTTTAAGATATACCTCAGGCACCTGAGAATAATACTTCTTGAACTGTCTCGCACGGGACTGCTCGGAATAAATTCTGTGGTGGATAAGCACCTCGGGCAACTTTCCGACACGCTCGGCAAACGCAAGGGATACGACGGTGAAGTACACATCCTCAAACATTTTAACCTCGGTTAAGAAGGTAATATTCTTTTCAAGCAAAAACTGCCTGCGGTAGAGCTTATTCCAGGCAGCGCCCGTGGTGGACTGAAGAATAAAGTCGGGAAACTCGTTCTTTGAGGTTACGTGTCCGCCCTCGTATATCCTGCCGTGGTCACTCTCAACATTCTCGCGGAATACCGCCTTTTTACTGTTATATATATCGTATCTTGCGATAGCAATATCAAGGTCATCCTGCTTTGCGACCGTGTAAAGGCGCTCAAGAAGCTCTCTTTCAAAGAAATCGTCAGCATCAAGAAAGGCAACGTACTCGCCTCTTGCGCGACGAAGGCCGTTATTTCTGGCAAGAGCAGGCCCTGCGTTGGTCTCGGTAACTATTCTGACACGGTCATCCTGCTTCTGATATTCTCTTATAATATCGAGCGAATGATCCGTGGAGCCGTCGTCAATGCATATAATTTCAATCTCTCTTAGCGTCTGGTCAAGCACGCTGTCAATCGCGGGGCGAAGGAAATCGTACGCATTATATATGGGCATAATAACCGAAACCTTGACTTCTCTTTCTACTATTTCGGTAGCTGTCATATTAAATCCTTTCGGGAAGTGCGTGGCAAGCACGCAATTAACGCGTCGGGCGGGTGAGTATCGGTCACCGTCCCTTGTACTGTAATTTCACCGCGCGCACGGTGAAAAATAAGGTCTGCCAGTCCCAATGAGCAGCGTAGCCTGATAAAATCGGCGTGGGAGCTATGGCTAATTTTCGGTAAGAATATGTTTAATACATATTCGTTATATATATTTTACCATTTTTAAAAGCTTTTGTCAATAGGAAAATATAGTGGCGTGAGCCATACAAAAAACCTACTAAAAATATGATAAATCAAAGATTTTGTTCATAACGGTACCACACTCGGTGTGATTTATCGGGTGCGAATACACCGAGGTCGCTAACCGCCTTTGCTGGCAAGCGCCCGACCCAAAATGCCCTTTATGAATAAACCGTCAGCTCAATAGCCTGAGCGTAATCACCGAAGCGTCTGCCGAAAAGGTTTATGCCGCCGCAGTGAACGCTGTTTTCGTCAACACCGATGCTAAGGCTGATATATTGCCTACTCGCAATTGAAAGATCATCCACGGCAGTATCCGACACTCTTATATTATTAAGGTAGGTTCCGCCATTGTTGACGGTTATCTTATAGAGCAGTCCGTACTGAGTGTTATTGACAAACCAATCGTCGGGGGAATACTTCCCTCGCCTTCCGCCAAAATCCCCCGGGGATGTCAAGGTAAGAAGGTCAACACCGTTGATTTTCACAAAAATATCAGACGGCCACTCGTCTCTGTGGTAGGCAATCTCTGAGCAGCACTCAAAGCTAAGCTCAAGCTGTGACACCCGTCCCTGATAAAGCTTATTGACGAAGCTATAAGAGACATAACCGTGATTAAACCACAGAAGCTCGGCACCGAGACGCTCAGGGGTGAAGAATTCGTTTGGCTTATCCACCGCAAGCATACTGACGGTATTATCCTCACCGATAGCCGCCATACCGCAGGGACCCTCTATATGCGCGCTTGTAAAGTGTCCCACAGGCATTTCAAGGCGATAGTATTCGGGCGATATGAAGTTGTCGCGGTTTTCCTTAAAGGCAAAGGTAAGACTGCTCAGGTGTCTGTAGCACATTTTCACATGACGCTTCTTGCCCTGTTGCATTCTGACCAGAATTATTCCTGCTTCCTCAAGCACATCTATATGATTGCTTACGGTGGAAAAGGGCAGATTAAGCCTCAACGCGATTTCATACACATTAAGCGGCTGACAGGCTATTAGGCGAAGAATTTTTATTCTGTCCTGCGAGGCAAGAGCGCGGGCGACCTTATATGCCATATCCGATTGCGCGTCATTATCTATATAATAGGTGAGATTTTTTACATCAAAAATTTCATCACTCATGCCCTGTACACCTCTTCTATCAAATACAACAGTTTTTTTGAAATAATCCCTCTCTATCCTTGCACGTGCTCGGCAAGTAATGTCCGATTCCCAGCTCAAAAGTGCGATTATTTGTGTAATACTACTAATTTTACCAAAAAAGTCGAAAGCAATTGCTATAATTATTATATCAGTTTTTTTGTAATAGTCAATATTAAGATAACAAATTTTCTGTAATTTACATACTATTTCATCTATGATATAATGTAATCAGGACAGATTTCTGTTATTTCTTATCTAAAGGGGAAGAGAAAATGAGATTAAAGAATAAGAAAAAACGCCAAGGCATCATAAGAGCTCTGCTTGCGCTTTTGCTTATGGCATCAATATTTGCATCGGTGATGCTTCTCTCGTCGGCACAAGAGGGTCCCTGGCTTGACAAGAGCGAGGTGGAGGTGCCTGAGGATTACGCATACTCGTTTGCCGTAGTGGGCGACCCACAGTACCTCACCTATTACGACACCTTTGAGGACGGAAACAATTCCAAGGGCTATTTATACAACATTTACAAATGGATTGCCGACAACAAGGACACACACGGAATTGAGTTTGTGCTTGGTATGGGCGATATAACTCACGCAGACAACGCGAGAGAGTGGGCTATTGCCAAGAGTGCGATAGGTCAGCTTGACGGTGTTGTTCCCTACACACAGATAAGAGGAAACCACGATAACCGCACTAAGCTTTTCGACCAGTACATAGGCGCGGGCACGGGGTATCTTGAGCAGGATACTCTTGTCGCCTGCTATGAGGTAGAGGGTGAGACTAACACCTATTCCACAAGGGCAAGAAATACTATTCACGAATACAAAATCGGAAGCGTCAGCTATCTTGTGCTTGCGCTTGACTGTGGCGTGCAGGACCCCATATTGGAATGGGCAAACGAGTGGGTTGCGAAGGATGAGTACAAGAATCACAAGGTTATCGTAACCACCCACTCCTACACAAGCGCCGAGGGCGAATATGAGCCTATGGCCGACTATGAGGATGACTACAACGAAAACGTATGGGCAACCGACGGCTCAAGGTGGTCGGCAAACGCAAAGGTTGACGAGTCCCAGCCCTTCAACGGCGGTGCCGAGATATGGGATAAGCTCGTCAAGAGGCACGCGAATATTACGGCGGTAATCTGCGGACATGTGCTTGTAGATAATATCGTGCGTGTTCCCGCAATAGGTAACAACGGAAATGTAGTACAGCAGATAGTCGTAAATCCTCAGGATATTGACGACAATTCCTCGCCCGACAGCTTTACGGGAATGGTAGCTCTGTTCTACTGCACGGCCGACGGCAAAATTGCCGACGTGCGCTACTACTCTACCGTGGAGGACAAGTATTACGGTGAGAAAAGCCAATTCGATATGAGATTTGGCGCAAGAGAGTGGGCGAAGCTTGACGGTATGAGCTTTACCGAGGGTAAGATTTTCGGCATCAAGGGGGCGCTTAAAGCCTTCCCCGCGACTATCGAGGCAGAGCTTAAGTATACGAGGGACACCTCCGACCGAGTTATTCTGTCAAGCCTCGGCGCAGCTACGCCCTTCTCGCTTTATACGGTAGCAAATCAGGATACTATCGGTATTTCCTACGGAAGCAAATCGGTCGTATTTGAAAGCATCAAAAACGCCGGCACTGGATATCACAGCTACGCCTTCGCGTTTGACGGTGATAACGTCCACGCGTACGTCGACGGCGCTCTTGCCGAAACGGTCTCTCACGGCTTCGGTGATATTACTTCCTCGGGAGCAGTATCATTCTCGCTTGGCGGTACCGAAAAAAATAACAACTCGGCTTATTTCAAGAACGGTGCGGTGCGCTCGCTTATGCTCTACTCCGACGTAAGGAGTTCCAAGGAAATCAAGCTTGACGTAAGCTTTATGGATGAAACGGACGCTGACGCGCTCGTTTGCCTCGACCTCTCGGCGGCAAAGCACGACGGCAGAGATATAACCAACTATGCCGACGGCGAAAATCCGCTTTGCTTAAAGCGCGCGATAATGTCGGACGGCGAGGGTATGACCTTCACCCAGACCTATAATCTCCGTACCTTCAAAAAACCAAGCAGCGAATATCCGAAAACTATACAGTTTAGTATGAAGTACGAGCTTGCCACGACCGAGTACGCGCTGTTTTCAAGCTACTACACGGGACTTGGGGCATCAACCTATAAGCAGTTTGGTATATTCGTACAAGAGAATACAGGATACTTTATCGTCTATTACAAGGGGCCTACCGTTGGTGGAAGAAGCTTTAAGTTTACCGCGCTTGATACGAGCGGTGACGGAAAGAGCGACTTCGTAGGCGGTAATTATCACGCGTATTCTATCACTATCGGTGAAGGCTCATCGTCGCTTTACGTTGACGGAGCTCTTCTTGAGACTGTCAACAGCGGATGGGACTATCTTACGGGAAGCGTGCCTTCCGCATACGATCCTATACCCGATTCATTCCCCTATTCAATAGGCGGTGATGTGCGTAACAACGGCGGTAATCAGGGCGCCTTCAAGACAGGCGCGATAAAGTGGCTTTCGGCATACTCCGACATAAGAAGTGTGGACGAAATCAAGACGGATATCAAGGGCGTGTTCACTCAGGACGAGAACGCGATGATTATGGTAGACCTCGCGGCGGTTGGTGTGTACGACGACGTTCCAAACTATGCCGACTTCACTAACCCGCTTTATCTCCACGGAAAAAATTCAAGCACCTCGCGCGCACAGATATCGGCACTATTAAGCGCCGTTCCTAAAACGCTTGAGACCGTTATACGATATAACGCGCCCACCACCTCTTGCGTAATTGCGGGCAATTACTGCAGTACTAGCTATACGGGCTGGAATCTCTCTACTACTACGACGGGAAGCGTCAAGCTTTCTATCTACGATAAGACGGCGGCCACCACACAGGAGGTCACCTTCACTAAGCAAATATTCGCTGCCGATCAGGTATATTACAGACATATTGCCGTGTCGTTT
Organism: Clostridia bacterium; assembly: GCA_017935065.1. GTDB lineage: Bacteria > Bacillota > Clostridia > Oscillospirales > CAG-272 > UBA1740. Next base: position 13,969 of record JAGBIF010000024.1, read on the forward strand.
GACGGCGCGAGGGCATATCTTTACGTAAACGGCGTGCTCGTCGATACGGCAAGCTTTGCCTACACCGAGGTTGACTGGTGGTACGCGCTTCCTATGTGTATCGGCGGTGACCAGACGTCGGGCAACGCCAATTACTTCCGCGGAAAGATGAAGTCGATAGCGCTTTATTCGGATTACAGAACCTCCGAGGAAATTGCAGAGTCGTTTAAATACGGACCTGACGGCGCAGACGCAGGACTTCTCGCGGCGTATGATTTCAACGGCAAAAACAGCGCTACTATCGTTAAAAACGAGAAGCTTGGCGGCGCGCCTATGGTGCTTGAAACTCACGCGGTAAGCGGTGACGTATACACGGATATTGCGGATTTCGGAGCGTATGAGAATAGCTATCTTCTAGGCTACGAGCAGCCCTCTACCCCCTATCGCGAGATTAGTCAGGAGCTTTGGGATATCACCGTAAAGGGACCTACCGCGGACAACGTCGGTATCGAGTTCAGAATGAAATCCAAGGAAAGCAAGGATCAGATAAGAGCGCTTATGGCAACGGGCAATAACGGCTCAGCGTACAAGAGCACGCTCTGGGCATTTGCAAACGTGCGCCTCGGCAATTCGTTTATAGAGATAAACCTTCCAAACGATCTTTCCTCCTTCGGTATTCGCTCGGCATACTCGCGTGGCTCTATGTACTATTACAAGGACGGAGTTGAGACGGGTGTCGTTCCCTACGAGGACGGTGCCGAGTACGTATTCAGAATAACGCGCACGGCGCTCTCACCCGATATTGACAACGGCTACGGCGCGAAAATACGCATATATATCGGCAAAATCAATCCCGAAACGAATATGCCCGAGAACGGCTGGGATAGCGCGCCCGTATACGAGACGCTAGCGCTACACGCAAGAAACGTAGAGACGGCACAAAGCTGCGGTATTTCGGTGCAGGCAGGACATATCGGTCACAGCACCCGTATGCCTCACACTCTTATATATTCCTCAAACAAATACGTCGGCGTCAAGACCGTAGTCGGAAATGAGCAGACGGTAAACAAGGTATTGCGCGGCGCGGACTTCACTCTTGGTAGCCTTAACGCCGACGGTAGGCTTCATATCGGCTGGAGTCTTGGGGCAGATAGCTTTAGCAATACGGATTTTTACCCCGCTGGCACGAAGCTGCAGGGAGTAAACGAGCCTCGCGTATATCGCGCGCTTACGATGGCTCTCTCACAAAGCAAGACGGCAACGCTCGGATTCACCGCGGACGATACTGCCCCTGTGCTTAAGTGGGATTTACGCGCGGGTGACGCCTTGGCGCTTCTTGATTACTTCGGGGAAATAAAGATAGGATACCTTTTAAGGACGAGCGAAAACGGCAACGCACAGACGGTTGAGCTTTGCGCGCTTAACTCAATGAATGCGGAAAATTATAGCTACTCTCTTCTCTATTCGGATATTCAGGATTACGATCTTGCGTACCGTATGGTGGCGTATGCCGAGATAAACGGCACAAAATATTACGCGGGTGATATTGACGGCGCAAGTGGCATCAGCCTTCGCGAGCTTGCCGAGTCGGCTGATACGGTCAACTATAACGAAAAGCAGCTTGATCTTATAAAAGCTATTATTAACGCTCCGACGGGCATCGTAGGCTTCGTACCGAGGCATAGCATCACTCTTTATTCAAGCCTTATTTACAACATTTATATTCCGAAGCACAAGTCGCTTACCTCGGTACAGATAAACGGCGAGGCGGTAGAGCTTGACACGCTTCCTCTTTACGGTGACTACTACCTGTACAAGGTAGAGCTTCCCGCGAGCGAGGCAGGAAGGACTGTAACTCTCGGCGCAGAATTCAGCACAGATATAGGCGCGCGTTATGGCGAATACAGCTTCTCGGTGCTTAAGTACGCAAGGTCGCTTATCAACAACCCGACGAGCAGCGATGCGACGGTTGCGGCGGCAAAGAGTATGCTTGCCTATATCAAGAGCGCGTACGTGTACTTTGACTGCGAGGATAGCGAGGAAGTCGGCGCGATAATTGATGCAATAATCGGCGAGAACTATTCCGCGAGTGTTACAGAAGGCACTGCCGTAGAACAGACCGATGGGCTGAATGGCGCAACATTTGTGCTGAAGGCAACTCCCGCGTTGCGCTTCTATCTCTCGGGTGAGTATTCACAAGAAGGATATGTCTTTAAGGTCGGCGGCAGTGTAGCAGAGGCAGAAGTATCAGCAGATGGCACCTATGTCGACGTATCGCTATTTGCATACAGAATGTGCGATACTGTAAGCTATGAAATAATAGGCACCGATATCAAGGGCGGCTTTAACCTGCAGAGCTATTATGACTATGTAAGAAGCGAGAGCTTTACCGATGAGAAAAAGGCCGAGGTCATTGACCTTACCGAACGCTTCTATATCTACTGTCAGATGGCAGCTGCATATCGCAATGAAGTGAAAGGATGATGATGTATGAAAATCTATGAAAGTCCTAGTATTGATATCAAAATGCTAACAACAATTGACATAATCGCGACATCCGATGTCGGAACCGAGCTTCCGCCTCAGGATGAGACCGATGTAAACTGGAATTAAATTTTTCAAAAAATAGCGTGATTTTCACCGAGTGACAAATCACGCTGACAGAAAAGAGCAGACACATATGGTGCTTTACCCTATGTGTCTGCTTTTGTTTTGTCTCTTTTTCTAAATTCTCATCAGGTCTTTTGCTCGAATTTTATACTGCGTATTATTCTATCTCCCTCAGGTGCCGTGCAGGCATAAGGCTTATCCATATTTTTATACGTTATCTTTTGCGTGATTTTATAAGAGCCGTTCTTTATATCCTCGCTAAATGCCGCATCGGGGATGTCATTAAATACGTGTACCGCCTTTACCTTGGTCTTTTTATCGTCCGAGCCAATAGTAAAATTATCAATATTTATATACTGCGGAAGATAGCACCTGTATCCGAAATCCCAATTCTTATATATCCTGGTCTTACCGTCTGAACCCTCGTAGGTTTTAGCGGGGTCAAACTCGGATTCTATTATACACGCCTTTCCCTCGATGTATTTAGCGGGGAAGGTCGATACAGTGGACGAATCCCACTCCTCGTACGCATTGAGATGACAGTTCTTGAAGTTCATTGTGCCGTTAAAGGTCGCCCCGTAATCGGCGCGAAGCAGAACGAAGCTCGCTCCGCATCTTTTTACGGTGTTGGTTACGTTCAGCACACCTCCGCCTATTATGTTGAACCTACGTCCTATGACGGAGTTGGATATATTCATTCCCCACACTCCGCAATGCGCGTCTATCATAGATAATTTAACGTTGTCGAAATTCAAATTCTTACAGCCGTTAGAGGAGCATATTCCCCAATAGCGCGCATCCTTTATATCCCTGTACTGCGTAAGGTTTTTGCAGTAAACGTTTATGCTGTCCTCCATAATGAGGTCATAAGTTCCCATAGGCACGGCCCATTCAACCGCATCCTTACCGCCTAAATAGTAGCTGTGCCCGAAAAGCTTAGAATCGGTAATCGTAGAGTTATAGGTGGATAGGAAATGTATAAAGCCCGTATAAGGATATCCCTTTTTATCAGGCTCGGAAACAACCTGATGATCTATACCGCTTACCACCGTGTTTGATCGGATGATCTTAATGCCTCTGGCGTATGCCTCATATTCGGTATATTCAGTGTTTGCGTGCTTTGGCGCGCACTTTGCGCTTACCGTCTTGAATTTTCCGCCCTTAACGGTTATCGGATTATCGTTTGCAGAAACGAATTTCAGCACCGTTATGTCGTTGAAATCAAATATTACGGGTGTCTCTTTTGATATAACTCCGTCGCCGTCAACGATGAGAATGTCCGACCTTGTATTGCCCTGATTCTCATTTCCTCCAAACCTGATATAATCCCTTTTGTTTGAATTCTCCAGGATGACTAAATTCTTATCCTCGGTAAGAAGCTCTGCCAGCCACGGAATAGAGGTGTCCGTGGTGCGAATAACGGGATTTGAGGTAAGATTTGCTATCTGCTCCTTTTCGAGCAAGGTAAAATTGTTATCCCTTGCTATAGTGAATATATCCGTGCGGCGGTTTACCTCCTCGTGTATGCCCTCTACGGTATCGTCTATGATAAAGGTCGCCTCACCGAAGTCAACGTCGGTCTTTACGTATATAGTCTTTGCTTCAACGCCCTCCGACCAGGTCTTGCCTATGTAATAGGTCTTATTCTCGGCAACTACCTTCTGCTTCGTGATATTGGCATGCTGATGGGTCTTGAGGATTGCAAAGAAATCATCCGTCTTGCCGTCTCCCACCGCGCCGAAATCCGAGTAGGTTACAGTAAGGACGTGCTTTGTGTAGAGATATTCCTTATCAAAGGCAAGGGTCGTTTTATTGCCATTAAAGGTGTCCTTCAAAAAGTCATCAACGGCACTCTCAAGCATCGCGGGAATAGATGTCTCAATAACGAGATCAGCCCCCTCCACGTATACCCTGAAGCCATCCTCACCTGCATCCGCAACCGTTCTTACAATCACCCTCTTTGCCCCCGAGGCAACGTCGCGGTTGTCCTTGATTGGCAGATCGTAGCCTGACATCAGGCGAATTTTTTGCTTAATCTTATTAACCGTATCGGGAAATACCGCGGAATCGTTTTCATCACAGGCGATAACGTAGGACGAAAGATCGTTTGACGCAACCGTTATCCTGTCTATGCTGTAATCGGTAGGAACGAAAATATTGAGCTCGGGAGAAACCGCCACGTTTCGTTTTGAGGTGGTATCATCGGTAATGCCCAGCTGATTTTCCATAAAAGACTTTACCGTGCTTCTTGTAAGCGTAGGGGTACCGCCCGCGATAACTATACGGCTTCCTACCGCCTTTATTACATAACCAAGCTCGCCCAGCTCGGATGCCTCGACCGCACAGCCCTCGCGATTTTTCGCACCAACTCCGATTATTATCTCACAGTCGGTAACGTCGCCGATGCTCTTATCCTCTACGGCATCCTCAATCTCTATCGAAAGCTCACGAAGTCTGTCAACAAGCTCAGATGCGGCGCGTCTGCCCTCACTGCCCACGCCCGATGCGATTACCACCCGAAACTGCGCGACGTTTTTTCTGATAAGAACAAGCCCCTCGAGCGGAAGCTCGTCCTCAGGATAGGTCTGTCCGTCGTCAGGTCCATCGCCGCCTGTGCATCCAAACAGAGCAAGTGCACACAAAACCGCAAGCAATAAAATTAGCAAAGTACTGAATAGCTTTTTCATATTCACACTCTTTTCTATAAATAACGTAAATAGACATATATAATAATTATACACGACTGCTCCCTGAATTTCAATACAGTATACAGAAATTTAATATTCGAGAAGGTTATTATTGCAAAAAATAATTCAGCCCGCTTGGTAAAGCTGCCTTACCAAGTGGGCTGAAAAAACGAATTTGATGCTCCTTTCACAGAGCACACTCCGCGAAACAATATTTGAATTGATTATTACTTAGGCTCGCCGAGATTGCCGTAGTTCCCCTTCATAAGAGTAACGCTCTCACCCTCGGGCGCGAAGGTAACGATTTCCGAGACCTCACCGAACGCATCGTCAGGTCTTGCATCGTTATCCTTGACGTTGACCGCGCGGTATTCCTCAATACCCGTACCTGCGGGAATGAGCTTACCGATAATAACGTTCTCCTTAAGGCCGAGAAGTCGGTCAACCTTGCCTCTGATGGCCGCCTCGGTAAGAACCTTGGTGGTCTCCTGGAAGGATGCGGCAGAGAGGAAGGACTCGGTCATAAGCGATGCCTTGGTAATACCGAGAAGCATCGGGAAGCCCTCTGCCTGGCGCAGAGTAATCTCGCCCGCGGCGCGTCTTGCCTCGATTTTCTCGTTTTCCTCACGGAACTCAAGGATATCCACGGTAGCGCCCGAGAGAAGCTCGGTGTCACCGGGATCGCCTATCTTGATCTTTCTCGTCATCTGTCTTGTGATACACTCGACGTGCTTATCGTTGATCTCAACGTCCTCACCGCGGTAGACCTTCTGTACCTCTCTGATTACGTAATCGTAAACAGCGTCAATACCGCTCATATGAAGAACGTCCGCGGGGTTAAGGAAGCCCTCCGTGATAGCATCACCGCGTCTGATATACTGTCCGTCCTCAACCGTAATACGCATTCCAAAGGGAATATCGTAGGTAGGATCAACGGGTGCGCCATCCTCCTCGGGGTTCTGGATAATTACCTTGGAAAGCTGCTTATCCGACTGAATTCTTACAGTACCCGAATACTCGGCTACGATAGCAGTCTTCTTGGGCTTTCTTGCCTCAAACAGCTCCTCAACTCTGGGAAGACCCTGAGTGATATCCGAGCCTGCGACACCTCCCGTATGGAAGGTTCTCATCGTAAGCTGGGTACCGGGCTCACCGATAGACTGCGCGGCAATTACACCGACAGCCTCACCTATCGCAACAGGTCCGCCGTGCGCGAGGTCAGCACCGTAGCAGTGCACGCATACGCCGCGCTTTGCAAGACAGCGAAGTATAGTTCTTACCTCAACCTGCGTAATACCTGCATCTATGATAGCGTGAGCGAGAGTTTCATCAATCATCGTGTTTGCGGGAACGATAAGCTCACCCGTATTCTCGTCAACAACATCATTTACGGTGTATCTGCCGACAAGACGCTCAAACAGCTCCTCAACCACACGTCCGCCGACCTTTATATCAGAAACGACGATACCTGTTTTAGCACCGCAGTCCTGCTCACGAACGATAACGTCCTGAGAAACGTCAACGAGACGTCTGGTAAGATAACCCGAGTCAGCGGTACGAAGCGCTGTATCCGAAAGCGATTTACGCGAGCCCTTAGCACCCATAAAGTACTCGAGCATCGTAAGTCCCTCACGGAAGTTAGATTTAATGGGAATTTCGATAGTTCTACCGTTGGTCGCGAACATAAGTCCACGCATACCTGCAAGCTGACGCATCTGCTTTGTCGAGCCGCGGGCACCCGAGGTAGCTATCATATTCAGCGAGTTATAAGCATCAAGGTTTTCGGTGAGGGCCTTAGTTACGTCGTCCGTAGCCTTCTCCCATACGCCGATAACCTGCTTGTATCTTTCCTCGTCGGAAAGCTCACCCCACGCAAAATGCTCGTTGATCTGCTCAACCTGAGCCGCCGCGCTTTCAAGAATTTCCTTCTTCTTGGGGGGAATAGTCATATCGTAAACCGATATGGAGAGCGAGGAACGGGTGGAATACTTATAGCCCATTTCCTTGATATTGTCAAGAACCGCCGCAGCCTCGGCAAAGCCGTGAAGCTTAATGGTGCGGTCAACTATCTTCTTGAGCAGCTTCGAGTCGGTAGCCTCGCTTATCTCAAGCGAGAAGGGATCCTTGCTGCGGTCTACAAAGCCAAGGTCCTGAGGGATTTTGGAGTTGAAGATAAGACGTCCGTAGGTCGCGGGAACGACAGCAGACTGCTCCTTGCCGTCGATAACCTTAGTAACACGAACGCTGATGGGGGTGTGCATACCGATAATCTTATTCTCGTATGCCATCTCAACCTCGGCATAGTTACGGAATACCTTCTCCTCACCCTCGCCAGGCTCACCGCGGTGAGAGATAGTGAGGTAGTATGAGCCGAGGACCATATCCTGCGAGGGAACGGTAACTGCCTTACCCGAAACAGGCTTCAGCAGGTTGTTTGCCGAAAGCATAAGGAATCTCGCCTCTGCCTGAGCCTCGCTTGAAAGCGGAACGTGACAGGGCATCTGGTCTCCGTCGAAGTCGGCGTTGAACGCGGTACATACGAGCGGGTGAAGCTTGATTGCTCTACCCTCAACGAGAACAGGCTCAAACGCCTGAATTGAAAGGCGGTGAAGTGTCGGCGCACGGTTAAGAAGAACAGGATGCTCCTTGATTACGTACTCAAGCGCGTCCCATACCTCGGGTGCCACTCTGTCAACCTTCTTCTTTGCATCCTTAATGGAATTCGCCTTCTGTGTCTCGATAAGTCTCTTCATTACGAAGGGACGGAACAGCTCAAGCGCCATTTCCTTGGGAAGTCCGCACTGGTAGATCTTAAGGGTAGGACCTACAACGATAACCGAACGTCCCGAGTAGTCAACACGCTTACCGAGAAGGTTCTGACGGAAGCGTCCCTGCTTACCGCGAAGAGCCTCGGAAAGTGACTTGAGAGGACGGTTTGACGCGCCCGTAACTACCTTTCCGCGCTTTCCGTTGTCGATAAGCGCGTCAACGAACTCCTGAAGCATACGCTTCTCGTTGCGGATGATAAGGCCAGGGGCATTGTCGGCTATAAACTGCTTAAGTCGGTTGTTTCTCGTGATAACTCGGCGGTAAAGCTCGTTGATATCCGAGGTAGCAAATCTACCGCCGTCAAGCTGTGTCATAGGACGGATGTCGGGGGGAAGGACGGGAAGCGTCTCAAGTATCATCCACTCGGGACGGTTGCCGCTCTTTCTGAACGCCTCAATTACCTCAAGGCGCTTGATAAGCTTTACCTTCTTCTGTCCTGAGCTCTCGGCAAGCTGCTCCTTCAGCTCCTTTGCAAGAGCCTCAACGTCTATTTCCTTAAGAAGGTCACGGATAGCCTCGGCTCCCATGCCTGCCTTGAAGTCGTCGTGGTATCTCTCGCGAGCCTCTCTGTACTCGGTATCGCTGAGCAGAGCCTTCTTCTCAAGAGGGGTGTTACCAGGGTCGGTAACGATATATTTGCCGAAGTAAATTACCTTTTCAAGGTGGCGGGGGGATATGTCAAGCACAAGTCCCATTCTTGA
>JAGBIF010000025.1 GCA_017935065.1 Clostridia bacterium
AAGGTCGGTGCCCTCTGCAAGGTAGAAGCGGATCTTCGGCTCGGCATCAAGAATGAAGGTTACACCGTTCACACCCGCACCGACTGCCATACTGCCGTTTGTGTCGTCTATCTTCTCAAATTTGGTTGCGCCACTGCCTATAAGAGCGTCTATCGCGCTCGCTATTTCCTCAGCACCCGCTGTGCCGAAGTAGGCGTAGGCGCTCTTTACATACGCGAGCATATCGCATACAAGCGTCTTTTCGGTTGCCGTAGCACCCTCATCAGCGAGAAGCTTGCTTGCATACTTAAGAATAGAGAGCGTGTAGCTTGCGCTCGCCTCGTCACCAAAGGTGACGGTAAGAGGAATTTCTCTGCCCGCCTCTGCCGAGGGAAGCTCTACTGTGAAATGATACATGCCGTCAAGCGCTTCAAGGTCAGCTATCTTGTAGGTCTTGCCGTCAAGGGTTATCTCGGTGAGGTGTGCGTTTTCGGGGATATAGACGTTGAAGATAAGGTTTGCGTCAAGAGTTATGCTACTCTGGGGCTTAAATTCCTGAATTGCGTTAAGCACAAGCGCGTAGGTGTCATTTGTGCCCGAGGTGCCTGTCTTAACGAAGCTTGCGTCACCGCTTGCGGTCGGGTAGGTCGCGGTGTGCGCGGCAGTACCGCTTGTCATAGTGAGTGCGGTGTAACTGTTCGCATCATCTTTGCTAAAGGTCAAGCTATCCTGGCTGTCAATAGCATATAGCTTAAAGGCATTGTTTCCACCCGCGATTATCTTACCGCCCGCGATGCTTATATTCGCAATTCTCTGTGTTGCGTTTGCAGTTATCATAGTGGTAGCCGACGGTGCGCCAACAAAGTCAAAGGTACAGTTAATAAAGCTTGCATTTACCGTGAGCTTTGCGCTGCCCTTGTTGCCCGACATACTCAAAGCGCCGTTTGCCGATTTGCTTGTGCCTGCAACCTTAAAGGTCACATTCTCAGCGCTTACATTATAGGTAAGATTATTCGTAAGTGTTCCGCTATCAAGTCTTATCGGGCTTATCGTTGCGTTGCTTGCCGAATTGTTCAGGATAGTACCGTTTTTAATTGTTATCCTTCCGTACTCAACGGCAGACGTGGGATTGCTGATATAAAGAGGAAGTAGGTGCTGTGTCGTAAGAGTGACGGTATTTCCGCCAAGGTCTACCGTGACATTATTATAAAATGCCTGCATATTGTCAACACCCGAGGTATTGGTGAAGCTCGTTCTCACAAGTATCACGAAATCGGTGTTTTTAATAACGGGCGCGCTTTTAAGTCCCGCCGCGCGGCAGGCATCGCCAAATGTCGCATATCCCGAAACGAAGCTCTTACCCATAGTGAAAAGCAGGAAGTTATACTCATCTGCATATGTGTAATTTGCGGGGATATTACCCAAGGTGTGCTTTTCAAAAAGGTCGTAAATATCGTAGCCGCCAACAGTAGATGAATATACAAATTCAAGGCTTCCTATCTTCTGCGAGGGCGCCGCTGTGCCTGCCGCGAGATAAAGTGCGGTTGTGTCACTGCCGTCGGTGCTCTTGAATTTCATAGTGTCAGCACTGTCAATGCTTTGAAGCTTAAATGCGTTGTTGCCACCCGCGATTATCTTACCGCCTACGATATTTATATTCGCAATTCTCTGTGTCGCGTTTGCGGTTATCATAGTGGTAGAGGACGGTGCGCCTACAAAGTCAAAGGTACAGTTGGTAAAGGTTGCGTTGACAGTAAGCTTTCCTGTGCCCTTGTTTCCCGACATACTCAAAGCGCCGTTTGCCGATTTGCTCGTGCCAGCGACCTTGAAGGTCACATTCTCTGCGTCAACATTGTAAGTAAGGTTGTTGGTAATGCTTCCGCTGTCAAGCCTTATCGGGCTTATCGTTGCGTTGCTTGCCGAGTTGTTCAGGATAGTTCCGTTTTTAATTGTTATCCTTCCGTACTCAATCGAAGATGAGGGGTTACCGTTATAAAGAGGAAGTAAGTGCTGTGTAGTAAGAGTGACGGTGTTTCCGCCGAGGTCTATTGTGACATTGTTAGAAAACGCCTGCATATTGTTAACGCCCGCGGTGTTTGTGAAGCTCTCTCTTACAAGAATTACAAAATCTGTTCCGCTTATAACAGGCGAGCCCTTAAGACCTGCTGCGAGGCAGGCATCGCCAAAGGTCGCGTACGCACCGACGAATGTCTTGTCGGTCTTGAACATTACGATTGACGCATCTGCATTTTCCTTGGGGATAATACCGTACTTAGTTGATACACCGTCTGTCGGCTCGCTTACATAGTTGATGTCAAACTCTGCGAGCTGAAGCCTGTAATGGTCATTGGTTGTGCCGTCGTCGTGGGCAGGCGGACCGAGCTTGGTTACCGTAAGCTTTACATACTGCGCATCGGTATCTGCAAAATCGTAGCACTGTTGCTTTTTAAAGTTAGGTACATCACCGTCTGTCACGGTAATAACATTTGTATAAGACGAATTGTCACTGCTTACATCAACCGTAAAGCTTACGGGGTAGTTGCAGCTCAAAGAGGTGTCCTTTGCCGAGGTATCGTTCCTTGGGAACATAGATATCTGGTTTATGGTCTGAACACTGCCAAGGTCAAAGGTAATAGTGTGCGTCTGTTCGCTGTTTGCCTTCCAGCCTGTGGTATATCCAAGTGCCGAGCCGTCTTTAGAAACTATTATTCCGTCATAAAGGAACTGCGGTCCCCAAGTCGAATTGTTGGTTGCCGAGGCACCTGGGGTTGCGCTTACAACGGTTTTCTCGGATACTGTGTTCCTCGCCGAGATGCCTATTACAATATCGGTATTTCCAGAGACTGTAATCTCGCACCTTGATACCTTATCACCGTTTATCGTGACATCATAATTCTTTTCGCTCGCGCTTTTTGCGATAACGGTCACCTTCTGCCCCTTTGCAAAATCGGCAGTGTAGGGCAGAGTAACGAACTCGCCGTCAACGAATACCGACAGAGCGTACTCTGAAAGCGCCTCGTTGCTTGTAGTGATGCTAAGTGAAGCAATATCAAGTGAGGTGAGGGCGTAAATGTCGCTTCCGTTTTCGGTCGCTGTCTTGGTATAGCCCATCCACTCGTCACCTGTTTTATATATTTCAGTGGGCGTAGGTGTACCGCTTGTAAGTGTTAAAGTAGTGTAATTTTGCGAACTATCCTTTACAAAAACGACATTATCTGCTTCGTCAGCGTTTATGAGGTCAAACGCGTTATTGCTACCTGCACTTATATTTCCGCCGATGATATTCGCATTTACCACTCTCATTGTGGTATCAATATTGAACATTACAGCTCTCTTTGCGCCGACCTCATAATTGAAGGTACAGCTTGTCATAGTAGTGTTAAGAATGTTCTTGGCAGATGCGCTTGCGTTGTTTCCGTTAGTGCTGATAGCGCCGTTTAAGGAACGGCTGTTTTTTGCGACCGCAAAGCTTACGCTGTCAAAATCAATGTTGTATACTACATCAAAATTCACATAATTTCCGCCGTCAATTCTGATGGGGGATATAAGAGAGCTTGCGCTTGAATTAGTAACGAATGAGCCGTTCTTTACAGTTATTCTTCCGTAGGTTGCGGTTGCCGTCTCATTTCTGTATATGTAAAGAGGAAGGAAGTTGTTGCTGACAAGCACGACCGTATTTCCGCCAAGGTCTATTGTCACATTGTTAGTAAACCCATTGACATTACCCGAGCCGTTAACATTTATAAGAGTGCTTCTTATAAGAATTATACAGTCACCGCCTGCGACAGCTGAGCCTGTGCCGCCGTTAAGTCCTGCCGCTGCAGATGCCTCGCCAAAGCTTGAATATCCGCCGACGAAGGTCTTGTCGGTCTTGAAAATAACTATGGGATATTTTCCGCTGTCGGCATATGCAGCATCGATATTACCGTAGGGTGTTGCTAGTGTCTGGTTTTGCTCACCGAGAGTGTATACCGTGCTATCACCCGAGCTCTGTCCGTCACACGGAATTAATACCTGTCCGTCAGCACCTATATATGCGTGATAGGTGTCAGATGTGCCAAGCGGAAGGACTACCGTAGGATATTTTCCTGAATATTCACCGACTGTGACGCTATCCTCAGCGGTGCAGGTGTAAAGCGTATATCCTGCCGTATCTGATATAATAGAGCCACCGTTAATTCTGGCGGAAATGGCGCTTGATGACTTAATTCCCGAGGAAAGGCTCATCATTACCGCTTGTGTGTTGCCGAAATCAAAGGTGCAGCCGTTGAATACGAGATTTGCAGAAATTCCCGCGCCTGCAGTTGCCGAATTCGTATCGGGACAGTCAACTATAACCGCCTTGCCTCTGCCGAATACATCGTTTATGAAGGCTACGCCCTCAAAGGTTATCGAGTAGGCTCTGTCCTTGGTGCCTGCCGTGCTATAGTCAAGCTTGATAAGCGAGAAGCTGCCTGTTGTTTTAAGACTGCCGTTCTTTATCGTAATAGTTTTATTGCTTGCATCTGCCGAACTTGATACTATTTCAAAGAGATAAGCGCGGTTTGCGCGTGTAATAAGCTTGCCACCGAGGTCAAGGGTTACAGATGCGCCAAATGCTGAGGGTGCGGTAGTGCTGTCGGATGCTACCGTAGCATAGTCTCTTAAGAGAAGCAGAGTGTATTCATCATCACTTCCCTCGGTAGGTACTGCCGCAAGAGCCTTACCATAGTATTCATACGCGCCGACGAAATTATTACCGTCAAAAAGCACGAAGGGAAATTTGTCGGGGTTGTTGTACTGTGCGGGAACAGTGCCGTATTCGGTTGTCTTGTTGGTTCCCATAAATGATGTGCTTACGGTGAAGGACACATCGTTTGCCGTCATACCAAAGGTGTATGAGCCATCTGTCAGGCTTACCGCCGTGGCAGTAGCACCGCCAACAGACATTTTTATATCACTTATAGTATATCCCTCACAGGGGGTAAATGTAACAGTCACGCTTTCGCCCGCGCTGTATGTACCGCCACCGCTGAAGGTGAAGCCCTCACCCTCTGCGCTTACCTTGTATTTGTTTTCAATTTTAAGTACCTCTTCAACGAAGCGCTCGCCGAGGTATGTATAGGTATCGGCATTGAAATGCCAGCCGTCTATATGGCCGAAAAAGCTTTGTGCAGAGTAGTCGGATTTCAAGACCACCGAAACATTCTCAAGCTTTTTCGCCACTGCCGCCTGTGCCGCGTTGACTGTGTCAAGAGCAGGGTACTGAGTAGGATCGTCTGGCTTTCTCATAACATTACCGACAATAAAGGGAAGGGTAGAGTAGTCCTCACCGCATATTTCGGTAAGGTCACCTCTTATATCGTTTATAAGACAGGTGAGAAGCTCTTCGTATGCAGTCGCATATTCTGCTGTCATACCCTCATTTTCACCCTGCATCCACCACATACCGCGAATGACAGGTGTGTAGCCCTTCTTTTGAAGCAGCTCAATTCCCTCACTCACCGTATCATAGAATAATGTATAGTGCGCGCCGACATTGTCCCCTGTGTCACAGTCGGGATGTGCGTTGATATATGAGGGCGATGTCCAGGTTTTTGCATTATCCTGAATGCTTGCGCTTGTGTGCGGATAGAGATATGTTCCGCCGTACGCGAATTTAATTACTGCGTTCATCTCGCCTGTGTCGGCAAGTGCTTTTGCGATACCAAGCTCAGAGCCTGAGCGCGTCTGATAGTTACCGCTTGGATCTACCGATCTTCCAAGACCGATAGAGGTATACACGAAGTTATCCTCATTATAATTAAAGGCCTCGTGCCTGCCGAAGTACAGCACATTTTCAAAGCCTGTGTAGTATCTGCTATCGTTCTCTGCATCATGCGGTGTATCTGTCGCATAACCGACCGCATTTGACTGCCCGCCGATCAGATAGACGTTTATCGTCTTGCCTTGCTCTTGTGCTCTTGGGAAAAGAGTAAAGCAGAGAGCAAAAATGGATATAAGAAAAGCAACTATAAGCACTGTGCTAACCGTACATTTTGCGTTTTTCATAATTAAACTCCATTCTTCTGTTTTAGTGATTTGCGTATTTGAGCTTTGGAATTAGTTTTAAAACTAATTCCAATTTACGTCAGTTTCATCCTGTGGCGGAAGCTCGGTTCCGACATCGGATGTGCGGATTATGTCAAGTGTTGTTAGCATTTCAATATCAATGCTTGGATTTTCGTAAATTTTCATATCTTTATCCTTTCACTTCTTCACGGTATTTCTGTGCGCTGACACAGTACATATAGAACCTCTCGACAACCTCGGTGAGAGCCGAGTTATTCTGCTTGATGGCAAAGTCGTAGTAGTCGTTTATGTGGAAGCTACCCAGCTTTGTGCTGCCGTTAAATACCTCAACCGTGCCTATCATCTTGTAGGCAAAGAGCGAGATGTCCGCGCATACGAAGTTGCTTTCACCTATGGTTTCGGCGGTGGCGGTGTATTCCTGTGCCACACCGCCTATCTTGAAGCTGTACTTCGTAAGGTCTGTACCCTCTGCAAAGTAGAAGCGTATCTTCGGCTCGGCATCAAGAATGAAGGTTACGCCCTCGGGTACGGTCATATTTGTGGTAAGTCCGTCGACCCTTGCAAATGCGCTCTCGCCGCCTGCCACAAGCTCATTGATTGCTACCGCAATTTCACTCGCACCCGCGGTGCCGAAATATGCATAGGAGCTCTTAATGTATGCGAGCATATCGTAGACAAGAGTTTTTGTAAGCGCTGTTGCTTCGCTGTCCGCAAGCATTTTCTTCGCATATTTAAGAGTTGAGAGGGTATAGGTCGCACTAAAGCTGTCATCCTCTGCAGTGAAGCTTACCGAGAGCGGAATATCTCTTGCCGCCGCCCTTGCATCAAGGCTTATCTGAATGAGGTAATATCCATCGCTGAGTGTAAGCTCTGCTTTACCGTATTCCTTACCGTCAAGCGTGATAGCTGTAAGGAAATCACATTCGGGAATATAAACATTAAAGATAAGGTTTGCGTCAAGGGTTATGCTCGTCTTTGGTGTGAACTGCGCCACCGAAAGAGGTGCGAGCTTATATAAGGTGTCGCCATCCTCGCTATAGTCCTTAATAAACGCATACTCACCGTTTGCGGTGGTGAAGCTTGTATCGGGGGCGGGGATACCGTCATAAAGTGTGAGCGTCAGGTAGCTGTCAAGCGTGTTCTTTTCAAGAATAACACTATCCTGTGCATCCTTTTCTATAAGGTTGAAGTCAGCGTTTTCGCCTGCGACTATCTCACCGCCCGCGATTTTTATATTGATTTTCGTCTTTACATTCGTTCCGTCGCAAAGGCCGAGCATTCCCGCATTCGCGCTAGCACCCGTATAGTCAAAAATACAGTCGGTGAAGGTTGAGTTAAGAATCATATTTGCCGTTGAGGTTGCCGACCAGGTGCGTATTGCGCCGTATATTACGCTGGACGAGCTTGCTACCTTAAAGCGTACCGCCTCAAAATCAACCGTATAGGTAACATCCTTTGATACATTGTTACCGCCGTTGAGGCATACGGGCGCGTGCTTGTTAGTTTCGGTAATAAAGCAACCGTTCTTTATCGCAACTCTTCCGTAGGATACCGCCGTCGCGTTGGTGTAGATATAGAGATTAAGGAAGTTTGTGCCGTTCAGTGTGACGGTGTTACCGCCGAGGTCAACGGTAACATTGTTTGTAAACGAGTTCATATTGTTACCGCTTATCGCACCGTTTTCATCAGCATCAAAGGTGTAGCTGTCTCTGAAGAGAATATTAAAGTCATCCGTCGCGCCCGAGCCGTAAAGTCCCGCGACAACCGCACAGTTCTTCCAATTGCTGTACGCACCGACAAAGGTCTTATCGGTCTTGAACATTACTATGGGATAGAGTGATGCGTCGCGGTAGCCGTACGGAATGCTTCCGTACTTCGTTTCAACCGCGCCATCGTTTCCGTTGTAGTACACCTCAAATTCCGAAAGCTGAAGTCGGTAATGGTCGTTGCTCTGTCCGTCATTGTAAGCGGGCAGACCGAGCTTCGTTACGGTAAGCCTTACATATCTTGCTGTTGTTTCGGTAAAGTCATAGCAGACCTGCTTGAACCTGGGGTTTGCGCCGTTTGTCACGGTTACAACCGTTCTGTATGCACTGCCGTCATCGCTTACGGAAATTGTAAAGTCGGTGGGGAAGTTGCATGAAAGGGAAGAATCCTGTGTCCAGGAATCGCTTCTCGGGAACATTGCCGCCTGGTTCATTTTTTGCATACTGCCGAGGTCAAATGTAAGCACATAGGGGTTTGCGCTTACATCGTTGCTTGCCTGCCAGCCTGTTGAGAAGCCAAGCGCACCGCTTACCGAGGTTCTGTTGCCGTCGTAAAGATTGACCTCATCCCAGTCGGTAGCATTCGCGCTTGCGACGCTTGATGTCACGCTCAATATAGGCAGCTTATTTACTGTAGTCTTTTCGGAAATAGCTATTACTATATCGGTGTTCTCGTTAAGAGTGATGTCGGTAGAATTGCTTGAATAGCTGCCGAGAGTAACCGAGTAATTTCTCTCGCTTATACTCTCTGCGCGTACACCTACCGTCGTTCCCTTGGTGAACGAGCCTGTGTAGGGAAGCGACACAAGAGCACCGTTTACATATACATTAAGCGCGTAATTCGCCATATCCGCATTGCTTGCGCTTATGGTAAGAAGTCTGTTCTGTACAGGCTCTTTTTCAAATACCGCGTAGTAGCTGATGGGGGAATTAACCGTGTATTCTCTTGAAATGGCATCGGTGGATATGATTTCCTCGGGTGCGCTTCCGAGAATTGCCATAAGACGGTAGCCCGCGTCGGGGGTTGCCGTTACGGTTATTTTGTCACCCGCAATAGCCTCAAAGGTGTAGGGAAGAGTGTCTATCGATGTTGCCCCCAGCGAAACCGAACCGCCCTCGCTGGCACCGAGTGTGACCTCATAGCCCTCACTCTCGCTGACCTCGCTCTCACTTACGGTGAAGCTATAGGTACCGCTCGGCATATTTAAGCCAATAAAGTCGGTATCCTCGTCAATGTAGGATACACCGCTCGGCATATTTGCACTAAGGCTTGTGCCGTTTGCGAATATTATGCTGCCGCCAAGGGATATCGCGGTATTCTTGTCGGCTAAGCGGGGCACATACACATAGGCATAGTCCGCGCTCGTAGGAACGGTGACTGTCATAGTATAGCCACTCGCGGATTTCTGTACGCTGACGAGTATTGTTCCGCCGCCTCTTGTTACCGAGGCATTTACGCTAGTGAGCGTTCCGAGCTGAGGTCTTACCTTAAAGGTCTTGAAGGCAGGGCTCATCGGAGTGATACCCGCATTGTAGACATAGAGCATAGAAAGAGGCGCACCTGTCCAGGCGTGGTTTTTGGATTCGTCACCGCTATAGAGAGTCTGGTCTGTCCATATTTCGGGAAGTGTGGGATATCCGTCATTAAGGAAGGGGGCAAAGCGGTTTACGGTACGCACCATAGCCTCATCGTCTGCACCCATCATATACATTGCGTCAAGCACATACTTTTCCATATAAGGCCCCGAATTGTAGGTGGTCTCAAGGACGGTGAGTATGTCATCATAACGGCTCTTATCGGCAAGCCCCGCATAAATTGCCATAGCGTTTGCGCGGTCGTCTGCAACCGAGTTGTCGGTGGAGCTGTAATATGCCGACCTTTCCTCGTTCCAATAGAGCGTGTCAAAATTCCTTGCGATAAGGTCCATTCTGTCACTGAGAAAGGCTATATCGTCAGAGGTTGCGCCCGAGCCGTCAAGCCTTGCAATATTAAGCACCGCAGAGAGTGCCGTGTAGTACCAGCAGTTTTCAATTATAACCGTGTCCGCATGGCTACCCCAGTCATACCAGTTCCAGTTTCCGTCTCGGTGCGTGATCACACCGCTGTCCGAAACATCCCAGAGCTTGAGGTAGGCAAGAAGTGTCGGATAGGATTTTATGACGAGGTCTCTGTCACCGTAATACATATAGTACTGCCAGAAGGAATGTACGCCCGCAAGCGACTGCATAGGAAGCTCAAGGTCGGGCCTTCCAAGGGCAATCTTTGAGGGAATAGCGCCGTTTTTCTGAACGAAGCCTATCGCCTGCGTGAGAGTTTTCGCGTAAAGCAGAGCCGCCTTATCGTCTAAAGCGTACGCCGCCTGCTGCATATTGATTACCGCGTCACCGAGCCATTGAGTTCTCTCGCGGTCGGGGCAATCCATAAAGCTGTCTCTCATACAGACAACAAGAGTATCGTATGCCTCGCGGTAGAGCTTGTTGAGTGTCTCGCTGTCGGTGACTACCGAGCCCGTTTCTTCGGTATCGTAGCCAGATTTGCGGTAGCCAAGCTCTATTACCTCTACACTGTCGGGTACGGTGAATTTAATTTCATAGCCGTTCATCCAGCCGAGCGCTTCCCAGCTCTGCTCACCTGCGCGTGTCAGATACTGATGCGCGATAGAGCTGCTGCCACCGTTTACCCAAGAGTCGGGTGTTATGCTTATAAGCTCACCGCCCTTTTCGCTCCTTACCTTAAGGTAGGGCGTTCCCTGAATATTGGTGGGATTTACTATTTTATAGGTAGAGTAATACTGCCCGTCATTTAACGCGCTGCGGCAGTTGCGTACCGAAATGTAAGGTGTGCTGTCACCGTCAACCGCTACAGTATTGTACACAGTAGTACAAGAGGTATTCTCTTGTGTAAGAAGCGAAAATCTGTTAAGCGTGTCCCCCGACTTAAGCTTCTCAATGCCCGCGTCGTAAAGCTCGTTGCCCGAGGCATCCTTGACCTTAAAGGAATAAAGGTTGATCTGCTCGTTTATATCCTGTCTGAAGCCAACCGTGCTGCCAACCCTTGCAAGCTGTGTGTCGGCAACCGTACCTATGAGAGTTCCGTTCATATAGGTCTTTATTTCGGTTGCGGTTACTTCTATTTTAACGGTATGCTTGTTACTATATCTGTAATCGTACGAGCCGCTGAGATACAGCGTCTTACCGAAATCGGTATTCGTGAGGTTGGTGGTGCTGCTATTCCATGTGCCGTTTACTCTCGTGTGAGGCTTAAAACGCACGCCGTCAAAGCTGCTTGCCTGACGGAAGCCTATCTGTGGCATATAGAGGTTGTTCGCATCCTTTACACAGACACAGATACCTATACCCGCGCCGATAGCCTTTGTGTTGCCGTACTGAATGGGCGCGGCAACCGTAACGACCGCCTCAACGGTATAGCTTTCCGGAAGCGAGAGGGGTGCGAAGGTATATGCTTCCTCGGTCTTGGTCCAGGTGCCCGTACTGTTAGCACCGTCCTCGGTAAATTTGTTCATTTCATCAAGCTTGATGGCGGGTATCTGGCGAAGCACCAGCTGACGCCTCGGGTCGGTATCCTGATAATATACACCGCTTACCTTTCCTGCATCGTCATAAATACGGTTGGTCTTTATTTTCTCGTCCTGATTGACAGCAAAGCCCCACTCACTGTCGTCATAGTCTGCCTGCCACCAGACATTACCCTGTGTATCCTTCATCTCGCGTGAGGCATCATACTTGATATTAGCCTCGCCGTTACGCTCGTTGTTAAGGCTGATAGGCTCAAGATATGCAGGGTCAACTACCGCGAGCCAGCTTGTGTCGCTGACTACGCTGACACCGTCCCCCTTAGCATCAAAGAGGAATGAGGGAACTCTTGTGTTGATGGTGCTGGCACTCGTCTTTCCCGAATAGAAAACCTGTACGGCGATAGTGTTTTCGCCAACGATGAGATAATCCGAAAGGTCTATTTTGTCATAGTACCAGTTATATCTTGTGCTGCCGAGCTTAAGCTGTCCCTCAAAGACGGCAAGCTCGCCGTTTATATAGAGCCAATATTTGGTGTCGGCGCTTATCCTTGCGACAAATTCGCTGGGTACCTCGTCGAGCGTAAAGCTCTTACGCATTGCGACCCACTGTCCTGCGACAGGCTCGGTGTCCGCCCATATCCAATTCGCGCCGAGCGTATATCCGTCATCAAACACCGAGACAGGCGCATCTGCAGCGACCGCGCCGACGACAGCCGCACCCGCTATGCCAATTATCATTGAAAGCGTCATAATCAGTAATACGGATCTATTAAAAAATCCGCCCTTTCTGCTTTTTTTCTTGCTTTTCATAGTAAATACCTCTTTTGTTAAGTAAATATTTTATGACTTTACACTTTAATTTTATCATAGGTATATTGACAGGATGTGTCAGTATATGTTATAATCTGTGACAGATAGTTACTTATGAGGTGAAAAGAGTATGGCAGCACGAAGAATTGCCGAGGATGATATACGCTTCCTTTATAAAATAGAGGATAGCGGTGCGCCGTTTGTGTATAAGGAGCATAGCAGTACCCTTGGCAACGATAACGCCTTCGTTATGGCAACACATATACACCCGACAGCAGAGATACTTGCCGTCACTAAAGGAAAAATTACCTTAAGCACATCGGGCGGCCGCACCGAGTACATAGGCGAGGGCGAGGCGGCACTTCTTTTTCCCTACCAGCCGCACGGCTATTCAAGGGAAGAGGGGACCGAGTGCTTCAGATTTAACTTCTCACCGTACTTTGCAAAGAGCTTCTTTAAATCGAATGAAAACAGCATAGGCAAAAGCGCCGTCTTTCGTCCCGACGGCGATGATATAAGTCCCTTCTTTGATAAGCTTCGCAAGAAGGCAGAGCTTCCCGCATATAAGGTAAAGGGATTTCTTTATTCGCTTCTTTCGGATTTTCTCACGCAGGTACCGCTTGTAGCCAGAGGCGGTGACGATAATATCCTCACACGCGCTATATTCTATATGGACGAAAATAAAAAGGAACCGCTGACAGTCGGTGATGTAGCGGGTGCTATGGGCTATAATGAGAAGTATCTTTCAAGATGCATTAATAAATTCTCGGGCATGAGCTTCAACACTCTTCTTGCAACCCTGCGTATGGACGATGCGAAAACTATGCTTATCGAGAGCGATAAGACAATTCTTGACATAGCCATCGACTGTGGCTTTGGCACCGAAAGAAGCTTTTACAGACACTTTGGCGCGCTTGTAGGAATGTCCCCCAACGAGTACAGAAAAAGAAACAACCGCCCCGCCAAGGTATCAAACGATATCCTCGTAGGTACGGAAACCCTGCTTGCCGCAAATCTTAAGCTCGACAAAAAATGAAAAATAAAAAGCACACAGCACGCAAATTCTGCGCACTGTGTGCTTCAATATTACATCCCTAAGCCTTCCCTAGCTAGGGAAGGCATAAGGGGGACCGCTTGCGGTGGATGAGGTCGTTCAATCGTATTATAGGTGAAGAACTCTGTCGTTAATTTCAGCGGTACGGCCCTGGTTCCAATACTGAGTGCCGATGTAGCCGCAGGTTCTTCTTGCGACGTTCATCTTGGACTGGTCGCGGTTCTTGCAGTTGGGACATTCCCAGACGAGCTTTCCGTCCTCGTCCTTCTGTATCATGATCTCACCGTCGTAGCCGCATACCTGGCAGTAGTCGCTCTTGGTATTAAGCTCGGCGTACATAATGTGATCGTAGATGAACCTCATAACCGAAAGCACAGCCTCGATGTTGTTCTGCATATCGGGAACCTCTACGTAGCTTATAGCGCCGCCAGGCGAGAGCGCCTGGAATTTAGCCTCAAGCTTGAGCTTCTCGAATGCATCTATTTCCTCGGTTACGTGTACGTGATAGGAGTTGGTGATATAGTTTCTGTCGGTAACGCCGGGCACTATGCCAAAGCGCTTCTGAAGGCTCTTTGCAAACTTGTAGGTAGTGCTCTCAAGCGGTGTTCCGTAAAGCGAGTAGTCGATATTCTCGGCTGCCTTCCACTTTGCGGTGTACTCGTTGAGCTTCTTCATTATCTCAAGTCCGAGCGCTTCGCCCTCGGGCTCGGTAAGCTTCTTTCCGTTGAGCGAATATACACATTCCCAAAGTCCCGCATAGCCGAGCGAGAGGGTGGAGTAGCCACCGTGAAGGTACTTGTCAATAGTCTCGCCCTTGCCAAGTCTAGTAAGCGCGCCGTACTGCCAGAGAATAGGCGCGGCATCCGAAAGGGTACCCGTAAGACGCTCATGGCGCGCCTGAAGCGCTCTGTGGCAAAGCTCCATACGCTCGTCAAACACCTGCCAGAACTTTTCCATGCTGCCCTCTGCAGAAAGACCGATATCAACGAGGTTGACGGTTACGACACCCTGATTGAAGCGGCCGTAATACTTCGGCTTTCCGTCCTCGTCAACGAAGGGAGTAAGGAAGCTACGGCAACCCATACAGGTGTAGCAGTGTCCGTCACCGTTCTTATCAATCTTGCTCTGAAGCATTATCTTCTCGGAGATATAGTCGGGAACCATACGCTTTGCGGTGCACTTAGCGGCAAGCTTGGTGAGATAGTAATACTCGCTGTCCTCGTGGATGTTCTGCTCTTCAAGCACGTAGATGAGCTTGGGGAATGCGGGGGTGATCCATATACCCTTTTCGTTCTTTACACCCTGAACGCGCTGAAGAAGAGTTTCCTCAATAATAACCGCAAGGTCGCGCTTGGTCTGCTCGTCCTTAGCCTCGCCAAGATACATAAATATAGTAATGAAGGGAGCCTGACCGTTGGTGGTAAGAAGTGTTACTACCTGGTACTGAATACACTGCACACCGCGGCGGATCTCGTCGCGAAGGCGCTCCTCGGTGATCTTCTTGATCGCGTTCTCGTCGCTTACGCCAATCTCCGCAAGCTCGCGCTTTACCGATGCGTAGATCTTCTCGCGGCTGATCTGCACGAAGGGAGCCAGGTGAGTAAGGCTTATAGACTGACCGCCGTACTGGTTAGAGGCAACCTGCGCTATGATCTGCGTAGCAATATTGCAGGCGGTAGAGAAACTGTGAGGCTTCTCAATCATAGTTCCGCTGATAACCGTTCCGTTCTGAAGCATATCCTCAAGGTTTACGAGGTCGCAGTTGTGCATATGCTGTGCGAAATAGTCGGCGTCGTGGAAGTGGATTATACCCTCCTCGTGTGCCTTGACGATATCGGGGGAGAGAAGAATTCTTCTGGTAAGGTCCTTTGAGATCTCACCCGCCATATAGTCACGCTGAACGCTGTTGACGGTAGGATTTTTGTTGGAATTCTCCTGCTTTACCTCTTCGTTATTGCACTCAATAAGCGAGAGTATCTGATCATCAGTCGTATTCGTACGCCTTTGAAGCTGTCTTTTATATCTGTAGGTAATATAAGCTCTCGCGAGGATGAACGCGCCCGAGCGCATAAGCTCGTTCTCGACCATATCCTGCACCTCTTCCACGCTTACCGCGCGGCCGAGTCTCTCGCAACGCGATTCTACGGTTGCGGAAAGCTGTCTTATCTTTCCTATTGTTATTCTTTCGTCCTCTTCGATAGCCTCGTTGGCCTTTGAAATAGCAGCGGCTATCTTCTCACGGTTGAATATTTCTTCAGAGCCGTTTCTCTTAATAAGCTTCATTTTTTCCCTCCGTTCTTTATTAGTCAAATTCAACAGTCAAAGTATATTAAAAATCTAAAAGCAGAATGCCCTTACGGCAAATGCTTCTCACGCCTTTTTGCAGAGGCGCAAAAACGGGGCGATGCCCCGCAGTTCGCTCGCCTCGGAGAGCGAACTCGTGAGAACATTATACCATATCTTGTGATTTTGTCAATACCCAATTACAAGATATTGTGTTTTTCTGATTTTTCCGTAGTGAATGTCAATGTGTCAAAAATTAATCAAAAACGGCTGAAATTTGTGAAAATTGCACCTTGACTTTTTGTGTTTGGGGAAAAAGTAAGGCAGAGTTTGCACGGAGGAAAAAATTCTTTCGTCATTTTTGACAAAAAAGGCTAAAATTTTTCTATATCATTCTCATCCGTGGCGACAAAAAAGCACCTCGGTCAGACGGGTGCGCCGAGGTGCTTAGTGCTTGAAATTAAATTACGGGTGTCAGACGCCAGAACATAGAGCTGTCAAGATACTGCTCCGCCCCCTTGGCATAGTCGGTGCCGAATGCCGCGTCTGCAAAGGCGAGCGTTTCGGTCATCTCGCGCCTTGCCGTTTCGATATGTATTTCCTGATACGGATACTTTTCGGGGCTGCATATCGCGCTGTATACGAAGTCGATTGCCTGAAGCAGCACGACCCCTCCGCGCTCGCTGTCTTTCGTTAGATACCGCGGGTCGCCGCATCTCTTGGCAAGCCTCGCTATAAGCGAAAGACCGCGCAGGTCAAAGAGCGAGTAGCAGTACGCCTTCGTGCGGGAAAGCTCGTGAGGTATACTTCCGTCCTCTTTGATATGTGCAAGCACTCGGCTTTCATAGGATTCGGCTATCAGGCGCTTGGCAATGCTTCCGTCGCCCGCGAAAAGGTCGGTGGCTATTATCTGCACGTTGAACCAGGTTCCGTGGTTGTTGGGGTAATCCATAACCTCTTTTCCGTTATCGCTGCTTAGCATCCAATTCATAAAATTACGGTACCACTCGCGTAGCGCCTCCGTAATTGAAGGGTCGATCGCATCCATCGCCTCAAGGATGGCAACTGAGTCAAACAGCCTGTAGGAGAGCGCAAAATCAATAAGTCCGATGCCTCGCCCGTCGCATATGCCGGGAATACATTGCGCGTAAGTCGCGTGAGGTGTCATATAGGTGTCGCCGTCGATGAACCACACCCTTATAAATTCCACCGCGCGTCTTGCATATCTCATATCCTCGGTGTAATACGCCGCAAGTGTGAGAGCCTGAATACTTTCAAAGAGACGCTGAGGAGTAAGAGTTTCTCTGCCCTCGGGGTTAGAATATCCGTCGCGTCTTATGTAGGGAAGCCCGTCGGGCTTGCTTTCGTCGGGCCACCAGTAGGTGCCCATAGAGCAGTAATCGTGAGGATTTTTGCTTGGCGCAAGCTTATTTCGGTTAGTAACCGAGTAGGGAGGCGTCGAAAGAAGAGCGTCCGCGCGCGAAAGAAGCGCGGGAAGCACCCCCTCGGGAAGCCCGTTCTTTTTCATTTTTGCAAGATTTTCGCCCAGGTAGCTTATCGTATTCGGTATTTTAAAGGACATAGAGCATCTTCCTTTTCTTATACGGAGTTTTTTGATACTATATTACCATAGCGCGCAAATAATTTCAAGCGGGGATTTATAAAACGCTTTCGTTTTTTGAAACTTTTCGGCGGAGTTGTTTAGTCACTCTTGACATCTATAAAAAATAATGCTAAAATATACTAAAGTATTATGCCGAATTGTCGGCGGGGAGCAGGTGTGCTTTTGCAAGACGCTAATCTTTTTGAAAGGACGGTCAGCACCGAGGAGATTTTCCGCGGCAGGGTGCTTTCCCTGTATCGGGATGAAATAGAGCTTCCCGACGGCAGCCGCTCGGTCAGGGAATACTGCAAGCATATAGGCGCTGTCTGTATAATTCCTATTCTGTCTGACGGCAGGGTAATTATGGAAAGACAGTACAGATACGCGCACGGCAGAGTGTTTTTTGAGATTCCCGCGGGAAAGCTTGATTCTGCCGATGAGGATCCGCTTTCGGCGGCACTGCGTGAGCTTCGTGAGGAGACGGGCGCTGTCGCGGGTAAGGTTACCTTCCTCGGCGGTCTTGATACGACACCCGCGCTTATTGACGAGAAAATTTCAATGTATATGGCAGAGGAGCTTACCTTTACCGATAATGACCTCGACGAGGACGAGTGCCTTGAGGTACAGCTGTGTCCGCTAAAGACGCTCTACGAAATGGTAATGTCGGGTAAGATACGCGATGCCAAGACTCAGATTGCCGTGCTGAAGGCGGCGGCGCTTCGCCCCGAATATCTTTCGGGCGAATAAATTTTATAGAAGAGGAAAGGAATAAAACGATATGTCAATGCCAACTCTTGTCAACCTGATATTTTTAGGTGCGGCGCTTCTTTTGGGCGCTATCGGCGCTATATTCGGATTTTTCAGAGGAATAAGCCGACAGACGATAAGATTTATCACCGTGATACTTTCCGCGGTGGTAAGTTTTCTTGCCTGCCTTGGAATATATCCTGCGCTTCTCGGTTACTTTGAGGGAATGTCTCACGAGGACTTCATAGGCTTCCTCGGTACCTTTGGAATAGGAGTTGAAGGTGTTTACGCAGACCTTCTCAGTTGCTTTGATGCCTCTATGATAGCCTACGTGATGTCACTTCCCCTGGGCCTTATCGTGCTTCCCTTGATATTCGTTATCGTATTCGTTATCGTAAGCCTGCTTATGCTTATACTTCACACCGTTCTGTGCGGTGCGTTTGCCTTTACGAAAAAGAGGAATAATATTATTACGAGAGTGGCAGGACTCGCGCTCGGCTTTTTGCAGGGCGTTGTCGTTACCGCGATAGTCCTTATGCCCGCGGGCGGACTTATGACCACCGTCGAGGACTCAATCGCTCTGGCAAATGAGAAGCATCCCGATGCCAACAATGCCGTAGCGCTTCAGAACTATTACGATTCCTGGTTTGAGGGCACCGAAAACAATCCTGTTATCGGACTTACAAAGATGGTAAGCGGTGTAGTTTATTCAAGCTACTGTGACGCCGAGGTTGACGGGGAGGACATAGACCTTCGCGATACGGTTGATTCGGTCGTTGATATGGTAGTCGTGCTTGGCGACCTTGCCTATGCCGATTTCAATTGCCTCACAGAGCAAGAGCAGATTGCCTTCTCAAAGCTTACCGCGGATATACACCAGGATAAGTATCTTTCGGTTGTCGTGTCTGGCTTCCTGCGCTTTATAGCGACGGCGGTCAAGGAGGGTTATATTATCGTAACCTACGAGGAGCCTGTAGGCGGCTTCTTTACCGAATACATAAGAGTATTCTCGACAAGCACCAAGGACAATCTCGGCGGTGATATCATAACCACCGAAAATCTCTACTACCTTATGTGCGAGGCGGATATTCTTCTTACCCTTCAGGAGTCTCCCGACAAGGTCTACACGAAATTTGCAGAGGTCGGACCCGACGGTACGACGCTCTTTGGAAGAATGTCAAGAGAGTTTGACAAGAACCCCAGAATGTCGGGTCTTTCGCACAAGCTTACCGAGCTTTCTATGTCTCTTCTTCTTGCGGGCCGCGGACAGGATATGGAAAAGACTGCCGAGGCTATGAACGACGTGGCTGAGACGCTTGAATCGGTTATCGCTATAGATAAGGAAAGCTTCGCGACCGAGGAGGAATATAAGACGGCTGTAAACGACTCGCTCGGTACTACTCTTGAGGAGCACGGCATCGAGCTTACCGACGAGCAGCTTGCCGAGCTTTCGGATCACGTCATCGAGGACTTCGGCGGTAAGGAAAGCATTACCGAGGCAGATCTTGCCGACTTCATGGTTAAGTATTACGACATTAACGCTCTTAAGCAGGCGATGGGCCAGTAAGCCCATCCTGCGGAAAAGGAAATATATGCAGCATTTTTTGGAGTTTTTTCAGAACCATCTGTTGATTGCACCGCTTTTCGCTTGGCTCACAGCTCAGGTGCTGAAGCTCATAATCCACTCGATAGTCGAGAGGGAATTCAGGCTAAGCCGTCTTTTCGGAGACGGCGGAATGCCTAGCGGTCACTCGGCTACGGTTATGTCTCTTGCGGTGCTTTGCGGATGGGGCACAGGCTTTAACAGCGCTATTTTCGCCGTAGCGCTCGTGCTTGCGATAATCGTTATGCACGATGCGACTGGCGTCAGACGCGAGGCAGGAAAGCAGGCTACCGTTATAAAGCAGCTCACCGAGGCGTTCAACTCAATGTTCTTTGAAAAGGACGAGGAGATCCGTACGGAAAAGCTTAAGGAGTTTGTAGGACACACCCCGACACAGGTTTTCTTCGGTGCTATCGTAGGAATTATCGTCGGTGTTTGCTGTATTGCCATTATGGGCATTGAGTACGCAAGCATTACGGTTTGATCGGTACCGTTTATTCGTCACGGTAATTTGAAGCATATAATTTAAACATATATAAAAGGAAGAAAAACACAATGAAAATTCTGGTTATCAATGCAGGAAGCTCATCCTTGAAATTCCAGGTTATCGATATGGATAACGAGGAAGTGATTGCAAAGGGTATTTGCGAGGAGATAGGCGGCAAGAGCGGATTTAAGTTCAAGGTCCCTGGCAGAGAGGATTACAAGGTATCGGTATCCCTTCCCACTCACGCAGAGGCTCTGCAGCTTGTGCTCGACACTCTCGTTGACGAGAAGCTCGGAGTGCTCAAATCGGTTGACGAGATAGGCGCTGTCGGACACCGCGTGCTTCACGGCGGTGAGAAGCTTTCTGGCTCGGTGCTCGTTACCGATGAGGTTAAGGCTATCGTAGAGGAGTGCATCGACCTCGGTCCCCTTCACAACCCCGCAAACCTCAAGGGTATCATAGAGTGCGAAAAAATTATGAGCGTGCCTCAGGTTGCGGTATTCGATACGGGCTTCCACGGCACTATGCCTGATTTTGCATATATGTACGGTCTGCCCTACGAGTACTACGAGAAGTACAAGATTCGCCGCTACGGCTTCCACGGCACCTCTCACAGATATGTAAGCCAGCGCGCGGGCGAGCTTATGGGCAACCCCGAGCTCAATGTTGTTACCTGCCACCTCGGAAACGGTGCGTCGGTAAGCGCGGTAAAGGACGGCAAATGCTTCGATACCTCGATGGGAACCACCCCTCTTGAGGGTATTATGATGGGCACAAGATGCGGAAACATAGACGCTGCCATCATTCCCTATCTTATGAAGAAGGGTGAGCTTACCACCGCGGACGATATTGACAGGATGATGAATAAGAAGTCGGGTATGCTCGGTATCTCGCAGGTTACCAGCGACAACCAGGAGATCTGCAAGAGAGCAGACGCGGGCGACGAGAGATGTATTCTTATCCAGAATATGTACTGCCACCAGCTTACCAAGCTTGTCGGCGGTTATATCGCCGCTATGGGTGGCACCGATGCTATCGTATTTACAGGCGGTATCGGTGAGAATACGCCCAAGTACAGAAGCTTCGTTTGCGAAAAGCTTGCCTTCCTCGGCGTTAAGATTGACGAGGAAAAGAACGCTATTCGCGGTGAGGAAATGGAAATATCCACCCCCGAATCCACCGTAAAGGTGTTCGTTATTCCCACAAACGAGGAGCTTGTTATCGCAAGAGATACGCTTGATATCGTAAGCAAGCTTTGATTTAAAATCTTATAAAAAACAGTAAAAGGCTGGGCACGGGCGTCATAGGACGCCCGTGCCTTAAGGATTGAAATGTACGACGAATTAACCAAGGTAGATATTCAGAAAATAGAGGAGGAGATACGCTACAGACGCTGTGAGCTTGCCCCGAAGCTTGGTGCAGAGCTTCAGCGCGCAAGAGAGTTTGGCGATCTTTCCGAAAATGCCGAATATAAGGAGGCAAAGCGCGATAAGCGCAGAAACGACGCCCGTATACGCTATCTTGAGGCTATGATAAGAACGGCAAAGGTTATCGAGGTAAATACCGACGAGGATAGGGTAGGACTTTTCGATATCGTAACGGTGTTCAACGAAAAGATGAACGCCGAGAAGAAAATTCAGATAGTCACCACCTTGAGGCAAAACGCGCTTCTCGGCTTCGTAAGCAAGGAATCCCCCCTCGGCAGGGCGATTATGGGAAGGCGTGTCGGCGACAGAGCCGAGGTCAAGGTCAGTGAGACTGTGAGCTACTTCGTCAAGGTCATAGCAATAGAAAAGGGCGAGGACAACAAGGACCTGCCGATAAGCGAGTATTAATGATAAGTGAGCTTGGCTGGCTATCAGCGAAGCTCACTTTTGCTTTGATTTTAGGAATTTGTTAATTATTTTAGCGAGTTTTAGTTATATTAAAGTTTTTTCTTGCAAATCCTGTGTCAAAATGCTACAATAAATATATAATGTGTATTACGATGTAAGTTAAGGTGGTGTAAATATGGCAGAGCTTTATATAACCGAGCTTCTTGATAAGCTGAGGGATCCCGCGCTCGCGATAGCCGAGGCGGAGAGGGCATATGAAAAAAGAATAACAGAGGTTGCCGAGAGGGTTGTGTCCGACGGGAGCATCCGAGTATTGCTTCTGGCAGGTCCCTCGGGCTCGGGTAAGACTACAACGGCAAATCTTATCTCGGATAAAATAAAATCGCTCGGTGAAAGATCTATGGTAGTGTCGCTTGACGATTTTTACAGAAGCACGACCGATCCCGATTACCCGAAGCTTAAAAACGGTGAGAACGATTTTGAGAGTCCCGACGCGCTTGACAACGCTGTTCTTATAAAAACGCTTGAGGATATCATAGCGGGCAGAGACTTCAGTATTCCAAAATACGATTTCAAGTGCGGAAGGTGCGCACAGCCCGTCGGGTACAAATCCTTTGCTGACGGATGCGTTATAGTCGAGGGAATTCACGCGCTCAACCCCAGATTTTCAAACCCGCTTCCAAAGCAGAGCGTGCTTAAGCTGTTTGTCAGCGTCTCTACCAATATCAATGATAACATAGGAAGGATTTTGTCGGGAAAGAAAATGCGCTTCGTAAGACGCCTTGTCCGCGACAGCATCTATCGCAATGCCGAGGCATCACGCACGCTCTCTATGTGGGCGAATGTGCTTAAGGGGGAAAACGAGTATCTTTATCCCTACAAGGAAACCGCCGACCTTCGCTTCGATACCTTCCACACCTTTGAGGTCGGAGTTATGAAGCCCTTCCTCGATAAGCTTCTCACAAAGGATATAGTAGATACAAATCCCTATGCAAGAATAGTTATGGATGCTATGTCAAGAATGCCTGTGATAGATGAAAGGCTCGTTCCAAATACCTCACTCATAAGGGAGTTCATCCCAGGGGGAATTTACGAGGACCTTTACTGATAGATAAAAATCTTGAAAGGAAAGCGAAATGGATTTTTTAACTCTGGCAAACGAGCGTTATTCCTGTCGCTCTTACGATAAGGACAGACCTGTTGAGGAAGAGAAGCTTGAAAAAATATTAGCTGCGGCGCGTCTTTCGCCCTCTGCCTGCAACGGTCAGCCGTATCTTATTACCGTATGCCGAGGGGATGCGGCGGCTGCCGTTGCGGAGGCGGTCAGCGGGCCTATGATGAATAGATTTGCCAAAGACGTGCCAATACTGCTTGTCATAAGCGAGCGACCCTATGTCGCGTCCGCTGCGTTGGGGGCTAAAATCAAGAAAAACGATTACCGCTCTATCGACATAGGCATACTGTCGGCATTTATCGTAGCCGCCGCGCACGAGGTGTCGCTTGACAGCTGTATCCTCGGTTGGCTTGACGATATGAAAATCCGCAAAATATGCTCGCTTGACGCGCCCGTTCGCCTTGTAATTACACTCGGCTACGGGAATAACGCTGGAATACCCGAGAAGAAAAGAAAGCCTCTTGCTGAGCTTGTAAAGACGGTGGAATAGCGATTTTTGAAAGAAAAAACTCATTTTTCAAAAGGCGCGCGAATAAAAAACGCGCTTTTGTAAATAATTTGTATAAGACACGGCAAAGCGGAGAAAACGCCTCTGTTCTGCCGTGTTTTATATACCGAAAAACTTTTGAAAAAACTTTGAAAAAACTCTTGACAACTAAAAATAATTGTATTATAATATTAAAGCGCGCCAAAGAAGGCTCGTCCTTCCGTGCGCACTTGCTCCTTGAAAATTGAACAACAAAAGAAATTTCTGAACGAGCACTGAAAAGTGCGAATGGAAATCTCGACAATAACTTTGAAACTCAAACAAAGTAAAGAAAGTCAAGAGAAAAGCTCTAAAGATATTAG
>JAGBIF010000026.1 GCA_017935065.1 Clostridia bacterium
A
The DNA here is from genome assembly GCA_017935065.1 of Clostridia bacterium. GTDB lineage: Bacteria > Bacillota > Clostridia > Oscillospirales > CAG-272 > UBA1740. The sequence continues at coordinate 2 of JAGBIF010000026.1, forward strand.
AGAGAGATTTTCCGTCACCCGTGAGGGTTACGGGATTTTCTTTTTTATTCTTCTCTCTTTCTTCTCGAAGAGAAGTATGGTCTTCTTTGTTCTTGTCTGTTCTATTATTTATATTTATTAAGGGTGTTACGGATGTAACGCCATCTGTAACGGCTGTAACGCTTGGTGTAACGCCTGTAATGTTACATGTAACGCCCTCTGTAACGCTTGGTGTTACATTATCCTGCGGTAGGTGAGGTCCTTCTTCGGTTTCTTGAAAATGCGCCTGTCTTTTTCTCTCTCGGTGCTTTCTTACGCGGTCGCGTACCTTCTGCCTTTCTATGTCCTTTGCGTTGGTGTTTTCCTCTGCCTCGCAAGGCTCATCATCGTCAAAGTAATCCTCCTGATGCTCGCGCCAGCCGAGGATTTTAATAATGCCCCCGTCATTTGAAATCATACACAGCTCCTCAAACACCGAGAGCGCATCCTCCAGCATATCGGTATCAACCGAGAGAATATGCGAGAGCATAGGCGCCGTGTAGCCCCTGCCGTCACGCATCATAAATATTCCGTGGTTTTCCTTTCGCCCCGCAAGGCAGAGAAGCTTCAGCCATATCATCTGGTAGTAAAGCCCATCCTCATAGGTCTCGAGCAGTAGCATCTTGTCGCTCGTGAAAATGTCGGTCTTAAGCTTGATCCATCTAAGTGCCATATTTTTTTGTGTGTAAAAGTCCTTTCTTCATTTGAATTTTTCAAAGCTTTTAGGTGATTTGTCACCTCTTAAGGCTATTTTAGCACACAAAACGCGCCCTGTAAGTATGGTGCGGTTACAAAAGTCACGCACAAAGTGACAGGATTTTTGTGAAAAGTGTATAAAAAACGCACCACGATTTCTCGTGGTGCGAAGTCTTTTTTGTGGAAAAACGGCTTGTTTATGCGCCTTTTTTGGATTTTTCCTAATTTTGCGCAATTTCCAGATATTGCTCGTAGGTTTTGTCAAAAATCACCGTGGCGCGGGTTGTGTCGGATATGTGGCTGAAATACTGACCGAAGCCCTCGGCATTTGAACGTGCAAAAACTATTTTCAGGTCGGCAGAGCATCTGTAGAAGGGCGAGTCGTAGGTGTTTGCGTTAGCGTAAATGTCGGTAACACTCGCGGGAATATAGAGGCTCTTAAGCGCCAGACATTCGGCAAACGCATTGTTTCCGATGCTCTTGACAGAGTTACCGAGCGTAAGCTTCCTCAAAGAGATACACCCGTAGAAGGCATAGGCGGGGATTTTCTGACATCTATCCGAAAGCTCTATTTCAGTAAGCGTGCCAGGTACGGCGGTAGTGTTCGCAAAATACTCGGTAGCGCCGAAAATATAGCCGATATAATCATTTGTCGAGGTATGGCTTCCGCCGATAAAGGGAAGCTTTATATACTCAAGAGAGGTGTCCGCAAACGCGCCGTAGCCGAGCGAGGTAAGCCTGTCGGGCAGAGATATTTCGGTAACCTTTGTTCCCTCAAAGGCAGATGCGCCGATTACCTCAAGGTTATCAGAGAGGCGGATGTCCGCGAGAGTTGAGCCTCTGAAGGCGCTGTTGCCGATATTATTAACCGTATCGGGAAGATATACGTACTGAACCGAGGTGTTACCGCGGAAGGCATCGCTTGCTATTGACCTTACGTATATTCCGTTAATTCTCTCTGGGATAATAACGTCGGGGGCGGTACCCTTGTAGCCTGTAATCTGATAGGTGCCGTCGGCTCTTGTACCGTAGGTAAGGCTTGGCAGAGAGTATTCACCAGGGGCTATTTTTAAGGTAACGCTTCTTGACTTTATTTCGTTGTAGTGCTTCTTATCGTAGGTAAAGCTTACCTCAACCTTGTAGCTACCAGGAAGCTTATGCGAGTTATTCTCAAAAAATACGTTGATACCGTCGGGAAGCTCGCCCTTTATGCTGACCGAGTGGCTTTTGCCGTCGTAATTGACGTCAAGTCCTTCAAATTCGGGGTTATAGGTTGCCTTGACTATCGTAATAGTTGCATAAAGAGGCTCGATCTCCTTGTCGGTTTCCTCTACATACTCAAAGTAAGCGGTGACCGTGTAGGTGCCGACCTCTTTGACACCGTTGCCCTCATAGGTTACGGTAACGCCCTCGGGAACGCCTGTAGCCTCAATGGATTTTTCGGTTCCGTCATACTCGAACTCGGCGCTCTCAAAGCTGATGCTGTCAACGTCAATTTCCTCACCCGTGCACGCGCTGAGCGACAGAAGTGCGGCGAGGACTATTATAATTAAAGTAAGTAATCTTTTCATTTTCATCACCTCGCCTTATTTCGTGTAGCCCACAGGCAGGTCGAAGGTAGGCATAGGATGCCCCGAGATATTGGTGATATTTCCAGGGAAGCGGGTTTCGATTACAAGCCCACAGTTTTTCGTAAAGGTATAGGTCTTGCCCGAGGCATCGTGAACGGTTGCCTGATCCTTGTCAATCGTGTCCTTGGCATCGTTAATGTAGGTAACGACCGAGCCGTCGTTCAAGACAAAGTCCATTCTGCCAAAGGCGTATCGCACGTACGCGGGGGTTGTGACACCGCTTGCGGTAAGCGTAACCTTGTTTCCGACAATCGTTCCTGTCGCGCTCTTGTAGGAAAGGTTTGTGGATGCAAGCTCAAAGCCGAGCGCGGAATTTCCGTACGCATAGCTTACATCTGTGTCAAAGGTGATAATGACCTTGCTTCCGTTTCTCTCGATTTTCTTAACCTTTGGCGCCTCAACAACCCTTTCGGTGTCCTTTTCGTATATATTCTTCAGCACCGAGTCGGCAACTCTGTGGCCGATGGGGGATTTTCTTGAGGAATGAACGTAGCCCTGCGAAAGGTCGTAGCCTGTCATTCCCGAGCCCTCGCGCGCGGCGCTGATGAGGTAGGTATCATCCGCCTCGCTCATTTTGTACTGAAGCGAGCGGAAGGGCCCTGCATTGTACTGATAGGGTGCCAGCTGTACGGCGAAGAACTTAAGGTTGGGATTGCTGAAGGCGGATTTGTACTGTGCCTTAAGCTCGTTAAAATAGGTATCGTAATTGGTTTTGAGGTTTTCTATATTAGCCTCACCCTGATACCAGAGCGCAAATTTCGCGGTATAGCCGAAAATCGGCGCTATCAGGGTGTTATAGCAGATGCCTGGGGTGGTGCCGTAGGGCTTTTCCTGATAGCCCGAGACCTCGCTTGTCGAGGTGGGGTATCTGCCGTTTGCGTTATAGAAATTCACGTAATCCTCATATCTTTTGATATGAGCCTCGTTACCCGAGGAAAATTTGGTCTTGAAATTATTGAATTCAAGGAAGGGGAATATACCCGAGCCAGCGTAGGCGGCATCTATAAGCCCTATCGGCATACTGTCGCCAAGCTCGTTTGCAATTCTTGTCGCAAGAACGTAGCCGATAGCGGATACGTCGCCCTGAACCTCGCTGTTCTTCTTAAGAAGGGATGAATTTACTTTGTACCATTTTCCGACACCGCCTTTTGCCTCGAAAAAGTCATAGGTTCTCGGGGTGCAGTACAGATGAATGTTGCTGAAGTTATCGGCATTTGCAATATATTCCTCGGCATCCTCCATCATATAGAGCTGATATGCCGCGTTGCTCTGTCCGCTGACTACGATAACCTCGCCGACCGATACTTCCTTGAAGGTATGCACGACGGGTGTCGCAACCGAAAGCTGCTCTACCGTTAGGGTAAGGCCTGTGGCAGCTTCCATAGCGGGAAGGGTAGCCTTGAATTTCTTGTCCGCGGATACCGTGGCGGTAACGGATGTCTCACCGAGAGTTACCTTAACCTCAGCACCTACCTTGTCGCACTCACCGAATACGTTTATCGGCATATTTCTCTGAAGCACCATTCCGTCATCAAATACAGTAGACAGTTTTACGGTTGAGACGTCGGCCGCAACTGCCTCTGTGGTGACAAGAAATACTGCGCAAAGCGATACGGCACAGCAAAACAGCAGTGTGAGAAATAACTTTAAATTCCTTTTCATAAATCGCGCCTCTTTAAAATATTTATATAAATATTATAAATAATCACCGAATGGATTTCAATTCAAAAAGCGGCAAAAAATATAAAGTGATAAAAATATACCAAACTAATTAACAAAAGCACGACACTTAAGTTGTAGATAATTAACAAATAAAAAAGAGGAAGGGACATATACTGTCCATTCCTCATTTTTAGCGTTTCTCTGAAAATCAGTTGGAAACGTAGGGAAGAAGTGCCATCTGGCGTGCTCTCTTGATTGCGATAGTGAGCTGTCTCTGGTGAAGAGCGCAGTTACCCGATACGCGTCTGGGGAGAATCTTTGAACGCTCAGAGGTGAACTTCCTAAGCTTGTTTACATCCTTGTAATCGATCTCGCTTACCTTGTCCTGGCAGAAAATGCAAACCTTCTTTTTTCTGTGGGTAGGACGGAAAGCGGGACGCTGTGCATCATTTCTTTCCATTAGATGGTCCATAACCTTTCCGAATCACTTTCTGTTTATAAAACCCTGCCGCCTGTGATTCTTACAGCGGGGGAGTAGCGACGGCGCCCTGATTAAAAGGGAAGATCGCTGTCGCTGGGGATATCTTCAAAGCTCGTGCTTTGAGTATTGTTAAAGGATGCTGCGCCGTAAGCATCGGGGGCGTAGCTGCCACCCTGCTGGGGTGCGGCGGTGTTACCGCCCGCGGGGGTGGTGAAGGTCGCCTCATCTGCAATAATCTCGGTAACGTAACGCTTCTGTCCCTGGTTATCGTTCCAAGAGCGCGTCTGAAGCTGACCGCAAACGAGGATGGGGTTACCCTTCTTGAAGAAACGGTTTACGAATTCTGCAGTCTGTCTCCATGCGACAATGTTGAAGAAGTCGACAGTCTGCTGTCCCTGCTCGTTCTTTCCGAAGCGACGGTTAACAGCAATGGTGAAGCTACAAACCGAAACACCGGTAGCTGTCTGTTTAAGCTCGGGATCCTGGGTAAGGTTACCCATAAGAATTACCTTGTTAAAGCTAGCCATTGTCAAATGTCTCCTCGATTATGATTATTCTTCGGTAGTATCGGCAACGGTCTCGGTTGCCTCAACAGCGGAAGCCTCCTCGGTAGCCTCAGCTACGGGAGCCTTTGCAGCCTCTGCCTCTACTGCCTCTTTGGTGACGGTCATGTAACGAAGTACGCCTTCGGTAATACCAAGCACACGCTCAAGCTCGCGAGGGAAGTCAGGCTGGCTCTTAAAGCAAACGAGCACGTAATATCCCTCACCTACGTAGTTGATAGGATATGCGAGTCTGCGCTTGCCCCACTCGTTAACGGTAACGTCAGAAGATGCGCCGTTAATAAGTGCTACAAACTTGTCCTTGATAGCAGTGTAGGAATCTTCGCCGAGATTTCCGTTTACTACAAAGAGAAGCTCGTAAGAACAAATCTTGTTTTCCATGTGTTTTTACCTCCTTATGGACTTAATGGCCGTAAAGCCTACGGCAAGGAGACGAATCCCTGTGATTCGCCACGGTATAAGATTTTACCACATACAATAGCAAATGTCAAGTGCTTTTTAAAAAAATATTTCTATACCTTACTCATTATATTAAGTAATATGTGCCCCGAGATTTTTTCTGCCCTCGGCAAAGGGAGAATTTGCGTCTTTGTGATAATTTATCTTGATTTTCGCTTTCGGTTTGTGTATAATTAGAATAGCTAAATTTTGCTTTGTGTGGGAGGTGAGCTATATGCATACGGTTAAGGAACGCGCATATGCCAAGGTCAATCTGTATCTTGACGTAGGTGCCCCGCGCTCTGACGGCTTTCACTCGGTCGTAAGCGTTATGCATATGACGGGGCTTTATGATGAAATAAGCGTCACCCTTGACAGAGCATCGCACGGCATAACGCTTTATTCGGAGGGTGGTTTCTCTGTGCCCACGGACAGGCGAAATCTCGTATATCGCGCGGCAGAGCTTATTCTGAAGCGGCTTTCGCTCGATATCGGTGTGAAAATTACACTTAAAAAGAATATTCCCGTCTCGGCAGGTCTTGCGGGCGGCTCGTCGGATGCGGCGGCAACGCTTCGGGCTATGAACCGACTTCTTAAGCGCCCGCTGTCAAGGGCGGCACTTGCAGAGCTTGCGGCAGAGCTTGGAAGCGACGTTGTCTTTTGCCTTTATTCGGGCACCGCGCTCTGTACGGGAAGGGGAGAGATAATCTCACCGCTTTCGCATCCCGAGCTGATATTCGTTATTGCCAAGACAAGGGAGTGCGTATCAACGAAAGAGGCATACTCACTGCTTGATGAGTACTACGGTGACTTTAAGTCGGGGACGGCAGAGGATGCCGAGGACTGCCTTCGTGAGCTTTTAGGCTTTATTGACGGCAAATGCCCGCCCCAGCGCCTTTACAACGCATTTGAGGCGCCTATGCTTAAGACACTTCCCGACACCGAGGCGCTTCACAAAAAAATCACCGCCCACGGCGCAAGATATACGCTTATGTCGGGAAGCGGACCTTCGGTTTTCGGTATCTTTGATACCGAAAAGAATGCTTCCGAATGTGTCAGGGCGCTTGTGAGTGAGGGAATATTCGCTATCCTGACGAGAAGTGCGGGGTGTGGTTTTGATATATGATTTACGGATTGCTTGCCCCCTACTATGATGAATTTATAGAGGGAATAGATTACGCCGCTTATGCGGATTTTATTGAAAAATGCTTTGACAGGTATCTTCCCGCGCGCCCCGAGCTTGTGCTTGACCTTGCGTGCGGTACGGGCACGCTTACGCGTGAGCTTGCCTCGCGAGGATACGATATGACGGGCGTGGATGCCTCGGCGCAAATGCTCTCGGTGGCACGGGATTTTCCGAGCTTTGCCGATAAAATACTCTATCTTGAGCAGGATATGCGCGACTTTGAGCTTTACGGCACCGTCGGTGCGTGTGTATGTACGCTTGACGGAATTAACCATCTGCTAAAGCGGGATGCGCTTTGCGATTGCCTGTCGCTCGTGCATAATTATCTTGACCCCGACGGTCTTTTCATCTTTGATATAATAGGCAAGGGGAAGTTTGAAAGCGAGCTTTCATCACATACCTACGTATATGAAAAGCAGGATGATATGTGCGTATGGCAGAGCACCTATAATCGTAAAACGCACTTTTGCGACTACTATATTACCCTGTTTAAAGAGGGGGAGGACGGACGGTTTGCTCGCTATGACGAGTGGCAGAGGGAAAAAATGTATACGCTCTCGTCAATGAAGCGCTACCTTACCGCATCAGGCTTCGAGGTGCTTGGGTGTGTCAGCGACTTTGATTTTACACCCGCCAGTGACGAAAATTCAAGGATTTACATAATAGCAAAATGCAAAAAGGATATAAAAAATGGCTAAATCAACAGTTTTAAGAGGAATGACGCACGACGGAAGCGCGAGGGTGTTGGTTATAAACTCTACCGAGCTTGTAAACGGGATGATAAGGGCACATAAGACCTATCCTACCGCCTCTGCCGCCCTGGGAAGGCTTCTTACCTGCGCGTCAATGGTAGGAACTATGCTTCCTGCCGAGGGGGACACGCTTACGGTGAATATCGCGTCCTCGGGTGAGATTTCAAAGCTTATCGCGGTCGCCGACTACTACGGATGCGTCAAGGGCTACATCAACAATCCCTATGCCGACCCGCCAAGACGCCCTGACGGAAAGCTTAACGTAGGCGGTGCGATAGGCGAGGGAAGCATATCGTTTATAAAGGATATTTCGGGCAAGGAGCCTGCTATCGGTACGGTTGAGCTGACGTCGGGCGAGATTGCCGAGGATATTGCCACATATTTTGCAAGAAGTGAGCAGATACCCACGCTTCTGTCACTCGGCGTGCTTATAAATCCCGACCTTACCTGTAAGGCGGCGGGCGGTGTGCTTATACAGCTTATGCCCTTTCCCGATGAGGAAACGGTCGAGGTGCTTGAAAGAAACGCGGTAAAGCTTTCAGGGCTTTCGGGAAAGATAGCCGACGGTATGACGAACGAGGAGATCTTCGCCCTTGCCTGTGAGGGAATAGAGTACGACCTGTTTGACACGATTGAGGTTGAGTACAGGTGCGACTGTGAAAGAGGCCGTATGCTGAAGAAGATAAAATCGCTTGGCAAGAGTGAGATTCTTAAGATGCTTGACGAGCAAGAGAGCGAGGGCAAGGCGCGTGAGCTTTCTGCCGTATGCCGCTTCTGCAACTCGTCCTACACCTTTACCGAGGGTGAGCTTCTCGGCAAGTCTGCCAAGGATTAAATAGCTGATTTTAAAAATTATACAGTTTGAGGTAATGAAAATGAAACTAATCGGAAATGCCGTAGTCGGTCAGTCGGGCGGGCCTACCGCCGCAATCAACGCAACTCTTGCGGGCGTTATCGAGGGGTGTGCCGAGCTTTGCGAGCTTGGACTTATCGGTAAGCTATACGGAATGAAAAACGGTATCGAGGGACTTCTTAACGAAGCGCTATGCGACCTGACACCGCTTTTTAATTCCTCTGACCGCGAGCTTCTCAAGGTCACACCAGCCGCCGCGCTCGGCTCCTGCAGAAGAAGGCTTAAGAGTCACGATGTCGATGGCGCGACCTATGAAAGACTGCTTGAAATATTCAAAAAATACGATATAAGATATTTCTTCTATATCGGCGGTAACGACTCTATGGACACGGTTTACAAGCTGTCGGAGTACGCAAAGGGGCAGTCCTATGAGCTTCGCGTAATCGGTGTACCCAAGACTATTGACAACGACCTTCAGGCGACCGACCACACCCCAGGCTTCGGCTCTGCCGCAAAGTATATCGCAACGAGTGTCAAGGAAATGCGTAGGGACGTCTCGGTATATCAGGTAAAGGCGGTAACGATAGTTGAGATAATGGGCAGGGATGCAGGCTGGCTCACCGCCGCATCGGCGCTTCCCAATATCACGGGTGACGGCCCCGACCTTATTTATCTTCCCGAGCGTGCGTTTTCCTTTGAGAGCTTTATTGAGGACGTAAATGAGGTGCTTAAGACAAAGCCCGCGGTGCTTGTATGCGTTTCCGAGGGTATTCGCTTTGCGGACGGTAGGTACGTTGCGGCATCGGGTGCCGCGGCTGACGGCTTCGGTCACGTACAGCTTTCGGGTGCGGGCAAGGTGCTTGAGCATTTAGTAAAGGAAAAAATTGGCTGTAAGGTGCGCTCGGTTGAATTAAATCTTCCCCAGAGGTGCGCTTCGCATATAGCCTCTCTTACCGATATAAACGAGGCCGTCGGTGTCGGAAAATCCGCCGCACACCTCGCAAAGGACGGAAAAAGCGGTGTTATGGCAACCATTCTTCGCAAGCCTGGCGAGAGCTATTCTGCCGAGTTTGGCTATGCCGATATATCTCTTATCGCAAACGAGGTAAAGGGCGTGCCCGTCGCCTACATCAACGAGCGCGGAAACGGTATAACCAAAGAGGGAATTGATTACATACTTCCGCTTATTGTCGGCGAGGTAAATATCCCCTATGAAAACGGACTTCCAAAGCATTTTAAGATAGATTAAATTATTTATAATTTAAAAGAGCAAGAGTAAAGGCATAATGAAGTGAACCCAAAAGTTTAGACAAAAATTAAATATTAAGTTGTTTGCGAATGAGCTCGGTATTGCACTGGGCTCATTCCTTTTAGTTTTAGAGAAATTCTTTCGTTGTTGTAGTAATGTATGTATTCTTCCAACT
>JAGBIF010000027.1 GCA_017935065.1 Clostridia bacterium
AACTTGTTGCAACATCATTTACGCCACATGGCGTAACATCATTGATGCGAAGCATCACATCATTTGAGGCAAAGCCTCAACCTCAGCCTCAACCTCGTTCACCTCGTTCATTTAAGAAAATAAACGCTTGATTTTTTTGAGGGTCGTATGCTATAATAGAGAGGTGAGGATTTTTCTATGGAAAGAAATTATTATTTTGAGAATATAAGAAAAATATTTGAGCGAAACTTCGAGATAACCCGCCTTTACGCGACCTATCTTGAGCGCTTTCCCGAGGTAATTACGGCAGAGCTTATTGAGGATATCACCAAGGACGGCATAAGTCGGGAGGATGCCCTTCGCGCGGTGCTGTGCGAGCTTTTCGCCCTTGAGCTTGACAGGCCCTCTGATATGCGCCTTTACCGCGAATATCTTATACCGTCTGTAAGGATGATGGACACTCGGCGCTATACCGAAAACCCTTATTACAGGAACGTACCTCTTACCGATAAAAAAATCGGGGATTGGGAGATACGCTCGGAGAGCTACCCCGCCTACCGAGGCGTTATCGCGCGGGATATGGATATAAGGGAGGATTTCACCGAGATACCGCCCCTCGGATTTTTCCCCGAGGAGTTCAGCTTTCCCGCGGTGCTTGAGGGCGGAAACGAGTGGATGACCTTAACCCCCGTCGACCTTGACACCTGCGAGGAGGCAATAGAGGCGGCGTGGGGAGACGTCATCACCTTCGGCCTTGGCCTCGGCTACTACGCCTATATGGTCGCAAGAAAGCCCGAGGTGAGAAGCATTACGGTGGTAGAGAGAAGCCCCGACGTAATAAGGCTCTTTCGCGAGTGCATACTCCCGCATTTTGAAAGCCCCGAGAAGCTTCGCATAATTGAGGCGGATGCCTTCGAGTATGCCGAGCATACTATGCCGAAGGAGCGCTATGACCTCGCCTTCGTTGACACCTGGCGCGATGCCTCGGACGGCGCGCCGATGTATAGAAGAATGAAAAGGCTTGAGAGGTACAGCCCGAATACCAAATTCCTTTATTGGATAGAGAATTTTCTTATATCAAGGCTCCGCGCGCTTCGCTTTGCCGAGCTTGCCGACCTCTACGATAAGGGCGAGCTTAATATGTCAAGCGACGAAATACGCCGTGAGCTTACAGAAGTTGAAAGACTTATAAAATAGGCTTTTTGCTAAGCTTTATTTGCATATTGCAGCATTATATAATCTGGGAGGAAATGTTATGAAAAGATTGTTATGCGTTATGGTACTTCTGTCGTTTTGCTTTACCCTTGTATCCTGCGGTATAGGCGGCGACGGCAAGGGGACTGAGGGTCTGTCCTATGCGATACGCACCGACGGCACCTACGAGGTTACGGGCATAGGCGCGGCGAGCGACCTTGATATCGTTATACCCTCAAGCTTTGAAGGCACGCCTGTTACTGCCATATCTTCGGGTGCGTTTTCGGGTAATTTCAATATTAAGAGCGTGAAGATAAACGACGGTATTAAGTATATCGGAGAGTCGGCATTCTCGTCCTGTACCGCACTTGCCGACGTAACTCTTCCCGCGACGCTTGAAGAGCTTGGCATCAACGCCTTCCTCGGCTGCTCGGCTATTAAATATGCCGAGTACAGCGGCGCAAATTATCTCGGTACAGGGTCTAACCCATATTTTGTGCTTGCGTCGGCAACGAACACCGACGTAACCTACTGCAAGGTGAATCCGAGGTGTGAATTTATTTCTGACCGTGCCTTTTTCCTCTGCGCATCGTTGCAGAGTGTCGAGATGTCGACTTCTGTCAGGTATATCGGCTCGGGGGCGTTTCAGGGATGCTCCATGCTCAAAAATATCACTCTTTCCGAAAGTATAACCTCTATCGGTGACGAAACCTTCACGGGCTGCGCATCTCTTGAAACGCTTGTTCTGCCCGATTCTGTCAAGAGGATAGGCAACAGTGCGTTTATGGGATGCGCTTCGCTAAAAGGAGTGACTCTGCCTGGGTCTCTTACCGAGATAGGTGTCACCGCTTTCTCAAATTGCACTTCGCTCGTCGAGATATATATTCCTACTACGGTTGAGTCGGTAGGAGCACATGCATTCACAGGCTGTTCCTCGCTCGTCAGAGTGGAATGCGGACTTACCTCACTGCACGACGGCTTTGCCGAGGACTTTCTCGGTGACAGCAAGGCGGAGGTTATCCTCGGGGTGCTATCTGTACCGCTGACCTAGACCGAACGTATACCGCGTGACTTAATCGGCGGAAAAATGAAAAGCCAAAAGGCTATCTCTTGCAGGTGTCTGCTAGAGATAGCCTTTATTATATAAACGGTGGATGATATGCAACACGGTGTGTTGATGATATACCACCTACGGGGGATGGGGGTTACACCCTTTCTCCGCGGGACTTGCCGAATAAGCCTTCCCTTGCGAGGGAAGGGGGACCGCTTGCGGTGGATGAGTAGTTTTTCCGCCCTACACCCTTTCTCCGCGGGACTTGCCGAAGAAGTTCTTTACCTCGCCGTCGCCCTCATCCTCGGGGCGGGGAAGCTCTATTACGTCACAGGGCGCTCTGTGAAGCCACTCGCCTCTTGTAAAGTCGGGAATTGCCTGCGGCATACCGCCGTGAGCTATCGACTGCTCGGAAAGGGGAGTGATGGACATCCAGGTTGCCATATCGTACACGTCAATAGGCATCGGCTTGTTATTAAGCACGCAGTCAAAGAATACCTTGAACTCTATGTAATCCATACCGCCGTGGCCGAGCTTCTTTTCTTCCTCGGTCATATTGCGCCATACGTCGGGGAGGTAGTCCTGATATTCCTCTGCCGAATCAAGATACTTTCTCGTCGTCTTTTTTGCATCGAAGTATTCGTGCATTACGTTCTTTTCCTCAAGCATTACGTTGTTCGTATCCTGCTCGCAGAAACCCTTTGTGCCGCGCACTCTGAAGTCTCTTGAGTAGGTGTGAGGAAGCGTTGTATCAAGCACCATCGTAATGACCTCACCGCCCGCGCATGTAAGTGTGGTAACCACGATATCGCTCTGATTGAATTCGGTACCCGCAAGGCTCTTGTCGGGGCTACGCTCGTCGTTTGAGTAAAGCGAAAGACCGACACCTGGCTTTGTCGCAACCGAGGTGAGCGAGATAAGCTTATTTCCTCTCGTAATATTGAGTATCTTAGCGATAGGTCCAAGCTCGTGAGTAGGATAGTTCTCACAGTTGCGCTTGATATAGTTTTCGAGCCTGTAATGGCGGTTTACGTTTCCGCCGAGGACCTCGTTGCGAAGCTCATGAGTGTACGCGCCGTGGCAGTAAAGCACGCGGCCGAGCTTGCCCGCGCGCACAAGCGAGGTGGTGAGAAGCTCAAAGCGGTCGAAGCAGCAGTTCTCGAGCATCATTATGGGCGTGCGCGTTTCCTCATAGGTGCGCACAAGCTGCCAGCAATCCTCAATATCGTATGCACCCGCAACCTCAACCGCGGTGTACTTGCCGACCTTCATGCTCTTGACGGCCATTCTCGTGTGCATATCCCAAGAGGATATAATAACTACCGCCTCAACCGCATCGCACTCGATAAGCTCGTTGTAGTCGGTAAAGCCGAGAGCATCGTTGCCCCTCTTGTCCTTGATTTTCTTTTGCGCGTATTCTATTCTGTCGGTGTAAAGATCGCAGACCGCGACTACCTCGCACTCGTCTATCGCGAGCATCGTGTTGAGCAGTGCCATTCCACGGCTTCCAAGACCTATTACGCCTACCTTGACCTGTTTCATAAGAGACCTCACTCAAAAAATTTTTATTTGAATGTATTTTAACACACGCGAGAGCTTAAGTCAACAAATTTTGATCAAAAAGCTTGTAAAATAGTTGCAAAAGCTTAAAGGGTGGCATATAATAAAAGGGTAAGGTGCAACTGACGGTTGCTTGACCTGAAAATACCTGTATGATAAAATAAAATCACGAAGGAGGTGAGAGCTTGATAGATTTCGTCAAGGTAGGCGAGCGAATTGCCACCCATAGAAAAAGACTTGGACTTAGTCAGGAGGAGCTTGCGTCAAGGCTTTACGTAACGCGCCAGGCGATATCCAAGTGGGAAAAGGGAATATCGGTTCCCTCTATTGATCTTCTCTCATCGCTATCAAGCCTCTTCTCAGTTTCCTTTGAGGAAATACTCGGACTTTTTGAGAGGGCTGATATGAGCATCGACCCCGATAATATCTTTGAAGGACACGACAGAGGCTATATAATAAACGGCATTATAACGGGCAAAATAGAGGTATCGCTCCCCGACGTATTCTATCAGCTTTCCCCCGCCGAGCGTATGCTGGTGCTTCGCAAGCTTCGCGACGGTGAGATAAGCTGTGATATGGAGCTTCTTCTGCCGAGGCTCACCCCGCCCGAGAGGGAATATCTTGCGCGTGGCGAGTAGCGTTTAATATGCCGAATTTGTAAAGGAGACAAGATTAGTATGAAGTACAGAAAGGTAGTAATTGACGGCAAGGAATACCTTGAGCCGATAGAGGAAAAGAGTGCCGACACCGAGGGCGAGACGGTTGAGTGCAAGGTTGAGGATAAGCAAGAGCTTTCGGGCGGTGAGAAATTTATGCGCGACACGCAGGAGTTTTTTGTCAAGGTAGGCGAGGGCGCGCGTGATGTCGGCGTGAAAATAGGCGAGGGCGCCAAAAGCTTCGGTGAGAAGGTTGTGCGCGATGTCAAGGACGCGGGTAAATGGATAAAAGAGGGTGCGGAGCGCCTCTTTGCCAAGGATAAGACCAAGGACCCAAACTCTAAAGAGGCAAGGCTTATAAAGCTTCTTCCCTATATGAGCAAGAGCGAAACGCACGAGGTCGCCTTGATGATACTCAAGGATGATGAGCTTGTCACAAAAATCGACCTCGCCTGTGTTCTGCCCTTCCTCTCAAGGGAGGACTGTGGTGAGATATTTATGCGCGCGGTGGAGCTTGGGCGCGACAATATGGACATCGGTATGATAGTTCAGTACATTGATAAGGGGCTTCTGTCCGAGGTGGTAGACGGCTACCTCGAGGGCAAATACGCGAAGCTTTGCATAGACGCGCTCTATCCCTTCCTCTCCGATAAGGACATAAAGAGAATTTTCCTTCATATCGTAAAGAGCTGAGGGTAACGGCGACCTGCGATAAAGCAGGTGCGCCGAACGATGTTTGCCCTTGCGTGCAAGTGATGTCGGCTTCGCCTAATGATGTAGCCTTCGGCTGTGATGTAGTGCCTGCGGCACAATGGGCAAACATCACATCACTCGCGACCAACGGGCGCAACATCATTACGAACGAAGTGAGTAACATCACTTTTGCGTGAGCAAAAACATCACTTCTTTACCACCCGAAAACAAAATATGGTATAACACACTATATCTTGCAGGCAAGGCCGTGTGCAAAAGGGACGAGGTTTTCTCGTCCCTTTTGTGTTTTGATATAAAACTGCTTTACGGTAGGTACCCCAAGCTAGTCCTCTTTTTTGACTTTGGTATAAATTTCGTGACTTTAGCAAATCCTATATTCAGTACGAGCCGTACAAACGAAAGAGAGGATATTAAAGTGAAGAAAAACCAAAGCACAGACGCATTCTCGCGCGATAACTCTGAAATGCGAAAGAAGCCTGATGTAACAGGCGCCGTACCTGGGGTAAACACCCCCGATATAGAGGTCCCCGCCTACAATCCCCCCGTGCCGAACAGAGCATGGACGGAGATGAAAAAGGACTATGAAAATTGCCCCTGTCCTAAAGGTGAGGGAAGCAAGAAGGAAAAGAAATAAATAGAAAAAAGCACCGTATATGTAAACAATGCATAGCATATGAAATGATGTTTGCCCTTACGGGCAAATGATGTTGCCTTCGGCAGTGATGTTACGCCTAACGGCGTAGTGGGTAAACATCACTAACAGAAAAGAGAGAACATTTCGGCTATAAAACCGATTTGTTCTCTCTTTCTGCTTGTTATAAGGGTTGTGGTTTAGCCCATATTGGCGTTTGACTAGTCAAATGCGATGCTTGCACTTTTGCACATCATTGCGAGTCTCGGCGAGCAACATCATTATGCGTAGCATAACATCATTATGCGTAGCATAACATCATTATGCAAAGCATAACATCACTTTTGCGTGAGCAAAAACATCACTAGCGCAGTGCCCTTAAGGGCGCCAAGCTACTAGGTGTTATCTACAAGAATACCAAGCTCGCGAAGCCTGTCGGTTACCCTGTCAAGAGCTTCCTCGTCCTTTGCCACGATGGTGTGAATATGTACGCCGTCGGTGAGGGTGGAGAGTTGCTTTGCGCCGTTTGCCTTTGATCTTTCGATGAACTTGTCGGCATCATAGCGCGAGGATATGTTAAGCTCGGCGCAAAGGGTGTTGTATATGGGATGCTCAACTCTTACGTCAAGCACGGTGGCACCGTTATCAACCGCCGCGTAGAACTCATCGCGCGTGCCGTCAAAATCGTGCTTGCACATAACAACTCGCTTTACACCCTCACCGCTTTTGTCAAGCACATAGCCCCTGTGAAGAGCGCGTATCTTCGTGCCCGAGGCGCGAAGAAGTGCTATATCCGCGACGATGATCTGTCTTGTAACCGAGAGCATCTCACCTATCCTGGTTGCGTTGATAGGCTCGCTTGTGCCCTCGAGAAGCGCTAGTATCTTCCTTCTTCTTTCATTTCCCTGTGTCATTTTTTATACCTCTTTTCAGTAAATAATTAGCAAAATAAATAATTCCCGAGGCTATGGCAAGCCCCAGAGCAAACCCGACGGCATTTATGAGCATATCCGTAAGTGCGCACTTTCTTCCGACCGTGAGCTGTATCAGCTCGGTTATCACCGATACCAAAATAGCGTTAGATATGCAGGCTATAAGGTAGCCCCTCTTGCTGGCGACACCGAAGCCAAGCTTAAACAAAAATCCGAGCGCCGCACAGAAGGCGAGGTGTCCTACCGACTTCCTTACCACCGAATAAACCTCAAAAAACTCGACACGCCTCGGTGCCTCATCGACCGAAACGCGCACCTCGGCAAGCTTCACGCCGTGCGAGGGGTTTTTCGCGACGAGCAGATATTCTCCCGCCGAGCCTGCCTTTATCCTTACCGCGCCCGAGGTGCCATCCAGTATCTGTAGCCCCTCGCCCTCAAAATATATATCAAAAGGCAGCTGTGAGCCGTATTCCACCGTAAAGAGGTCGCCCTCTCTTATTCTGTCAGGTGAGAGCGTAAGCGCTTGCGCGGGCGCAAACTCACCCTCGGTCACCGTCAAATCAAGCGTCAGCGTCTGCATAAGAGCGCTTGACGAAACCGTAATTTGAGAGCCTCCGACACCGACCGCGACCGCCCTGAAGCCGTTTTCCGTCCTGTCTATCCTTATAGCCTCGCCCGTGGCGCTTACC
Organism: Clostridia bacterium; assembly: GCA_017935065.1. GTDB lineage: Bacteria > Bacillota > Clostridia > Oscillospirales > CAG-272 > UBA1740. The sequence continues at coordinate 7,407 of JAGBIF010000027.1, forward strand.
GTAGCCTCGGTATCCCCGAGAAGCCTTATGTATGCGCACTCGCCGAGACCTCTTTGGCTATCGTAGGCAAGTGACGCGGGAATTTCACCTCCGTCCGCCCCCTCTATGGCAAGGTCGGTTTTTGCCGTGCTGTCAAGCACCGTGATCTCGCCCTCATAAAGAAGCTCGTCCTCGTAAAGCCGTCTTGCTCTTATTTTCACAGAGCCCGCGCCCGTTGCCGTAAGCGTTGCCTCGGCACGCCCGTAGGACCAGGAGGTTACCTTGAGAATATCCTCGTCGGTAGAGGTCCATATTACTGTTCCGTAATCATCGGGGGTGGCATCGCCTATCAGCCCGACGCTCAGCGTCTGCCCTACGTATAGCATATCGCTCGGCACGCTTGCCCCCGAAAAGCCGTCGCCTGTCGGTATATCGCCCGATTTGGTGCTTACCGTGACAGTTCTTTCTCTCGTGACCTCGCCCGATACGCCCGTCAGGGTAAGCCTCGTACTGCCGACGCCCGTTGCCCTGGCCAGATAAAATACGCCTTGCGTATCGGTTCTATACTCGGTAATATCAATCACGCCCTCTGTGTCGCACACGATGGAGGTGATTTTCTCGGCACCCTCGGGGGCGAGGCGAATTACCTCACCGACACCGCGCCTACTGTCAAAGGTGAGCGTGTGCCGACCGATGCCTTCACCGTCGTCGGCAACAAGCTCGGGACGCATTTTTGCTTTCGTAAAAAGACCTGCAAGCGGTACTGTGTGCTTGAAGGACACCTCGGGCGGAAGTGCCGACTCTATGAGAAATACGGCAAGAAGAGCTATATAGGCAATACGGCAAAGAAGCAGGCATATCTTACTTTTTTTCGACATAACGCGCCCCCTTCACCCCAGGTTTTGTCTTTACAGTATAATATCATAGCACATATTTTTTCTATTTTCAAGTCCTCACGGAAGATTTAATCGTCCCACCCCTTGATTTTTCACGCGCGCTCGTGTATAATGAATATGTATTTGTCGGATAGTGCCGACAGGGAAGTGAGAGTATAGAGCTATGAGATGTGAAAGAATTTATTTAAACGAAAGTGACGTGCGCGTTTATATTGACACCTACGTGTGCGATATACCGAAGCGCCGAGATGCCATTCTCGTTATACCTGGCGGTGCCTACCGAGAGGTCTGTGCCTCGCGTGAGGGTGAGCCTGTCGCGCTTGCCTTTGTCGCCCTCGGCTACAACGCCTTCGTGCTTAACTACCGAGTGGGCAGGGAGGGGGACGTATTCCCAAAACAGCTTATCGACGCGGGCAGTGCTATGCTCTATATCAGAGAGCACGCCGAGGAGTTTAATATAAACGCAAACCGCGTATTTGCCGTCGGCTTTTCGGCGGGCGGACACCTCTTGGCGTCGATTTCCACGATGTACCGCTTTGATGAGGCGAGGGAGGCGTTTGGCGATAAGGCGGACAGAATTCGCCCGACGGGTGCGATACTTGCCTATCCCGTGACCTCGCTTTTAGAGAAAACCCACGAAAATTCCTTTAAAAATCTTCTCGGCAGACCGAGCGGTGAGTACACCGATGAGGAGAGGGAGCGCTACTCGGTTGAGTGCAATCTCGGCGCGCACATACCGCCTCTCTTTATATGGCACACCGCCGAGGATAAGGCGGTACCGCCCGAGGGCTCAATGCGCCTTGGCTACGAGCTTGCGAAAAGGGGACTTCCCTATAAGCTTGCTATGTACCCCTACGGCCCCCACGGGATTTCCCTCGGCACCGCCCAAAGTGCGACAGCCCCCGAGCATATCCAGCCTCTTGCGTCAGGATGGGTCGCCGAAGCCGACGGATGGATGAAAACTCTTCCCGACTATTGACAAGAGGGAAAATATATTATATAATTTTATAAATAAATTTAACGAAAACAGGAAGGATAAGGTTTTTCAGAATGGAAAGAACTTATATTAAGGATATTGCCCCCGGCCGCAAGCGCATTTCGGGCTTCGTTGAGAATTTCCGCAACAAGCGCACGATGGCGTTCATCGTAGTGCGCGACTATACGGGAAAGCTTCAGGTTACCATAGTCAAGGAGGAGCATCCCGAGCTTGCCGAGCTGCTTGATAAGCTCACGCTTCAGTCGGTCGTCACCTTCGAGGGCGAGGTTGTAGCTAACGAGTACGTAAAGCTCGGCGGAATAGAGATGCTGCCCGACACTATGAAAATAGAATCTCTCGCCGACGCTATTCCGATTAAGGACGACTCGGATATCGACGTCAGAATGGACTACCGCTGGATAGACCTAAGGCGTGAGCGCAACCTTCTTATGCTCAAGATGCAGACCACCCTCACCGCCGCTATGAGAGAGTTTCTCGCCAAGCGCGGCTTTATTGAAATTCACACCCCAAAGCTGATTGCCGCCGCAAGCGAGTCGGGCTCGGACGTATTCGAGGTCAAGTATTTCGACACCAACGCCTACCTCGCGCAGTCGCCTCAGTTCTATAAGCAGATGGCAATGGCATCGGGCCTTGAGCGCATATTTGAGACAGGTCCCGTGTTCCGTGCCGAGAAGTCCTACACCTCAAAGCACGCGACCGAGTTCTCGGGCTTCGACCTTGAGTTTTCCTATATTGATTCCTACGATGACGTAATGAAGATGGAGGAGGAGCTTCTCGCCTACGCCTTCGAGAGGGTAAAGGCTAATCACGGCGAGGCTATCAAGGAGCTTTTTGACCTTGAGGTAATAGTTCCCACCCTGCCCTTCCCGAGAATGAAGCTCTCCGACGTCTACCGCGAGCTTGAAGAGAGATACGGCTACACCGCCCCCGATGAGGTAAAGGGCGACCTTACCACCGATGCGGAAAGGCTTATAAAGAGGCTTTCGCTTGACAAGTACGGCCACGAGTTCCTCTTCGTCACCGACTACGATGCCAAGGAGCGCGCCTTCTATCATATGAGAGACGAAAACGGCGTGCCTCAGGGCTACGACCTCATCTGGCGCGGAGTTGAGATTACCACAGGCGCTCAGCGTGAGCACAGATACGATATCCTCAAGGCACAGGCAGAGGAGAAGGGACTTGCCGATGACGTGCAGTTCTATCTTCAGTTCTTCAAGTACGGCTGTCCGCCTCACGGAGGCTTCGGCCTCGGCATCGACCGTCTCACGATGCTCTTCCTCGGCATCACCATCAAGGAAGCCGAGTTCCTCTTCCGCGGTCCCAACCGCCTTACCCCCTAAAAATGATTGCCCACAATCATTTTTAACCCGACTTTGTCGGATTGATTTTAAATTTTTACTTAAGAAAGGAATTTCAAAAATGAAAATCGCACTTATTAACGAAAACAGCCAGGCGGCTAAGAACGAGCTTATCGAAAAGACCTTAAGGTCGGTAGTAGAGCCTCTCGGTCACGAGGTGTTCAACTACGGAATGTACTCGGCAGAGGACGAGGCACAGCTTACCTACGTGCAGATAGGTATTCTCTCGGCTATCCTTCTCAACTCGGGTGCGTGCGACCTCGTTATCACGGGATGCGGCACGGGTGAGGGCGCAATGCTCGCCTGCAACAGCTTCCCCGGGGTTCTTTGCGGACACGTGGTAGACCCCACCGATGCATATCAGTTCACTCAGGTTAACAACGGCAACGCTATCGCTATGCCCTTCGCAAAGGGCTGGGGCTGGGGCTGTGAGCTTAACCTTCAGTACGTATTTGAAAAGCTCTTTGTTTCCGAGTGGGGACTTGGCTATCCCAGAGAGCGTGCCGTTCCCGAGCAGAGAAACAAGAAAATTCTCGACGAGGTCAAGAAGGTAACTCATACCGACATCGTCTATATTCTCGAGAACCTTGACCGTGAGCTCGTTCTCGGTGCTATCGCAGGCAAGAACTTCAGAAAATTCTTCCTTGAGAACTGCAAGGACGAGAGAATAAAGAGCTGTGTGCTCTCACTTCTCGGCGAGTAAGATATAATATTCGGTCAGCGGGGTGCAAAGGGTATTCCGCTGTCCGTTTTTAATCACAAAAGAGGCATAGCGTGAAAGCTTTGTAACATCTATTCTTTTGGATAGCCTGTTTCACGCCCGAATTTTCGCGATTTGGAGCCTTAGTCCAAATCGTCACGCCAAGCGTGATACCGAAAATTCATCAACGATTTGTGCGGTCGCCTATGGCGACGGAATGGAGATTAAAATGGAATTCAGTGTGCCAACTCTGATATATCAGGTTGTATTACTGTTTATAATGATGGTCCCGGGCTACCTTATCAAGCGTCTGGGGCTGGTTGATGACGGCTTCGCCAAGGGCGTGTCAAATCTCGTGCTTTATATCGCCCAGCCCGCGCTGGTCGTGGTATCGTACGTCAGAGCGTTCAATCTTGACATTCTTATAAACTCGCTTTGGGTATTTCTCTTTTCGATAGTCGCTCACGCGCTCTTTTGCGCGGTGGCAATTCTGGTCTTTAAGAGTGCCGAGGATGCCAAGCGAAGAATGCTCACCTTCGCGACAATATTCTCAAACGCCGCGTTTATGGGAATTCCCCTGGTCGCGAAGATGAACCCCGATTGGGCGCTTTACGCGTCTATCTACAACATTACCTTCAATCTCTTCCTCTGGTCGCTCGGTGTCAATATCTGCACCAAGGACAGAGAGTGCGAGTGCGTGTGCGGTGAGGGATGCGAGCCGCTTCCCGCGCCCAAAATGAAGGGCGGCTCGATAAAGAACGCGATAATACACCCCGTGTTCATTGCCGCCGTGATAGGTCTTACGATTTTCGTAACCCCCGCCTCGGAATGGCTCACCGAGGGCAATCTCGTCTTTGACTCGCTGAAGATGCTCTCAAACCTCGTAGCGCCTCTTTCTATGACGGTAATAGGAATACGTATGGCAGGAATTAATTTCAAGGGCTTCTTTACGGATAAGCTTCTCTATGTCTTTATGCTTCTTCGTCATATCGTCCTTCCGCTTCTGGTGGTTGGAATAATGAGGCTCATAGCGCTTTTCGCACCGATATCCGACGAGGTTATCTGGGTGACGGCAATACTCGCCTCAACCCCCGCCGCAAGCTCGGCTACGATGTTTGCCGTCAAGTACGATTGCGATGCGGAATACGTAAGCAAGGTGGTCGCCGCATCAACTATAATTTCGGTGGGAACTATGCCACTCGTTATGTTAATAGCAACTCTCTAAACCCAAGAATTGTAAATAATTATGAACATTAAGCAGATAAAACAACAGTATAGGCTTGAAAGATGGCGCATAAAGCAAGAGCGGCGCCTCGCTCTTGAAAACGCAAAGGAAAGATATCTTCACGAGCTTGATGCCTACTACCTTCAAAACGGAAGGCCCGCCCCCCAAAACCCGCCCAAGCGCCCGCTTCTTGAGGAGATAGGAAACTCGGTCACTCACGGCGCGGGAAGCGTATTTGCCATCGTCGCGTTTTTGCTTATGATGCTGGCCTCACAGAGCGTAAGGCAGACGCTCGGCGCGGTGTTCTACTTCGCGGGTGCCCTCATTATGTTTACTATGAGCGCGCTATATCACGCCTTTCCGCACGGCTCGCGTGTCAAGCGTATATTCAGGCGCTTTGATTATTCCTCAATCTATCTTCTCATCGGCGCGACCTTTGCCCCGATACTTCTAAACCTCGGGGGCACTCTCGGTCTCGTATTCTTTATCGTGCAGTGGGTTATCATCGCTACGGGAATTACCTTTGTCGGAGTATTCGGCCCGACGCGTCTCAAGTGGCTTCATATACCGCTTTACTTTATCCTCGGCTGGTCGGGGCTTATGCTCATCCCCGCAATGCTTGACGTGGGGCTCGGCTTTGTGCTGTATATCGTCGGAGGCGGTGTAATCTACTCGCTCGGTATTATACCCTTCCTTTTGCACAAGGGACCCTCGCACTTCATATGGCACTTCTTCGTGCTTCTCGGCGCGATTACGCAATGGCTCGGAATTTACCTCTATATCTATTTATAAAGGGAGAGACAGTATGCAGCTTCTTTATCTATTTGAAAAAATCAGAAATCCCGTATTCGATGCCTTCTTCAGCTTTATCACTCTTTTCGGTGAGGAGACGGCGTTCCTGGTCGTGGCAATAGCCTTTTTCTGGTGCGTCAGTAAACGGCAGGGCTACTTCATTCTTATCTCGGGCTTCTTCGGCACGCTTATAAATCAGTTTATGAAGCTTCTCTTTAAGGTGCCCCGCCCCTGGGTGATAGACAAAAACTTCACGATAGTTGAATCCGCACGCGAGGCGGCGACGGGCTATTCCTTCCCGTCAGGACACACGCAGTCGGCGGTCAGCACCTTTGGCGCGGTATTTATGAAGGCTAAAAATCAGTGGGTGAAATATCTCGCACTCGCCGTAGCGATACTCGTTCCGATATCAAGAATGTACCTCGGTGTGCATACCCCCTGGGACGTGCTTGCGGCAATAGCAACCGCGGTGATAATTCTCGTTCTGCTTGACCCCCTGTTCTCGGACGAGAAGCTCTTCCGTCGCTCTATGCCCTTTATAATTCTTGCGGTAATGGCGCTTGCTGTCGGCTTCTACGTCTATGCCGTAGTGATAAACGGTGACAATACCGACCCCAACTACGTCAGCGCCGCAAAGAACGCAAGGACCTTTATGGGCTGTACCCTGGCGCTTGCCCCGATATACGCGCTTGACCGCTTCGTTATTCACTTCAAGACGGATGCAAAATGGTATGCGCAGATACTGAAGCTTGCCATAGGTCTTGGTATCGTGCTTCTTATCAAGTCGGTGCTGAAGTCGCCCCTTGAGGCACTTCTCGGTGTTAACGAGCGAATAGTAAGATACTTCCTTATCGTAATATTCGCGGGCGGTGTGTGGCCGCTTACCTTCGGTCTTTTCTCAAAAATGAGAATAGCCCCGCTTGATAAATTCTGGGATTTTCTCGTGTCAAAGCTCTCGTCTCGCAATAATCAGTCGCCCGAGGAAAGCACCGAAAAAGAGACTAATTCTGAAAACTAATATTTACAAAATATCCTATTTGCGCACCGCGAAGGCATATCTACGCTTTTGCGGTGCGCCTCGTTTTTTTGAGAAGCACCGCTGGTAAATGCCAAGACGCGTGCGTTAGTACGCTACTGTAGCTTCCACCGAAAGCGGTAGAGGAGACAGCGCCCCCATTTCAGCGCTTGCCCTCGCACGCATAAAAATTTTAAATATCTCTTTACTTTTTAAAAAAACTATGCTAAAATATATAAAGATAAATTTTGAGGTAAACCTTATGAAATGTCCCATTTGCAATTTTCAGGATTCAAGAGTGCTTGATTCAAGACCGCAGGATGACGGCGCCAGCATCAAGAGGCGCAGAGAATGTCCCTCGTGCGGAAAGCGCTTCACCACCTACGAGGTAGTAGACACCGTGCCGATTACGGTAGTCAAGCGCAGCGGAAAGCGCGAATTCTTTGATAAGCATAAGCTAAAGCTCGGTATTGAGCGCGCCTGTCAGAAGCGCCCCGTCGACGCCGAAGAGATAGCAAGCTCGGTTGAGGCGGAGCTTCGCGATTCCATTGCCTCGGAGATAAGCTCGGTGGATATCGGCGAGATGGTGCTTGAGAGACTTCGCGGTGTGGATATCGTATCCTATATCCGCTTTGCCAGCGTTTACAGAGAGTTCAGCGACGTCGATTCCTTTATGGCGGAGATAAAGAGCCTTTCGCGCAAAAAAGCAAGGCGCAAGCGTGACGGCTCGGGAGAATAAGAGCCGACCGTAGCGTGAAAGTTATGTAACATCTATTCTTTCGGATAGTCGGTTTCACGCCCGAATTTTCGCGATTTGGAGCCTTAGTCCAAATCGTCACGCCAAGCGTGATACCGAAAATTCATCAACGATTTGTGCGGTCGCCTACGGCGGCAGAATGGAGATTGATATGATAAACAGTATGACCGCCTTCGGCAGAGGCCGCGCCGTAAGCGATACGCTTTCGGTGACGGTTGAGGTGAAGAGCGTTAACTCGCGCTTCTTTGACTGCACCGTAAAGGTGCCCCGCATGTACGGTGAGCTTGAGGAGAGAATAAAGGGAATACTTCAGGATGAGTATATCTCGCGCGGAAAGCTTGACGTTTTCATTACCGTCGAGGAGCTTCGTGACACGGGCTCTGAGGTCTACGTTGACCTTCCGCTTGCCGAGAAGTATATTTCGGCGCTTCGCACGCTTCGCGACAGCCTTGATATTCGCGACGATATAAGCGTTATGAGCGTTGTAAGAAACCCCGACATCATTAAGACGCGCAGAGCCGAGTGTGACGTTGAGGCCGATTTTGCCACCATACGCGAGGCGCTCTGTCAGGCGGCACAGGGGCACCTTGAGATGAGGCGTGCCGAGGGTAGGCGAATACGCGCCGACATTATGGCAAAGCTTGATTTTCTCAAGAAAATGAGCCTTGAGATAGAGGAAATATCAAAGCGCGATACGGTAGGCTACCGCGATAAGCTCTATGCGAGAATAAAGAAGCTTCTCTCGGAAAACGAGGTCACGGTTGATGAAAACCGCCTTCTTACCGAGTGCGCAATATTTCAGGACAAGATAGCGATTGACGAGGAGCTTGTAAGACTTCGCGCCCACTTTGATGCCTTCGTTGAGATAGCCGAGCTTGACGAGCCGTCAGGCAGAAAGCTTGACTTCATAGTTCAGGAAATGAACAGGGAGACAAACACCATAGGCTCGAAATGCAACAATTCCGCTATCGCCCGCATAGTAGTGGATATGAAGGGCGAGATAGAAAAGATACGCGAGCAGATACAGAACGTGGAATGATTAGGCGTTGCGGGGCATCGCAGTGAATAATGAATAATGAATAATGGACTGTAGGGCGGGGGAATGTCATCCTGAGCCAACAAGCAATTGCTTGTTGCCCTGAGCGAAGCCGAAGGGGGTGTCGAACCCGTAGGGCGACGCTAAGCGTCGGGATCTCTCCCGCCGTGTACGCTACGCACACAGCAGGCGGTTGCACCGTAGGGCGGGGGTTCTACTCCCGCCGTGTACGCTACGCACACAGCAAGCGGTTGCACCGTAGGGCGACGCGAAGCGTCGGGATCTCTCCCGCCGTGTAGGCAAAGCACACAGCAGATATTTGAGAGGAAAAATATGAAATTTATCAACATAGGCTTTGGAAATATGGTGTCGGCGGGGAGGATAATTACTATTGCAAGCCCTGATTCGGCACCTATAAAGAGACTTGTTCAGGATGCCAAGGAGGACGGACGCGTTATTGACGTTTCCTGTGGAAGGCGCACGCGCTCGGTGATCGTCACCGATTCCGACCACGTGATACTCTCGGCAATTCAGGCAGAGACGGTCGCGGGCAGGCTTTCGTTTGACGGCGATGATGAAGAGACCGATCCTGACGACGAATAGCAAATGCTTAAGAATAATTTTGAATATATTTTATTAGGAGAAAAGATATGATTTACCCAACCATTGATCAACTCACAAAGAAGAGCGGTATCAACCGCTACGAGCTTGTTATCGGCGTTGCGAAGTGCGCGAGAATAGTTACCGACGAGTACGTTGCGATGAGACAGAAGGCGCAGAAGCTGATAGACAACAAGCAGACCGACAGACCTCTTTCGGCTCTTATTGATCCCGAGTACAAGGATCAGAAGGCAGTAAAGATTGCAATAGGCAAGCTCGTTTCGGGAAGATTTGAGCTTTCTCGCTACGAGGAAGAATAATTTCGGCAGTATATCGCTCTGCCGAGGAGTAGGCTATAACTTTAAGGGGAGGTGATACGGATGTTTTGCGAGGTATATTTTTTCGATCTGCCGTATCATCTTGACCGCGCATTTGACTATCTTGCGATCGACGGAGTTAAGCTCGGCTCGCTCGTCTTTGTCCCCTTTGGCAGAGGAAATATAAAAAGGCTCGGTGTGGTAATGGGCATAAAGGAAACAAGCGACACCGACCAAAGCAAAATAAAGCCTGTGCATTCGGTGGTGCTTTCGGATTTCGCCCTCACCGAGAATATGCACGGGCTATGCCTGTTTTTAAAGGAGCACACGCTCTGTACGGTAGGCGAGGCGGTAAAGGCAATTCTTCCGCCTGGGGCGCTTCACGGTGAGAATATGAGGCTTCGCACGCTTCTGTCCCTTGCCATATCCGACACCGAGGCAAGAGAGCTTCTTTCAAAGGAGGGCAGAGGTGGCATACGGAGTAAAGGACAGCGCGAGGTGCTTAACTTCCTTATCGGAAAGGGTGAGTGCGACAGAGACACGATACGCGCCCTGCCGAACGTAAGCTCGGCAAATATCACGGCCCTTGTTGAAAAGGGGCTCGTCAAGGTCGGGTATGCCGAGAATATAAGAAACCCCTACCTTGCATACGGTGCCGAGCGTGATACGTCAGAGATAATCCTCTCTACCGCACAGCTTAAGGCTTTTTCAAAAGTTGAGGAGCTTTACCGAAGCGAGAGGGCGGAATGCGCTCTGCTTCACGGAGTGACGGGAAGCGGTAAGACCAAGGTAATAATGCGGGCAATCGACCTTGCGCACAGCGAGGGCAGACGCGTTATTATGATGGTGCCCGAGATAGCGCTTACACCGCAGACGCTCGGCATCTTCTGTAAGAGATACGGCGAGGGCGTTGCGGTAATCCACTCGGGACTGTCCCAGGGTGAGAGACAGGATGCCTATCGCAGAATAAGGCGAGGCGAGGTAAACCTTGTCATCGGCACTCGCTCGGCGGTGCTTTGCCCTATCGACAACGTCGGTCTTATCGTAATTGACGAGGAGCACGAGCATACCTATAAATCCGAAAGCGACCCCAAGTACCACGCAAGAGAGGTCGCGTCATATATATGCGGAAGAGAGCGCGGACTGCTTCTTCTCGCATCGGCAACCCCCTCGCTTGAAAGCTATCGCAAGGCGAAGGAGGGCAGATATACCTATATCCCCCTTAACGAGCGCTACGGAGGCGTGTCGCTTCCCGATGCGGTTATAGTTGATATGCGTGAGGAGCTGAGGCTAGGCAATACATCCCCCATAAGCGCAAGGCTTCTTGAGTCGCTCGAGGGCGTGTATGACAGAGAGGAGCAGGCAATTCTCTTCTTAAACCGCAGGGGCTATAACAGCACGGTTATCTGCAAGAGTTGCGGTGAGGTGTTGAGCTGTAAAAGATGCTCGGTCTCGCTCACCCATCACGTGAGTGCCGAGGGCGGTAAGCTTATGTGCCATATGTGCGGCTACACCTCGCCCGTTGTGAAGAAATGCCCTGTATGCGGTGAGGAAAAGCTATCCTTCCTCGGCTTCGGCACACAGAAGCTTGAGAGCGAGGTGGGAAAATATCTGCCGCGCGTCAGGCTTATGCGAATGGATGCCGACACCACGCAGGGAAAGCTTGCCTACGATAGGCTTCTCGAGGGCTTCAGGCGTGGCGAGGCGGACGTGCTTCTCGGCACGCAGATGGTCGCGAAGGGGCACGATTTCCCAAAGGTCACCCTTGTCGGTGTCGCGCTTGCGGACAGCTCGCTTCACACGGGTGACTTCCGCGCCAACGAGCGCACCTTCGCGCTTCTCACTCAGGTTATCGGCAGAGCGGGAAGGGCGGCGTCGGGCGGTCTTGCGGTCATACAGACCTACTCGCCGAAGCACGAGATAATAAGGCTCGCCTGCCTTCAGGACTACAACACCTTCGCCGACGGTGAGCTTAAGCTTCGCCGCGAGCTTGCGCTTCCGCCCTTTTGCGACATAGTAACTCTGACGCAGACGTCAGAGAGCGAGGGCGAGCTTCTCTCCGAGGCGGGACGCCTCTGCACAAGGCTTAAGGAGCTTCTCTCGGGCGAGATCGGCAAATATCCCTTTACCGTCTTTGGCCCCTTTGAGGCAAGCGTCTATCGCGTAAACGAGAAATATCGGATGAAAACGCTGATCAAGTGCAGGCTGAACCGTGAGGTGCGGGCTATGCTCTCATCACTTCTCTTTGAGTTTTCGAGGACGTCTGACCGTGTGACGCTCTCGGTTGATATAAACCCTAACGGTGTGTAGGCAGTATAATATTACCGTACCTTATAATATCACCGCACCTTATATGAAAGGAAATAAAAATGGCAATACTGAATATAGTAAAGTTCGGTGACGACCTGCTACGCAAGCGTTGCCGTCCAATAGATGAAATAACCCCCAAGATCAAAACCCTGATCGACGATATGATAGACACTATGCGTAAGGCGGACGGTTGCGGTCTTGCCGCGCCCCAGGTAGGAATTCTCAGGCGCCTTGCCGTTATCGAGGCAGAGGAGGGAGTAGTCCATGTGCTGATAAACCCCGAGATAGTAAAGCGAGAGGGTGAGGAGGAGGAAGTTGAGGGTTGTCTTTCCAACCCTGGTAAGTGGGGATATGTAAAGCGCCCCGCAAAGGTAACCCTTCGCGCCCTTGACAGAGACGGCGTGCCCTACGAAATAGAGGCAGAGGGACTTCTCTGCCGTGCAATCTGCCACGAGTGCGATCACCTCGACGGCAAGCTCTACACCGACTTCCAGACAAAACCATATATCCCCGATTGACGCTTCGCTATATCGGGGGTGAAATCCGACTTCGTCGGGCGAAATCCACTTTGTGGATTAAATCGCTTTGCGATGAAATCCGACTTCGTCGGGTTAATTGTAGGGCGGGGGAATGTCATCCTGAGCGGAGGGCAAAGCCCGCAGTCGAACCCGTAGGGCGACGCGAAGCGTCGGGATCTCTCCCGCCGTGTAGGCAAAGCACACAGCGGGTGGTTGCACCGTAGGACGAGGGGAATGTCATCCTGAGCCAACAAGCAATTGCTTGTTGCCCTGAGCGAAGCCGAAGGGGGTGTCGAACCCGTAGGGCGACGCAAAGCGTCGGGATCTCTCCCGCCGTTTAGGGAATCATATCATAACGTCTGCCTTTGGCAGATTCATAACGATGCGAAGCATCTTATAACTTTTGCCTTTGGCAAAATCATAACTCTAAACTAAATTCATTTCCATTGCCCCCTCACGCTTTCAAGCATACAAAAGGAGTTATTATGAAAATTATGTATATGGGTACGCCCGACATATCGGCTACCGTTTTAAAAAGGCTCTATGACGACGGGCTGAATATCGTCTGTGTCGTTACGGGCGAGGATAAGCCGAGGCGTCGCGGTGGGGCAGTGCTTCCCACACCGACAAAGGCTATGGCACAGAGCCTCGGTATTGAGGTGCTGACACCCGCCACGCTTTCGGATGAGAGCTTCCTTTCTGCACTCGACGCACTCGCGCCCGAGCTTATCGTGGTGGTTGCGTTTGGTAAGATACTGAAGCCGAGAGTGCTGAATACCCCAAAATACGGCTGTATCAATCTTCACGTGTCGCTATTGCCCAAATACCGCGGTGCCGCGCCTATGCAGAGGGCTATCATTGACGGGGAGAGCGAGACGGGCGTTTGCATTATGTATATGGACGAGGGGCTTGACACGGGTGATATCATAGCGCAGGAAAAATTCCCGATATCCGATACCGATGACTTTGAGACGGTACACGACAGATCTGCCGACATAGGTGGTGAGCTTCTCTGCCGAGTAATACGCGATATCGAGGCAGGCACCGCTACGAGGACACCGCAAAACGGCGAGCTTGCCACCTACGCCAAAAAGATAGAGAAGGAAGACTGCAAAATAGACTTCACCTACGATGCGAAAACGGTAAGCGCTAAAATACGCGGTGTCACCCCCATCCCAGGTGCCTTCTGCTTTCACAGAGATAAAATGCTCAAGCTCTTCGGCGTATGTGCGACAGTCGGCAAGGGTGCCCCTGGTGAGGTTATCTCTCTTGACGGAAAGGGAGAGGGCTCAATTACGGTTGCGTGCGGTGAGGGCGCTATCAGGGTGCTTGGCGTAATTCCCGAGGGACGGGGCAGAATGAGCGCGGGTGACTTCATCCGCGGAAGAAAAATTGAAGTAGGAGATATTCTTAAATGAGCGCGATAACCGATTTTCTTTATATGGTAGAGCCATATCTCTATATTCTCTTCATTTTGACAATATTACTTTCCATTTATGCACAGTTTAAGGTGTCAAGCACCTTCAGACGCGAATCGCGAAATATCACAAGAGCAGGCAGAAATGCCACCGATGTCGCAAGGATGATTCTTTTTTCTAACGGCATAAATTATGTAAATATAGGCAGAGTGGCGGGCAACCTTACCGACCACTTCAACCCGAGGACGAATACCTTGGCGCTCTCGGATACCGTAGCTCTTTCCACGTCCGCCGCGGCAATCGGCGTTGCGGCTCACGAGGCAGGACACGCGGTACAGCACGACGTCGGCTATCTGCCCATCAAGCTTCGCGGATGGCTGGTTCCCATAACCAACTTTGCCTCGCGTATGTCCTGGATATTCATACTCGTAGGCTCGCTTTTCTATGCCTTTTCCTACCTCGGTGAAATAGGCAAAGTAATCCTTCTTGCGGGCGTTTTGCTCTTCTCGGTGACGACCCTCTTTCAGCTTGTCACCCTGCCCTGTGAGTTCAATGCCTCAAGACGCGCGATGAAGGCGCTTCGCGCCTCGGGCTGGTATGACGGTGACGAGCTTCGCTCGGCAAAGCGCGTGCTTTCCGCGGCGGCGCTCACCTATGTTGCGGCAACGCTTACCTCGATAGTACAGCTTCTTCGCCTTCTCGTTATGCTTCTCGGACGAGGCAGAGACAGACGATGAGCGTTGCGAATACCAACGTAAGAGAGCTTGCCCTTCGTCTGCTCACGGGTGCGTGGCGCGAGGGAAGATATGTAAATCTTCTTTTGAACACCCCCGAGGCAAAGCGCCTTTCCAAAAAGGACCGAAGCTTTCTGACACTGCTTCTTTATACCGCCACCGAGCGCTCGCTTGCGTATGACTATGCTATATGCGCGCTCTCGGGAAGGTCGCTTGATAAAATATCCGAGGATGCGCTCTTTGTCCTTCGTCTGGGGCTTTGCCAGATATACGATATAAAATCGGTTCCCCCTCACGCGGCGGTAAACGAGACGGTCAAGCTCGTAAAATCGGGTAGCATAAGAAGCTTCGTAAATGCTATCCTTCGCGAGGCGGTGCGCAGAGGCGAGGCACCCCTGCCGCCAAAAGAAAAGAATTTTCTTCGCTATCTCTCGGTTAAGCATTCGCTTCCTCTTCCGCTCGTGCGCCACTACCGCGACAGCTACGGCGAGGAGGGGCTTGAGGCGCTTGTCACAGCCCTCACCGAGAAAAAGCCGCTCTCGCTTACCGTAAATACGAAAAAGACCTCTCGCATCTCTCTGCTTCGTGAGCTTTCCGACTGCTCAGCCACCCCCTCGCCCATATCCGAAAACGGGATTACGGTGAGCGCCCCCACATCCCCGACCGAGCTTCCTCACTTTAGTGAGGGACACTTCTTCGTTCAGGATGAAGCCAGCCGTCTTGCGGTTGAGGCGCTATCCCTCAGGGCGGGCGAGAGCTGTGTCGATGTATGCGCCGCCCCTGGCGGTAAGAGCTTCCTTGCCGCAATGCAGGTGGGAGATGCTGGAAGGGTGCTATCGCTTGAGCTTCACGAAAGCAAGCTCTCGCTGATAAGAGACGGTGCTATGCGCCTTTCGCTTGACAATATCACGGTAGGGTGCAGAGATGCTACCGCGCCCGATACCGCCCTTGCCTCATCCTTTGACGCGCTTATCTGCGACGTGCCCTGCTCGGGGCTTGGCGTTATAGGCAAGAAGCCCGACCTTCGCTACAAGGACCTCTCTGGAATAGGCAAGCTTCCGCCTCTGCAGTACGAAATATTAGAAAAGAGCGTCGGCTACCTCAGGGCGGGAGGCAGGCTGGTCTATTCCACCTGTACCTTAAATCCCGAGGAAAACGAGAGCGTGACAGACCGCTTTATTACAGAGCATCCCGACTTTGCGTATGAGAGCTTCACACTCGGTGGCATATATGCAAAGGATGGCAGACTGACGCTTCTTCCTCACATACATAACACCGACGGCTTTTACATAGCCCTTATAAGGAAAAAGAAATGACAGAAAAGAAGGACATCCTCTCGTTTAGCCTTGATGAGCTTACGGAGTGGCTTGCCGATATGGGACAGCCAAAATTCCGCGCGGCACAGATATACGGCTGGCTGAACCTCGGCACACCGCCCGAGGATATGACGAATATCCCCAAAGCCCTGCGCGATACACTAAAGGAAGCGATGCTCGACACGCTGCCCCGTGTCAGAAAAAAGCTCGTCTCAAAAATAGACGGAACGGTAAAATACCTATTCTCGCTTCACGACGGCTCTTGCATTGAGAGCGTCTTTATGCGGTACAAGCACGGCAACACCCTCTGCATATCAAGCCAGGTCGGCTGCCGAATGGGCTGTAAATTCTGTGCCTCTACCATAGGCGGTAAGCTTCGCGACCTTCTGCCGAGTGAGCTTCTCGGGCAGATAATAACTGCTCAGCGGGATACAGGTGAGCGCGTGTCAAATATCGTAATGATGGGCATAGGCGAGCCGCTTGACAACTACGATAACGTTATTAAATTCTTAAGGCTCGTCGGGGACGAGAGAGGATTGAATATCGGCTACCGCCACATATCGCTCTCAACCTGCGGTGTGGTAGAGGGAATAGATAAGCTCGCAAGGGAGAACTTCCCGATAACCCTCTCAATCTCGCTTCACGCGGTGACGGATGAGGCGCGCTCTGCTATAATGCCTATAAACCACAAATGGGGAATTGACGCGCTTCTTCGCGCCTGTCGGGCTTACTACGAGACTACCTCGCGCAGAATATCCTTTGAATACACCCTTCTCTCGGGCAAAAACGATAGCGAGGAGGATGCAAGGGCACTCGCGAGGCTCTTGAAAAATGCCTTCTCGGGTACGGGTGCCCCGCTTCACGTAAACCTCATCCGCGTAAACGAGGTTGAGGAAACCGACTTCAGGCGTGGCAGTCGCGAAAGCATTGAGAGGTTCAGGGCGACACTTGAGAAGGAGGGCGTAGTAGCCACCCTTCGCCGCCGTCTCGGCGCCGACATAAACGGTGCCTGCGGCCAGCTTCGCCGCTCGTCAAAATAATAAAAGTTGAAGGTTGCACCCGCACCTATTCTATCTTAAATCCGCGAAAGCGGTATATCATCGGGCCGTCAGGTTGCATATCATCAAGGCATAAGCCTTGCATATCATCACGTCTCTGACGTGTATATCAAAACTTACATTCGGACAGGTACAATAATGATAATTAAAAAAACAGGAAGGGTAATAAAGGGCCTTGGCGGGCTATACAGTATTCTCGTCGGTGAGGGCGAGAGCAGAGAGTGTGTCAGCTGTCGCGCCAAGGGTGTGCTTCATAAGGATGAAAACAAGCTTCTCATCGGTGACAGGGTAACAGTTACCTATGATACCGAGCTTCCCGACAGCGTGGTTGTATCGGAAATACTGACGAGAAAAAACGCCCTTATAAGACCGCCTATTGCTAACCTTGATTTACTTTTTATCACAATTGCGGCAAAAAAGCCTACCCCCGCGCTTGACGTCGTTGACAAGCTTATAGCAATTTCAATACATAATAACATTACCCCTGTGCTGATAATCACAAAGCAGGACCTCTCGGATAAGGATGCCAATACCTATGCCGAAATATACCGCACCCTCGGCATTGATACCTTTATCACCTCTGCCGAGCGAGGCGAGGGTGTCCCCGAGCTTCGAGACTTCGTTGCCTCGCATATTAAGGACGGCATCACCGCTGCCTTCGCGGGCGCGTCGGGAGTAGGGAAGTCCACTCTTATGAACGCCCTTTTCCCAAGCCTCTCACTCTCGGTCGGAAGCATTTCCGCAAAGATTGAAAGGGGTAGGCACACCACCCGCCACGTTGAGCTTTTTGAGATAGGTGAGGGCGGCGGCTTCCTTGCCGATACCCCAGGCTTTTCTCTTATTGACTTTGCGCGCTTTGACTTCTTCGCCCTTGAGGACCTCGAGGCAACCTTCCCCGATATTATGAGGTATAAGGGCGCGTGCAGATATGCCGATTGCACCCACTCGGGCGAGAGCGCCTGCGACTGCGCCGTGGCAAAAGCCGCCTTGGCGGGCGAAATTTCCCAAACCCGCCTCACATCCTACCGCGAGCTATATAAAATCCTCAAGCAAAAGAAAAACGCCTGGAGTTAAAAAAACGGCCGATAGTGCCCGTCGGGGTATGCTATCGGCTCGTTTTATTTTATAATATTGGAAGTCTTTTTCCGCAAGCTCCGCCTTAATCGTAAAGCTCATCTAATGCGTCACTGTCAAATAGCCCTTCTTCAATTACGTTACAGCTGTTAAATTTGAAGACAATAAGAGCTATGTTTGTCTCGGAAGCCTCAAAGCATGCCGTGAATTCACCATGCTCGGAGTTATCCTCGCAGTCAATAGTCAATGAAGCAAGGTCTGCTTCCCAATCGAATTCGTCAAGAGCACATTGATTTATGTCCTCGGTGAGTGTCTTCTGTGAAATTCCTTTTTCGCCCTTAAGCTCTTTTTTACAGGTTACAATATCCGAGCAATCGCAAAATCTTATTACGGCTACTAAAGCAAGGTCGCGGTTGTCATAAGCTTCTTTGCTGTATTTATTCTTCAAAGAGGGATATTGCAAATGCTTTGCAAGGAGGATTTTCACAGTGAAATCGTCTTCGTTTCTAGTAATCTTCGGAATGATGTCACAGTCGTGAAAGTTGTATGTAAGAAGTAGCTCGTTTGCATTCATTTTTTAGTTTTCCTTTTCTTTTTTGGTTTTAGATGAGACTCTTCACTACCTCTTGGGCATGTATTACCATATTTATCAAAATAGTAAACATTCTGATGTTGTTTTTTTGACAATTTAGGATCTTTTTTGTTTTTCCAATGATAGTGCGTCGGTTCGATTTCGCCGTTTTTGTTGATGTGTCGGCCGTGGCGTAAAACATGCTGACCCGTGCTTCTTCTTACAAGCTCGGTTTCATATTTGTTTTTGCTCAAGCTTTTTTCGTCCCAACCATTATTGATCAGGTCTTTTGCTTGATAAGGGAGATAAGAACCGCTAAATACCTGATGCCTTCTGCTCCACTCATTATATTGTACTTGTCTGGCATCTTGTGGTCGGCTGAGCTTCTCACTAACAGTTTTTGGTGGATTCTTAACCTCGATATAGTGGTTGGGTTTCTTCGTTATTGCATAGATAACTCTATCAATAAGGCTTCTTTTCATAAATTATACTCCTTTGTTTTTATTTTGTCAAGACCATTGCCTTGCAACTATATTATATCATGTCGTTATAAATAAAAAAATAGCAAGTTTTTATCAAATATCAATATACAAAACTATTTAAAAAATGCCTTATACATCATAAAACTCTTGACAAACTGATATACAAGTTGTATAATTGATATATGAGAACAAGTAGATTAACATTTAATTCCTCAATGAATATCAGGGTACCCACAAGAATTTATGATATTCTTTATTGCGATGCAAGGTATTTTGGATTTGCTAAAGGGAAAAGAGTAAATTTGAGTGGATTTCTCAATCACATAATACCGCTACTTTCAAATTATCAGGATGACCTTCATCAGCAACTGCTGAAATACAATGGGGGTAATGCGGAGATTACCCGCGCGATTGAGCAAAACATTCATAATGTATATCTTGATTCATTTGACTTTCATGATGATACCATGTCAAATATACCTTTTAGAATAAGTTATAAGTACTACGATGAGTTTATAAATATACACGATTCCAAGCTTGAATATTACGATTCAAACTTTACAAGCTTTATAAGAAATTTACTGATAGAATATGCAACAAAAAAGATTGAGCATAGAGAGTGGTTTTATGCGTACGGCTTCATCGAAACCTTAAAACAAGCGATAAATAATAGTGATTTGTGTTATTTTTATACTAAAGAAGATAAATGTAGCTTTGTGCCAGTGGCGATTGAGGTATCACCCCATACGAGCCATACTTTCGTAGTCGGCTTTGGTTTTGACAAGAACGGTGAAAAAAACTTTAGGTGCATTATGCTATCTTCTTTAAAAAATGTGATTAACCGTCATAAAAAATACAATATCGGCAATTATGAATGCGAACTTCTATATGATGGTTTGCAAGAGGTATTTGAGGAAGAATATATTGATTATATCAATTTTGAAAGGTTTTTTAGCGGATGTTTGGATTAAAAAAATATAAAGATGCCAAAAAGAAAAAAATAGCATCGGATAAAGATAGAAGACGGTATTTTGCCATAGTAGATTATTACAAAAAAAGAAAAATGGAAGAAACTAAAAAAGATATTGCAAAAAATAAAAAGTAGCATTAAGAAATTGAGCACAGGTGTTAGTGAAATACAATTAACACTTTTAATGTGCACCACCGCCACACACCTCACAGCACCCGAAAATCGCCTACAGTCGAGCTTTGCTCAAAAAGCGAGGGGGTAATGCCTCGCAAGCAGAAGAAAACGCAATACAGGCAAAATTCAGCCCTCTGAGCGCATTCGCATGGGTGAGCCGTTATCATAAGATAACGATTTGCCGTAGGTGGCCTTTTTGTTGACACCTACCCCTCTATTAACCCCAACATATTAGCCTCGTTGCCTGCCTCAGTATGAAACGTGGCAGAAGCTACACCTCACCGTATTCCCTGAAAAGAATAATCCTTCTTCGCGCTCTTTTAGAAAGAGATAGAGAGATTGCCGTCAGGCAAAGCCCATTTGCGAAAGCAAATGCTTTTACGCGCGTAACGTATTTATTCTTATATATCTCTCTTTCTTATATAGAGTGCTCTGTTATATTCTTTTCTTTTCTGTTCTGTTCTGTTCTTATATTTTATATTATATTAGGGATGTAACGCTGTTACGCATTATGTAACGCTCGATGTAACGCTAATGTAATGCTCGATGTAATGCTAATGTAATGCTCGATGTAATGCTAATGTAATGTGTCAAAAAAGGCTTAAATAAGCCTTTGCTTGAAAAATCTTGCGCCCCTGTAATGCTGACTGTAATGCTTGCGTTACGCTATTGTTACGCACTATGTTACGCTACTGTTACGCATTATGTTACGCTACTGTTACGCACTGTTCTGTTGATTTTTATACCGCCACGAAAAAGATTTTTAAAAAAATCCGAAAAACCCCTTGACAAAAGCGAATAGGGGTGATATAATCTTCAAGGTATCCTAAGACAGCAGGTTACGGTAAAAGCGCTGAGCTTTCCTGCCGAGGTGAACGAATTTAAAAATCTATATGCTTTTTACTTTTGTCCTGTCTCGGCTCTTGCTATGCGTCTTGCCGTGATAGGATTTTTTGTTTTAAATTTTTATGGAGGTAGAATAATGCCAAGCAACAAGATTCTTGAAGAAAAGAAATTAGTCGTTGAACAGCTTGCACAGAAGCTTAGCGCTGCTAAGGCAGGCGTGCTTGTAAAGTACGAAGGCATTAAGGTATCTGAGGACACCGAGCTCCGTACCGCACTGCGTAAGGCAGGTGTTGAGTACACCGTAATGAAGAATACTCTTACGGGCAGAGCTTGTGATATCGCTGGCTACGGTGATATGAAGCAGTACCTTAGCGGAATGACGGCTATCGCATTTAGCGCGGACGATCCTATTGCTCCCGCTAAAATTATGAAGGAATACGCTGACAAGATTGACTGCTTTGAGATCAAGGCAGGATTTGTTGACGGTGGTGTTCTTGATCTTGCAGGCGTTGAGGCTCTCGCAGCAACACCCAGCAAGGAGGTTCTCATCGCAAAGATGATGGGCAGCCTTATGTCCTCTCTTTACGGCTTTGCTCGTGTACTTCAGGGCAAAATCGACAAGGAAAACGGCGAAGGCGCCGAGGCTCCCGCAGAGGCTTAATTTCTGCTAACACTTTAATAAATTATTGAATATTTGGAGGAAACCAAAATGAACGAAAAGACTACTCAGATCCTTGATCTTGTAAAAGGACTTACTATTCTTGAACTCGCTGACCTCGTTAAGGCACTTGAAGAGGAGTTCGGCGTATCCGCTGCTCCCGTAGCAGTAGCAGCAGCTCCTGGTGCAGCTGCAGCAGCTCCCGTTGAGGAGAAGACCGAGTTTGACGTTGTACTTGTACACGACGGTGGCAAGAAGCTTCCCGTTATCAAGGTTGTTCGTGAGATCACCGGCCTTGGACTTAAGGAGGCTAAGGACCTTGTTGAGGCTGCTCCCAAGGCAGTTAAGGAAGGCATCTCCAAGGAAGATGCAGACAAGATCGCAGCACAGCTCAAGGAGGCTGGCGCTGAGGTTGAGGTTAAGTAATTCTACCTTAAAAAACTCAGAGGATGGGTGCAACCTGCTGCCCCATCCTCTTTTTTTCGGCAAGCGACTTTTGGCGCATACCGTCCGTTTCCTCGCTTGCCGTAGGTAACTACGGCTGGCGCTCGTCATCCGTCGGTCTCCACCTAAAATTCGCTTGCCGAAACTGTGCGAGATTATGGCGACCGTCCGTTTCTCGCTCGGTAGGGCGTATGCAAGGCTCTAACTATGGCAAATGTTGGGCTTTCGGTTTGCCTTGCTATAATTTTCGCAAAACGCAATTCAGCGCGCGTTTTGTCGCCAAAAGGCGATACCGAAAATTCGGTCGGGCTTTGGCGGTTGATTGTAGGACGGGAGAATGAAATCCGACCCTGTCGGATGAAATCACTCTGTGATGAAATCGCTACGCGATGAAATCCGACTTCGTCGGGTTAGATATGCCTCGCATTGCGAGGCTCGATATATTTGCTTTGTGGACAAAGCAAATTCGATATGCGCTTCGCGCTCGATATGCACACCTTGCGGTGTGTCGATATGCCTTGCAAGCAAGGCGTGATATTTGCCCACCTTGTACGCCACGCAAAAGGTTGGTGGATGTACTCGTTGATAGATAAAGAGGCACCGCATCAAATTTGATGCGGTGCCTTACTTGCGTTAGCTTATTAATTAAAAGGGCATAATGGGAAGAGCGTTATCGTCGTTTGACTCCTCACCGCCGTTTATTGTGGGGGTAGAAGGAGTGCTGGGCTCAGAAGGTTCGCTGGGCTCAGAAGGTTCGCTGGGATTAGAAGGATCGCTGGGATCGGAAGGATCGCTGGGATCAGAAGGATCGCTGGGATCACTGGGATCGTCGGGAGTATCGGGGATATCGGGCTCGTCGGGGGTTTCCTCCTCGTTACATGCCGTAAACGCAAATGCAAAGGTGAAGCAAAGTGCTATACAAAGCAAAAGGCTGAGTAGCTTTTTCATAACATTCTCCTTGAATAAGACTTTTTCTTTATTTTATCATTTAATTTTTGTAAAGTCAATAGCGCTCGGCTAAATTTAAAGAAAATTAAAAAAATAGGGATTTCTGTCATCAAAATGCACCCCGTTTGTCATAATTATGTGCGTGATCTGACACAACGGGGGTATTTTAATAAAAAGAATGCTCGGTGCGGTTGCATTTTTTCTTCTTCGGTGCTATAATAGAAGCATCCCCGAAAAGGAGAAGCCGTATGATTAAAATTGATATTAAGGATTTTACTCTTGTCAGAGATGGAATGGAGGACGTGCCCTGCACGGTGCCCTGCTCGCTTTATCGGATAATGAGAGACCGAGGCGAGCTTTCCGACCTATACAAAAAGGATAATATAAGGCACACCGAGGTCGGAGCTTCCCCCGTCTCGTTTGTCGCGAGGATAAGGCTTGACGAGGCGACAAAGACGATGAGGCACGTATATCTTACCTTCACGCGCATTTTTGCCGATGCCGAGGTGTATCTCAACGGCAAGTGCTACCGTCGCGTACATAACTACAACAGAATATATACAGTAGAGGTCTCGGACTCAATTCAGGCAGGCGAAAACCTGCTTGAGATAAGATGCACAAGGCCGCTTCCCGAGCGCAAAGTGCTTGACACGGGTATGGGCGGTTATATGGAATACGACCTTTGCCCCTATCTTCCCGACGTCGGCATTATAGGCGACTGCTCGCTTATCGCGACAAACAATGCCATGATTGATAAAATATCGGTAAAGCAAAGGCACGAGGATGACAGAGTTACCCTTGAGGTAGCGCTCGATACTATCGGTGAGTGCGCCGATATGCGCGCGGTTATAACCCTCACCTCACCTGCGGGCAGAATGTTTTTCGGCAGCATCGTAGACGGTGTCGGCACCGTAACCGTCACTAATCCCGAGCTGTGGTGGCCGAGAGGTCTTGGCTCGCCCACGCTATACAAGCTCACCGTTTCGCTCTACTGCAACGGCAGTCTTGACGATATGCGCTCTATTATGATAGGACTTCGCCATATAGAGCTTGTCACGGGCGAGGACGGTAAGTATATGACGGTAAACGGCGCCCGCTTCTATCCTATGGGTGCCACCTACGTAAGAGAGGACCCGATTATTCCCGACATTACAAGAGAGCGCCTCACAAGGCTGATATCCTCTGCCGCGGATGCGAATATGAACACCCTTCGCCTCATAGGAAACGGTCTTTACCCCGATGATAGCTTTTATGATATATGTGACGAGTACGGAATTATGGTATGGCAGGACGTTTCGCTCTATTATGTAAAGCCCCCCGTGGCACAGACCTTTGCGGCGGGCGTATACAACGAGCTTTGCGATATTCTCTCGCGCATATCCCACCACGCCTGTGTAGCTCTCGCCTATCTTTGCATTACCGAAAGGGCGGGAGGGGATACGCCCGCAAATTCTGCCTCGCTTCGTGAGTTTGCCGACGTCTGCTATCACATTGCCGAGCCTCTTGCCTCGCGCTTTGTATGCGATGTGCCCTTTGTTCAGGCAAGAGAGAGCCTTGAGGAGTCGGATGAGAGCAGCTTATACGAGGGAAATATACTGAAGGATACCTGCTTCGTCTCGCTTCCCCCAAGGGCGAGCGTGCTTGAGTTTGCCGACGGTGAGGACCTTAACATTCTCTCGCCTGTGATGGAGACCCATACCGCGGGCAGGGATGCGGTTGCAAAGATGCTTGTCAATATGGCATCCTGTGTAAGATACCCTTACGATTTTGACAGTCTCATATACGCAACACAGCTCACCGCGGGCTACAGCGTCTATCGCTCGGTTAGCCGAGCAAGACTTGACGGAAGCGGTACCTCGTTTGCCGTGTGCAGACAGCTTAACGATTCCTGGCCGAGCGTTTGCGCATCCTCGGTTGACTTCTTCGGCAGAAGAAAGGCGCTTCATTATTATTCAAAGCGCGCCTTCAGCCCTATCTTCGTGGCATCGGATGTGAAGGACGGTAAGGTTACCCTCGGTGTATCAAACGAAACGCAAAGGACACTCGATGCCACCCTCACCTATGCGCTTTACAGCATAGACGGTGTCTGCCACTTCGAGGCGAGCCTTGACGCAAGCGTTCCGCCCCATGGAAAAAGCGCAAATATAGAGGAGGATTTCTCAGCAAGAATAGACGGGCGCCCCTCCGACTTTTATCTTGTGCTTACTCTGCACGGTAAGGGAAGGCGGCTTTTCCGCTCGGTGCTTCTCTTTGAAAGACCGAAGCACGTGAGCCTCAGTCGTCCTATCGTCTGTGCCGATATTACAGGCGAGGGGAGAGAGTATGAGATGCTTCTTCGCGCGGATACCCTCGCACTTGGCACCGAGGTATCCTTCGACGGTATTGACGCCGACTTCTCGGATAACTATGTTACCCTGTCTCAGGACCTCTACGAGAAGATAACCGTAACCACATCAAAACCCACAACGGCAGAGGAGCTTAATGAAAAGCTTGTTATAAGAACTGTCTACGATATAGGCAGATAAGCAAATAATTATTTACATATATTGCAAATAATAGCAGGAGCAGACAGCCGTCTGCTCCTGCTTATTTCATCCGCGAAGCGGACTTCATCCGACAAGGTCGGATTTCATCACGCAGTGATTTAACCCGTGAAACGGATTTCACCCGACGAAGTCGGAGCCTATATTCTTCCCGTTACGGTCAGCACCGCGACACCGGGTGTGGTTACTGTGTTGCCGAGCGCGTCCTGAGTATAGCTTGCGGCGGGTACCGTGAGAATTCCGCCTTCGGTTCTGAACTCGCCCGTCGCGCCGTCGTAGGTGTAGCCCGTGCCCTCGGCAAGCGCCACGCCGTCAAGGGTGACCTCGATATCCGAGAGTGGAGGCGTGAAGCTATCCTGAATTACCGCACCGTCGGTAGCGGTGATAGGCAGGTTGCCCGTATTCTGCACGATAAAGGTGTAGGTTATTATCCCGTCGGGGCCTACCGTCACGGGCGAGAGCGCCTTTGCTATGGTTACCGCCGCCGTGCTCTGTGCCGTAATAACCGCCGACGCGCTCTCGGTGTCAAGCCCCGCGCCCGTTACCTGTGCGGTATTTACTATGCTGTCACCCGTACCCAGCGGGGCGGCGGCACCTACTCTTGCCGAATAGAGAATGTCTATTACACTCCCCGCGCCTGCCTCAAGACCGCTAACTGTCAGCGGAGGTCCCGCGATTACGGTAGGCGCAGGCTGCTCGATACCGTCTACAAGATAAATAAGGCTTCCGTCAATATACTCAAGAGGCACGACGGGAGCCGTAGCCCCTACGGGAGTGTACTCACCGAGGTTGTCTGTAAGCGTAAGCCCCGAAAGCGCCCCGCCGCTTGCCGAGCTCACGGTAACGATATAGCTCACCGTATCGCCCGCGCGGTAAGTGCCTGTAAGAGCCCTTTTTGTAATGTTAATACCCGTAACGACCTCGCCCTCTGTGATATTTGAGTTGGTTACGCTATCGCCTATGATAAGCGACGCCTGATTTGTGAAAATTGCCATTTTAAATACTTCCTTCTTTGCTTTGGCTTCATTATGGAATACACCTGCTCGGTGCATCCCTTATCATTATATGAGGAAGCTCGCATTACCGTCCTTGAAGCTTTTTTTCGCGCTATTGACAAAGTCCCTCTTTTGTGCTAAAATGCCAAAAGCAAAACAGGGGATGGATATATGAAAATAGAGCTAAGCGAGAGCTTTGACACAAAAAAGCTTCTCAGATTTACACTTCCGTCGATTGTAATGATGATTTTCACCTCAATATACGGTGTTGTCGACGGACTTTTCGTTTCGCACTTTGCGGGAAAGAGCGCCTTTGCCGCACTGAATTTTATAATGCCCTTTCTCTGCATACTCGGAACACCGGGATTTATGATAGGCGCGGGCGGCTCGGCAATTATCGCAAGGCAGCTCGGTGAGGGGGACAGGAAGCGCGCAAACCGCACCTTCTCGCTTCTCGTTTACGCCTCGCTCGTAATAGGTGCTCTGCTCGCGGCGGTGGGACTGCTTACTGTGCGGCCGATAGCAGAGCTGCTCGGTGCCACGGGGGATATGCTTGACGGCTGTGTGCGCTACGGGCGGATAATTGTTATAGCGGTGCCGTTTTTCATTCTTCAGATGGAGTTCCAGACCTTCTTCTCACTTGCCGAACGCCCCACTCACGGGCTTCTGGTTACAGTCGGCTCGGGAGTTACGAATATGGTGCTTGACGCGCTGTTCATAGGTGTCCTTTCTTGGGGACTTGAGGGTGCCGCGCTTGCCACCGCGATAAGCCAGGCCGTCGGCGGAATTGTTCCGCTTATCTACTTCGGCAGGGAAAACACCACGCCGCTTAAAATCGGCAGGTGCGGGCTTGATATTAAGGCGCTTCTCAACACCGCCACAAACGGCTCGTCTGAGCTTCTCAGCAATATCTCGATGTCACTTGTCGGTATGCTCTACAATGTTCAGCTTATGCGCTACGCGGGCGAGGACGGTGTGTCCGCATACGGCGTTATGATGTATATCACGATGATTTTTATTGCGCTCTTTATCGGATTTTCAATGGGTACTGCACCTATCGTCGGCTACCACTTCGGCGCGGGAAATACCGACGAGCTTAAAAATCTTCGCAGAAGGTGTATCCGTCTTATAATTATCTTCTCACTCGCAATGCTCGCCTTTGCCGAGGCTATGGCGTATCCGCTGTCCTTGCTTTTTGTCGGCTATGACGAGGCGCTTATGTCGCTTACCGCGAGGGGCTTTATGATATACTCGGTAAACTTCCTCTTTGCGGGGCTCGGTATCTTCGGCTCATCCTTCTTTACAGCCCTCTCAAACGGACTTATCTCGGCGGTGATATCCTTCTTCCGTACTGTAGTAAGCCAGGTTGCGCTGGTGCTTCTTTTGCCCCTACTTCTCGGCGTTGACGGAATATGGCTCTCAATTACTTTATCAGAACTGCTTTCGATGTCACTCACGGTATTCTTCCTCTTTAAGTACAAAAAGAGATATAACTACTAAAAAAATGCACACTATAGCTTACATCTGTATGCCATAGTGTGCTATTTTTGTTAAAGTTACTAAAGAGAAGTGTCGGAAAACTATATCTGCCTATGCACGCTTTTATACTCATCGTAGAATTTATAGTAGTGGCATCCCTTCGTATTGAAGCCGAGAAAATCACTCATCTCATCCTCGTCAAGCGAGAGCGAGCAGCCGTAGGTGTCGGTGTACTCATCGTATTCGTAATATTCACAGCTCTCACAGCTTGGCGCGTGCTTTACGCCGTATTTAGAAAAGTCCATAGTCTCGACCTCAAAGAAGTATAATGAGAAGCAGTACGACTACCGCCACAAGCAGAGCACCGCCGATAATAAAGGGCAGGGTGTGTTTTTTGCGAAGCTCTCTGTCTCTTTCACGGACATCGCGAAGTAGTGAGTTAAATTCTGCCTCATCAAATTTCTTTTCATCAAATTCGCTCTCATCCTCACCGTCCCCCTCAGGCGCATCAAGCGCCTCAAAAAGCTTGTCCCTGCCGACTGCTTGGCAAAGCTCGGCAATTCTTTTTGCCTCGGCACGGAGTGAGGCTATTTCCGAGAGCATTTCCTCGTCGGATACCTCGCCCTCGTATACGCTTACCGCGCACTCAAGCGCCGCCGCGTTATCGCCGAGAGAGAAGATGATCTCACCCCAAAGACCTGTGGCTCTCGGTGAGTCCTCGCTCTGGTCGGCAAGCTCTATATCCGAAAAGGCGCATTTTGTTTTCGTATCAAGTCCCGCCTCATCAAGTATTTTGGCAATATCGAGAAGCGTCGGTGAGAGTGCCTCAATGGCAGACCTTGCGTTCATAGGTGTTCCCCCTTAAATTAAAAGTGAATATTTAAGCTATAAAAGTTTCGGTAAAATATCGTTTATCACAAAAAGCATAAGTATAAGAGCAGCGCACACAACACTCGCCCCGATAAAGAAGCGCTTGTAGTCAAAGGGCGATTGGGTAGTCTCGGGATATCTGTCACAGTAGCGCTCGCTCGCGAGGGCGCGGAGATATTCTCTGTGACTTACCCCCTCAAGAGACGGCAGAAATTTTTGCACCGCCACCTTAAGCTCGGCAAGCTCATCCTCATACTCGCTTACCGAAAAGCTACCGTCCTCAAGTGAAAGATGCAAGGAGAAGCAATGCTCAAGGTCCTCATCCCCAAAGCCGAGGACAAGGTCAAAATAAAAGTCGCCCGCATCATTTGGCGCATCGACCGTATCCCCGTCGCCGTTTACAAGGCTGTGCCTCGCATAGATGTCGCACATTACACCGTCGGTTGAGACGGGAAGCTTACCCGAGTATTCCTCTGTGAGCGAAAGAAGCTCTGAAATCACCCCGTCCGTAAGCGGGCGTCTTTGTTGCATATCACTCATAGCTACACCCCAAGTCCTGCAAGATATATAAGAAGCGGAACTACGATGACAAGCGCGATAATGGCAATAATAAGCGCCTTTCTGTAAATCTTTTTTGTCATCTGCTCAAATTCATCTATTATTTTCTGTGCTTCCTCATCCTGTCTTTTTTTGATAAGCGCAACAAGCTCGTCTACATTCTCGCACGCTCTGGCGGGTGTGTAGAGGGTGTCCCTTATATCGCTTAAAAATCTCGCGGTCTCATCAGCTAAGACGGTGTGCCTTTCAAGAAGCATGCCCGACTTGTCAAGGTCAAGCGCCAGAGAGAAGCAGAGCGACTCGTCGTTGATCTCGCCTCCCTTAGCCTCAAAGGAGATCTCGCCCCACACGGTTGAGGTATCACGGCCAATATACCCGTCGCTTTCCTCAAGCTTATCGTTTGAAAAGTAAACTCTCGTCTGATAGGTGAAAAGAGGCTCGCCGTCAGAGCCCCTCGGCATATCCGAAAGCGCCTCCCCAATGACTTGCGCGATTTTTTCATACACCTCGGTGTAGGTCATTTTCACAGTCGCCTTGTTTTTCATACTAGATTATCCTTTCGTCAACCGAGTACGCGCTACCCGATTTCTTTATACCGTAGAGCGTCTTTATTGCCATTTTGAATATCATATCGCCGTCGACACCCACACAGCTGTCTATTGTCTCAAGGAGTGCGGCCGCGCTCGGATGAAAGCCTGAGGTGGTCGCGAATATTCCGCGCGAGCCCTGCCTTGCGCAGACCGCGCCCCAAAAACCGCGCACCTCGGTCTCACTCGCGGGGGACAGTCGGTTTTTGGTCTGAACCATTACCGTCTCGCGAAAGCCAAGGCAGTCGCGGGTACGCATAATTCCGTCAATGCCGCCGTCATCCGCGCCGCCTGTGGTGGTGTTTTCGATTACCGTTTTACCGTTAAGCGTGACGTATTTTTCAAGAAGCGTCATAAAGAAGCTCTCAAAGAACTCACCGCCCCTCTTGTGTATGCCGAGCAGGAAGCTTTCCTTGAGCGTAAGCAGTCCGTCAATATCGTCAAGCCGCGCTTCAATCCTTTTTTGAAGCGAATAGACCTTGCCGTTAAGGACTGCAATGCCCTCGCGCACGAGGCGACGGAGAATTTCGCCGAGTGTGGCAAAGAGCTTTTTGTCGTCTGTGTCGGTGAGTGTCTTATCGGTGCCAAACGCACGCACAAGCTCATCTCTTATTCCGTTTTTCGTCATAGGTGATTTTTTAAGAAGCTTCAGCACCAGCCTCTCACACCTCTCGTTGCGTATAACGACAGGCTTCTGCTCGCTTGCCGAATACATACCGTCAGCCGAGCGGTGAATAATACCCTTGCGGAGCATTTCGTTTATTGCCGTGCCGACCTCGGAGCGGTACTGATTTACCTTGCCCGAGGTGCTTCGGTCGAGCATCACCTCGCGTGAAAGACCGAGCGACAGGATATAGCCGTCAATAAGCTCGCGCCTTGTTTTTGCGCCACCCTCAAGGATGTCTATTATCTTAAAGCAGATATTTTTTTCGGTTTTACAAGCTTGCTTCATCGTCAGCTCTGCCCCCTTCGTCTATTGTCTTTGCCACAGCTTCAGCCGTTTTTCTTTCGTAAATGCCAAAGGCAAGCACACCGATAAAGAAAAGGGCACAGACAAGGACAAGCGTATTTCCTATATATGAATAGAGCGTTCTGTCCGAGCGAGGCGATACCCCGCAGGTCGCATAGTCCTCGGTGAGAAGCTCGGTTTCGGCAAGAACCCTACCGCTTGGGGAAATGACGGTGCTGACACCCGTAACCGCCGAGCGCGCTATATATCTTCCCGTCTCAACCGCGCGAAGCCTTGCCTGATTGTTGTGAATATATATCGCCACCGAGTCGGAAAACCAGGAATCGTTCGTACCAAGCACGATAAGCTCGGCACCGTCGCGAACCGTGTCAAGCGAGAGGTCCTCGTATATCGAGTCAAAGCAGATAAGCGAGCCAACCTTACCGATGCCCTCAACATCGAACAGCTTCGTGCCATAGCCTGGCGTCATATCCGACGAGAGCATTGATATTTCTTCCATAAATGGAAGTATCAGAGTAAGTATCGAGCGCATCGGCATATATTCGCCAAAGGGAACTAAATGCCTCTTTTCGTAAACAGTTGTATCCATTTCGCCATCGGAATGTGTGTAGAAGAAGCAATTTGCGTAGGTGTTAATATCATGGCGAAGCCCACCCCAGATGATAGGCACACCGCATTCCTTCGCAATCTGCCTCACCTCGTTTTCAAGCGAGCCGTTCGGATTGACGGTGCAGGGAAGGGCGGTTTCGGGCCATACGACAAGGTCGACCTCGCCCCCCTCACAGACCTGCTTCGTGAGGTCCTGATAGACGGCTACGATGTCAAACGGGTCGGCATCGTAGGATGACTTTGACGAGAAGTTGCCCTGAAGCACCGCGACGGTGAGCTTTTCCTCGCTCTCGCACCTGCTGTCGGTGATACAGGTGGTAATAATACCCAGCGTGAGGTTGAGCAGGAACACCGAAAGCGCCACACTGCCCCAAAGCCGAAGATTTTTTATAAGCGAGCGCGCGCCGCCCTGCTTCAGCCCTATGAGAGAATATGCGATACAGGCGTTGACCGCGCACACGCAAAGGGTGATGAAATAGGAGCCGAAGAGCGATGCCGAGCCGAAGAAATAGCTTCCTATGGTTTGTGAGAGCGAGAGCCTCGCAAACGGCACGCCCCACCAGCCAACCGTCTGGAACCACTCGAGCATAACGAAGCCGACGGCAAGCGTCGGCACCTCAAGCGCCCTCACCCGTCTGAAGGCACCGAGCCTTGCGCACAGCCCGAAAAGAAGAATAAACACCGCGCTGATAGAGCCCTGTAAAAGCGGAAGCGCCACCCAGCAAAAGATGACCACCAGCACCGATGCAAATCCGTATATGCCCGTAAAGTCAAGCGGATGCATATAGAGAAAGAAATGAAAGGCGCAGGCGTAAAATACCGTGAAGAAAAGAAGTCCCGTTCGGTAATACTTTCCGAGCGAGGCGCCCTCGCCCACAAAGGCGAGCAGAAGATAGAAGAAGCCGACGATACCGCCCCAGGCAAGCCAACCAAGCTGAGAGGGCAGAATAACCGAAAGCCCCGTGACAATACCGCTCAGGGCGGCGATAAGAGAATTTTTATATTTAGCTTTCATATATGACCGCCTTCAAATTTTCACTTTCCACCTCCAATTATATCCCACGAGTCCGTTTTTGTCAATAATAATTATTATAGATATCTTAAAGAAAAATATTGCATTTTGTAAATTTTTATGCTAGAATAAAGAGAAATCATCGAAGGAAAGAGGGGATAATGTGGTTAAGATAGTATCGGTCGGCAGACGCTCGCTTGCCGAGAGGGCAGGTGTTTTGCGCGGTGATATGCTTGTCAGCATTAACGGAAACGCTATCCGCGACGTGCTTGACTACCGCTTTTACCTTGCCGAGAGCAGTGTCCGACTTTGCATTTTACGAGACGGCAGGGAGATGTGCCTTGACATAGAAAAGGACGAGTACGACGATATAGGTCTTACCTTTGAGACACCCCTTATGGATAAAAAGCATGCCTGCAAAAACGGCTGTATCTTCTGCTTTATCGACCAGAACCCCGAGGGTATGCGCGAGCCGATTTACTTCAAGGACGACGATTCGAGGCTATCCTTCATACACGGTAATTATGTTACTCTTACCAATATGACGGCCGATGACGTCGAGCGCATCGTTAAGATGCGTATGTCGCCTATCAACATCTCGGTGCATACGACAAACCCCGACCTTCGCGTTCTTATGATGAAGAATAAGCACGCGGGGGAGGTGCTGTCCTATCTTGATGATTTCAAATCGGCAGGCCTCACCATGGCAGGGCAGATAGTCCTGTGCCGCGGCATAAATGACGGTGAGGAGCTTCTTCGCACGATGCGCGATCTTTCGCACTACCTGCCCGAGCTTTCGTCTGTATCGGTGGTCCCTGCAGGGCTTACCGCGCACAGAGGCGGGCTTTATCCGCTGTCGCAGTACACACCCGAGGAGGCGGGTGAGGTCATTGACGCGGTTGTGGGCTTCGGTGATACGCTTTTAAAGCAGTACGGCACGAGGGTATTCTTTCCCGCCGACGAGCTTTACCTCAAGGCGAAAAGAGAGCTTCCCCCCGAGGAGTTCTACGAGGGCTATCCTCAGATTGAAAACGGTGTCGGAATGCTTCGCTCGTTCATAGAGGAATTCTCGCTTGCCGAAAGCGATGTCAGCGATATGAGGCGCCTGCTTAAGAGAAGGAGAAATATATCGGTTGCGACAGGAGAAGCATCCTACGGTATGATTTCTTCGCTATGCGATAGGGTAATGCAAATTTGCCCTAATATGAAAATTAAGGTTTACAAAATAGTCAATAATTTCTTCGGACATTCAATCACAGTATCAGGACTTCTTACAGGAAAGGATATTCTTGAACAGCTGAAGGGTGAGGCACTCGGTCAGGAGCTTCTGATACCCGAAAACGCCCTTCGCCGTGATGATGACGATTTCCTCTGCGGAATGACGAGAAAAGAGCTGTCACGCGCCCTTTCGGTGAGGGTCACACCCGTTCCTTCTGACGGGTACGAGCTTTTGCGCAGGCTTCTTCGCGCATAGGATTGACTTTTTGTATTTTGGAGAAAGGAGCTTGTTATGGCAAAACCTATTGTTGCAATAGTCGGCAGACCGAATGTTGGAAAGAGCACTCTTTTTAATAAGCTTATAGGCGAGAGGCGCTCGATAGTCGAGGACACCCCAGGTGTCACAAGAGACAGAATATACGCCGATGCCGAGTGGAATAACAAAAAATTTACGGTAATTGATACGGGCGGTATCGAGCCAAAGAGCGACGATACCATTCTTAAGCAGATGCGCACGCAGGCAGAGCTTGCGATTGCCACTGCCGACGTTATCGTTTTTATGTGCGACGTGAGGGCGGGGCTTCTTGCGGATGACCGCGATATCGCGGTTATGCTGAAGCGCTCGGGCAAGCCCGTTATACTCTGTGTCAACAAGGTCGACAGGGTGGGCGAGCTTCCGCTTGAGTTTTACGAGTTTTACGAGCTTGGCTTTGAGGATGAGCCTATCGCGCTGTCCTCGCTTCACGGCACGGGCTCGGGAGATCTGCTTGACGCTATCGTCGGGGCCTGCAGCTTCGAGGATGACGGGGATGAGGAGAGCGATGTTATCAGCGTTGCCGTTATCGGAAAGCCAAACGCGGGAAAGTCATCTATTATCAACCGTATGTGCAGCGAGGAGCGAATGATAGTTTCGGATATCGCGGGCACGACGAGAGACGCGGTGGATACGCTGGTTGAAAACGAGTTCGGCAGATACAACTTCATCGACACCGCGGGCATCAGGCGCAAGTCCAAGGTTGAGGACAGAATAGAGAAGTACAGCGTGCTTCGCGCCAATATGGCGGTGGAGCGTGCCGACGTCTGTCTCATTATGATAGACGGTAAGGACGGTATAGTTGAGCAGGATGAGAAGATAGCGGGAATTGCTCACGAGGCAGGCAAGGCGTCTATTATCGTGGTCAACAAGTGGGATGCGGTCGATAAGGATAATTCCACCGTAAACGAGTACACCAAGCGCATCAGGAACGCCCTCGGCTATATGCCCTACGCACCGATAATCTTCGTCTCGGCGCTCTCTGGACAGAGGGTTATGAATATCTATGAAATGATAAATGCGGTTTACAACGAGAGCTGTCACCGAGTATCTACGGGTATGCTGAACGATGTGCTGAACGATGCGATGAACCGCGTACAGCCCCCCTCGGACAAGGGCAAGCGTCTCAAGATATACTATATGACGCAAATCTCGGTGCGCCCGCCCACATTCGTAATCTTCTGCAACTCGGAGGAGCTGTTCCACTTCTCTTACAGAAGATATATAGAGAACTGTCTACGCGATACCTTCGGCTTTGAGGGTACACCGATAAGACTTGTTATCAGGCAAAAGGGCGACAAGGAGGACTAGCTCGCCGAGTAGCTCTTCAGAAAGGAGAGGCTTATGTTTATTGACAACATTAAAATTTATATCAAGGCAGGCGACGGCGGAAACGGAGCTATCGCCTTCCACAGAGAAAAATATGTATCCGAGGGCGGTCCCGACGGCGGTGACGGCGGTCACGGAGGTAATATAATATTTAAGGTAGACGAGGGTGCGAATACCCTTCTTGCCTTCCGCTACAAGCGAAAGTTCGTTGCCGAAAACGGTGAGAACGGTATGGGGGGCAAGAAGCACGGCAAAAGCGGTAAGGATACGGTCATTCTCGTGCCGAGGGGAACTCTTATCAGAAATGCCTCTGACGGAAGAATTATCTTCGATATGGCATCGGCAGATGAGTTCGTCGTATGCAAGGGCGGCAGAGGCGGCTTCGGAAACCGTCACTTCGCAACCCCCACGCGGCAGATACCCCGCTTCGCGAAAAACGGAACCAAGGGGGAGGAGCGCGAGGTCCTGCTGGAGCTTAAGATGCTTGCCGAGGTAGGTCTTGTCGGCTTTCCCAATGTAGGAAAATCCTCAATTCTCTCGCGCATATCCGCGGCAAAGCCAAAGATTGCGAACTACCACTTCACCACGCTCTCACCAAACCTCGGTATGGTGTCGGTCGCGGGCGGGCGAGGCTTCCTCGCCGCGGATATCCCCGGGCTTATCGAGGGCGCATCTATGGGACTTGGTCTCGGTCACGCCTTCCTTCGCCATGTTGACAGATGCAGACTTCTTCTGCACGTGGTGGATATCTCGTCACAGGACGGGCGCTCGCCTATAGAGGATATCACCGCAATCGATGCCGAGCTTCGCGGCTATTCCGAGGAGCTGTCAAAGAGACCTCAGATAGTGGTTGCGAATAAGGTGGATTGCGCCTATCGTGAGAGTGATGAAATAAAGGCCTTTTGTGAGCATGTGAAATCACTTGGCCGCGAGCTTGTTTTTGTCAGCGCCGTAACGGGCGAGGGGCTTGATGAGCTTGTAAGGCTCACCTCTCGCGCTCTGTCCGAGCTTCCGCCCATCACCGTTTGGGAGCCCGAGGTATCCGAGGATGAAAATCTTCTTCTCGTCGGTGACACCGAGGTTACCGTCACAAGGAAAAACGGCGTCTATGAGGTTGAGGGCGAGTGGCTCTACAACTTTATGGGAAGAATTAATTTCTCCGACCGCGAATCTCTCGCCTACTTCCAGCGCTCGCTTATCAAATTCGGTGTTATAGACCGACTTAAGGAGGCAGGAGTTAAAGAGGGAGACACCGTAAGCATTTTCGGACTTGAGTTTGATTTTGTGTTCTGATGCTTTTTGTAAAAATACCTATATTGTAAACAATTATTTTCAAAGAGGTGAATATTATGGATATGAAGCAATTTGACGGACTTCGCTCGCTTGCCACGATGTGCAGGACGGTAAGACGCTACAAAACCGATAGCGCCCCCACACGCGAGGAGCTTTTGTCCTTCGTCGATATCGCTAGAATAAGCCCGAGCGCCGCAAACAGGCAGAGGCTTCTTTATAAGATAATTTCAGGTGAGGAGGCAGAGAGGGTATTCTCAATGATATCCCTCGGAGGCTATCTTCCCGAGGACGAGCGCCCCACCCGCGATATGCGCCCGACGGGCTATATAGTTATTCTTGCGAAGGAGACCGAGCCCGATACCAACCTTGCTATCGACATAGGAATTGCCGCCGAGAGCATCGTGCTTGCCGCCTGCGAGGCGGGCTATGGCTCGTGTATGATAAGAAGCTTCAAGCGAGAGGGAATTCTTTCGCTCATCAAGGCAGAGGGGCTTACCCCTCATCTCGTTATCGCCCTCGGCAAAGCATCCGAGTGCGCGAGAATAATCCCGATGAAGGACGGGGATGTGAGATACTACCGCGACGGCGGCTGTAACCTCGTTCCCAAGCGCGACCTTTGCGACGTAGTGGTTGAGTAATATAAGACAGGGGCTGTCCGTTTGCGACAGCCCCTTACTGCTTTTGTTATAGCCCGAAGGCAAGATTTATCCCGCTTGCGATAAGCTCTGCCGCGCTGTCGGTTATCGCGTCCGTGTGCCTGTCGCATACCAGCATTTCCTCGAGGCTGTCACCGTCCTCGGAAAGCACCTCGGCGCGAAGCAAGGTCGGTGCGCCTATCGCGATAACGGGAATACCTACGGTTTCTCTGTTGATAGGAAAGCATCCCTCGCCGACACCGCTTCCAGGAATAATACCCGTGTCGGAAATCTGTATACAGGAGCCGAGCCTCTTTTCCGAGGTGCAGGCAAGCGCGTCTATCGCAAGGCAAAGCCCTATTCCCGCAGCACCGCCCACCCCAACGATGATATCCCTTAGGGAAAGTCCTGTTCTTGCGGCAGTCCCGGGGGCTATCACCGCCACCTCGCACCCGAGGCGCCCCGTATCGGTGCCCGCCGTGGCTACTATCCTGTCGGCGGCTTTTGGCCCTAGCGTGTCGGGTGTCAGCTCGCGCGCGCCAAGTCCTACGGCTAGTATTTTCAGCCCGTCGCGCCGTCCCGCAAGCGCCCAAAGCTCGTCCGCTATTATCCTCACAGCCTCGCCAAAGTCGCTCCCGTTCATTCTGTCAAGTCGCCCTGTGTGAAGGGTAAAATAGCTTCCGATAGGTCTTGCGAGGCTATTCTCGCCGTTCTTGTCCTTCACCCTCACGCGCTCGGCGGTAAGCGAGCCCGCCTCTCGCCTTTCAAATTCCACCCCCGCAAGCTTTGTATCCGCGCGCGCTCGCTCACAGGCGAGGTCGGAGGTATATTTTCCGTAAGGGCTTTTCCTCATAAGCGTCACCTCTTTTAAATTATATTGCGCGTGCGATGTTGTCTTTATTCCTAAATTTGTTAAAGACCTACAAACAAAAAAGCTTCTCTTTGTGCAACTGCACGAAAAAGAGGGGCGAGGGAAATTACTTATTGAAAATATTTTGTTTTTGTGATAAAATGTTACAGTAAGAATATATATGTTCGGGAGGACAGTATGAAAAAGATTATTTCCATTATACTTACCCTTGCCGCGTTGCTTGGCTGTATGACGGCACTTTCGTCGTGCGGCGCGCCTAAGAATGCGGGCGCTGAAATAAGCGTGTACCTCGGCGAGGAGATTTATGATTTCGACCCCACGGATTACTATGTGGACGCTAATCAGGAGGCGGTAATGAGCCTTCTCTTTGAGCCGCTTTTCAACCTTTCTGAGGACGGTGATCTTGAGAAGGACGCTATGGCAAAGGGCTATCGCGTTGACAAGGAGCTTCGTCAGATAGTTATCGAGCTTCGCGAGTCCTACTGGTCTGATGAAAAGCAGGTTGCGGCAGAGGATTTCGTTTACGCGTGGCGTAACGTGCTTCTTGACCCTACCAGAGCAAACGCATCCGCGGCGCTTCTTTACGATATTGAGAATGCCGCCGATATCAAGCGCGGTGAGAAGTCGGTTTACGAGCTTGGCGCTGTCGCATCCGCAACCGATGAGATAACCATCACCTACCGCGAGGGCGCGGACGTGCAGAGGCTTCTTAAAAATCTCGCGTCGGTTGCTACCTCACCTATCCGTCAGGATATCTACGATACCGCAAGCGGATACTTTACGAAGGTAATCAACTACGCGGTGACGAACGGACCTTTCAAAATCGCTACCGTTGACTACGCACAGGGAAGCTTCACCGTTGCAAGAAACGTAGGCTACCATCAGCCCACCACCGAAAAGAACTTTACCAAGCAGGTAAAGCCCGCGGAGCTTATCTCTTCCTTCAATATTGCGGGCAATACCGCACCCGTTACCGTCAAGGACCTTGAGGAGAAGGTTGTGTTCTATATGAGCGATGCAACCCTTGCCGACAGGAAGGAGAACGAGCGTGATGCAAAGCGTGCTGACGCGCTTTCCACCTATACCTATGTATTCAATGTTGAAAATCCTCTTTTCGCTATCAAGGAGGTAAGGGCGGCGCTCTCTATGGCGCTCGACCGCGAGGCTATCGTATCGGCTATCACCTTTGGCAAGGCGGCTACGGGCTTCCTTACCGAGAGCTATAAGGATATAAGAAAGAACAACGCGCTGATAAGCACCACCGCAAAGACCTCTGAGGCACAGGAGCTGCTTGCGGGCGTTGACTTTACGGGCATTGACAGGAGCTTTACTCTTACCGTTAACGGTGACGAGGAGTCGGTTGCTATTGCAAATCTTGCAAAGAGCGCGTGGGGCGCTCTCGGCTTTACCGTAACGGTTGAGACCGTAAACGAGGTTACGACCAATATCGTTGACTTCAAGAACGGTGAAAAGACCGCCATCAAGGATTCGGCGCTTCAGCTTCTGGCAAAGTCGGCAGCCTCGGGCAAGCGTGACTTTGACGTTATCGGAATTGACTGGATGCTTTATTCAAGCGATGCTTTCGTTCCGCTTACCGCCTTCTCGACAGGCTTTAACGGAAACGGCACCAAGTTCGGCCCCGAGGGCTTCTTCGGCAGCATCGGCGGATGGAGATCCGAGGCATACGATGCGCTTATCAAGGAGGCATATGAGGCTACCGATAAGTCGGTAAGAAATGAAAAGCTTCGCGCGGCAGAAAAGCTTATGCTTGATGAGGCTGCGGTTGCCCCCGTGGTATTCAACCAGAGCTTCTACTTCACCTCGCGCGACCTTTCGGGAGTTGAATTTGACGGCTTCGGCAACGCGGTATTCACCGACGTCAGCCAGAAGAACTACGAGAAGTATCTTAACGATTAAGCAAATGAAATAGACACTGCAGGGTGCGTATTCTCTGCAGTGTCTGCAATTTATGAGGAAAATATGGCAAGCTATTATCCAAGTGACATAACCGAAATTAAAATTTTCATCCTGTTTCTGCTCGATAGCGTGCGAGGCCCGATCGAGTCGGCGGACCTCGACAGAATTATCAGCGAGAATATTGCCGACGTCACACTCGCCTATTCCGAGGCGCTGACCGAGCTTACCGACAGGGGACACGTTATTTATGATGAAATTGACCGTCACCGCTATTATATGATAAGCGACACGGGGCGCGCCGTCTCGCGCGAGCTTTATACCACCCTTCCCGAGCTTCTTCGCGACGACGTGACCGAAAGCGTCTCAAGATACGTCGCGCTTACAAACGATAGCATTACGCTTTCGTCTCGGATAGCAGAGCGCGAGGGAGGCGACTTTTCGGTAGAGCTTATCGCCTCGGATGAGCGCGGCGAGTTTCTTCGTGTCAACATAGCCGTTCCCAGCCGTGACGAGGCCGCCCGTATGGTAGAGAATTTTAAGCGGAACCCGAGCGGAGTATACCGCGGATTTCTGTTTTCTCTGACGGGAAGGCTGGAGTATTTACACTGAGGTGCATACTCTTTTAGCTATGTTAGTCTCTTTTTTATGAAAAAGCACTAGCATATTTGCCTAAAATTGTATAAATTTTTAACAAATTTGAATTTTTTTTAAATTTTAGTATTGACAAGTGTCAAAATACTATATATAATGAATTCATACCTATTAAAAGTATTCAAATGAAAGAAAGCAAGTTTTTCGTGGTTGATAAATCTTTAAGTGACCTTTTATGTATGATAAGAGGCGCAGAGTGTCAGGACGATGCGTTTTCCGAGCTTGTGTCCCGCTATACCCCGCTTATTATGAAAAAGGTAAGGTCGTTTTCCTTTGATGAGTGCGACGAGGCGGAGGCAATACAGGAGGCAAGGATAGCGCTTCACAGCGCCGCCGTTACCTATGACCGCGCTATGGAGGATGCGGTGACCTTCGGTCTTTACGCAAACGTCTGTATCACAAACCGCCTTAAGTCGCTTCTTCGCGCAAGGACGAGACAGGGCGCTGTATGTGACAGTCTCCCCGCGGAGAGAGTAGCTGTTGTGAGCGATATTGACGGAAGGCTTGCGGGCAGAGAGCTTTGCGAGAGGGTAATGTCGATTGCGAAAAGCGTTCTTTCAGAGTTTGAGTATGAGGTATTCGGACTTATTCTTAAGGGACTTAAGACCCGCGAGATAGCCGAGAGGCTTTCAAGAAGCGCTAAGTCGGTAGACAATGCCAAGGCACGTCTGTCGCGCACACTGAAGGCCAACCGCGAGATATGCGATGTGCTTGCGGGAATTATTTAATTTTGTTTATATGCCCGAGTAGCCTAAGGGAGAGAGTTGTTTTCAAAGGCGTCGGTTGGAATCCGTCTTAGGGCAAATAAAAACCCATTATTAAGAGAGGAAAAGAAAATGTTCGAGGACAAGACATTGAAGTGCAAGGACTGCGGTGCCGACTTCGTGTTCACTGCTGGCGAGCAGGAGTTCTACGCATCCAAGGGCTTTGAGAATGAGCCTACCAGATGCAAGGATTGCCGTACTGCCAGAAAGAACGCACAGAAGGGCTCAAGAGAAATGTTCGATGCTGTATGCTCTGCATGCGGCGCCGACTGCAAGGTACCCTTCCAGCCCACCGAGGGCAAGCCTGTATACTGCAGCGCATGCTTTGCGGCAAAGAGAGAATCAAACAACTGATTTCTGAAGGCAAAACAAAAGAGCGTTGGTCCTGTGACCGACGCTCTTTTGTTATATAGTATAAAAAATATTTCGCGCGTGTGCGATTTTCTACTGTACAAATATTAAAAACTGTGGTATAATGGTTTGTAGTATACCTGAATATTTGATATAATGCATCAGCTTGCAAAGGCAAAGGGCTGTTTTGAATATTGCGCCAAAGAGGAAGGGTTATGAAAAAGACAGGAATGAGACGGGACTTAAGCACGGACAGAGAAGGTGTGCGTATGGGGGGCACGGAGCAGCGCCCCGCGCCTATTGATACCGAGGGACTTACACTTGGCAGAAACGCGGTAAGAGAGCTTCTCAAGACAGGTGCCGATATTGAAAAAATATATGTATCAAAGGGTGAGCGCGACGGCTCGATAAGCGTGCTTGTCGCGACGGCGCTTGAGGCGAGGATACCCGTTGTAGAGGTGGAGAGGAGCAAGCTTGACAAAATGTCAGGCGGTGTGCGCCACCAGGGAATTATCGCGGTATCAAGCGGAGTGGAGTACTCGACTGTTGACGATATTTTGTCTCTTGCCGAGCAGCGCGGCGAGAAGCCTCTCGTTATTCTGCTTGACGGTGTTGAGGACCCTCATAACCTCGGTGCGATAATACGAAATGCCGAGTGCCTCGGCGCGCACGGCATAATTATTCCCAAGCGTCGCGCGGTCGGTGTTACCGCTACTGTCGCAAGGGCGTCTGCGGGGGCTGTCAGCCATGTGAAAATCGCCAAGGTCACGAATATTCAAAGGACGGTTGAAGATCTCAAGGAAAGAGGGCTCTGGATATATGCCGCGGATATGGACGGCGAGAGTATTTACAAAACCGATATGAAGGGGGCCTGTGCCCTTGTTCTTGGAAGCGAGGGGGACGGAATATCCCGCCTTACCAAGCAGAGCTGTGACTTTTGCGTATCTATCCCAATGTTTGGTGAGGTGAATTCAATGAATGTCTCCTGCGCCTCGGCGGTAATGCTTGCCGAGATTGCAAGACAGCGCAAAGGATAACCCGTGCTGATTGATACGGACACGAGTATTTAAGAAAGGAATGCTTAAATGTCGCAAAACGAATACGATATTTCTAAAATAAAAGAGATGGCAGAGCGCGCGAAGCGAAATGCCCCTCACGATAAAGAGCGCCCCACCGACGGCGGGGTGGAATACAGCTTCACCGAGGGACTTCCAAAGACCTCAATGGTTTTCCTTGAGGGTGACGAGGAGGAGGTGCTGAGTGATATTACGAATACCCCGACAGCACCTGATAAGACCGAGCTGACAGCGCCCACCTTGGAAAACACCTCCGACACACCAACACCGATAAGACCTCGCACGCCCGACGAGGAGGAGTTCGATATCCCCGACACCTTCGTTGTCAGCGAGGAGTATTCGCAGGTGGTAAAGGACGGAATGATGCCGAGTGTCTGGCGCACCTATGTGCCGAGGTTTACCGAGATCACCGAGCGCCCGATAAGGATGCGAAGCGATACAGCGCCCGTCAAAAACGCAGCCGCGGAGCCTAATGAGCCGACACCCGAGGTGCGCATAGACCGAGTGAGTGTCGGAGACGTAAGCGACCCCGCGCTTAAGGAGACCGACACCGCGGAGGGCGCGATAGTTGTCAACGTGGATACAAAGGATACGGTGAGGATGGGCGAGGATAAGCTCAACCTCTATAAATTCGGCGGTGAAAAGAGACCGCCTGCCGTTGTACTCAGCGAGGAGGAAATGGCGCGCCGTGAGGTAAGCGAGCTTACAGGCCACGTGTTTACCGAGGAGGAGATAAATCCCACCCCGAAGCCATCACCCGTCAAGGAGCCGTCAGCCGAGGTACCGCACACCGACGAGCCGAGCGCCGTCTCACAGGCGGAAAGGACGGATCATACACCTGCCGAAAAGAGCGTTGACGCTCTGCCTAACGAGACCGTCACCTTTACCGACGGTGATGAGCTTCCGCCCGAGCAAAGACCGCTTGGCTGGGATACCGACCTCTCACAGGTTGACGTCAAGCGCAGGCAGGATTATCACACCCACTCGCAAAGAGAACAGT
Organism: Clostridia bacterium; assembly: GCA_017935065.1. GTDB lineage: Bacteria > Bacillota > Clostridia > Oscillospirales > CAG-272 > UBA1740. The sequence continues at coordinate 51,641 of JAGBIF010000027.1, forward strand.
TCAAGGACAGATTTCTTGATGCGGTGCTTTCAACTAAAATAAGGCTTGCGATATCAGCCCTGCTTACCCTGATTGCGCTCGTATTTGAGGGTATATCCTTCTTCGGTATAGATCCCCTTGAGCATATCACCCCTGGGGCAAGCCCCGCTATGTTCCCGCTGATTGACGCGCTTTTCGTAGTCGCTCTGCTTTTTGTCGCGCTTCCCGAGACGCTCCGCGCTCTGCGCGCGCTTGCGCACGGCCGCATTCTTCCCGAGCTTAATCTTCCAATTCTCGCGATAGTGCTTGTTGCCTACAACACAGTAATTGCGAAAAGCCTGCCCGTGGACTACCCCACGCTGGCATTTGCCTACGGTATTTTTGCGGTAAGCGCTATATATGCTACCTATTGTTTACATAAGTCAGGCTTTGAGGCGTTCAAGATTGTATCAACGCGCGGTAATAAGACCACTGTTGATATAAGGCTTACAAGGTCCTTTGAGCTTGAGAACATAACCCTCGACGGACGGGTTGACGAATTCAAATCAAGAATAGGGCGCCCCTTCAAGTGCGCCTTCGCACAGGATTTTGATAAGAGAAGCGAGAGGGTAAACGAGGGGCACTCGGGCAACCTTACCGTGCTTCTTCTGACACTTGGAATAGCCCTTGTGTCGGGTATAGTTATGTACTTTATTGCCGACGGCACCGTATCGCTTCTTGCGACCTTCTCGCTTGTATCTATGATAGGTCTGCCCGCCTTTTCCTCGCTTTCGCATAAGCTACCCTATTACGATGCACAGCGCGAGGCGACCTCATCTGACTTTGCCGTAATAGGCGAGGGCTCTATGAGCGAGCTTTCGTCGGTGGACTGCTTTACCTTTAGTGACAGCGAGGTTTTCTCGGGTGATGACGTAAGCTTCAAGGAAATCAGCGTCAGCGGAATAGAGGGTGAGCTTCGCTCGGCTATGCGCCTGCTCGCGGGAATTTTCGCCGCCCTCGGCGGACCTATTGAGGAGATACTCTACCGTTCGCTCGGCAAGCGCTTTGCGCCCGCTGTCGGTACGGTTATCGAGACCGATGGAGTTAAGGGCACCGTCCTTGGTGCTACCGTACTTGTCGGCACGCGTGATTACCTGCAGAGACAGGGTGTCTACGTCGCGCCCGAGCGTGAGGCATTCCTCGGCTCAACCCGATTTATGTATGCGGCGAAGGACGGTATGCTCTTCGCGAAAATACTTGTGGAATATAAATTCTCGGAGGAATTCGCGCGCGCGCTTTCTTATATGAAGGCTCACGGCATTACGCCTCTCGTCTATTCAAGAGACCCCAACCTTGATAATGACCTGCTTCGCTTCCTGACGGGCGGTGTTGATATCATAAGAGTAATGAAGCGCACCACCCCGGCGCCCGAGCGTGAGACGGTTTACAGAAGGCTTTCCTCACCCGCCGTATCAAGAGGCGGACGAGGCGATATGCTCGATGCCGTAATTCTTGCAAAGCGCTATCAGACGCTTCAGGCCCAGCTTTCCTTAACCGAGCTTTCCGCCGCCGCCATTGGCTCGGCGCTTGCCGCTATTATCGCGGTGTCGGGACTTACGGCAGGGCTTCCGACGGTTCTTGTCGGAGTATGGCAGACGGTATTCTGCATTGCGCTTTCGGTAATGAGCAGAAGAAGCTTCAGAATTCCGAGAGCAAAAAAGAAAAGAGGAAGGGCCTCTAAATGATAAGAGCTGTCCTTGGGTAGCATCCCTCTGACAGATTAACAACGAGCAAAGGAAATTTTTAAATGACAAACATCAAGCATATTGACAGCGTGCTGAAATCGGTAGAGAAGCCGGGACGGTACATAGGCGGAGAGTTTGGCGCGGTTATAAAGGATAAGGAGAGCGTAGCCTGTCGCTTCGCCTTCCTCTTTCCCGACACCTACGAGATAGGAATGTCAAACCTCGGTGTGCGCATCCTCTACGATGTGCTAAACCGCGAGCAGGACATCTGGTGCGAGCGTGCCTACGCGCCGTGGGTGGATATGAAGGAAAAAATGGAGAGGTACGGTATTCCTCTTTACGCGCTTGAAAGCGGAGACCCTGTAAGCGAGTTTGATCTCGTCGGCTTTTCGCTTCAGTACGAAATGTGCTACACCACGGCACTCTCTATGATGAAGCTTGCGGGTATTCCCATATACTCACGCGACCGCGGTGAGGAGGTTCCCATCATTATCGCGGGCGGACCCTGTGTCTACAACCCCGAGCCTGTTGCCGACTTCTTTGACCTTATCAATATAGGTGAGGGCGAGGAGGTGCTGCTTGAGATTTCAAGGCTCTATATTCAGATGAAAAAGGACGGAAGCTATACCCGTTCTGCCTTCCTTCGCCGTGCCGCCGATATTGAGGGCGTGTATATCCCCTCGCTCTATGAGGTAAGCTATAACGCCGACGGCACCATCCGCGCCTTTACACCGAGGGAGGCGGGTGTTCCTGCCAAAATCAAAAAGCGCATCGTAGCCGACCTTGATAAGGCGCCCTATCCCGAGGGGCTGGTTATGCCCTACATACAGACGGTGCACGACAGGGTAGTGCTTGAGGTTTACCGAGGATGCATCCGAGGCTGTCGCTTCTGTCAGGCGGGAATGGTTTACCGCCCAATAAGAGAAAAATCCCCCGAGACGCTTTGCAGACAGGCAAAATGCCTATACGAAAGCTCGGGGTATGATGAGATTTCATTAATATCGCTTTCCATCAGCGATTACTCAAGGCTTCGCGAGCTTACCGACGGGCTTCTTGAGTGGACGGATGACGAGAGGGTAAGCCTCTCATTGCCCTCGCTTCGCCTTGACAGCTTTTCAGAGGAGCTTATGCAGAGAATATCCTCGGTAAGACAGGGCGGGCTTACCTTCGCGCCCGAAGCTGGAACTCAAAGGCTTCGTGACGTAATCAATAAGAATGTGACCGAGGATGACCTTGTACGCGCGGTTGATATAGCCTTCCGCGGCGGAAAGAACAGCGTTAAGCTCTACTTTATGAACGGACTTCCTACCGAAACGCTCCTGGATATTGAGGGAATTGCCGCTACCGCAAAGCGCGTTGTGGATTGCTACTTCGCCCTTCCCAAGCCCGAGCGCCCCAAGGGCGGTGTCAGCGTTACCGTCAGCGTATCCTGCTTTATTCCCAAGCCCTTCACTCCCTTCCAATGGGAGGCGCAGGACTCGCTCGCGTCGCTTCGTATGAAGCAGCAGCACCTCAAGGAGGCTATCACCGACAGGCGTGTAAGATACACCTATCACGATGCCGAGGTTTCGGTAATCGAGGCGATCCTCGCAAGAGGAGACCGCCGTATCGCGCCTGCCATTGCGCTTGCAGTCGAGAGAGGCGCCAACCTTGATGCGTGGGATGAGTTCTTCGACTACGACAGATGGATGAGTGCCTTCCGCGATACGGGTGTGGATACCGACTTCTATACCACCCGAGGCTTCGGCACCGACGAGATACTTCCTTGGGATATGATAGATATCGGCGTTACCAAGTCCTTCCTTCTTCGTGAGCGTGAGCGCGCCTATGCCGAAAAGACCACGCCCTCGTGTCAGGAAAGTTGCTCGGGTTGCGGAGCAAATAAGCTTGGAGGTAAGAACAGATGGTGCAAATAAACGAGCCGTGCACGGTGCGTGTCAAGTTTAAAAAGGTCGGCAGATTAAAATTCGTCTCGCATCTTGACCTTGTGCGTACGGTGATGAAGGTTATCGTAAGAGCAGGACTTCCGCTTCGCTTCAGTGAGGGCTTCAACCCAAAGCCAAAGCTTTCCTTTGCCGCGCCGCTTTCCACGGGTGTTGAGAGTGTATGCGAGTATATGGACATAAAGCTTTACAAAAGAGTGCCCGAGGATGAGGTTGTAGCTATGCTTAATAAAAACCTCACCGACGAGCTTTGCGCACTTTTGGCATACTATCCCGAGAGTAAGTTCACCGAGCTTGGCTTTATTGACTACCGCATTGAGCTTGACTTGCTCAGTGCGACCGAGGCGCTCTGCCTCGATATAGAAAAGGCTCTTACCTCACCGCTTGTCATAGTTAAAAAGGGCAAGGGCGGTGAGAGAGAGGTAGACATATCCCCTATGATAAGGAATGTCAGCTGTAAGCTTGAGGGGGGCAAAATTCTTCTTGAATGTTGTCTTTCATCATCCCCCGCCGAGTTCTTAAGCCCCGAGCTTATGATAAAGGCGCTAAAGGATAAGCTTGGCATACTGAAGGAGGAAAATCTCACCGAGGAAGGCTATACCGTAATGCGTACCGAGGCCTACTTCGCTGATATGAGACCGTTCAGGTAAAGCTGAAACCTAGGGTTGAGCTAGGCCATACCGCCTGTCAAGCCCTTCTTCATTATTCATTATTCATTATTCATTCTTCATTATTCATCACAATATACTATCAGGGTTCACCCCCGAGAGCCGTCTCAGATGCGTAAGCGTCATAACGAGACGGCTCTTTGCTATTATAAGCGTGTCCTTGTCACCTATTCTTGCCGATGCGAGAATTTCGGCAAAGTCGCTTTCAATATTGCTCATATCCTCGTGTGAGACGGTAAGGGCGATAAACCTCTGCCACCGACAAAAGCTTTCGTATAATGCTTCCCACCTCTCAATTTCCTCAGGGGCCTCGGGGATGGCCTCGCACTCGTCAATAAGGACGGAGAGGGAAATGTCGAGAAATACCGAGTTCAGCACCACGGCAAGGATAACGAGAAGCGCTGTAATCAGGGCTATGATAAATGCCTTCATTTTTTGTTTATCTCTCCTTTTTTTACGATATAGCACACCCCGTCGTCGTTTACGGAGAAAATGAACACCTCGCGAGTATCACACCCGCCAAGCTTTCGCCCGAGCCACCTCTCGTCATATCCGAGAATGCGCAGATTATCTCTCTGCACCTCACCGTCGGCAATAAGAAGATGCCCAAGACCGCCGCTCTCGCCGCGCTTCAGCATAGATATCTTGTCGTTTGCCTCAATTATACAGTACTCTATCTCGTCAATGCTTCCGATGCCGTTTTGCCTCATCTGCGTAAAAAACTCGTTTACCGAGATGCGGTTTTTCAGCAGTGCCTCGGGCTTAAAGCTTCCTTTATATATTATATAAGAGGGAGTGCCGTCGATTATACGCCCAGCCCCCGAGGACCTGCTCTTGATAAATGAGATAATTACCTCAAGCGAGACTATAAACAGCACGGGTATCAGCGCGTTCATAAGCGGTATATCGGGGTTGTCTATCGGAATTGAGCATATCTCTGAAAGCAAAAGCGAGGTAACAAGCTCGCCGACCTCAAGCTCGCCAAGCTCTCGCTTTCCCATAAAGCGCATTGACAGAGTGAGGGTTATATATATAATTAATGTTCTGAAAAAGATTGATGCCATAAATCCACCTTTTTTGTCAATTTGCCCATATCGAGGGTGAATAATTCGTTGGCTTTTGACAAAACAGAAAAATGAATTAAATTGAAATAAAAAATTTTAAAAAGTGCTTGACTTTTGTTTTTCCTTGTAGTATAATCTTACAAGCGGCCAAAAAACGGCTGCACTTGCTCCTTGAAAATTGAACAACAAAAGAAATTTCTGAACGAGCACTGAAAAGTGCGAATGGAAATCTCGACAATAACTTTGAAACTCAAACAAAGTAAAGAAAGTCAAGAGAAAAGCTCTAAAGATATTAGTGGGTGAGGGAGACCTTGCCTGTTAAGATACAAATTTTTTAGAGAGTTTGATCCTGGCTCAGGATTAACGCTGGCGGCGTGCATAACACATTCAAGTCGAACGGAGTATAGAAATATACTTAGTGGCGGACGGGTGAGTAACGCGTGAGCAATCTACCTTCGGGTGAGGGATAACAACCGGAAACAGTTGCTAATACCTCATGAAATGGCAGTACCGCATGGTACAACCATCAAAGGCTTGCTGCCCGAAGATGAGCTTGCGTCTGATTAGGTAGTTGGTGAGGTAGCGGCTCACCAAGCCGACGATCAGTAGCCGGACTGAGAGGTTGAACGGCCACATTGGAACTGAGATACGGTCCA
>JAGBIF010000028.1 GCA_017935065.1 Clostridia bacterium
CGCCATTTGCTACGCAAATACAAGCTCGCAATGATGTGATGTTTGCCCACTGTGCCGAAGGCACAACATCATTCACGCAGTGAACATCACTGCCGCAGGCAACATCATTTGCCCGTGAGGGCAAACATCGTTTAGCGTGAAGCTCCGTTAAGAGCATCACGCTCTAGTGCCAGAACTCGCTTTTGGTGCTTCTTGTAAAGAGTGACGAAAGCTCGTCAAGCGGTGAGCAGCCACGGTAAAGCACGTTGTATAGCGCACCCGTTATCGGCAGGTCGACCGAGTATCTGTCTCCGAGAAGCTTCATTGCCGCACAGGTATATACACCCTCGGCAAGTCGGGAAAATTTCTCGCCTCTTGCCAGCGCCTCTCCGTAGGCTCGGTTGTTTGAGTGAGGAGAAAAGAGTGTGGTCTCGTAGTCACCGAGGTGGCACAGACCATATGCCGAAAGCTCGTTTCCGCCAAGGGCAACTATAAGCCTTGCGACCTCTCTTGCGCCTCGCGCCATAAGAGGCCCCTTAAGAGATGCCATGCCCGCCCCGTCAAGAAAGCCCGCGACGATGCCCATAACGTTCTTCGCTGCCGCGCCTATCTCGCTGCCTATTATATCGTCACCGTAGTAGAAGCGGATGAGGTCGCCGCGAAGGGTGTCAACAAGCTGTCCCACATACTCCTTGTTATAGCCGTCAATAAGCATACAGTTGGGGCGCCCCTTGGTAAACTCCTGAATGTGTCCCGGGCCTACCCAGACGGCAAGAGAATTCTTATCGAAGCCGACGTCGCACATAACCTCGGTAAGACGAAGCCCTGTGCCCTCCTCTATTCCCTTCATACAAAGAACTATTTTCTTTTTGTCAGCCCCGAGGGAAAGAAGCCTTTGCGCAACCTCGCGAAGCGCCTGTGATTTTATCGCGATAACGATAACGTCGGCATATTCCACCGCAAGGGAAAGGTCATCTGTAAGGGTTATCGCATCGGGAAGCTCAACGTACTCGTTTTTGCGGGTGCGGATAAGCTCCTCAAGATTTTTACTTCCCGCCCTGCCCCACTCAAGGACACCGTAGCCGAGACGCGATATATACCAGGAAATGAATGTCGCCCATCTGCCGACACCGAGAACCGAAAATTTCATAAATCACTCCTGAGTTTGAAGATGATTTATTTTATCACAAAACTATCACTTTGTCAAGGTTTGCAGAGCTGTCACCCGTCAACATTACATCAGGACATTCTCCCACAACTGTACTCTACAGTGATGTTTTTAAAATATATTACGTTTTGAATGTTATCGGTAGAGAATGTCAGTGTTATTCTTTGATCCTTAAGATCCGCAGCGCTTATGACCGCAGATATAGTTCTCTTCACGGAGCTGGTTGTCGTTGTCAAATCGCTTTTAAATTGACCAAGACCGTCACTCTTAACCAAGCTTACCTCGTATTTGGGAGCGCCCATATATCCTATATCCCAAAGTGCCTCGTAATCCTTTCGGTAGTAGACCTCATATGTAACTATAATTTTCATTCCTAAATTAAGCTCATTCATACGGTCAAAATCAAACCCCGTCGGGGTAATGTAATATGTAGCGGAAGGACTGTAATTATCCGCCATAAACTTTATTGATGTATTGCTTAAGCTTCGCTCATCCTCTAGCTTAAGCCATTTAGCGTAAAGCTCAACATCCTTATCAACTTTTAAAGGAAAAACAGCGGGCAAAGATAACCCCTGATCATAAAACCAACCGTCAAAATAATAGCCCTCTTTCTCGGTCTTTGGGGCGCTTTTTATATTATTAGTTTTCATTGTAGAAACAGCCGTACCGCCATTTGTATGGAAAATTACCGTGTGGTAAAATATCGATGCCACGCCCGAACTACCGCCATTATTTCCACTTGAGTTGGCACCTCCAGACGTGGTTCCTCCAGACGTGGTTCCTCCAGATGTGGTTCCTCCAGATGTGGTTCCTCCGGATGTGGTTCCTCCGGACATTCCCGTATTCATACTACACTTAATAATTGACACTAAAATGGCCAACACTACCAGAATCAACAACAAAGTTTTAACAGTTTTACTCATTTTATATCCTCCCGCAAATAAAAAAGTGTGCCTCAATAAAGAAGCACACCGAAAAAATGCACCTCTCCTATTGTTGTCACACAATTTCGATATCTTGGGATAGGGAAAAGAGAGAAACACTTTTTACCAAATTAGTATTTCCCCAAGACATCGAATTATTAAATTGTGTGACATCAAAATTCTACCACAACTTAAGAAATGTGTCAAGTTTTCTCACATAAAAATTACTGTGAGCATACAAAATTCTTTAAAATATAGCAGTGTTCACAAATCAAACAGTGTTTTTTCGTAAACCTTAACCACATGGCCACTCTTTACTTTATTTTATTTGTGTGTTAAAATAGAAGAGACTTACGGCTCGGAATTTGAATTACCGACACAATAATAAGCGGTATACCGCTTATTATTTAAGCACGTGCTTAAATTTAACCGTTATAGGAGGTAAGATATGAAAATTAAAAAGCTGATTGCGGCAATACTCGCCCTTGCAACGGTGCTTGCGATAACGCTTGCGCTGACCGTGGGCACTAACGCCGCAACCGATTCTATGCCGACGGCATCAAACGGGCAGACCGTCGACGTCTGGCTTATCGCGGGACAGTCTAACGCGGTGGGCTACGGAAAGGTAGCAAACTACCCGACAGACTCTAAATACGCAAGTGACAAGGCTCTGCTCACGAACGGCTCGGATAATGTATACTTCTACGGAAAGGACGAGGTACAGGCAAACTTCTCGTCTTACTTCGTAAAGGGCGCATTCGGACTCGGTCAGGAAAGCATTGAGTCTGGCGCGGAAATAGGTATTACCACCGCCCTCAACGGAAACGGAAGGATGAACGCGATAATCAAGCTCGCGTACGGCTCGTCCTACATATTTCCTAACACGAATGCTACCATCTCGCAAAACCGAGGTACCTGGACACCGCCCTCTTATATTGAAAAGCACGGAATAAATACGACGGGAAACAAGACGGGCGACCTTTATTATAACTTCCTTCAGACGGTAAGCGAGGGGCTTGATATGCTTAAGGCGAAGGGCTACACCCCCGTCATCCGCGGTATGTGGTGGATGCAGGGCTGTGCCGAAACCTTCACCGCTGAGACCTCGGGCGCGTATCAAGAGCTTCTTACCACTCTTATCAAGGACCTGCGCCGCGACCTCACCGAGCTTTCGGGCACGGCGTGCTATGAAATGCCCTTCGTATACGGCAGGCTTTACAGAAAGGCGGGCGACGACCCTGATAATGCAGGACAGACCTACCGTGATAGAACGCCTTATCTCACCGCGGTTCAGGCGGCTCAGGATGCCGTATCAAAGGATACCTCACTTAAAAATGTATTTATGGTAACCTCGGCGCTCGTCGATGACAGCAACCACTACGATGTGGGTACGGCGGTCGACCTGCTTGACCCCGCTACGGGCGAAAAGAGAACGCCAACGCAGGAGGACGGCTGGCACTACGACGCCTTTACCCAGCAGATGCTCGGCGAGGCATTCGTGCGCAAGGCAAGCTCGGTCGGCGGTGATGTAACGCCCTACGGCATCGTTCCCTCCTCCGAGACGCTTCCCTTTGCGGTATTCAAGCGCTCGGGCGATAGCTATGAGTTTGATGCCTGCTATGAGCTGAGAGGCGCGCTTGAGCGTGCTAAGGACCTCACGCTTGCAAGTCTTGCTCAGCCTGCCGATGAGGTAGTCGTGTATTTAAGACGTGACGTAACCAATACAGACTACGCGAGGGGCACGGGTCTTTCGGGCTCGAAAATTACCGTTGACCTTGGCGGTCACACTATAACCAACTCGGGTAACGGCACTCTTCTGAACTCAAAGGTCGAGGACTGCTTTTATGCGGGCGAGCCGAGAGCCGCTACCTTAACCTTTAAAAACGGCAAGATACTTGCGTACAAGTATGCTCTCGTCTACAACGAGGCAAGTGGCGGCAGCTACACCAAGGAAAAGAAGCTGACTTATAATTTTGAGAACGTTGAGCTTGGCTTTGCGCCCGGTGCTACCCTGGGTACCGCGCTTCTCGGCATAGACCTTGCCAATTATGCACAGACGGGAATTGATATAAAATACGAGTTCAACTACAAAAACTGTACTATTGATGCATCGACAAACTGTCCCGCTTCCATAAAGGGACTTATCTCATCAAACGTACACTTTGCACCCGACACCGCGAATGAATACGGCTACTCGGATTACCTCTACACCTTTGAGGGCTGCACCTTCAATGTAAAGACGATGAGTGACTTCAACTTCAACCTGAGCGCCGAGGGTGATACGGTAAGATTTAAGAAGGACAAAAACGGCTCATTCGGTAAAATCCTCTCTGGTGACACCGCTGCTTGCACCGATACATTCATAGGAATTGATGACGGTGGCGCCACGGTGCTTGCGGTAAAGAGTGCAGGCACAACAGAGGGTAGCTATAACCTTTACAGTATAGGTCTTGCCGACGGACAGAGCCTGCCCACAGCCTACGCGCCTATTCCGAAGGACTATTCCGATGCCGAGGCGTACTCCCTCGCGCTGTTCAAGAAAACCGCCTCGGGCTACGAATTCACGGGTGGCTATAACGATTGGAAAAAGGTAATGGAGGCGGCGGTGTCGCTTGCTCACGCAACAACGGGTGTCACCGACGAGGCGGTTATACTTCTTCGCAGGGATGCGGTGTTCAGCAGCTATCCTCAGCATATAACCAACCTCGGACATACGATTACCGTCGACCTTAACGGCTACGAGCTGACCCTCAGGACGAGTATGTTCAACACGCAAACAGCCGACTATGCCGAGGGGCTTACCCCCGAGACGGTAAAATGCGGTACTATAAACGTCAAAAACGGAAGGCTTCTTACCAGAGATTTCGGTCTTGCCTATACGCGCACCAACGACAGCGGAAAGGCTTATACGGTGGAAAAGACCCTCTATATGAATTTTGATGGCGTTTATATAGGCTTCTCTCCCGAGGCACCTGGTACAAACAGAACAAAGACCAATCTTCTCGTTCACGCCTACAGATGCGACCTTGAAACGAATGAGAATTTCGTATTTAACTATAAGAATTGCATTATCGACCTCGCCACAAACACCACAAGCGCAGCAAGGCTCGGTACGGCACAGACCTTCTCAAACGATAACGGTTCCGACACGAGAACGCTCTCAAACGCCGACTTCAAGCTCTTCTTTGAGGGCTGTAAATTCATCTGTTACTCGCCAGAGCAGGTAGGCTTTTTGACGAAGAGCGCCTCGGGGGATACGATAACCTTCGTAAAGGATGCCTTCGGTGATTATTCAAGCGTTTATCTCACCGTTGACAATAGCGAGCCAGACTCAAGCTATCTCTACGATGCCGATGACGGGGGCAAGCTCTCTTACCTCTCTACCGATACGGTTGAGGGACTTTACAGAAAATACAAGCTCGTAAGCTCACACGTAAATACCAAATACGGCGCTATGCCGAGAGCCGATTACTATAACGTGACGGCGATATTCACGAAAAACGGCACGGGCTACAGCTTCTATAAGAGCTACGCCTCCTACAAGGCGGCGTTTGAGGCGGCTGCCGTGCTTACCGACGGCTCCTCCGACGCATATAGCGAGGCGGTTATACTTCTGCTCAGGGACTACAACGAAACGGGCATTCCCAAGTATGCGTGCGATATATGCTCACAGGTGACGCTTGACCTCAACAATTATACGCTCACAGTAAACGGAAGCTTCTTTAATACCTGGCTTCGTAAGAGCAGCGGCAATACAGCCAACATCTACATAAAAAACGGTACTCTGCTTACAAGCCAGTACGGCTTCGTTTACACCGCACCCGGAACCGACGGTGCGGCGTACGATAGCGAAAAGACCATCAATGTGACCTTTGACAATACCTATCTCGGCTTTGCCGAGGGACATACGGGTAAGTATATGTATCTTCTGGCACAGGCGTACAACGGCTCTACCACTACAAACACAAAGATAAATATTACCGTAAAGAATTCAACTCTTGATCTCTATAATAATACGACCTCTGCATCAAGCATAGGCGACGTGTATGCAGAGGCTATCAAGGATACCCCGAACACGGTTGACTTTGACACGCGCTTCGTTGACTGTAGCTTTATCACGCACGACCCCAGTCAGCTTAGCTATTCGGTAAAGTCGGATTCGGGTGATACTGTATCCTTTGTAAAGGGCACAGACGGAAGCTATCCCACCGTGCTTACACCTCACACCGAGGCCTACTCAAACAGCTTTGTCGGAAGAAACGGCAGCAGCACCGAGACCGTTTATCTGAATGTCACAGGCAATACGGCACTCTCGCTTATCGAGTACACCTTCACCACCGCGAAGCCTGAAGATATCTACGCGCCTATAACCTCGACATATGCCGACAAAGAGGCTTATCCCTTTGCGGTATTTTATAAGGAAGGCTCGGGCTATAAGTTCTATAAGGCGTACGATTCCTACAAGAGCGCCTTTGAGAGTGCCGCGATACCGCTGACAAGGCCCTCGGCAAGCTCGCTGAAATCCGAGGTAGTCGTTCTTCTTCGACGCGATTTTTCCGCGACGACCTTCCCGAACAACACAGGACACATATCAACCCTGGTCACCGTCGACCTTAACGGCTATCACTTCGGCGCCCACGGAAGCCTCGGCAACACGAAAACCGAGGACTCAAAATCGGGAAATACTATCGTAGCAACCAACGGCACCATTACCTATAAGAACGGAAGTATAACCGTTCTTCAGCATCCCCTGCTTTATGCGGCGATGGGTAGCGCGGGATATACTAAGGGCTACGAAAAGACGATGACGATGAATTTCGTAAACGTCGACCTCAGCTTCAGTGCCGCATACAACAATCACGCGCTGTTCGGCAGAGTTGCCTCCGAGTATACCACGGCGAGGATGACTCACTATATGAATTTCACGAACTGCACGGTGGATCTCTCCACCAACAAGTCAACCAGCGGAAGCTACTACTCCTTCAACGGCGTATATTCCTCAACGAGCGACTATACCGATATGCATATAAGCTTTGCAGGCTGTACCTTCAAGGCAGCGGCCGCTACCGACTTCTCGGCAAAGCTCGGCTCGGGCGACAGCGTTACCTTCAAGAACGCGCCCGACGGAACGCCTACCACCTTCGTGCTTCCAAGCGGTGCCTCGGCACCTGCTAACACCTACTGTCTGACGGGATACAAGTTCCAGAAGCAGTCGGATGACGGCACGAGCGTTATCTACAAGCTTACGCATACCGCGGCGCAAAACATAGGCTTCACGCCAAAGACGAGCATCACGCTTGACTCCTCGCTTATCTTCAATATCTATATTCCCGACAGCGACGCGCTGATATCGGCAACGCTTGACGGTGTGGCTATCGACTTTAACACGCTTGAGCTTCGCAACGGATACTATCTCGTAAGCATTCCTCTCGTGGCAAAAGAGGCGGCGAGGGATATTAAGCTCGGTGTCACTCTCAGTACATCAAGCGGTAACGTATCGGGAACCTTCACTATGTCGGTCGTAAGATACGCGAATAAGCTTCTTGCGAGCAGTACCTCCTCTGCCGAGGAAAGGACACTCATCTGCGACGTGCTTGCGTATATAAAGAGCGCCTATAATTACTTCGGTACGGCATCGCTCGGTGAGCTTGCGCCCCTTGACGAGGCTCTCGGCAGCTACAGAAGCGAGTTTACCAACGTAAGCTCAACGAATACGCTGGGCGATGCGCTTGCGGGTGCTACCTTCGTGCTTGACGCAACCCCCGCGATAAGATTTTATCTTCCCGAGGGTAGATCCGCGGATAGCTACACCTTCAGTATAGACGGCAAGGCGGTTAAGTACACCGTCGGTAAAGAGAGCGCATCGGGCAGCTACAACGGTCTTACCTACGTGGACATCTCACTGTTCGCATACAGGATGACAGAGAGCATTGAGTGCCATATCGACGGTGTCTCGGTCGGTGAGTTCTCTATCGGCGCATACTACGCTTACGTCTCGGGCACGGGCTATACTGCCGACAATAAGCTTGAGCTTTGCGATCTTGTAGAGAAGTTTATCAACTACTCAAAATCCGCAAGAGCGTACAGAAATGCTGTAACCAAGTAAAATATACTATTCTACACCTTTTGTAAGCTTCGGTTTGCAAAAGCAAGAGGTCAGGCTAACCTGTTGGGGTTAGCCTGACCTTGCTTATATGTGGAATTATATTTTTGTACCGTGCTTTTTTCTCTTATACAGCTCGGGGTAGTACATCTTCTCGTTATCATTGCTCTTCGGTGTGCGGCGCTTTTTTCTGTACTCGCCAGGTGTCGTTCCCGTCACCTGCTTGAAGGCGCGAAGAAAGCTGCGCTCGCTCGCATATCCGCACTGCTCGGCTATATCTGCCATCGTCGCCTCGGTGGTAAGCAGCATAGCCTTAGCCTCGTCAGCCCTGAAGGAATTGATAAGGAAATGCAGATTCATCTCCTCTACCTCCCCGAGGCAAAGCGAAACATACTTCGGCGCATAGCCAACCGCGGCTCCTATTTTGGAAAGCGTCAGCCCCTCCCTGTAATGCTCGCTGATATAAAGCAGTATTGCCGATAGCGCCTTGTTCTGCGGCCTTGCCTTGCAGGGCTCGCTTTGTCTTAAGTATTCCTCATATATTGCAAAAATAAGTGCACGGAACATAAGAATATCGCTATCCGACATATCAAAGAAATATTCGCCCGAATCGTAGGTCTTGTCCTCTATATAGCGAAGCAGTCCCTCGGATGCCGAAAAGACAAATGGCGTGCGCCTTCCTATATCCTCACCACCCGGAAAGAGGTTTTTCAGAAAATCGTTTGAGAACACGCACACCCAGCGCTTTACATACTCGGGGGTGTAAAAGCTATGTGCCGAAAAGGGCGGAATTATCGCTATGTCACCGCTTTTCATCGTCGCGCTTATCCCGTCGACGGTAACTTCCATTTCACCGTATTTTACATAGACAATTTCGGGAAACTGATGCAAATGCTCGGGAAAGGTGTATATTCCCTCAAGAAAGCCACATCTTACCGAGGTTTTTGCACCGAAATTCTTGTGATGTACCTGCATTTGAAGCTTACTCCTATCGCTCAAAAATATGGATTTCTGTCATATATTATAGCATTTAAATACTTGATTAGTCAAGTGGGGTATGATATAATTAATTGAGATACTCCATCTTTTTTATAAATGTTTAGAGTATTTATTTAATTAACTTTGCGCGCAAAGCACGCGCGTTATTGAAAGGAGAAAAATATGAAAGGAAGGTTATCACGTTCAATTATCGCGGCGGTATGCATTCTTGCGGCACTCGTATCCGTGTTCGCACTCTGCCTCTCTGCTGCGGGAACTGTTGTAACTGCAGGCGAAATGACAGACATTAAAGCAGATTTTGCCAGCTACCTTGCGCAGGATACGGTTAGGGTTGAGAACGACGGCTACGTTGGCGCTCTTCAGTACACCGTATACTACGATTCTGCGACACACGGAAAGGCGAAGGGCGGCTTCAAGGGCACTAACGCTATCGTGTACGCAATCAACACCAACACCGAAAGGGTTGGTAAGGACTCCAACAAGACTATTATAACCGATATGCTAAGTAAGGGCTATATGGTCGTTGTGGTTGACTACCTTAACAATCCTCTTGCGACAGGACACGCGCTTGACGACTCGGCACAGATGGCGTCACAGCACGTCAAGTACGGTCACTGGATACAGGGCAACGATAAAATTACTGCCGTCACCAACTGGGACAGCAGATACTTCAAGACCTACGTATGTCCCTCGGGATATAACGTGCTTCTTGACCAGGTATTCTGGTCTATTGACAAGCACTCCGCGGACGGCACTCTTGAGAAGATTGTCGAGAACTGGAATACCGACTTCAAGGGCACCAAGGCAGACAAGCTCGTTAAATGGGCGACGGGCGACACCGTGGCGACGAGAAAGACGGTCGTGAAGGCGGCAGACGGAAGCGATCCCGTATGGTATAACGCGGGCGGCACCGTCGATGCAAACGGACTTTACACCAAGGTAAAGTATACGGTTGCAAGCACTATTACCGACTGTGTAAATCCCGACGGCTCGCCTCTGGATATGGACCTTAAGATGCACATCGTGTATCCCACCAACCCCGAAAACGAGGTTCCCGTGCTTTCGGTAAGCTGCTGCTGGGGCTATCCTACCGTCACCGAGCAGTGCTACACCGACCTTTGCTCGCACCACTCGGGCGCACTCTTCCGCGGCTACGCGGGCGCGGTATACGAGTATCTCTGGCATCCTATGGCGGCTGACGATTCCTTCGGCTACTATGACGGAAACGCCTACGCGGGCTCGGTCACTCACGACCATATGAACTACTCGATACATCTGTATAACGATAAGCTCGTTAACACCGCGTCACAGAGATACCTTCGTTATCTCGCTCTCTCAAATGCATCCACCTACAAATTTGACCTTGACAAGTTCTCCTGCATCGGTCTTTCCAAGGGCGGATGGTTCACCTTCCTCGGCGACTCCGAGCTTCAGAGCGGTCTTGTAAATGCAGGCGACTACTCCTCTCTCGATGCTATGGAAGCGGCTATTGACGAGGCTCTCGCGGCATTCACCCCCAGACGTCAGTTTGACGGCCACCACGGCGAAACCCGCTATCAGGCAGGCAAGACAACCGATATTACGGGCGGTACATACGTTGGTAACAGCGTTATCAACGGCGGTGAAAAGCAGCCCTGGCTTACGTACGGCGGCACAGAGATAATATCGGGCGTACAGCTTACCTACGCATCAAACGGCTCTCAGGAAGAGGATATTGCGGCAGGTCATTCGCCTATGTTCATCGCGGCTCATATGAATGATGAGTACAACGCGGCATACGGCTCGGCAAACGCATCGCTTCTCGCCTCGGTATCGATGGATATTCCTCTCGTATACTTCGAGGTCGATCAGCTTCACGAGTTTGCCTACACACCCGATATGTTCTACGGTGTCGAAACCTACGATGCGTTCTTTGATTTCGCGGGCTTCTACCTCAAGGGTGAGCCTATCAAGGTATTCTACACCGACCCCTATAACAAGGACGGCAATATCAGCATCACCGACAAGATAGAAATTCTCTTCTCGGGTAAGATTGAAAAATCCGAGGTTGAGAAGATAGTTATCACAGACGGCGAAAGCGCTCTTACGGGCAGCTGGGACTACACCTGGGGCGGAACCAAATGGATATTTACCCCAGACAAGATGGCGGGTAACACCCAGTACACCATCACCGTTCCTTCCGATATCAAGGGTACTAACGGCGTGGCTATGGGTACTGCCTACACCGCGGTTTTCTCTACCGAGAATGACGGCGCTGCCGACCTTGTGGCAACCAACGGCGCGGCGGGCACCTACTACACGGTTACCGCACCCGACGCTATGCCCGCGGGCAAGGATACTATCGTGTTCCGCTTCGCGGTCACGAACGATGCCGCCAACGTGGCAGAGCTTTACGCGGTTGAGGACACCAACGCTACGACAGGCACTCTTATCGGCAAGGTTAATCTCAAGGGTGCAGGCATCTATGAGATAGATATTACCAAGTTTGCTCTTGACAATGCGGGCAGGACCGCTACCCTTCTTCTTAAGGCGGGTAAGAATGCGGGAACTACCCTTATCAAGGAAAACGACTTCTCTACTCTTACCGATGTATCTACCAAGTCTCAGGCACCTCATCAGCTTATTATGGTTGATGAAAACGGCAATGTGGTTACCGAGGGCGGCGACAACGTCGTATCGGTATATCTTAATCCCAGAGTTTATGACGCGGGGGACGTAAACTATGAGAACGTTACAGGCATACTTAACCTTAACAAGATCATAGGCTCACAGAAGGTAACCGATGCCGACTACGGCAGACGCTTCACCATTACCCTCAAGTTCTTTGACACCGAGTCGCGTACCCTTCAGATAAGAATGTCACATATGACAAACGCGAGCCTTGGCGTAATGGACGAGTGGGCACCCTACTACAACCTGAGAACGGTTGCGGGACAGTGGCGCGAGTTTACCTTTGACTACGTAGTATACGACACCGAGTACGGTATCGGCTCGAACGTAGTAAAGACGCTTTACTTAAACCTCTCACCCAGCGGAAACACCAACGCGCCTATCTATATCTCTCACCTCACCGTAAACGAAATAGTGACCGATATGACGGTTACGGGCGCGCAGGTTGCGGCAAAGGCTCTCGGTACTGCAGGCTACAAGGCACCTACCGACGTGGAAAATCCCTTCTCGGTATATAACGGCTCGACACTCGTTTCCAGCCACGCGACCTGGAATGCAGCGCTAGGCGCTATGGCAAACGGCTATACCGTAAGGCTTAACTCGGATTACACCCTCACAGACAGCGATCTCTTCTCGGATTTCGCTACCAAGGCGGCAAATTACGAGATAGACCTTAACGGCTATACAATAAGATGCGAGAACACCAAGAATTCTCTTATCTGGCTCAAGACCACCTCAAAAACTATCGCGAAAAACCAGATAGTTATCAAAAACGGCGGTATAGTAGTAGGCGACAGACCTCTTATCTCGTATGAGGATTCAACCTCGGCAGGTGCAGGTAAGGAATACGCGGTAACCTTCACCGATGTTAAGATCACCCTCGGTCCTCGCGCTATGGCAACGCAGCTCATATCAGCAAATAATATTACCTCGGGCACCGATACCAATGTAAAAATCAATCTTAACGGCTGTGATATCAACCTCGGTGATGAGGATGACAGAGCAAAGGTAATGCTCACGCTTCTTCCTGCAGGCACAGGTAGCCTTAAGCTCTCTTACACCGTCACGGGCGGTAGCTTCGCCTTCTCTCACCCGAGATGGATTACCGTGCTTGGAAGATCTAATACAGTAGATTTCATCAAGGATGGCGACGCGCACACCAAGCTCTATCTTCCCGAGGCATACGCTCCCTCTGAAAAAATCTCCTACCGCATCGAGGACGGCTTTGCCGCATACGTGAAGGAGAGCGTAGAGGCAAATGTAGTTTGCTATAAGCTACAGAAGGTAGCAGGCTCAACCAGATACGGAATTGTTCCCGAGCAGTATGCAAGCACAGAGGACTTCCCTCTCGCGCTCTTCAAGGACGGAGGCTTCGTCGGCGCGTATGCGACCTGGAAGGACGCCTCGATTGCATGGCAGAACGCGGTAAGCGGCGCGGCAAATATTACCTCTGAGGCACAGCTTCTTCTTCGCCGCGACTATACCAACGTCAATAACGGCGCCCCCGCAATAATCAACTCGGCAACGAACCTTCTGTTTGACCTCGGCGGTAACACCTTTACCAACGAGTACACAGGTCTTGATCTTTCCGCGAATTACGACGGCGCACCCTATACAACAAAGATCAAGGTTACAAACGGTGAGCTTCTTTGCGGTATGATAGCCTTCCTTGACGGACAGCTTGGCGCCCCCAACTCAAACGGCGAAAAGAGATATGAGGTCACAATCGACAAGCTTAATATCGGAATGTCCGCAAGTGCTGCAGGCACAGGCGAGTTCTGGGGTGATATGCTCTATACTCCCTGGAATAATGTCGCAAGCACCTACGGCACACGCGCGGTAGTTAACTTCAATGACTGTGTCTTTGACCTTACCTCCTATAACAGAAGCTCTAATATGACCGTCTTTAAGGTTAATGACGGAAACAAGGTGCTTAACGTAGAAATCAATATCAACGGCGGTGAGATCCGTACGGCTGATATTTCCAAAATCAAATTCTTCGACGGCGATATCAACGACTCGCTCGTGATGGGTCGCGGCTCTGACGGCAGTTTTATCACTCTTAAGGCAAGCGGCTCTGCTTTTGCGGACACCTTTATGACCACCGACGGAAAGATGATGCACTTCACTCAGAAGTCGGGCTCGTCGAATGAGTATGAGCTTACGGTAAACGAGAGCGCTACCGACTACGGTATCATTCCCGAAGAATATAAGGATGCGGATGCATATCCCTTCGCGGTATTCAGAAACGGACAGTTTGTCGGTGCGTACGCGGACTTCGGCATTGACGCCACCGCAAGCGCGCTTCACAGCTCGAAGGACACAGGCTCGGTAATCCTTCTTCGCCGCGACTTCACCTACACGGGCGCAAGATACAACAACCTCAGCCAGTCGACCAGCTTCACGCTTGACCTTGGCGGTTTCACCTTTACCTCTACCGAGGCTGAAATATTCCGCGCTCAGAAAAAGACCGTAGGTAATACAAGCATCACAGTCAAGAACGGCGCGATAGTTCTCGAAAGCGGCGCCTTCGCAACGCTTGACACCTGGGATCCCGCGACCGTCGACCCCTCGTGGGGAACCTACACGGGAGGAAGCGGCTTCAGCTTCGTTATAGATAACGTAGATTTCAGCCTCGCGGCAGGCTCCTCGCTTACCTCGGTATTTACCGCAAGCGTATTTGACAGCACCGACGATCCCGATCAGTTCGCGGACTTTGAGCTTATTAATTGCACGGTGGACCTCACGAACGCCAAGGATAAGAGCGTGGTGCTCTTCGATACGTCGTCAGAGCTCTGCAGAACCGTAGCGACGATCCGCGGCGGTATGCTCATTATGACGGATGAGCTTAAGCTCATCTCTGACACCTCGGGCAACGCCGATTCCGAAATTATCTTCGCGGCAAACGGCAGCGGCAAATACACCTCGCTCAAGTACCCCAAGCCCACCGAACCCACCAAGAAGAACAAGGATGCGCTCGGCGAAGGCTATAACGAGTCGGATTATATCCTTTATATCAGGACCTCGTATCCGTCTGATACAGGCGACAGGTACTTCGTTAAGGTAGCCGAGGACGGCGATAAGGCTATATTCGATCTCACGAGCCTCGTCACACCTTACGGAACGATAAGCGATGCGAAGGTCAACGAGGACCCCGCAAGCTTCCTTTCGGCATACGATTATCCCTTCTTCGTGTTCCTCGGCAGTGAAATCAAGTTTGCCGACCCCACCTGGATACTCGCTACCGCGCACGTAAAGGACCTTCTCAAGGGTACAAAGCCCAATATTGCGTCTCTTAAGGCGTCCATCGTTCTTCGCCGCGATTACGCCAACACGACAGACGATAAGTCCACCGAATTTGCAATGCAGTTCGGCGGCGAGCTTACCATTGATCTTAACGGCTTTACCTATACCTGCGCAAATCAGTATTTCCTTGACATCAACGAAAAGGATAACTCTTTTAACCAAAAATCAACCATCATCGTTAAAAACGGCAGTCTCGTGCTTGGCCGTGCTAACCCCCTGTTCTGCATAAACCACGTCAACTCCTTCAGCTCGTCCTGTACTCTTGATATCACCCTGGATAATGTCAGCATCAGCGATATTTCGGGTACCTCGAGCAACATCATCCTTGCCTGCTGGGACAACGGAAACGGCGGAGGTAAGATAGCGGCGACGCTCACACTCAGGGATTGCACCGTCGATTTGAGAGGCACGAAGGCAAACTCGGTTCTCTTTAACTGCGGAAACAGCAAGTCCAATACCGCGGTGACCGTTATTATCAAGGGTGGCAGCATCGTTACGGACGATATGTCGGCTAACAAGTTCGGCACGCTCGGCAGTGAGGATAAAATTCTTGTTGGAAAGGGCGAAGGCAACGAATACCCCGTGCTTATCCAGTCTGCCACCGCACCGTTCCCGAGCTACTCGTTTGGAACCGACACCGACGGCGGCGTATCCTTCACCGAGGGCAGGCTCTCGGGAACCAACTTCATCTACACGATGATAGAGGATATAAAGACCCCCTACGGCTTTATTCCCGCAAAGTATGCATCAGTCGAGGATTACCCCTTCGCGGTATTCAAGAACGGCGTGTTCATCGGTGCATACTCAGCCTTTGGAACTGATAACGCGGACAGCGCTCTGTCAAAATCAAAGGATGCAGGCTCGGTTATCGTGCTTCGCCGCGACTTCACCTACAACGAAGCAAACTACAACAACCTGAGCCAGACACGCGACAATACCGTATTCGATCTTGGCGGATTTACCTTCACCTCAAATAACGTAGTATTCCGCGCACAGAAGAAGACCTCGTACAATACAACCTTCACCGTAAGAAACGGTACCTTCCTGCTCGGCAACTCGCCTCTTATTGAGTTCTCTACCTGGGACGGCGGCGGATATACCGGCGGAAACGGCTTTACCTTCAACTTTGAGAAGATAAATATCATTCTGAAGTCGGGCGCTACTACCGAAAATGCGATGTTAAGACCTGCGGCAAGCAGCTCAAATGCAGATCTTTTCATAAAAATCGGTCTTACCGATTGCAAGATTGACCTGACTGGCACCTCGCTTGCATCTGTAACGCTCTTCAAGACCGAGTCGGCAACCACCACGGTCGATGTAACCCTCGCGGGCGGCACTCTTCGCGCCGACACAGCGTTCGTATTCGTAAATAACGGCACGGAAACCGACGGCAGCCTTAAGTTCGCGGCATACGATAGCAGGTACACCGAGCTTACACTTGACAAGACGGCATCGTTCACCTCGGACGTATACACGGCAATCAAGGGAACCGATGAGCTTGACGCTCTGTTCACAGTATCCGCATCCGACGAGACTACCGTAACCTACAAGCTTACCGATAAATGGACTGTAGACTTCAAGCCTCTGTCTAATATCACTATCGTAAGCGACCTAATTCACAACATTTATATCGTAAGAGATGAAAAGATCACCTTCTTCAGTGTAAATGGAAAGGAATACACAGGCGGTACACTCAGCGCGCTTGTCACCGAAAATATCGGTACTGCAAGCTACTACAAGGTTTCGGTTCCTCTCAGCGCGAAAAACTCGCTTGAGGACATCACTCTCGTCGTAAGACTTTACAACCTTGACGGTACGGCTTACAACAAGAACAGCTTCACGCTTAACCTGACGGGCTATGTAAAGCAAGCGCTTCTTGGCGAGGTATCCGACGAGGAAGAGGCGCTTATGCTCGATATGCTCTCCTATGCAAGAGCAGCGTACGCCTACTACGGTGTTTCAAATGCAAGTGCTATTGCCGAGATAGACGCTATCCTCGGTGACGGCTACGATGCCGCTAACGCTCCCGCGTTCACCACCGAGGCTGTAAAGCCCCAGAGCGGATAGGGTATGCAGGGCGCGACACTCAAGCTCGATACTATTCCTTCTATCAGATTCTATCTTACCGACGGCATTACCGCTACTATGGTTACCTTTAACCAGAACGGAAAGAACCTCGAAAAGAGAGTAGGAAAAGACAATATCGGCGCGTACGTTGAGGCATCGCTTCACGCATACGGTATGTGCGATACAGTAAGCTATATTATAAGCGGAAAGAACCTTTCGGGCTCGTTTAGCATCAAGGCGTACTATGAGTGGGCAAAGAGTGCCGAGGTAACAAAGAACAATACGGCGCTTATTACCCTCGTAGAAAGACTTGCGAGATATGCCGAAAGTGCTAAGGCTTATAAAGACGCACAGAATTAATTAAAAAGCATCTACCGACCTCCCCAAAAGGGGCGGTCGGTAGATAAAAGGCGCACCCCCGTGCCACAGCGTGATACTCCGCTAAGAGCTTCACGCTATGGCACGGGGGTGTTTTATAAATATTTGCAGCTTGAAATAAATCCAACGGCAGATTTACATAAGGATACGGCAGCTCTTTATTTCTCTTGCGAGAGCAGAGCTATCAGTCTTTCATAAATAAGCTCTACGCTCTTTTTTCGGACGTTGTTTCTGCCTATATCTCCAAACCGCGCGGTCAAGGTAGTTACCTCACCGCCGATACAGAAGCCGAAGCATACCGTACCGACAGGCTTTTTAGGGGTGGCACCGCCAGGGCCTGCAATTCCCGACACACCGACACCGACGTCGGCACCCGAGGCAAGGCATACACCGCGCGCCATCTCGCCCGCGACCTGCTCGCTGACAACGCCAAAGGCGGAAATGCTATCCTCGCTGACACCGAGGTATTTTACCTTCATATCGTTTGAATAGGTGACGAAGGACACGTCAAGCACCCTTGACGCATCGGGCACAGATACAAGCCCTGCCGCCGCAAGACCGCCCGTACAGGATTCCGCGAAGGCAATCCTCATACCCCTCCCGATAAGCATATCCACAACCCGCCTCTCGGGCGTAGTTATTCCGTTTTCTGTTGTTTTATCATTCATAAAATTTAACATCCTTTTTAGTTTACTGATTTATTTTACCACAAGCTAAAACTTTTTTCAAGTTAAAGCGAGAATATAATAAAAAACCGACGAGGTATCTCGTGTTTCCCCGTCGGTTGTATCATTATTCCACTTGCAGTATATTGATCTTCTCTTTCTTGAAGTTGATTTGAAGCAGAGATGTCTTGAGTTTGGTTATCATAATTTCTCCTTAGTTTCGGTCATTGCATAGCATGTAATCAATGCTTACATTAAAATATTTTGATAAAAGCTTGAGAGTTGTATTATCCGGCTCTCTTTCGCCACGCTCGTAGCGTGAATAGTTGTTTGCAGAACAGCCGATTGCATCTGCAACCTCTTTCTGTGTTACTCCTTTTCTCTCTCGCAATTCCTTAAGCCTCATCATCTTCCTCCAAGCCAAGAATATCGCAAAGCATATCGTATGCGACAGCTTTTTTTCCTTTCTTTTTAGAAGAATATTCACCGAACCAATATGTATCACGGCCGCTCACATGGCACTCACACCGCCAAACAGGATTACCGTTGCTGTCATGATTTTCAAAAAATTCGTACCAAGGCTTTCCAATATAATTTTTCTGGTATAGCATTTGAAGCTGATTTATAGCATTTTCAAGGCTCGGCTCGCCTATTTCATCAATAGGCAAAATAAACAGATTGTTTTCACTCAAATAATTGTAAGCCAGCTTACATGCGTTGAGTCTCGCTTCTTTTTTGCTGTATCCAAAGGACAAAAACTCCTTTTCAAAGCTACCAAGCATAAGAATGCAGGCATGACACTCATCAGAGTTATGTGAATAATGATCTGATTCAACATCATACTCCCAAACTTTTTGGTAGTATGCCTCATCATATGTCATAAAAACATATCGTGGCAGGCACTTGTATTTTTTTGATGCCCATGACTGAATGGAGCTAAGATAATTTTCATCCTTTCCCTCGCCGTCTTGTGAGTCCAGATACTCATCGGGATTTAACATAATATCCACAACTTCCTGCATCTTTTCAACATTCCAAGAGCTATCTAGTGTTACCGCACCGACAATGGCTTCGAATAAATCCTCTTTAACCGAGTCCTCTTCGTTAGCATGCTTGGCAATATCACCTCTTCCCATAATCAAATAATCGGCAAAACCGAATTCATCAATTCTCTTTGCAAGAGTCTCTCTTTTCACCAAATTCTTTTTCAATTCGGTCAGCTCGCCCTCATTGCGCTCACATATAAACTCGTTTTTATCCTCGTAAGGATCATATCCGTCAGCATCCTCGGCAAAATATCCGTATCTTTCACTTAAGATTTTAACGACAACAAAATCAAGAGCTGTATCACCGATAAACTCTAATACTTCGTTATCTTCACCACCGTTTTCATTCGCATACGAACGCCTTGTAAAAGCTTGCACCAATAAATCTTCGTTTTTAAATTGATACCCTATTTGTTCTTGGATCAATTCAAGTGTTTCGTTGTCCATAATAAAACAACCTCCTTATAGTAATTTCTACAAGAAGGTATAAGTATAGCCCGAAAAAGCCCACGAACTCCGTGTGCTTAACTCGGGCATAAGTAATTAAAATGTATAGCATAAATCACTCTTATTTGACAAAGGACACTTGCATATCCAAGGTCAAATACTCTTGTTTTATGTCAGACCGTTTAAAAACTTATACCGCCCTCTTGTGCTTTTATTATAGCATGCCAAGTTTTATTTGTCAACTGTCCTTTGCTACCCTTTTTGGATATAAGGCGACACTTATATGATTGAGATACCTTAACAAAAACGAATAATATAAACGAACAATACAACAAAACACGAACGGCATAATGATAAAACGAGCAATATAAAAGGCACAGTCGACATACGGGTTTCTGTCAACTGTGTCTTTCTTGATATTATTAGTATAGTGACTTCAAATAATCTTCGACATTTATATATTCAACACCGTTTTCTTCAATATAAGCATCGCCACGGTATATGACTGCCCGCTTCGTAATACGACCATACTTGCGTTCGGTTTCGGCGAGCTTTTCGGGATCGTTAATATGACGGTATTGCTGCGAAACACGCTCTTTAGAATGCTTGATCTCATAGATCTCGCAAGAGTTGTTCTCGGTATCGTAGATAACCATATCGAACTCACCCGCGAGGAAAGTGAGCTTGAACACGCGGTAACGCTTGCTGAGAGATTTCGCGGTTTCGAGCAGAACTATATCTTCCATCATTCTGCCGCGAACGCTGTCAAGAATTTTGTTTGTTACAAGTGTTTTCTCATACTCGCTTGCTGTACTCAAAAACTCCGAGTTTTGCATAAGCGAATAAACGAGCGCTTGAGCCTGACAGAATCTCATACCGGGTTGAGTAAATATCGTGTATTCAGTAGGAATACCACCGAAAATCGAAAGAACTTGTGATGCTTCGATGAGATCAAGAACCTTGAGATAGGCTTTAATTTCCGAAACGTGTGCCTCGGTTAAAGTAGTGTTTGAAGCGTTTTTGTTGCGTATCTCAAGGATTTGCATTAAGTGAGTTGTAATGTCGTTTCTGTTGATTCTATCAAGTATGTCGGTTCTTTCATCAACATCTCGGGCACGACGAAGGTTGCTTGCAGCCTCACCGTAATCGTGAGATTCAAAATCTCTATCGAGTACGGAAAGAAGAAAGGCGTGATTCATATCCTCTATAATGCGGTTGATAGCACCAGTCAGCTCCCCGTTCTGATAAAGCTCGTATAAGCCTTTGAAGTGCTCACCATCTTTATAGCAGGACAAGCTGTGTTGAATGTTTCGTGCGATAGCCGTGTCAATATAACGTCTTGATGACTCGTCATCTCGGAAGGATGCATCGTCGGGGGTAGCATCGCCGAAGTTGGTTTCGCCGACACGCAACGTGCCACCGTAACGTATATATTCATCTATATCGTTAATTCCAAGAAGATAGCTATGTTCCTTAAAGGATATCCAGGTCGTGTGTATCATCGTAGCACGGTCGTAAAGCTCCTCGTTAGCAGCAAACCAGAAGCCAAGAGAGTCTGTACCGGAAAGAACGATCTTCATACCTTGCGCCGCAAAAACGTCTGAGAAAAGGGCAGCGGAATCTACGAAATCCTGCATTAAGGTAACTTCATCTATAAAAATATATTTATATCCAAGCGCGGAAAGTGTCTTAAGGTCATGATTTATATCCGCCATAGTGTCACTCGTGCGAGCTTTGATATATGCGCATTTTGCAAACTTTTCTTTGCTCATGTCGGCAATAGCCTGCCTGAGCATGGTTGTTTTACCTGTTCTGCGCAGTCCGTAAACAAGGCAAACTCGGTCTGCCACGGGAGCGTCAAGATATTTAATTAAATTATAATAACAAGAACGTTTACGCCACCTTTTAACGCTTTCAACCGTGCTTGCGAGATTATCTCCAAAAACAACTACCGTTTTGAATAAATCGTTATTGCTTGGTGTAGGTACAGTTGTATTTTTTTTCTTTTCGAGTGCGCGAAGTTCCTTTTGCAAAGCCCTGCGCCTTTCAATCTGTATTTTAATTTCTGCGGCTTCCTCTTCAGAAACGGAATAACCCTGTGTCCTTCCATTTTCTTGCCACTGATGGTAAAAATAAACCTTGCCGTTTATAGTTTTTCTGGATATACTACCAGCGGGAAGCTCAGCAATCATCTTTTTTAATTTTGAAATTCTATCGGTTTTTTTCGTCATAACAATCACCTCGCAATACTGTTATACCTATTTTAACCTATTTTAACCCAAAAGTCAACGGGTTAAACAAAAACTTTTGATTTAATAAAGCTCGGTATATTGTTGAGATATTTAGTTTTAATTCCCGTGAGTATTCTCAGAGCCGACGAAATAGGTTAAGTCCTTGACCGTTTTTATTTCGGTCTTATTGAAAGGTGTGCTTCGGTAATTTATAAGCACTATTCCGCCGACCGATACTGTGTCTATGTCTATATCCTCATTGCCTAGGCCCACAAGCTTAGTCCTTCCGTCAATTATGAAGGAAAATTCGCCACCTGCGACAGACTCGGCTCTGAGTACATACGTCCCGTCATCCCTTGGTGATACATCAATCACTCTGCCGTTAAAATCGACTGTGTTTTCGGGTAGAGCAATGCCTATGATCATACCAACGATAAGAGCAATAACAACTAAACCAATAATAAATATGATTTTAAAGCTTTTCATTCATTATTCCTCCAGAGTGAACGAAAGATTTCCGCCGTCAAAGCTCACCTTATAACGGTAGGAATTGAAATCGACGGCACTGTACTCGCAAACGAGGTAAAGCGAGCCGTCCTTTTCCTCAAATCTGATATCATCGTATTTTGTGAAAGGAACGGTACTGCTTGCAAGAGTTACACCCTGCGACTGAACGAGATACCAAAGTGTACCGCTATTTCCTATGTTAGCAGCTACGAGTTCTTGCTTCCTATCACCCGTGATATCAAACCAACTCGTGCAGCTTAATACGCCATAAAGCTGATAATAGCCGTGGAACGATGTTCCATCCGGCAACAAGTCGTCAAATCCTTTGGTATCAGAATCTTTTTCTGAAAAAACAAGTGCACCGCCTATGTCAATAAATACGAGCTTTAACTCGAAAGAATCTTTAGTAGTAAGTATTAGCTTTGAGTTTTCGTATTTATGAGTGCAAAAAGCCTCGTAATTAAGATTGCTTCCAAAGGTTATTCTGGCCATTGTGCTGCTTGTGTCGAGAATAATTGAAGCAATTTGATTATCTGCCGCATAACGAACCGTGTAAAGATATTTCGGCAAGGCTTCATTAAACCTAAGCTCATAGAGCGTGCCAATTTTTCCGTCATCTGCATAACCCATATAAAGCTCTTTTTCGGAGCGTAAGAGGTATACTTCTTTGTGGTCAATTCCGGAAGAAACAGACGGAGTTATTCTCCAAGCAGATCTGACTGAATTGTAGAAATATTCCGCACTGTAGCCTTCTCGGAAGGTTACTTCATCAAAAAGCAATTGATACTCGCTTTTGGATATGTATGCGGTATTCATTTTACCTAGACTAACATAAGAAAGCTCTGCAAGATTCTTGGATTCTACGAGTAAGTCACCGTTCTCGGTAAAAACGAAGAGTGGTACATCATCACAAGCGGTGTTTGTGTCAGTTGCACCGATTACCTTTCCTGCATACCAAATTCCTTGATCTATTGCTACGGTACTGTTCTTTTTGTACGTCAGGAAGCAAATAGCAAAGATTGTGCAAACCACAAGCGAAATAACAATCGCTATTGTTGCGGGCTTTTTATACTTTGAAATAGCCGATACTCTCGATTTAACAGAAACCTCTCCGAAAGCTAAAGGACAAGCGGAGATAGCTCTGCTTTTTATGCCGAGAGAAAGCAACGCCTCGGAGTAATCCGCCTTTTCATTATCACCAAAATCGGAAATGACCTTTTCGTCACAGGCTGATTCAATATCACGGCATAATAGAATATAAGCAACCCACAGAAGCGGATTGAACCAATAAACAGAGAGAAGTAAAAAGCCAAGAGGCTTCCAGATGTGGTCGTACCTTTTTATGTGCGCTCTCTCGTGTGAGACGACGAACGGATAATCCTTATCGGATATGTCCGACGGTAAATAAATGCGCGGTCTTATAATTCCGAGAACAAACGGGGTTTTTACATAATCGCAAAGATATATATTGTCCTCGCGTCTTACCTTAGCTCTGGTTTTTATACGGAGATATATGAAAGAAACAGTCATATAGAGTAGCATACAGAGCATAACAGCGAGCCAGATCCAACCGAGCACGGTCATCCACACCTGCATAGGATTTGCGCTGTATTCAGGACGAGCTTCCACCCGACCCGAAAGCATGGGATTTACGATTTCGTCAATACCTTCAAATCCTGTATCAAGTGCGGGATATCTATCGTGAGTAATCGTAGTAGGTATAGTATTTTTGCTTGGAATAAGGCTCATAGCGCTTTCAATACTGAAAGGAAAAAGCAATCTTAAGCCAACAAATCCCCAAAGCAAAACCGAAACCCATTTAGGTGCTTTCTTAGCAAATAAGCGGTAAAGAATGATGGCTAAAACGAGGAAGCTGGCTGTGATGCTTATATTCAATATGTGTATGAATAAATCTTCCATCGTTAACCCCTTTTCATATTCTCAATGATAGCTCTGATTTGCGCAATCTCGTCCTCACTCAGGTTTTGTCTTGAGGTAAATGCGGCTATGAAAGCAGGGAGCGAGCCGCCAAAGCTTTCGTTAACGACCTTTTCGCTTTGCATAGAGTAGAACTCATCCCTAGAAATTAAAACAGTAACAGTACCGTTATCATTTTTAAAGATGCCGCGCTCCGAGAGCCTTTTTAATACGGTATACGTGGTGGTGCGCTTCCAATCAAATTCTACCTCGCAAAGCCTGATAAGCTCGGACGTAGAAAGCGGAGCGTGCTCCCAAACGATATCTGCGAATCTCGATTCTATAGCGCCAAGTCTGATTTCTTTCATAATAATCTCCATTCTGCCGCCGTAGGTGACCGCACAAATTGTTGATGAATTTTCGGTATCACGCTTGGCGTGACGATTTGGACTAAGGCTCCAAATCGCGAAAATTCGGGCGTGAAACCAACTATCCGAAAGAATAGATGTTACATAACTTTCACGCTAAAACCCTCCGTCTAACGGTTGTAGACACATATAGTCTACCACATGTAGACAGGTTTGTCAATAGCGTCCGACGTTTTTTACAAATAATTTTTCGTCAAAACAAATGAAGGCTACAGCAATATGCCATAGCCTTCATTATTTTTAATCGTTTTTATCAGGGGTGAATAGGCATAACGAGTGCCGCGATGATGTATGCGAGCAGGCCACCGCCTGCGAAAAGGATTGCGAAAACCGCGATGAGACGGATTACTGTTGAATCCATATTGAAGTATTCGGCAAGTCCGCCGCATACGCCGAAAATCTTGCTGTCTACGCGTGATCTGTAAAGCTTTCTTTCCATAATATCACCAAAATCAGTCCTGAGGCTTCATAGTGGGGAACAGAAGAACGTCTCTTATAGAGGCGGAGTCGGTAAGGAGCATTACAAGTCGGTCAACACCGAAGCCAAGACCGCCTGTGGGGGGCATACCGTATTCGAGGGCGGTCACGTAATCGTAATCGACCTCTGCCGTGGTATTGGGATCCTCCGCGCGCTTCTTAGCGACCTGACGCTCAAATCTCTCGCGCTGGTCAATGGGGTCGTTGAGCTCCGAGAAGGCGTTGCCGTACTCGGTGCAGTTGATGAAATACTCAAATCTCTCGGTAAATCTTCCGTCCTCGGGCTTTCTCTTTGCAAGAGGCGAGTTCTCTACGGGATAGTCGTATATGAAGGTAGGCTGAACGAGCTTATCCTCTACGTACGCGTCAAACAGCTCAACGAGAACGGTGCCTGCGGTAGCATCCGCGGGAACCTCAACGTGAAGCTCCTTAGCGCACGCGCGAGCCTGCTCGTCATTTTCCCACGAGTAGTAGTCAACACCCGCATACTTCTTGACTGCCTCAACCATAGTGAGACGCTCCCACTTGCCGAGGTCGATCTCAATGCCCTGATAGGTTATCTTAGTATCTCCGCAAACCTCTTTTGCAAGCATCTTGTAAAGATCCTCGACGAGGTCCATCATTCCGTAATAGTCGGTAAATGCCTCGTAAAGCTCAATGGTGGTGAACTCGGGATTGTGCTTAGGGTCCATGCCCTCGTTTCTGAAAATTCTTCCTACCTCGTAGACCTTGTTCATACCGCCGACGATGAGGCGCTTAAGATAAAGCTCGGTCTCAATACGAAGGTACATAGGGATATCAAGCGTGTTGTGATGTGTCTTGAAGGGGCGTGCCGAGGCACCTATCTCAAGAGGAAGAAGAATGGGGGTATCAACCTCAAGATATCCTCTTTTATCAAGGAAGGAACGAATGAGCGCGAGAATTTTTGAGCGCTTTACAAAGGTATCCTTAACCTCGGGGTTTACGATAAGGTCGACGTATCTCTGTCTGTATCTCTGCTCAAGGTTAGTAAGTCCGTGGAACTTCTCGGGCAGAGGAAGAAGCGATTTCGCGAGAAGAGTAGCGCTCTTTACATGAAGCGAAACCTCTCCCGTGCGGGTTCTGAAAAGAATACCAGACACACCGATAACGTCGCCCACGTCCCATTTCTTGAAGCCTGCATAGGCCTCCTCGCCAAGATCGTCTCTGCATACGTAAAGCTGTATCTTGCCCTCACCGTCAAGCAGGTGAGCGAAGGATGCCTTACCCATAACGCGCCTTGATACCATTCTGCCCGCAACGCTTACGGTGATGGTCTCGATAACCTCGCCTGCCTCATTTACAAGCTCACCCTCGCGAGCCTCATACTCTGCCTTTGCCGAAACAGAGGTAGCGGTAACATCGTATTTAGTAATCTCAAAGGGGTTTGCTCCTGCTTCGACGAGAGCGGCAAGCTTATCTCTTCTTACCTTAAGCTCGCTGGTATCGTTAAGGTTGTTAGTCTTGTTATCTGCCATTTTTAAGTCCTCTTTTCCTTAAGGTTCTTAATCTTTTGCTAGAATTACGCCTCGTCCTTGGAACGGCTTACATGCTTAATAATGAGCTTCTGCTCCTTGGCACAGCCTGTAACAGTAACCTCGTCACCCTCCTTGGCACCGATAAGCGCACGGCCGATGGGGGAATCGTCGGAAATTCTGAAGGACACGGGATCCGCCTCGTACGAGCCGACGATGTGATAGGTAACCTCAATGCCTCTTGTCACATTATTAACAACGACCTTTGAGCCAACGCTGACCTTGCTCTCGTCAATCTGCGACTCGTCTATTACCTTCGCGTTCTTGATCATTTCCTTAAGCTCGGCAATTCTTGCGTGGATCTTGCCCTGCTCTGCCTTTGCCTCGTCATACTCACTGTTCTCGGAAAGGTCACCGAATGCGCGAGCGGTGGATATTTCCTTTTTATTCTCCTCAACTCTTACATTCTCAAGGTAATCAAGCTCATCCTGAAGCGCCTTGAAGCCTTCGGGGGTGTAGATTTTAGTTTCTGCCATTTCAATACTCCTAATATTTATATTTGTAATTTATTATTTACATTTTAGTTATTTATAAGCTTATTAAGCTCATCAATCGCAACGGTGAGATAGTTGGATGCATCCTCGACAATAACGTCGGGAACAACGCCTGCCTCGCCGTCTGCCTCACCGAGCGGAGAGTAGTAGTAGGCGGTGGTGAGAGTTACGGTATCTCCGTCACCCGCGCTGAAGGTCGTCTGCATAACACCCTTTTGGAAGGTCTTTTCGCCCACCGTCACCGCCTCAAGTATTCCCATATCGTTAAAGTCGCGAAGCGCGCCCGTGAAAAGCTCGCCCGCGGATGCGGTGTAGTATGAGCATATCACGGCACAGGGAACCGTAAGAACGTTATCGACAGGCTCAAGCTCGGTGCCTTCATATGCATTGATGGGCTTCATATAACCCGAAAACTTTACAATATTCGTATCGGTAGGAACGAGATAGGAAAGCACGTCGCATACCGAAGAAAGATATCCGCCAGGATTTGAGCGAAGGTCAAATACGATGCCGACAGCCCCCTGCGAGAGCAGATAGTCAAGCTTGGTCTTGAACTCCTCTGCCGTGCCTGCCTTGAACTGTGAAATTGAAAGATGACCGATCTTATTATCAAGCATCTCTGCCGTAACCGTAACCTCCTTTACCTTAGCGCGCGCCATTGTAAAGTCAAGCTCGGCATCCCCTCGCCTTACTCTTACGGTAACCTCACTGCCCTCCTCGCCGCGTATCATATTCACGGCGCTTACGTAGTCACCGCCGACAACGCTCTTGCCGTCTATGGCGATGATATAATCGCCGACTGCAAGCCCTGCCGCCTTTGCGGGGGAATTCTCTATAACCTCGATTATCGGAATTCCCGTAATAGTTTCGTTTCTAACCACAACGCCGATGCCGACGAACTCGCCCGACATACCGCCGATAAATTCCTCGGTCTGCTCCTTGGTGCGGTAATATCCGTAGGTGTCTCCGACAGCATAGATGTAGCACGCGGCATACGCCTCGGTCACAAGCTCGCTGTCCTTTACATCAATGACGTTATATAGCTCGTCAAGGAATACCGTCGCTAAGGACTTGGCAAGCACCTCTTTTTCGGGAAGCTCCTTGTAATAATATGAAGCGTATCTTGTCTCAATGGTCTTAAGCTTTGTCTTATCAAAGTCGGGGAAGCCCCAATAATCAAGATAGTCCGCGACATAGCTTGCGTTTCTCGGCAGACGCTCCATAGCCTCGCGAAGCGCGGCCTCATCAGGCTCCTTGCCCCCCGAGAGCGTTACGGCAAGAATAAGCAGGGAAAGGACAACGACGATACATACGGCAATGATTATTTTTTTGCTTCTTGCGCCGTTTACCGACTGTTCCATAGCCTTACCTCTTTTTTATTTCGTTTTGACAAAATGTTATCGGGAAGCAGCCGATTTGCGGCAGTCCCCGATGGCATTATATAATTTATATTTGAAATTTAGAACTTGGTGGGCTTGCTGGTAAGATATTTCTTAACCATAAGCGCTACCTTGAAGGTAACCGCGTGGTCAAACTCGCGAAGGTCAAGCCCTGTAAGCTTTCTTATCTTTTCAAGACGGTATACGAGTGTGTTTCTGTGAACGAAAAGCTTTCTTGAGGTCTCGGACACGTTAAGATTGTTCTCAAAGAAGCTCTGCACCGTCATAAGCGTCTCGCGGTCAAGCGACTCAAGCGAGCCCTTCTTGAATACCTCCTGAAGGAAAATCTCGCAAAGTGTGGTGGGAAGCTGATATACAAGACGGCCGATGCCGAGATTTTCGTATGACATTATCGGCTTTTCAATATCGAATACCTTGCCGACCTCAAGAGAAATCCTTGCTTCCTTATACGCGCGGGCAAGGTCCTTAAGATTGTCAACCACCGAGGAAATACCGATATGTACCTTAGCGCCGAAGCTGTCGTGAACGTGCTTCATAACGCCCTTAGCGTACTGCTCAAGCGATTGAGAATCCGCCTGACGCTCAAGCTCCTTGACTATTACGATATCCTGCTCGCTGATATTGATAACGAAATCCTTGGAATCCTCGCCTACCATATTCTGAATAATCTCATATGGCGGTACGTCCGATGAGGTCTGGAACTTTACAACCAGCACAGCGCGTCTTTCATCGGTGCCGAAGTGAAGCTCGTTTGACTTGATGTATATATCACTCGGAAGGATGTTATCAAGAATAATATTCTTAATGAAGCTACCCTTGTCGTACTTTTCATCGTAGAGGCTCTTGATATTGCCAAGGCACACCGAAAGTATCTCGACGCACTTCTGCGCGCCCGCGTCATTTCCCTCAGCAAACGCGATGCAATCGTTTCTGCCCGACGAGGTTATAAAGCGGTAGGTGAAATCGTCTATTACCGCAGGTCCCTGAGTGTATGCAAGCTCCTCACGGATGCGCTGACGGGACTCTCCTATTCTTCTTGACTCACTGCAGGCGATTATAATACCGTTCTCATCAATAACGCCTATAGTTCTGCCAAGGATATCCTTCATCTGATGAATAACCGTCTGGAACAATCTGTTGGACATAAAAATTTTTCCTTTCGACATCTGCATTTAACATAGCACGAATTCGGTTTTTGTTTATACTGTACTATATTCTAACTTATTTTTTGGCATTTTTCAATAGTTTTTTTAAAAAAGTTTTATTTTTGCACAAAAAAATTGTAAACAATTTGTTGGAAATGTACCTTAAGGCAAAAAAATGCACAAAAACTGACAGATCGGAAACGATCTTTAAAGCTCCAGCGCGTAGCTTATAGCACTGAGAGCGTAAAGAGGAGCCGTCTCGCATCTTAAAATCCGTCTGCCAAGCCCCGTCATCACAAGCCCTGCCCGAGCGGCAGCCGCCGCCTCGCTCTCGGAAAATCCGCCCTCGCTTCCGACTATTACGCAAAGCCTGCGTACTCCCCTGTTTGCTTCAAGCACCTCGCGCAGAGATACCGTTCCCTCACCCTCGTAGCAGAAAAGCGAAAGCTCGAAGTCCCGAGCGAGCGTGAGCATATCCTCAAAGCCGATAGGATCCTCAACCTTAAGAAGCGAGGCTCTGCCGCACTGTCCGCACGCCTCCCTGGCAATTCGGTTCAGCCTCTCGCGCTTGGCGTTCGCTTTATCCTCCTTAGGTCTTTTGATGCATCTCGAGGATTCGAAGGGAATTACGCGCATAGCTCCAAGCTCCGCCGCCTTTTGTATAACCAGCTCAAGCTTATCCGATTTTGGATATGCCATAAAGACGGTGATATCGACGGGGCTTTCGGCAAGCGAGTGCCGCATTGACAGTATTTCAAGCTCACATTCCTCATCGCGTATTTTAGTAAGACGGCAAAGGTATTCCCTGCCCATAGCGTCAGAGACGGTAAGCTCATCCCCCACCGCCATACGGAGCGAGCGTGCGATGTGTCTTGCATCCTCGCCCGTAATATGCACCGAGGTCTCGGAAATGCAGTCGGGCTCAACAAAAAATCTTGGCATATCAGCTACCTCTTACCAGGGTGAGAGCCACCCAATCGTTCTCGCACTCACGGTCAATAACTCTGTATCCGCACCGACGGGCACACTCAAGCACCTCGTTTTCCTTTGACACTACAATGCCCGAAAGAATTACAGGCGCATCAGCGGTAAGGAAAAGGTGCGCATCGGGAAGCATACGGACTATGATTTCGGCCACGATATTCGCGCACAGTACGCCGTAGCCACCCCTTACCTGCTTTACGCCCGCAAGCAGGTCGGATATTCCTACCTCTATGTTATCAAGTCCGCACGCGGTAACATTTTCCTCGGCAACCCGTACCGCAACGGGGTCTATATCGTAGGCGTTGATATGCTCGGCACCCAGCACGCTTGCGACGATAGAAAGTATTCCCGAGCCACAGCCAACGTCAAGCACCTGCCTTGCACTGAGGTCTATGCGCTGAAGAAGCCTGATTACGAGGCGCGTGGTCTCGTGAGTGCCCGTTCCAAACGCCATACCAGGGTCAAGACGGATGATATGCTCGCCCTCATCGGGTGTATAATCCTCCCAGCTTGGAACTATGGTGACGTTGCCTATTCTCTGTGGCTTGTAGTGAGACTTCCAGCTATCCGCCCAGTCCTCCTCGCGAACACCGTCAAGGGTTAGCTCGTACTCAATTCCCTCCTTGGGAAGATGCGTCTTTATGTACTCGGTATAGACCGAAAGCTCCTTTTCCTCGGGAACGAATACCGAAACAACACCGTGCTCACGGTCGGCAGAAAGTATGTTCTCATCAACAAGCTCGCCGTACATTCCGTTTAAGGAAAAATCGCTGAAGTCCTCAATCATAATCCCGCTGTCAAGCATACTGACAATGCTTGCGGTGCGGTCTATGTCGCTGACCTTTACTCTTACGCTTACTTTAGTCCAAGCTCCTGCCATAATTTCTCACTTTCCAGGCTCAAAACCTCATTTTTGTCTATATTTATTTGCATAATCAGTTTATCCGCATTATCAAAATGCATTTCATCACGAAGCCTTTTTATGAAATACACATACATTTTTTCACCGTATAAATCGCCGTCATAGCCGAGGATGCAGCACTCCGCGTGCGGCTGTCTTGCGCCGAAGGTGGGGCAGGTACCGATGTTCGTCATTGAGAGATAAGGGACACCGTCTATTACCACCGCGGTAGCGTACACACCGTGAGGCAGTGCGTAGAGGTCATCCTTAAGGTCAAGATTAACGGTGGGTATGCCAAGCCCCTTGCCGTCGCCTCTACCCTTTACGACAGTACCCGTAATGAAGTACGCCTTGCCAAGAAGCCTTGCCGCGCCCATAAGGTCAAGAGCGTCAAGAAGGCCTTTAATTCTCGTGGTTGAAATTTCCTCTCCGAAGTATCTCTTTTCGTCAAGCACGAATGAGCCGACACCGAAATGCGCAAGTCTTTCCTTCAGCGATACTGCGTTTCCTACTCCGCCCTTGCCGTAGGTGAAGTTATAGCCGAACACCGCAAGACGCGCACCGAGATGACGGACGAGCACTAGGTCGGCAAAATCCTCGGGCGAGGTGTCGCGTATACTGTCAAAATCGCAAAGCACGGTGACGTCCACCGAAAGCTCCTCAAGAAGCGAAAGCCTCTCCTCGGTGGAATAAAGTCGGCCTCTTCCGCCCTTAAGGCTCGGCGACTCGGATGGGAAGGTAAATACGGCAAGCGGAAGTCCCAGCTCATCCGCCCTTTTTCTCGCCTCTGAAATGAGCGCGCGGTGCGCAATATGGACACCATCAAAAAGTCCAAGAGCAACGACACAGCCCGCCCTGCACAGAAGCGGGCATTCGCCCGAATATTTAACGGTCTTGATAAAGCACACCCCCTCTCGGTTATCCTTAAGAATACGGACAGGCTAACAGCCTGCCACGGTCAAAAGCCGTTTTTGTCAAGCCTTTATATTTTATCATCTTTAAGCAAGGTTGTCAAGGCAAAGATAAGATGATATCGGCAATTAAGGACGGTATTCCCCTAAATGGAGATATGTCAGGCGCATCCTTTTAATTTAATTAATTTTATTGACAATAAACCTCGGTTGTGCTAAAATAAAACAGTTATGATATAAAATAAAGGAGAAGCGTATGAAGCTTAATTACAAGCGCACGATACTCGTAGGCTTTGCATTCTTTCTGATTTCCGCATTCTGGCAGGCATACGACACGATAATTCCCCTGATACTTACGAACAAATTTGAGATGGAGCAGGTGTGGAGTGGCGCTATTATGTCGCTTGACAATATCTTCGCGGTGTTCCTTCTTCCCTTATTCGGCACGCTTTCGGACAAGGTAAACACTAAATTCGGCAAGCGCACGCCCTTTATCGTTGTCGGAACGGTGCTTGCGGCGGTATTTTTGGCGATACTCGGCTTTATCCCCTCGCTCGTCGCGTTTATCGCGGTTCTTCTCCTTTCGCTGCTTTCAATGGCAACCTTCCGTTCTCCCGCGGTCGCGCTTATGCCCGACGTAACGGCAAAGCCACTCCGCTCAAAGGCAAACGCTATTATTAACCTTATGGGTACTGCGGGCGGTATGCTTGTGCTGGGGATTTCTATAATATTCAAGACCGACGAAAAGGGCAAGACCGACTTCTCGGCATACCTTATCTCGGTTGGTATTATAATGGTGCTTGCGCTTGTCGCGTTCATTTTCACAGTCAAGGAA
Organism: Clostridia bacterium; assembly: GCA_017935065.1. Classification (GTDB taxonomy): domain Bacteria; phylum Bacillota; class Clostridia; order Oscillospirales; family CAG-272; genus UBA1740. The sequence goes on from JAGBIF010000028.1 coordinate 33,535, forward strand.
CGGCTTTGGTCCGCCGAGGCTGATGCCGAAAACGAGAGGCTTGAGCGCGAGAGGGCGCCCGAGACCGATGCCGTCTCTGAAAAGAGAGACCTTACAAAAGGCGAATTTATCTCGCTTATTCTCATCCTCGCATCGGTTGCACTCTGGTACATCGGCTACAACGCGGTAACCTCCAAATACTCGGTATATGCATCCAAGGTGCTTCAGGTTCCTTACAACGTAACCCTTCTCGTAGCACAGGGCGCGGCAATCGTCTCCTACGTGCCCGTCGGTATCGTGGCATCGAAATTCGGCCGTAAGAGGACTATCCTCGCAGGCGTGCTTATGCTTACAGCGGCATTTACGGCGGCGTCCTTCATCAAGGTGGGAACACCCGAGATAGTTATGTACGCGCTCTTTGCGCTTGCGGGAATAGGCTGGGCTACTATTAACGTAAACTCCTTCCCGATGGTGGTTGAGCTCGCTAAATGCGGTGACGTCGGCAAGTACACGGGCTTCTACTACACCGCGTCGATGTCGGCACAGATAGTAACTCCCATTTTCTCGGGCTTCCTTATTGGCAAGCTCGGCTGGTGGGTATTCTTCCCCTACGCGGCAATATTCACAGGTCTTGCCTTCGTAACGATGCTCTTTGTAAGACACGGTGACGCGAGGCCCGAAAAGCAGGGCGCGCTTGAGGCGCTCGGCGGTGCTGACGACTAACAGACGAAATTTCCTACCGTGAGGTAATTTTTATGCAGTGGTACTTTATTCTACTTATAGTGCTTGGCTCGCTATTCCTGCTGATGGCCGCACTGTTCATTTTCCTTACCGCGGGTAAAAGCGGTAAGGCGCTCGGCAGGCTCGGCTCGGTAAACTACGCTCACAGAGGTCTGCACGGCACAGTCGGCGGATATGACACCTATGCCGCGGAAAACTCGCTTACCGCCTTCGCCCGCGCAAAGGAACAGGGCTTCGGCATAGAGCTTGATGTAAGGCTTACTAAAGACGGAAGTCTCGTCGTCTTTCACGATGATACGCTTGACCGCGTGTGCGGTATATCGGGCAGAGTTGACGCGCTCACGCTAAACGAGCTTTCCGAGACGAGGCTCTCTGGCACCGACGATACCGTTCCTACCTTTGCCGAGGTGCTTACACTTATCGGCGGTGAGGTTCCTCTGCTTATTGAGCTTAAGGGTGAGAGTATGTCTGCCGACGTCGCCGACGCAACGGCAAGGGCGCTTCTGGGCTATGAGGGCGAGTATATAATTGAGTCCTTCAACCCTGTTTTACTCGGAAGAATAAAGAAGCTTCTTCCCGAGGCCAAAAGAGGCTTTCTTCTCTCAAAGCATACAAACGACCCGAAGCACAGGTCGGTAAAATACCGTATTATCCAGCGTTGCCTTCTCAATTTTATCGCAAGACCGCACTTTATAGCGCTTGATAAGAGCTACCCCCGTCTCTTTCCCGCGCCTCTTGTAATCAAGCTTTTCGGCACGGCGAAAATCGCCTGGACTGTTCGCTCCCCCGAGGAAGAGGAAAAGGCATACCGCGATGGCTTCAGCGCGGTGATTTTTGAAAAATTTTTATCGGGAAGAGGTAAATCACGGTGAAGCTGAAGCTCGTTGCAACCTGCCTTTTCGGGCTTGAAAGGCTTCTCGGCGAGGAAATAGAGGCTCTCGGCTATGAGAGGATTTCCACAATAGACGGCAGAGTGACCTTCCTCGGTGACGAGGAGGCGGTGGCGCTGTCGAACGTGTTTTTACGCTTTGCCGAGAGGGTATATATTGAGGTTGGCTCCTTCAGGGCCGAGACCTTCACAGAGCTTTTCGACGGTGTATATTCGCTCCCCTGGGATGATTTTATAGGAAAGCTCGACGCCTTCCCCGTAAAGGGACACTCAATAAAATCGAAGCTCTACTCCATCCCCGACTGCCAGTCAATTATAAAGCGCGCTGTAGTCAAGAGAATGTCGGACAGGTACGGTATTCTCACCTTTCCCGAGGAGGGTGTCAAATACCAGATAGAGTTTTTTATTCTTAACGATATGGCAACGCTTATGATAGACACCTCGGGTACTCCGCTTCACAAGCGCGGCTACCGCAGAGAGGCAAATCTTGCGCCTATACGCGAGACGCTTGCCGCCGCGATAGTAAAGCTATCCCGCCCAAGAGAGGGCGTGCTTCACTGGGACCCTATGTGCGGTAGCGGCACTATTGCGATAGAGGCGGCTATGATGATGAGAAATATTGCCCCTGGCAAATCAAGAGGCTTTGCCTCGGAGGAATTTTCCTTTATCCCGAAGGCGCACTTCCGAAATGCAAGAGAAGAGGCGCTTGATGGTGAGTGCAAGCCCGACTTTCAGGTGTACGCCTCGGATATTGATGAGAGCTGTGTCGCTCTTTGCGAGGCAAACGCAAGACGCGCGGGAGTACTCGGCACCGTGCGCACCTTCGTACAGGATGCAAGGCGCATACGCAAGGACGGCGCGCGTGCTACGATAGTTACTAACCCGCCCTACGGCGAGAGGCTTATGAGCCGAGGAGAGGCAGAGATGCTTTACCGAGAGATAGGCAGGCACTTCCGTAGCCTTGAGCCCTGGCAGAGCTATATCATCACCTCGCACCCCGAGTTTGAGCGCTTCTACGGCAAGCGCGCCGACAAGGTAAGAAAGCTCTATAACGGAATGATACCCTGCTATCTTTATCAGTACTTTAAAAATCAAACAAACATAAAAAACAAACCTCAAGGAGACATCTAGCTATGGCAAACGCAAGTATTCCAAGGTCTGAATATCCAAGGCCTAACCTCGTAAGAAAGGATTGGCTCTGCCTTAATGGCGAGTGGGATTTTGAAATAGATAACGCTCGTGTCGGATATCACAAGGACTACCAGAGCACCTATCCCCTCTCGTCCAAGATAACTCTACCCTTCTGCCCCGAAAGCAAGCTCTCGGGAATAGGCCATACCGACTTTATGACGTGCGTATGGTACAAAAGAGAGGTTGAAATTCCGAAGAGCTTCCTTGGCAAGCGCGTAATACTTCATATTGATGCGTGTGATTGGGAAACCACCGTATACGTAGGCGGTAAGGTCGTCAAGAAACATATCGGCGGTTACACCCCCATTGTATGCGATATTACAGACGGCATCACCGACGGCAAGGCGCTTATAGCTATTGAGGCGTTCGACGATGTGCGCTCGGGCAGACAGCTCGCGGGTAAGCAGTCAACGAGGTTTGAGTCCTACGGATGCTTCTACACCCGCACTACGGGTATATGGCAGAGCGTATGGCTTGAGGCGGTAGATCCTGCATATATTGTAAACTATAATGTGCATACGGATATAAATACCCCCTCCGTATCGGCAATCGTTAAGGTCAGCGACGAGGCGCTCGGCAAGAGGCTCTCTGCGGTTGCCACCTACGAGGGTAAGACTGTTGGAAGCGCAAGCTGTGCAGTCAATTCCTCTTGTGTTACTCTTAATATCGCGCTTTCCGAAAAGCATCTCTGGGAGGTAGGCTGTGGCAGACTTTACGACCTTGCGCTTACTCTTTGCGACGGTGAGTGTGAGTGCGATAAGGTGGATGGCTACTTCGGTCTTCGCTCGGTCACGATGAACAAGCAGGGCTTCTTTATTAACGGCGAGTACGTGTTCGGAAGATTTGTGCTTGACCAGGGCTTCTATCCCGATGGAATTTACACCGCATCCTCGGATGAGGCGCTTCGCGCGGATATTGAGTACGCTATGGCGCTCGGCTTCAACGGTGCAAGACTTCACCAGAAGGTATTTGAGCCGAGATTTCTCTATCACGCAGACAAGCTCGGCTATATGCTCTTCGACGAGACGGGCAACTGGGGCTGGGATTGGACCGACGAGAAGAATATCTACACGATGCTTCCCGAGTGGATCGAGGAAATGGAGCGCGATATGGCGCACCCCGCGGTTATAGGCTGGTGCCCCTTCAACGAGACCTGGGATAATAAGACAAACGGTACTCATCAGTGCGAAAAGCTTCAGGTGCTGGTGTACAACGTCACTCGCTCTATCGACCCAACCCGTCCGTGCGTTGTAAACAGCGGAAGCCTTCCAATCTATGATATTTCAGGACTTCAGGTCGGATGCTGTAACGATATTCACGATTACACACAGGACCCCGAGGCGTTTGCAAAGGTATTCGAGGCGCTTGACACGGGCGTTATCACAGATCAGCTCTACTACCGCTACGGCAAGAACCGAATGAGATACGACACCTCGAAGTCAATGTTCGTCAGCGAGTACGGCGGTATAGGCTGGTGCGAGGACGGAAACGGCTGGGGCTACGGCAAGTCGGTTGCATCTAAAGAAGAATTCCTTGAGCGTCTTGAGGGCCTCACCGCGGTTCTTCGCGAGAACCCCGAGTGCTGTGCTATCTGCTACACCCAGCTTTACGACGTAGAGCAGGAGCAGAACGGTCTGCTCACCTACGACAGACGCTTCAAGTTCCCTGCTGAAAAGATTTATCCTATCTTCGCGGCAAAGTCGGTTAAGGAAAGAAAATAAGGGTGTCAGGCAGGCACTGCCTCTATACTATTTTTACGCAAAGTTGTTTTTCGCAATAGCACTTGATTTTAATTCTACATGAGGAAAAAATATGAATACAGTACGCTACGAAAAAATACTTTCGATAAAAAAGCACTATAACGTTATCGTCGCGGGCGGCGGTGTCGCGGGTGTTGCTGCGGCAGTCAGCTGTGCGAAGAACGGAATGTCAACTCTGCTTCTTGAGAAAAGCAATATTCTCGGCGGCCTCGGAACGCTCGGTCTTATAAACCTTTTCGTTCCTATGTGCAACGGACGAGGAAAGCAGATAATCTTCGGTCTTGCCGACAAATGGGCAAGGGCGAGCGCTGAGATAGGTATGAATACCATTCCCAAGGAATGGAAGGACGGTGAGCCTTCTGAATATACCGAAAAGAGATACCGTCAGCACTTTTCCCCCGCAATCTTTGCATATCAGCTCACCGAGGAGGTAGTACACTCAGGAGCGGATCTTCTGTTTGATGTGCTGGCGCTCGATCCTGTGTTTGAGGGCGGAAGATGCGTTGGCGTGGTTACAGAGAGCAAGGGCGGCACCGAGCTTTACGGCTGTGATATGCTCATTGACACAACGGGTGACTGCGACGTGCTTCGCCGCGGCGGAATTCCTACCGTAGCGGGTGAGAACTTCTTCACCTTTGTTACGAAGATGGTAACGCTTGAAACCTGTGAAAAGGCGCTTGAAAAGGGCGACGTCCGCCACATATACAAGAATTTCTTCGGCGGCAGCATAAACCTTTTCGGTGACAATCAGCCCGATGATATTCCGAGATGGTCGGGACTTACGGTCGACGAGGTCAGTGATTACATAAAGAGAAATCACCTGCTTTTACTTCAAAAGCTTCGCGAGAGCGATCCCAAAACGCGCGAGATAGTTACCTCGCCAGGTATGCCGCAGTTCAGAACGACCTGCCATATCAAGGGTGATTACTCACTCAGAAAAGAGGACCTCTACCGTCACTTTGACGACTCTGTCTGCGCTATAAACGATTTTGAATTCCGTGATCACCTCTACGAGGTGCCTCTGCGCTGTCTTACAAGGCGCGATACCCCCAATGTCATTACCGCGGGAAGAAGCGCCGACGGTACGGGCTACGGCTGGGACGTGCTTCGCGTAATACCCCCTGCTATAATTACAGGACAGGCGGCAGGTGAGGCAGCTTGCCTTGCGATAAGGTCGGGACGTGACGTTGCCGACGTTGATATAAAGACACTTCAAGGCATACTTGAGAAAAACAATGTTATGGTCCACTTCCCCGAGGACTATGTTCCCGAGGACAGAAGCTTCCACGGAAAGGATACCAACCGTCGCGACGTGGACGACGGCGGACATTTCTGATTTTTCTGCTTTATATATTAAAAAAGGCTATCTTAAATGCGCTTTGCAATTAAGATAGCCCTTTTTATTCACTGTGACACCAAAGCACAGCTTGCTTTTTTATTTTACCTTTAGGTAAATCTTAAGTCCCGCACAGTCCTGCGCGGTGATACCGCCCGCATCCTTCCTTAAATTGAAGGCACGGTAGGTAAAATCTGCCCACCAGGAGGCACTGACGGTTACTCTTTCTTCACCGCACATAGGCGGACGGGTGGCAGAGGTGTTTTTCTTGTCAAGATCACCCCAACCCTCAGCTCTATATCTGTAATCACCGTCTAACCTTATAATACTTCCTATCGAGAGGTCGTATCTTGTAAGCATCTCGGTAGCGTTAAGCTTTCCGTCAAGGCTACCGCCCGCGCCGTTTATAAGCGCCGAGGTGTCGGTTGAATTATAATACTTATTGACAAAATAAGTGTAATCAAGAAGCATATAATCACTAGGGTTAAGACCTACCTCGGTAAGGTAGCTGATATCCTCCGCGCCAAGCGAAGCTCGCTTTACTATCGGCACGTATATTTTAAGCGCCGAGGAATTATCCAGAGTGATATCACCGCCGTCGGTCCTTTCAAGGTTGAACGCGCGATATTTGAAGTCTCCCCACCAGGCGTTATCCACTACAACGTGTGCCGAGGTGCTTTTCGCAGGGCGGGTAATACCCTCGGATTTTACAAGCTCAACCCAGCCCTCAGGGCGATAGCGGAAACCGCCGTCAAGCCTTATAACCGAGCCTATCGGAAGCTCGCGCTCGGTGAAAATCTCTGTTGAGAGGAATTTATTAAGAAGATTGTTTGCGCCCTCAATCTCAGCGCCAGAGCTTTGCGCGTTGTAGTAGCTGTTAGCCTTGAATTTTATTTCAAGGGCTAAAAATCTGTCTGGATCAAGGCCCTTGCCCGAAAGATAGCTTCTGTCATCTGTGCTGAGCGCTACGGGCTTGCTTGTCAGTATTTTATCCGAATAGGGATATTTAGATTTAGTTACCTCAAGCTTATTTTTCATTGCAGACGAAACGGCATCCTTTATAGCGTCAAGTGTCTCGGCGCACTCGGGATGATCCGTCGGCGTCCACTTTATCTTCGTGATATCCGCGCCCGTAAGCGTCGCAAGATAGGTCATACCTGCCGCGTATCTTCCGATGCCGTAGCTCATATGATAGCCGTCGCGAGTAAGCGTGTCACCAAGGTATGAGGTACGAAGATTTTGTACCGTCGTGCCCGAGGGAATAACGCCCGCAAACGCCTTGTTCGTGAGGATAAGATCCTTGACGCACTGCACGGTCATATTGTACATTGTCATCTGATCACTGTTATAGTTCGGGAATGCAGAGTGCGTGCTATTTTGCTGGTAAGCCCAGGTCATATGCCAATATAACTTTGCATTTGGGCGAGCTTTAGTAACTTCGTCTATAATATTTTGAAGATACGGTGTGTACTTATTTGCAAGGCCGCTGGATTTACTTGATTCCTGCATTGTGATGAAATCCCAATCGGCATAGGCAAGCCCCTCCTGTACGGTAGCCCCGTCCTTGTAAACGTACATAGACTTCGTGCTTTTCCTTGAAAGATAGAACTTATACGCCGCTTTTTCGGCGCTTATGTTGCCCCAGTGAGTTTCAAGCGAGCAGCCGCCTACATAGAGGTTTCCGATAAGGATATCCTCAACCCCCGCATCGGTAAGAAGTCCGTAAAGATGCTCTACCGCATCGACACTGAAGCTGTTGCCGATACAGAGAAGCTTTATAGACCTCGTCGCGGGAATAGTCTCGGTATATTCTTGACGGCAAAGCGAGCAAACAAATTTTGCAAGTCCGTCCTCAAGCATTTTCGGCTCTGTAATTACCGTCCTTTTGTAATTGTGCTTGCACACGGTATTAGCCCCCTCACTGTCGTTATTTTCATCGTCGGGCGCATCCTGCCCCCCGTCGTTATCCGTCGGCGGCACATCCTCATCGACGGGTGGCTTATCCTTGTCGTCTTCATCGGTGCTACCGTCAGCCTCGCACGAGCAAAAAAGCAGTGTCAGTGCGAATATTAAACTCAAAAACAGAAACAACGCTTTTTTCATAAACACTCTCCCTAGGTTTGTTACTATTACAGTATATCACAACAACATGCTAAAATCAATAGCTAATCATAACTAGATAGAGTGTAAAAAGTTTATAAATATATTTTAAAAATGTCTTGACAAGGGCTGTTTTCATATAGTATAATATGTTATATTTTTAATTGTATTCTTGTATACAATTTGAAAAAGCGGCTTGGACACAGAGCTTTTGCCCTTTTTGCGGGTGCCTGTTCCTGCCGAGGCTTATAAATGAGAGGATTAAAATATGATTTCAAAAAGCCCATACAGCAACCTGCTTGAGCAGTCGCAGTACAAATACTCGCTACAGGACGTTGATGAGCCTAATCTCTACAGGGATATCTACCCCTATGAGGAGATACCGAAAATTGCCTTCAACCACAGACGAGTACCGCTTAATATGCCCGAGGAGATATGGATCACCGACACGACCTTCCGTGACGGTCAGCAGTCGCGCGCGCCCTACAAGCCCGAGCAGATAGTTGAGATATACAAGATGCTCGCCCGCCTTGGCGGTGAGAAGGGTCTTATCAGGCAGAGCGAGTTCTTCGTCTACACGAAAAAGGACCGTGAGGCGCTTGAGAGATGCATGGCGCTTGATTATAAATTCCCCGAGATAACCACCTGGATTCGCGCGAAGAAGGAGGACTTCACTCTCGTGCGAGACCTCGGTATTAAGGAAACGGGAATACTAGTTTCCTGCTCGGATTATCATATCTTCAAGAAGCTTGGTATGACGCGCTCGCAGGCGCTTAACCACTACCTCGGTGTAGTCAAGCAGGCGTTTGACGCGGGAATCCGCCCGAGATGCCACCTTGAGGATATTACACGCGCCGACTTCTACGGCTTCGTGGTTCCCTTTGTCAACGCTCTGACCGAGCTTTCGCGCGAGTCGGGTATTCCCGTCAAGATAAGAATGTGCGATACGATGGGCTACGGTGTTCCCTACTCGGGCGTAGCGCTTCCCCGAAGCGTACCCGGTATCGTCTACGGCTTGCACCACTATTCCGACGTTACGAGCGAGATGCTTGAGTGGCACGGACACAACGACTTCTATAAGGGTGTTGCCAACGCCTCTGCCGCGTGGCTTTACGGCGCGTCGGGTGTAAACTGCTCGCTGCTCGGTATAGGTGAGAGAACGGGTAACGTGCCGCTTGAGGCAATGGTTATTGAGTACGCATCGCTTCGCGGTACCTTTGACGGAATGGACCCCACCGTAATCACAGAGCTTGCAAGGTATTTTGAGACCGAGATGGAATACGAAATCCCCCCGATGACACCGTTCGTCGGTGCACACTTCAATATGACCCGCGCGGGAATTCACGCGGACGGACTTATGAAGGATGCCGAGATCTACAACATCTTTGACACCGAAAAGATTCTCAACCGCCCTGCTGAGGTTTCTATTTCCAACACCTCGGGGCTTGCGGGCATCGCGTACTGGATGAATAAGAATTACGGCCTCACGGGCGACGATATGCTCACCAAGCAGGATGCGATAATCCTCTATATGAAGCACGAAATCGACCGAGCGTACGAGGACGGAAGAACTACCGTTATGAGTGACGGCGAGCTTGAGGAAATAGCCTGCAGACTCTCGGGCGGTAAGTATATCATCCACGATTGATAAATCGGTCGGCACACTCGAGTGCAGAGGGTAGAGATAAAAATGATAGTTAACAAGGAAACCGCAACTCTTGAGGAAAGGGTGTTCTCAGAGCTTGAGGAGCAGATACTCTCAGGCAGGCTTCCAGCCGGCTCCCGCCTTATCGAGCAGGACATATCGCGCACCTTCGGTGTAAGCAGAACGCCTGTAAGAAGCGCGCTTCAGCGCCTCGCCGACGAGGGGCTGGTTGATATGAGCGCAAACCGAGGCGCAATAGTCATAGGTGTATCCGAGGAGGACCTTGAGGATATTTACCTTATCAGGATGCGCCTTGAGGGGCTTGCCTCAAGAATGGCTGCCGCAAGAATATCCGATGAGGATAAGGGCGAGCTTCAGGGCTCGGTCGAGCTTTCGGAATTCTATCTTGAGAAGAAGGATGCCGAGCATCTTAAGGAGCTTGATACGGCATTCCACAGCATCATCTACGGTGCGTCGGGAAACCGCCTGCTTTGCAAGATACTCACCGAGCTTCACAGAAATATCAAGGCGTACAGGAAGCGCTCGCTCTCGGATCCCGACAGAGTAAGAAGGTCGGTCACAGAGCATAGAGAAATTCTCGACGCAATACTCGCAGGCGATTGCGATGAGGCGGACAGGCTCACATCGCTTCATATAGAAAAGGCTCTGGAAAATCTGAAAAAGGGTTTAAAATAACAGCCACAATGACGCGGCAAAAGCGCGAATTAATATAACAATTATTTACAATAGCATATGTTTTTGGCGAAAGGAAATAAAAAATGGCATACACAATAGTACAAAAGATTATTAAAAATCATCTCGTATCGGGCGAGATGAAGGTGGGTCAGGAAATAGGACTTCGCATCGACCAGACTTTGACGCAAGACGCAACGGGAACTATGGCATATCTTCAATTTGAGGCTATGGGCACCGAGCGCGTCAAGACCGAGCTTTCGGTCGCATATATCGACCACAATACCCTTCAGGCAGGCTTTGAGAATGCCGATGACCACAGATACATACAGACGGTCACAAAGAAGCACGGAATAAGATTTTCCCGCCCGGGAAACGGCATCTGCCATCAGGTGCATCTTGAGCGCTTCGCAATCCCCGGAAAGACGCTTATCGGCTCGGACAGCCATACACCCACCGCGGGCGGTATCGGTATGATGGGCATGGGTGCGGGCGGTCTTGACGTTGCGGTTGCGATGGGCGGCGGCACGTACTATATCACCATGCCTAAAATCATAAGAATTAATCTTAAGGGCAGACTTTCCGACTATGTAAGCGCCAAGGACGTAATTCTCGAGGTACTGAGGCTTCTCTCCGTAAAGGGAGGCGTCGGCGCGGTTATCGAGTACAGCGGCGAGGGCGTTAAGACGCTTTCGGTGCCCCAGCGCGCGACCATCACAAATATGGGTGCCGAGCTTGGCGCTACCACCTCTATCTTCCCCTCGGATGAAATTACCAGACAGTTTCTCAAGGCACAGGGCAGAGAGTGCGACTACACTCCCCTCGCCCCCGACGAGGATGCTGTATACGACGCTACCTATGACGTAGACCTTTCATCCCTTAAGCCGCTTGCGGCATGCCCTCACAGCCCCGACAACGTAAAGCCCGTATCCGAGCTTGCGGGCGCGCCTATCAATCAGGTTTGCATAGGCTCCTGTACTAACTCCTCTATGCTTGATATGCTCACCGTTGCGGCAATGCTCAAGGGCAAGACGGTGCATCCCGACGTGTCTCTCTCTATTTCCCCTGGCTCAAAGCAGGTTTACACTATGCTTGCAGAGTGCGGCGCTCTCGCAGACCTCATCTCGGCAGGTGCGAGAATACTCGAGTGCGCGTGCGGTCCTTGTATCGGTATGGGCTTCTCGCCAAAGTCGGCAGGCATCAGCCTTCGTACCTTCAACCGTAACTTCTTAGCGAGAAGCGGTACTGCGGATGCTCAGGTTTATCTCGTATCCCCCGAGGTTGCGGCAGCATCTGCAATAGCGGGTGTGTTCGTTGATCCTACCACTCTTGGCAAGGCACCCGAGATTACTCTCCCCTCATCCTTCCTTATTAACGATAACCTTATCGAGCTTCCCGCATCACCCGAGGAGGCAGAAGGTATTACCGTTGAGCGCGGACCTAATATCAAGCCCATCCCCAAGGGCGAGGCTCCCAAGGAGGACCTTGCGTGCGAGCTTATCCTCAAGGTCGGCGACAATATCACCACCGACCACATTATGCCTGCGGGAACTAAAATTCTTCCCTATCGCTCGAATGTTCCGAAGCTCTCGGAATTCTGCTTTACCGTGTGCGACAAGGATTTCCCCGAGCGCGCGAAGGCAAAGGGCGGCGGAATTATCCTCGGCGGTCAGAACTACGGTCAGGGCTCGTCGCGTGAGCATGCGGCTCTCGTTCCGCTATACCTCGGCATCAAAGCTGTAATCGCAAAGAGCTTTGCAAGAATTCACGTAGCTAATCTTATCAACTTCGGTATCGTTCCCATGACGCTGAAGTGCCCCGATGACTATGACAGGATAAGCGAGGGTGACGAGCTTTTGCTTGAGGGCTTCCGCAAGGCTGTCGCAGGCAGCGACGTTGCGGTGCTTCTCGACAAGACCACAGGCGAGAGCTTTGAGCTTTGCCTTAACCTCACCGAGCGTCAGCGCGAGATACTTCTTGCGGGTGGTATGCTTAACTATACCAAGGCTAATTCGTAAATAATTATTTGCATATAAAGCAAAATATCAAGGAGAAAACAAAAATGGATATGTCAGTTTACAACAACAATCTCGAAGAGGCTTGCGCAAAATTCCGCGCTATCCTTGAGAAGCAGCTCGTGCGCGTTGAGAATATGAAGGCACAGGGCGACTTCACCGACTACGATGCTCTTGACACTATCAAAATAGGCATCTGTGGCGGTGACGGCATCGGCCCCACCATCAGCGCGGAGGCAGAGAGAGTTCTCAGGTTTATCCTTTCCGACCTTGAAGATGCAGGCAAGATTTCCTTCACCACGATAGACGGTCTCACTATTGAGAACAGAATAGCAAAGGGCAAGGCCATTCCCGACGACGTTATGGACGCGCTTCTTGCGTGCGACGTAATTCTTAAGGGCCCCACCACCACTCCCCAGAAGGGTAGCGGTATGCCTAACATCGAGTCGGCAAACGTTGCTATGAGAAAGGCTCTTGACCTTTTCGCAAACATCCGTCCCGTTAAGGTTCCCGAGGAGGGCATCAACTGGGTAATCTTCCGCGAGAACACCGAGGGTGGCTACGCGGTCGGCTCGTCGGGCTTCAACGTCACCGAGGACCTTGCGGTTGACTTTACCATCACCACGAAGCAGGGCTCCGACAGAATAGCAAGGCTTGCGTACGACTACGCAAGAAAGAACGGTATGACGAGAGTTTCGCTCGTCACCAAGGCAAACGTTATCAAGACCACCGACGGTAACTTCCTCGAGGATTGCCACAAGGTAGGCGACCTCTACCCCGAGATCACCACCGACGAGTGGTACGCTGACATTATGACTGCAAAGCTCGTTGACAAGAAGAGAAGAAAGGACTTCCAGGTTCTCCTTCTTCCTAACCTCTACGGTGATATCATCTCCGACGAGGCAGCAGAGTTCCAGGGCGGTGTAGGCACCGCGGGCTGTGCTAACATCGGTAAGAAATACGCAATGTTCGAGGCAATTCACGGCTCGGCGCCCCGCATGGTAAACGAGGGCAGAGCACAGTATGCAGATCCCTGCTCAATGCTCAGAGCCTGCGTAATGCTTCTCAACCACATCGGCTACACCGACAGAGGCGCTAAGCTTGAGCGCGCGCTTGACATCTGTATGTTCGAGGAAAAGAAGCTCACCATCACAGGCAGAGATACAGGCGCTACCTGCCGTGAGTTCGGTGACTACGTAATGGAAACGCTCAAGGGGCTTTAAGCCATAATTTAAAAAGAAGCGACAGTCGACAAATGTCAGACTGCCGTTTCTTTTTTTATTGAAAGATTATTCTGTTTTTATATTAGCTTTACTCGACAAATCCAATTTTTTTGTCGTATTTTCTGAACCATTTCTGAGATTCGTGGGAGTCTCTGGTTAGCAAATCCGTGTCAGCGGAGTGACACTTATAAGAAATGGAGTTACCTGTTGACTGAAGCGTATCCTGATTAATTTCGCTAGTACTGCATACGCCTGCTATATATCCCATCGCAGGCTGGAACATACAGCCGTCATGTCCGCCAGTAAGCCAATGATAAGAATGCAAATTATCAGACGAACCCGCAAAGATAAACTTAGTATTTGAAACCGAGCAATTTTTGAGATTTGAGGCGTATACATAGCCTGCAATTCCTCCGTTTGAACGGTTTGTGTTTCTTGCAATATAGGTTAGCTCACAGTCGCTTACCGAGCTATCATGCAGGGTGCTCTGCGAGATATTACCCGCTATTAATCCACCGTCGCCGCTTGAATAAATGCTTGATGACTTAACCTCGGTGTTTCGTATGATACCTTTGGCATATCCTGCAACAATACCGCTACACGATACGTGTCTTAGGGTTTTGATGTGACAATCTGCCGCCTTAACATTCTCTACCGTTCCAAGGAGCTTAGCGCAAAGGGCTCCAACTCTCGCCCAACCTGCACCGCTATTGTTTTCCTTTATGTCTATCGTGATGCCGTTGATATTTAAATTCTTAATGCTTCCCGTAACATAGCCAAAAAGTCCGTATACCTTCTCATCACTCAAAGCTTTGCCATCATAAGCCAGCTTGAGATTCTTGACGGTTTTTCCGTTTCCGTCGAAGCTACCCGAAAAAGGTCTTTCGGTGCTTACACCTATCGGATTCCATACCTTATACTTGAAAAGATCAATATCCTTTGTCAGCTTGTAATTTGCGTCGGGGCAGAAGCCTGCGGCAAAGAGCTGTGTGGGATTTTCAATACAATAAGGATCACTCTCGGTGCCTGCGCCCGCATTGAAGATCATTGAAAAATTAGGCGCGTCCATAGTATCAAGCTTTGAAATTTTGTTGTAGTCAAAGACACCGTCGGGCGAGGACAGAACCATCTTAGTGCTAGATATTTCCGAGGTCGCTATCGCCGTATTTTCAAGCCTTCCCTTTTCATCATATACGAAATACTGATATACATTTTGATTGGAAACAACAAACATTGCATACTGACGTCCTAGCTCAAATCCATCAAGCTCTTGCGAGCCTCCAACTGCGACCTGTTCCATAACCGACTCAGTCTGGCTATATGAAACCGACTCAGAAAGCTCTGTTGAAAGGCTAACAGTTCCTTTAACCATTCCAACTCCTACCTCAAGCGATGTCGTCAGACCCATTGAAACCGACCTTTCAACACTTTCGGTAAAGCTGCTTTCCCATCCTGTGATTCTTTCCCAGGTTATGCTTGTACCTCCGTAATTAACAAAATTACCTGAAGCCTTATGTACAATGGCATTTCTGATCTCACCGATTTTATAAACCACATAATATTTACCGTTTTCATCCCTTAATATATCGTGGAACGAAACATCCTTCACAGTGCTTACTATATCCTGATAATCATTTACAAATAGCTGTGATCCAGTAATCTGTGTCCATTTTGCATATACGGTCGTACTTGATGTCAAGGGCTTGTCAAATGAGAATTCGTTCTCATAATCGGGATATGTATACCAGCCTGAGAAGTAGTAGCCCTCCTTTTCGGGCGCGGCAGGCTCAATTGACGTCTCGCCTTTATTCAAAGTCTGCGATTTTATATTGCTACCACCCATTGTATTGAATGTTAGCGTAACTTTATTGCTTTGTTCGTTAGCGGTGTCCTCGCCCTCTAATACAAAATAGGCGTATACCGACAAATCACTAGAGAGAGGCGCGTCCATAAGGGAGTTTGCGGTGAAGGGCTTTTCCCAGATTCCCTTATCCCAATACCAGCCCTTAAAAACATACCCATCCTTTTGGGGATTCTCGGGCATTGCAATCTGCTCATTTCCATCGGTTGTTATCCTGCCGTAATTCTCATTATCAACAATGAAGCTTATATCAAACTTCATCCCGACACAAGAGGTTGCCAGAATACAAACAAGACACACCAAAAGAGTTAAGTAAACTAGCTTTTTCATTAATTGTCTCCTTAAAACTGTAAAAAATGTTGTCAAACACAAAGCACCTGATTATATTATTCAAATGCTCCTGCGCCGATTTATCTTTCGCGAAGGTTTTTGACAGCTGCGGTTGAAAGCACACTCACCAACGCCTCGCCCTGTTCTCTACGAGTGTTGCGAAGATTCATTCCCCCTTCTTTTCAAGTTTACAGTTGATACAAAATCCCCTCACAGCTTACATTTTATCACATTTTGTGATATATGTCAATATCTCATATTGAGATAGCTGTATCATTTTTCGATTCATTCGAGCTATATACGCACAGACTGAAGGTCTACATTAAAAATCAACGCGCCGCCGTGTCTATGCCCTAGTACAAATAATAGGCTACTCATCTTCCGCAATGAGTAGCCTATTATCGTTTATCTATTTATTTCCTTAATCAGTTGTATGGCTCTTTAGTATCCGTCAGTCCCAGCAGGTAGTCGGTGGAGGTTTTATAAAACCTCGCAAGCTCTATCAGAAATTCTATCGGTATCTGCCTGCGCCCGTTCTCATATTGAGAATAGGTATTTTGCCTGATGTGGAGATAGTCGGCAATATCCTGCTGTGTAAGGTCATTATCCTCTCTCAAATCCTTTATTCGCATAATTCACCTCTATAATCAAATAAAAACCGTACGATTATTATATACAATCTCACTTTGAGATATTGACAATTATCTCATATTGTGATAGTATACATTTATATACGGCAATTATTTTCAAAATTTACGCACAGACCTGATAGGAGGATTATACTTAAATGGAAACAAAGGAAGCAACACTCGCGGGACTGTACCAGCTAAGGGCAGGAATGTCATTCATCACCAAAAAGCTTTCGACGATGAAAGAAATCCGAGAGGGCTACGATAATTTAAAGAAAAGTGAAGAAAGGGATATTAAGGATTTACGAGCAAAACGCGCAAGAATCAGCGAGGAGTTCGAAGAAAACAACAAGCGTATTAAAAAGCATAGAGAGAATGTGCGCTATGAAACCGATTATGCGGAGGACTGCAAAGGCGATATCGTCACTTATATGTTTAGAAACATCGCCCTGACTATTGTCTTCGTGCTTATCGTTGGAGTGGTTGGTCTTTTCGGAGTTGGGACGGCTATCACCTTTGGCGCTCCGATAGAAGTACCGTTTTTTAAGAGTTTTTTTGACTTTTTTAAGGACACATCCTTCCTTTCGGTAGTTGGAGGCGTGGCAGGCACGGTTGTTTCAATAATAGGCGGTGTACGTTATATTATTTGGATGGCAGATGATATGTACCCGGATGTTACCAGCGCAAGGCACCGGCGCTATAAGAGCCTAAACAGCGTATTGGAAAGCAGGAATGAAGTAGCCAGGCTCAAAAGGAGGCAGGAGGAATTAAAGGCGTTGACTCCCGCAGATGATGCGGAAGCGGTAATTCACAGAGCATATGACGAAAGAAAAAAACAGTACAAGCAAAGATACGACGCACCGTTTCTCGAGGCAAGAATTGCGGCGGAAGCAACCCTTATGGCTCTTGATAATACTGCAATAATAGATTCAAGCGACTGGGAAAGCACCGACCTTTTGATATATTATCTGCAAACGCGAAGAGCCGACAATATAAAGGATGCACTGGCTTGCCTTGACAGACAGAAGCAAACCAGCGCAATTGTCAATGCGGTAAAGCAGGCGCACCAGGATATAAGCGCGAAAATGGATGCATCCACGCGAAGCTTGAGCTCTACTATATCCACCTCTATGCAAAACCTGAGTAGCGAAATCAGGGCGGGTATAGGCAGTGTAGTCTCTTCAGTAAAGAAACTAGACTCAAGAATTTCTGACGTAAGTGCAAGAATCGATGAATCAAACAGCCGCCTGTCAAGCCTTTGCACAGGACAAGCTCTGCAAAGCGCAATGATAGAAAAAATGTCAAGCAATTCAAGCTATCTTGCAGACAGCGTGGATTCGTTGAGAAGCAGTATTAATTCGGGTGTCAGAACCTACAGCTATACCTGACATTTGAATACAATACAATGTAATATTTTAAAAACGGTTGCTCAATGGCTAAGCAACCGTTTTTATTTATTATTTAAGCTACTCGCGTTTTTGGCGAATTACTTTAAGATTGAAACAGCATCTCCTATGGTCTTTTCAAATGCCTCGCGACCGTATTTATCTACATCCGCCTTGCTCTTTTCTCCGTGTGTTAAGCAACCTGCACCACCGATACAGCCGCCTATGCAAGCCATTCCTTCTATAAAGTTGCCGTCGAGTATCCCCTTGTTAAGCTTAAGAAGCGCCATACGGCAGGCTTCAATGCCGTCACATACAACAGGCTTGATCTCAAAGTCGATATTCTGTTCTTTCATAGCCTGTGCCGCCGCATCGGTAAGTCCGCCGCTACGGGCAAAGATACGGCCAAAGTAGGAAGCATTGTCAAGAACGCCCTCTTCGAGTGATGAGATATCAAGATCGCGGCTATCGAACAATGCCTGAAGCTCCTCAAACGTAAGCACGGTATCCACATAGGGCTTAACCTCTTCAAGCTGTGCCTCAGCCTTTTTAGCAGTGCAGGGACCGATAAAGATGACCTTTGCGTTAGGTGTTGTCTCTTTAATGTACTTCGCCAGAACTGCCATTGGCGACATATTGTGAGATATATGCTCCACAAGCTTTGGGAATGCAGACTTGATGTAACGAACGAATGCAGGACAGCAGGAGCTTGTAAGAAGCCCTTTTTCGGAAAGCTCCTTGGCCTCTGCCATCGCAACCATATCCGCGCCAAGTGCCGCCTCAATAACGTCGTGGAAGCCAAGCATCTTAAGTCCCGTCACGACCTGCCCGAGCTTTGCATAAGAAAACTGGCTGGAAATTGAGGGTGCAACGACGGCGTAAACCTTATAGCTGCCACCTCTTGTATTTCTCTCGCTCTTTTTAAGTATATCAATAGCATTGACCATGAAGGATTTATCCATAATTGCTCCAAAGGGGCACTGATATACACAGGCTCCGCACTGTATGCACTTGGAATTGTCTATTTTAGCCGCCTTATCGTCGTTCATCGAGATTGCCTTTACCTTGCAGGCATTCTGACAGGGACGCTTACGGCCTACGATTGCGGTATAGGGGCAAACCTTTGCGCACGCACCGCACTCCTTGCATTTAGACTTGTCAATATGAGCAACGTGATTGTGATCAAAGGTGATAGCCCCAAATCTGCAAACATCCTCACAACGGTGCGCAAGGCAGCCTCTGCAGGCGTTGGTTACCTCATAGCCGCCAACAGGACATTCGTCACAGGCTATATCAATAACCTCGATAATATTCGGGTTATCCTTGTCTCCGCCCATAGCGATTTTTACACGCTCACCCAGTATAGCGCGTTCCTTATAAACACAGCAACGCATCGTTGCTTCCTTTCCTGGGGCGAGCTTAGCGGGAATATCCATTATATTCTCAAGCAGCTTATCCTCCCAGGCCAGGCGCGCAACCTCGCGCAAAACCTTATATTTCAAGTGCTGTACCTTCGTATCAAACTTGCGCATTTTATAGTCTCCTTAAAAATAGCTTACCTTTATCCGCTTGCCCATTTTTTTCAGGCAAGCAGATAACTCTTCTACCAGATTCATTTTAATATTGAAGTTAATGGGAAGATCGGGGTTCTGATGGGCGGGGTTTACTGCTCTGCCCACATAGAAATTAATGTCGGTCGCCTCCTCGAACAAAAGGCGGCTGATGAGAGATGCTCCGTCCTTCTTGAAGTTCCACTGCTCGTAAAGCTCGTTTTCGCCGAGATAATCCTTTGCGTACTGAATTACCTTATTCATCGTTATAACGCCCTCGGTTACGAGATCAACGCCTTCGATATAGGCAATAGGCGGAACATCGCTACGTTCAAAGTTCAGGCTTACCTCTACCTTTTTACCAAGATATTTTGCCGCAATCGAGGAAGTCGTTCCGCCGCAAATGATATGCTTACCAACCTTTGAGAAAAAGAGTGACATCATACGGGTGGCGTCGTCACGGTTTGAAGGCGGTCCGAACAGAATATTCATAGGCTCTCTCTTGCGGATTTTTACAACACATGCTGTAGTATCATCACCGGGCTTTCCACAGTAGAGCCTGTCACACTCGTCAACAAGCATTGTCGAAAGATTTTTTGCGGTATATCCGCCCGCCACAAGCGCCTGCATATAGTCCGCTATATCCTCACGCTTCCATCCGAAGTTGTATTTTCTTCCCATTCCCGCGTGAGGACAGCCGTCACTCATAGCAATGAACACATCGTTCTCCTGCAGGCAGATGGTGGACTTGTATATCCTCTTTCCACCGATGTTCATTTCGGTCTTTGGATAATCGTAAATGCCGTAATCTCTTATGAGTATTACCTGAGGATTATCGTACTGAATTATCTCGGCTATTTCGTTATTCAACAGATGAATGATCGTAAACGTGGAATAAGCCACACCTCGCACCGAGCATACGGGCAGGGTTTGGGCAATCGTAGACACACATTCCTCGATAGGTAATCCTGCTGCCATCATTGTTGAAATAATTTTAGAGGTAAGAGTGGACAGGATGCTTGCCTTAACACCCGAGCCAAGACCGTCGGCAAGCACGATCACGGTGGAATTTTCATTTTCTTCTACTACATCAACATGGTCTCCGCAAAGCTCCTCGCCGACGTGGTTAATGCTTTTATATCCTATATCCGCACACAGATCATTCATCGTCAATGGACTCCTTCAGCTTCGTCAAGGCAATCTTGGTCTCAGCAGCAGTCTCACCGAGCAGCGACGCGATTTCCTGAACGATCCTCATCTGCTTCTCAACTACGGTATCTGCGACCTCAACCGTCTGCTTATTAATTCTTGCCTTTTTTTCTCTGTCAGTTTCCTCATCAGTGATGTCACGCATAATACCAATAAGCATACGGGATTCGGGATCGTAAACTACTGTTTGCTTTATGTACCTTTTATACTCGGGAAGATAGGTGCGCTGGTCGCGAACCGTTCTTCCCGTGCTCTTAACCTGAAGGAATACTGCCGGGTCAAGAATACGAACCACAGGCTCACCGAGAACATCACTCTCCGAGCGGATATTCATAATCTTGCGCGCGGCGGCATTGATCTGCTGCACCTCAAGATTTTCATTCAGCGCTATAAGTCCGTTAGGCGTGTTCTTAACTATAGTATCAGAGAAGCTCTCCGCCTTATCCTTAAGGAAGGGCAGGCACATAGAGATTTCAGCCTTTCCCTGTATGATAGCGATTGCCTTTTCCCTGCAGGAATTGTATCCGCAGGATCCGCAGTTCAGCTCGTCGGATGGCTTGAACTTACCCATCTGGCGAAGCACGGTCATTATCTCCGCATCCGAGGGTATAGGGAGACGGTGCGATATCATAGTAAAGTTCTTCTGAAGCTCCGCGGGGGTTGGCTGTGCAACATCGAAATCGCGCTCGCCCGCATAATCGGAAACGGTGATAAAGTCCTTTATAGGTGAAGAATTGTGATATTTCTCCATAACAGGACCGCCGATGCAGCTTCCTACGCATGCCGACATTTCAATAAAGCATTTATGTATCTTACCGCTTTCTATATCGCGAAGCGCGGAAATACAGTTTTCAACGCCGTCAAGCGCCAGATATGTATATCCAGGCGCACGCTCTGTCATCGTTTTCAGTATACCGCCCGTTGTCGGGAAGAAGCGCGCACGGCTGTCGGGTGTATTATCAATATCCCTTTCAAGCTCTATTCGCTCGGCTCTCAACCAATTAGTAAGCTCCTCAAAGGTCAGAACGGCATCAACAATTCCCTCGTAATGCTCAGCCTCGTCCTTCTTAGCAACGCACGGACCGATGAACACGGTCTTTGCGTTAGGTATTCTTTTCTTTATGTCGGCGCAGTGCGCCTGCATAGGCGACATAACATCCGCAAGATATTCAAGGGCTGAGGGGAAATATTTTTGAATAAGCAGATTTACCGAATGACAGCACGAGGTGATAATAATATCCCTTTCGTCCTCGCGTATCATACGCTCGTATTCTCTCTTGACAATAGTTGCACCGATTGCCGTTTCCTCAACATCGAAAAAGCCCAGACGCTTAAGCGCCCGTCGCATAGACTCTATTCCCACGCCCTCATAATTAGCAATAAACGAGGGTGCGAGACTGACGATGACGGGATCGCCGCTGCTGAGAAGAACCCTTGCCTTCTCGGTGCCGTCAACTATCTCCTTTGCGTTCTGAGGGCAAACAACAAAGCAATGGCCGCATAATATGCACTCGTTCCCTATAATGTGCGCTTGGTTTCCAGAAAAGCGAATTGCCTTCACGGGACAGTGGCGAATACATTTATAGCAATTTTTGCAATTTGATTTTTTTAGCGTCAAGCAGTTTGCCATAGCTACTACTTCCCTTCACTTTCTACCTCTTCAAGTATATTCTTTGTGAAAAATTCTCTGAAATTATCTCTCGTTATCCCTACGTAGACGTCATCGTTCACCTGTACGGTAACACCTACTCGGTTGCATTTTCCGATGCAGAAGCTACCCGAAAGAACGACCTCATCATCGATATGATGCTCCGCCACCGCCTTCTCCAAAAGCTCTACTATATCCGAAGAGCCCTTGAGGTGGCAGGATGAGCCAACACAAACCTGAACGAACAGCATCTTTTATACCCTTGTCAATACTTCTTTGGTGAAGAACTCCTCTACCGAATCGGGGGTTACCGAATAGAAGGAATCGTTTACCGTGACGCATACGCCCATCTGACATTTCCCCATGCAAAAGGTACCGCCAAGCTCCACCTTGTCGCTAAGCTCGTTCTTGGAAATAAGATACTGAAGCTGCTCCACTACCTGGCGCGAGCCCTTGATATGGCAGGAGCTTCCGATACAAACCGTAATTTTAAGCATAATTATTTACCTCTCTTGATTTATAAGTGAGCTTGATGCGGCATTCGCCGCATCAAGCATTGGCTTTGAAGCTGAATTATTCGTAATCGACAACGCCTACCCAGCTCATAAGGAACTCGCGCTCGCTCTCGTTACCCTTAACCGACTGCGAGGCGGCTACGATGGGCATCCACTTCTGAACATACTGCTTTGCGGTATTGCTCTTCCTGCAGAAGGTATCGAGATAAGCATTGGCACCGTCAATATCACCACTTAGCCAAAACAGAAGATAAGTACGCGCAACATCGGCAGAAGCATTTCCCTGAGTCGCGTGCGCCCAGTCGAGAATGAAGGGAGTGCCGTCCTCTGTGATAATGATGTTGGAGGGATTGAAGTCACCGTGACACACCTTGTTGTGCTTGGGCATGCCCTCAAGACGGGTGTGAAGATCGTAACGGGTAGTAGCGTCAAACTCGGTCTCAGCAATCTTTCGGCTCATCTTATCCTTAAGCTTGTTAAGAAGAGGACAGGTCTTTGAATGAACGCCCATCTGAAGGTCTACGAGCAACTCAATGTACTCACCCTTCTTATCGGGATTTTCTTCCATAAGCTGCGCAAGAGTCCTTCCCTTGATATACTCGGTGATAATTGCCCATTTTCCGTTTATCATAGTAACCTCAAGAACCTTGGGAATGTTAAGTCCCGTTTCCTCAATTCTTGCATGATTAAGCGCTTCATTCAAAACGTCTGCCTTTGAGTATTCCGCATTGAATACCTTAATGCATCTGTCACCGTCGCGATAGACGGTCTTGTTATTTCTTACTGCAATTACTCTGTCAAGATTCATTTTCATTTTCTCCTTTAATTACGCTCTTTTTCCCTTGCGATATGGAGCCTTGATGGGATCGACCTTTGCCTCATCGAGATCACGAGCGGGCATATCCTGCTCAACAAAATGCTTGCCGTAGTAAGCGTTGAGATACATCTGCTTGATCTCGCTCATAAGAGGATATCTGGGGTTAGCACCCGTGCATTGATCGTCAAATGCCTGCTCTACCATATCATCGAGGCGCGCGAGGAAGTCGGTCTCGTCAACGCCGTAGTCCTTGATGGTGTCCTTAATTCCAACTCTTCTCTTGAGGTCGTTGATAGCCTTAATAAGCCCCTCAAGCTTTTCCTCGTCGCTATTTCCCTTGATACCAAGGTACTCGGCTAATTCAGCGTAACGGCGAAGCGTATGAGGATGATCGTACTGCGAGAACGTACCCATCTTCGCGGGAGCCTCCGACGCATTGAATCTGAGAACCTCTTCAATCATAAGCGCGTTTGCCACTCCGTGAGGAAGGTGGTGGAATGCACCGAGCTTGTGTGCCATAGAGTGGCAGACACCGAGAAATGCGTTTGCGAATGCCATACCCGCCATAGTAGCCGCGTTTGCCATCTTTTCACGGGCGAGAACATCGGTCTGTCCATTGTCGTAGGCTCTGGGAAGATATTCAAATATTACCTTAAGAGCGCGAAGCGCAAGACCGTCGGTGTAATCGGTGGCAAGCATCGCGGCATAAGCCTCAACCGCGTGTGTCACCGCATCGATGCCCGAAGCGGCAGTCAGTCCCTTAGGTGCGGACATATGAAAATCGGTATCGATAATCGCCATATTGGGAAGAAGCTCATAGTCGGCAAGAGGATACTTAACTCCTGTCTTTTCATCAGTGATTACCGCAAAGGGAGTAACCTCAGATCCTGTACCCGCGGAGGTAGGAATTGCGATAAAGTATGCCTTCTCTCCCATCTTCGGGAATGTATAAACTCTCTTACGGATATCAATAAATCTCATTGCCATATCCATAAAATCAGCATCGGGATGCTCGTAGAGAACCCACATGATCTTTGCAGCGTCCATTGCGGAGCCACCGCCGAGCGCGATAATAGTGTCCGGCTGGAAGGCTCTCATCTGAGCCGCGCCCTCGGTCGCGTTTGCAAGAGTAGGATCAGGCTGTACGTTAAAGAAGGTCGTGTGCTGTATGCCCATCTCGTCAAGCTTGTCGGTGATCGGCCCCGTATAGCCGTTCTGATAAAGGAAGCTGTCGGTTACGACGAATGCCTTCCTTGCGCCTCTGACAGTTCTGAGCTCGTCAAGAGCAACTGGGAGACAGCCCTTTTTAATATATACCTTTTCGGGTGTTCTGAACCAAAGCATATTTTCTCTCCTCTCGGCTACCGTTTTAATGTTAAGAAGGTGCTTTACACCTACGTTCTCTGAAACGCTGTTACCGCCCCAAGATCCGCATCCCAGAGTAAGCGAGGGAGCAAGCCTGAAGTTATAAAGGTCGCCGATACCGCCTTGAGCTGACGGAGTGTTGACGAGAATTCGGCAGGTTCTCATTCTGCTTTCGTATGCCGCAAGCTTTTCCTTTTCGGTGATCTCGTTGATGTAAAGAGAGGAAGTATGACCGAAGCCGCCGTCCTCAACGAGCCTATCCGCCTTGTCGAGAGCCTCCTCGAAGCTCTTGGCCTTATACATAGCCAGCACGGGCGAGAGCTTCTCATGAGCAAATTCCTCGGAAAGCTCAACACTCTCCACCTCTCCGATGAGGATCTTGGTGCCTGCAGGAACATTTACACCCGCAAGCTCAGCAATCCTTGCCGCCCTCTGACCGACGATTTTTGCATTAAGCGCACCGTTGATTATAATAGTTTTACGAACCCTTTCGGTCTCCATAGGATCGAGGAAATAGCAGCCGCGAGCCGCGAATTCAGCCTTTACCGCATCGTATACCGACTCAAGAACGATAACCGACTGCTCGGATGCGCAGATCATACCATTATCGAAGGTCTTGGAGTGAATGATCGAGTTAACTGCAAGAAGAATGTCTGCAGTTTCATCGATAATTGCGGGCGTGTTACCTGCACCTACACCGAGAGCAGGCTTACCCGACGAGTATGCAGCCTTAACCATGCCGGGACCTCCGGTTGCGAGGATGATGTCCGCTTCCTTCATTACGGTATTGGTCATATCAAGAGAAGGAACATCGATCCAATCGATTATTCCCTCGGGAGCGCCTGCAGCAACCGCAGCTTCAAGAATAAGCTTAGCAGCCGCAATGGTAGAGTTCTTTGCTCTTGGGTGAGGGCTGATAATAATAGCATTACGGGTCTTGAGTGCTATAAGGCATTTAAATATTGCGGTGGATGTTGGGTTTGTAGTAGGAATAACCGCAGCTACCACACCGATAGGCTCTGCAATTTTTCTGATACCGAATGCCTTATCCTCTTCGATAACACCGCAGGTCCTGGTTTCCTTATAAGCATTGTAAATGTACTCTGCAGCATAGTGATTTTTGATCACCTTGTCCTCTACTATGCCCATTCCGGTTTCCTCTACCGCGAGCTTTGCAAGTGTGATCCTAGCCTTATCTGCAGCAGCTGCCGCTGCTAAGAAGATCTTATCAACCTGCTCCTGAGTATAGGTTGCAAAGGTCTTCTGCGCCGCTCTCACACGGGCGATTGCCTCGTGAAGTGCCTCCACGCTGTCAACGATCTGATAGGTTTTGGGTTCCATTTATATGTCCTCCTGAAAAATATTACTGATTTGATTGTTAAGATGTGCGAGTGAAAGCGCCCTTGCAATTTATGTTGCCGATATTGAGCGCCAAGCCTCGGGAAGCCCTCTCAAGCATTCAAGACATCTCGGAAGCCGTCCCGAAGTTGCCTTGAAAATCAAATATCCGTTTATTTACCGTCTTCCCTTTTTGAGTTCGTTAAAATTTTAACATACTTTTCGCGGATATGGAATAATTAAAATGTTATATCGGTATTATGTATATTGATATAACTGTAATCGACAAGTACCGTATCAATAAAACCGAGCAGCTACACCCTATTGGCGAAGCTGCTCGGTTTTACTATGTAATTGTATCAATTTCAGTAGCGGAGTGAGCGGTTGATGCGTCATGGCGCATTACCTCTGGCATTTACTTAATAAAGCTTCTTCTTGCACCACACAGTGCTGTGATGAAATCCTTATCAAGCTTTGTAAGTCTATATCCCTTATGATAAATAAGGACGTCTCTGTATATCCTCTTATTTCCCTCACACGTGCGTTGAATAAGACCGTATCTGTCAAGAATTTGCTGAGATGCGGGAGATACCCACATGAAGGTCTCGGGATTCTCTGAAAGAAGATCGAACTGACTTGCGCGCTCAAAAACGAATATTCTCCTATTTACCTTATCGGGAAGCTCCTCTCGAAACACCTTAGACATAGAAAGGGTAGGAACATACGGATCTGCGTGCGCAATCTCAATGTAATCTGAAAGATCCTCGTAGGTAATTGTTTCCCTCTTGGCGAGAGGGTTGTCCTTGCTCATAAGAAGAACGTAGGAAAACTCGGCTACAAGCTCGTAAGACAGCCCCTTTTCCTCAAGCATATCCTTATAATATTTATCATAATTGTCCGAGTAACGGATAATGCCTAGCTTATATTCGTTTTCCAGAAGCTTTTTTATGGTCTTTTTTGAGTTTGTTTCCTTATAATATATTTCAACGGGAGCGTCTCCGACGGTTTTTGAAAATTCCGCCATCGCGTGTGAAATATAACATGCGCGAGGAACCGAAATTGAAAACTTGCGCTTTTTATGAGAACCGTCACGATAGGATTGCTCTACCCTATCGATACGGTGAAGAATATCTCGCGCATACTCCATAAACTCTTCACCGTCAGGTGTCAGCACCATTCCCTTCGCGCTACGCTTAAATATGGTAATCCCAAGATCCGATTCAAGCTCCTTGATAGAACGGCTGATATTAGGCTGCGCTATCAGAAGAGACTCCGCCGCCTTATTCAGCGAACCAAGCCGCGCAACCTCTACGGCGTATTTCATATGAAGCAAATTCATAAGGATGCTCCTTTCATATCGTTTTTGCCTATACATTCTACAAGAGTATTTAAGTTTTCAGTACTCTTTATCAAAGGTCCTTTACATAGTCAGAGAAGCATAGCTCGTCTACGGGGACGAGGTTGTTATGCATATTATGGGCGAGGTCCTTCTCGCGGAAATAGCGGAAGCCCTCGGTGCGCATATAGGCGTTCCATCTTATATGCTCAACGGTAGCGAAGGTGTAGGCAATTCTGTATGCCACAAGCGCGTCCTCAAGCGTGTCCGCGCACTCCTCGCCGTCGAGCATATCGGGCACGGCATCCCCCGTCTCGGCCTTGGCTGAAATAAGCTTATCAAGGTCAATTTTGACGATGGCACTCGTTTTCTCCTTAAACGCCGCCCTTGCGTGTGGCAAAATAAGTGCGAAGAGCCTTTCCTGCTCGGCTCTGTCAAGCCTGAAGAAGTCGTATTCCCCAGCACCGAGCCCTGCCGATTTTCTTACCTTATCAATACATACGATAAGCTCACTCGGGGCAATATCAGCGAGCATAGCGTCAAGTGTCGCCCTTATACAGTCGCCCACAAGGCTTGCCCTGATACCAACGAGCGCATTGTGTTTTTTGAGATAAGCGTTGCCCCTTGAGCTGTCGAGCTTATCTATCTCTTCACCGAGTAAGATGTTCAACGGCTCTCCGTACCCGTCTTTTACAAGTCGGCTCAGCTCATCACCTATAACCGCCGCGTTAAGGTAGCTGTTATACAGAGTAAGCCGACGGCTCAAAGCCTTAAGCGTGGCGTTCTCATTTGCAAGGCTAACCACTCGATATATATCTGCGTGGGGGTCGTTGAAGCAGGAAAAGACCTTCTTATCGGCACCCTCGGTGTTGCAGTAGCCAAGTATCTTCTCGCGTAGCCCTCTGTGAAGCGCGTTTGCTAAGGACGAGTAATATCCGTATTGGTACATATAGAGGCTGTTGGGATTACAGCCCTCGCCGTACCACCTCTTATGTACCTCAAGAGCCGTGCCCGAAAGGGCGGAATTGATTACCGTATCCACCGAATAGAAGCCCTCAACGTCGCCTATAATTTCAATGTTGTGCTCGCTGCTCTGACTTGAGGTCATTCGTGTTTTTAGCCCTGTATTGTAAACTACTGTTTTAATATCGGGGGCGCATCCAAGCATTTTCAGCCAGCTTCTTATATTTATAGAGGTTGAAATATTTACACCGTCATCGCCCAAGCAAACGAATATAAAGGTAGCTCTCTTGCACTCCTCAATAGCGCTCTTGAATTCCTGCGTACCAACACTCGCGCAGGATATCTCAAGCGAGTAGTTCATATCCCCCTCGGGGGCGGGATATTCATTGCCAAGCATTATTTCGGGACAGCTTGCACGGAAGCGTGATACTACCTCAGGATTTTCATCAAACGCCTTTATCTCTATTCTGTACCCCGGCACCTGGCAGTACCAGAGAAGCGCCTTGAGCATTTCAAGTCCGTACATTCCAAGTCCTACTATGACAGCGCGGATTATGCGCGTGTCACCGACCTGCTTAGCCTTTTCAAAAAGCGAAATACCGCTTTTATCAAGGTCATCATAAATCAGTGCCCGTATGTCGTTTATCCTCACGACCTGAAGCGCCATTGAATTTCTCGATTTCTTATCGTAGGAATCGAGAAAGCACCTTCCTCGGCTGCCGTTTGAGAACAGATAAACCTTAGCACAAATATCGCAGTCGGTGGAAAATTCGTATTTTGAATATCGCTCTATGAGCTGCTCCGCGTGGCGAAGCTCCTCGCTCTCGTTTTCACTTATGAGGTAGAAATAATGCCTGTTCTCATAAAAGCTTATCGCGGCAATATCCTTTTTGAACAGTATCGCGCCAAGCTCGCGCGCCTTGTCAAAGAGGTCGGCATTTTCCTCCTCGTTCTTTTCAAAGGCATCGGTAAAGACTATCATATACCGCCTTGTGGACCAGCGCACCTCCCGTTTCTCGCCCTCCTTGGATACCGTGTATTTGTATCCGTCGGCTATGCTCTTTGCAAGAGCTATCGAGCGTTCGTTAAGCTCAGAAAAAACGTGGACCTCGGGATTGAACAGTCTCACCTTTAATCTGTACGCAAGATGCGTAAGAAGATTTCTGAAGAAGGTAAGTATAAATCCAAAGGTAAGAAGCGGCGCTACCACGGAAAGCAGAACTCCGAGTGCATAATGCGCACCCTGCCAGTCTCGGGCAACCGCAAAGGCTATTCTCAGCGCAACGGATGAATCCACGCTGCCCTCAAGCACGAAAAGCGAGAGGCTTCCGTGTATCGCGCTGAAAAATGCGTTGGACCAATCAAGAAAGCCCGCCTGCTCCATAGCGAATACGGGGGCGAATTCGATGGGCAGCCACCATATAAACGAGCTTATAAATACACCCGCAAAAAGGCATCTGAACGGTGTCAGTATCATATCCCTCTTGTAATGCCTGAGCCTACGTATCATAATCGCAAGCGCGAGGGCTACGGTAAGCACCGACAAAAGCGTGCTAGCTCCGTCGATTATCGGCTGAAATATATTAGCAAATGAAAACAGTGCCATATTATAACGTCTTTGTCCTTCCTCTTTATTTCTTAATAAGCTCGCGGGGCGTTTCCTCACCCTCGCCGCCACGGCGCGTCCTTTTCGCGGCGCGCTGCTCTTGCTTTCGCATTTTCTTTTCTTCCCGCTTTCGCGCCTTTTCCTCTTTTCTTCTTGAAACGAGCTTATCAAGAAGGCGAAGCTTACGGGTAGGCTTCTTTTCTTCCTCACCGTCTGTTCCCCTATCCTCGTGTCCCGTTGCTCGCCTGATGAAATCGCTTACAGCCGTCACAGGACGAGTCACCGCCTCGGTCAATTCTCGTTTATCCTGCGCTAACCCCAGCATTATCAGATCGACGTGGCTTTCCACAAAATAAACGATAAGCTCAATTATCACCGAAATAAGCCAGCCGCCTGCGCTTACCGTCGCAAGCACCACAGACACGGCAGATACATTCTTTGCGGCAATATAGATACCCCATATTGTAGTACCGAGGGTGAAGGAATTAAGCAGAAGCTTGGTATACTTATACGTCCGCTTAACGGTGCGCCTGACGGCGGCGTTTTCCTTTTGAGCCCGCTTGAAATAAATAAGATAAAATATAAAGTATCCTACCGAGAGTGTCAGCAATATTGAATTGATAACTGTATTTCCAAGGGTAACGATTATCGCGTAGGTAAGGTAGGCTATGTAGATCAACTGTGAGCCTATCGTAATAGCATTGGCGGTATTCTTTATATCCCGTATCGTCTTATCAACCGCCGCCCTGGTATAGTCGAGCATACGACGCCCCCTTTCGCAAGATTGCTTTTATTTTAGCATAATCTCTGACTGCAATCAAGTGCTTTTGTTGAAAAATAGTGCAACCGTTAATCGCGAAGACCTATAAAATAATCGGCACTAACTCCGTAAAACCTGCAAAGCTTAATCAAATCATCAATTTTAAGCTCGGCTCTGCCATCCTCGATGTGGCTATATCCTTGCTGAGATTTGTTTATTATTTTCCCCACTTCCTTTTGTGTCAAATCCCTGTCCTCTCTAAGATTTCTCATTCTTGTTCTGTAATTCATAACACAACTCCTTATCAGTTTGCGAAAAAATTTTATCATACTCAGGAATTGAGTATTGACAATTACTCAAAGATTGAGTATAATATTATTGCGAGAAACAAATTTCGACAAAATCTCGCAAATAAATGAAAGGAGATACACTCAATGGATAACAATAATCTCGTACGCTTCCTGCTCACTTTTTTCCTCGGCTTCATAGGTAGTATTGTAATTAATCACACCTCTTTGAAGCCCGCAGGCTATACTTCGAGAAGCCTAGCATATTTCTTTCTCTCGATTGTAACCTTTGGAATCTACGGTCTGGTAGCGTCGATCTGCAACCTTACCTTTGATCCTAACAAAGAAAAGAATATCGGTTATTTCAAGGGTTAAAAAATCAGCGGGATGTTCACAGCGTGAATGTCCCGCAATACTTAAGGAGTATAAGCTTATATAATATTGGTAATTTGTTCTATGGATGTACGAATTCTCGGCGAATATTATTCAGGGTGGTAGCCCTAACAAAAGAACCTTTGATGAAACAATTTATGTGAGACTCGACTTTGATGGATACGGAAACGAAACCAAGGATGAGTATGTGACTCTATCTAACGCAAACAGAATCAAAGGGATAGGATATGAGGTCGTATCCATTACAGGGGAAGTATCAATATCCAAAAATTAAAAGTGTTTTAAATCATTAAAAACAATCGGCCATCTCAAACAAAGTGAGATAGCCGATTTATTTTTAAAAATCAGTCGCATTTTGTAGGATAATCTGCTATAATAGACCTAAAGTATTATAGATAGGGTTGACACTATGACGGTTATAGAATTTTTAGATAGCTCTCCCGTGGCAAACATTGCCTCGACGCTTCTGCTCTGCCCTGAGCGTGTTATATTTGTCGGAGGCGACGAGACTGCCGCCGAGGCTACAATAGAGGTACTTAAAAGACTAATGGCGCTTCGGTGCATTGATACCGAGCTTTCCTTTGTCAGAATAGACGGAGGCTCGCATGATATCGCAAATGCGCTTGATGCCCTGCTTACCGAGTGTGATGACGCGGTATTTGACGTCACGGGCGGGAGTGAGACCTACCTTCTCGCTCTCGGCATTCTCACCGAGCGCTACGGTGAGAGGATAAGATACCACAGGTTTGATGCCACGCGCGGTGTGCTTACCGAATACGTGGCGGACAAGCATACAATAAGAGATATGCCTCTGCACCTGACAGTCGAGGAAAGCATTATCCTCTGTGGCGGGCAGGTTGAATCGCGCGCAGATACCCTTCACCTCGCGAGTGAGGGCGAGGAGGCGGAGAGCTTCCTTTCGGACTGTATAGCTATGTGGAGAAAATGCAACGAAAACCCGAAGCTGTGGAATTCTCTTACATCGGTGCTAGCCAAGCTAAACAACGATGACGATCCGTCACCCACCCGCGTATGTGCCTCGCACAAGCTGGTGCTGCCCGCCCTTAGAAACTTCAACCTGAAGCAGGCAGAATTCGTAGCCAGAATGAAGGAGCTTCGTGAGCTCGGTCTCATTTCAAGCTTTTTCTTTGGCGACGAAATAACCTTCAGATACAAAAGCGAAAGCGTGAAGCGCTGCCTTACCGTGGCAGGACAAATTCTCGAGCTTGCCACAGCGGCAAGCCTTGCCACGCTTCGCGACGATGCGGGACGGCCTCTTTTCTGCGACGTTGCCGTAGGTGTTACTATAGATTGGGACAGCGAGGCGGGCGATGCCTTCCCTACCTACAACGAGATAGACGTCATGGCAATGAGGGGCGCAACTCCAAATTTCATAAGCTGTAAGAACGGAGTGCTGGATATAGACGAGCTTTATAAGCTTTGGGCTGTAAAAACAAAATTCGGCACGAATGAGAGCAGAGCCATACTCGTCACGCAGGACCTGTCAAGGCAGGGAACCAAGGCGAGCTTTATACGGGCACGCGCGGAGGATATGGGGATTGCCATTATAGATGAGGTAAACAGAAAATCTGCCGATGAATTACAGAGTGAATTTAAAAGCTTGTGGGAGAAAATCACAGTTTAAGACTATACAATTTACCTCATATGTATATAACTATTTACTTTTTAGCAGAAAAAAGAGGGCAAATCGGTTTATATTAAACTGATTTGTCCCCTTTTTTCTGCCCGTTTTTTAGTTTAGAGCTATAAGGCTCGCCTTGGCTCACCGTTATGAATTTGCAGTTCAGCTCGAATGCTCGGTTATAAGCATCACTCTGTTTCGTATGCCCGAAGCACGCTGTCGTCAGGGTCAAGCGCGACCTTGGCGGTGATCGCGAAATGGTCGGAATAGAATTCTGTTGCCGACGGATATTTATTGACTATATCAAAGGAAAGCGGGCTCATCCATCTCTTGTCCACAAGGATGAAGTCAATCGACTTTCCCTCTCCCTCGGGAATTCTCTGATAGCCGTTATGCGTAGCGCCAAGCTCGGTCTCGGGTGCATCTGCCTGAGTATTTATAAGTGTCTCGGTCGCTTCATTCATCGTTTCCGTGCCTGTCGTGCAGTTAAAATCCCCCGCAAGCACTATTGGATAATTCTTAACGGAGGCACGCTCGAGAATCAGCTTGATGCCGTTTACCCTCGCCGCCTCTACCTGATGGTCAAGATGCACGTTATATACATCTATTTTCGCGCCCGTAGACTTCATTTCGAGAAGCAGATTTACGCAAATTCTATAGTGGCTGGCTCCCCAACCGAGCGACTGAACATCGGGGGTTTCACTGAGCCAGAACATACTCTTTTCAAGCAGATTCAGGCGCTCGTTATTATAGATTACAGCAAGCCCCTCACTGCCTGCGCCCTGACGCTCGTAATGAACTATAGTATAGCGTGAGGCGAGCCCCGACTTAATATCGTTGTACTGCGAGGTCTTTACCTCCTGGAGGCACATCACGTCAAAATCCTCGCCGTTTATATAGCTTATGACGTTTGCCTTACGGTAGGTCCATGCATTATCGCCGTCATTCGGCGTATCAAGCCTGATATTGAAGCTCCTGACAGAAAGCTCGGAATAATGAACGCTGCGCTTATACCCGCATCCGTTTTTACACATATAGTAGCTTCCCTCCTTCAATTTCGTGGGTGTAGTGCTTAGGGTGTGCCCCGTAGGCGCGAGCTTTTTCCTCTCGACTGTGACCTCACCGCACGATGAGCAATATTTGCCGTCGGATAATCCGCCCTCCGTGCAGGTCGGCTTAACACCCTTATCAACAACCTCGCTATGTCCCGTTGCCTTAATGACTATGGGCTCCTCTATTTCATTTTCGCCATTCTCATCAGAGAAAAGCCTTCCGCAATCATCACAGACAAAGTAATCCTCGATGCCGTCCTTAGTGCAACTCGCGCGCTTTCCCTTAACCTCGCTCAGGCTATGCTCAGGAGCAGGCGGCTCCTCATCCGCGTCACACGCGGTAGCACCGACGATAAGCAACGAGAGAAGCAGAAGCAGCGATAAAATGTATAAAAGCTTCTTCATATTATCACCTCAAAATATATTTCTCATTTTATTTTACAAAATAATCAAGCCCGACGCCTGCCCTTGATTTTAGGACGGGTAAGCTCATAGCTTATGCCGAGCAGCCACTCAACGGTATCACTGTCGCACTCTGCGAGCGACACCGTAAGCCAGTGGGTTTTATTCATATGATAGGCTCTGTAAATGCCGACCTCAATGCCCGCTATCGATTCTATAACCTCGGGCGCGCATTTGAAATTGACGACGTCGAGCATAGCGCTTCCCTCTCGGCCCAGCCTCTTTTCCGAGATGCTCATCGCAAGGGCAAACCACCTGCCGCCTGTCCCGTGACGGAAAACGCCTGTCGTAAAATCCTCCTCAAAGGGATAATCTGCACGCACACCGTACCTGTCCTCTATCAGCGCCTCAAGCTCATCCCGCGTCATACCGCCAGCTCTCCTTCATTTATTATGATATAAGTATAGCACAGCTGAAAATTTTTTTCAAGCAGAACAAAAGAGTAATTGAAAACCATCCCGCTATATGATATAATCATAATAGTTTGATTTTATAGCTCTATCTTTTTAAACGGAGGAAATATGGAATAATGTCCTATGTTGCGCAACGAAATAATTCGGTAGATGATTTCTCCCCTAACCCTAATCACGCATTATTCCTTGATAGCAATATAATACTCTTACAAAAAGGCAAAACCTCCCTTTGTGGTAACGCAAAAGAAATAATAACAAAAGAAAGGCTTTGCGAAATCTATGGAGAAAACTTGTGCTATTCAAAAGAGCTTTCTTATGACGAAATATCTTTCAAGCCAAGATAAGAAAGAATGTCGCAACAACTAATATATCAATAATTATTTACATAAATTGGATTTTTGCAGTAACTATTAAAGACTTTTAGGATGATTGCAATAAAAAAGCGAGGTTATGATATGATAAAATTTATTTGCTATCCGAGGTGTACTACCTGTCAGAGGGCGCAGAGGTGGCTTGAGGATAATGGGATAGAGTATGAGCTTCGGGATATCAAGCTTGACAGGCCCTGCTATGATGAGCTTTTGGAGTGGTACGGGCGAAGCGGGCTTGCGCTTAAGAAATTCTTCAATACCAGCGGACTGCTTTACAAGTCGCTTATGCTTAAGGAAAGGCTAGGCTCTATGTCCGAGGATGAAATGCTTTCGCTTCTCGCAAGCGATGGCATGCTTGTCAAGCGGCCGCTTGTAATCGGGGATGATTTCGTGCTTGTCGGATTTAAAGAGGACGAGTGGCGCGGTGCGCTTCTCTGATTTTACCGTCTTTTTAAATGAAGGAGGGATATAAATGCTGGGTGCGATTATTGGCGATATAGTTGGCTCAAGGCACGAGTTTAAAAACAACAAAAGCAAGGATTTCACCCTGTTTACAGGCGCATGTCATTATACAGACGATAGCCTTATGACGCTTGCGATAGCAGAGGCGTTTATGCTTCGCAGGGGGCGCTGGCGCGAGGCGGGCTTTCAGAGGTTTGTCATAGAAAAGATGGTTGAGATGGGCAGGGCGCATCAGGCAAACAGCTGGGGCGAGCGTTTTTACGATTGGTTTATGAAGCGCCCTGTTCCCTACAACAGCTATGGAAATGGTTCGGCAATGAGAGTAAGCCCTGTCGGATGGATATCCGAGACAGAGGCGGATGTTAAATACTTCTCTCGCCTCGTCACCGAGGTATCGCACAACCATCCCGAGGGCATCAAGGGCGCGGAAGCCGTGGCAATGGCAATTTATTTGGCACGGGTGGGGGCATCGATGAAAGAAATCCGAGATAGAATGATAGAATACTACCCCGAGATTGAACATCTCAAGGTCGACAGAATACGCGAGTATTGCAATGTTGACGACGGAACATTTATCACCTGCCAGAGAAGCGTACCCGAGGCGATAGTATGCTTTCTTGAATCAACCTCGTTTGAGGATGCTGTGCGCAACGCTGTCTCGCTCGGCGGCGATGCCGACACACAGGGCGCAATAACAGGCTCAATTGCCGAGGCATACTACGGTGTGCCGATTGAGCTTGAGGACAAGGCGCTCACCTATCTTACCCCCAAGCTCGAGAGCATTTATTATGCCTTCGATACGGTAAAGGGAAAGCGAGCAAAGCGCTGAATTCGCTTAAGCTTTCACCCTTACGGCTTGCTTCCTGTCGCAATGCTATGAGCTTTACTTAAGCCTTATAAAAGCGACACCATAAAGCGCCTTTTGTCACCTGATAATTCAAATGAATAACATAAGACCGCTGTGGATTTCACAGCGGTCTTTTCTTTGTTTTAGATGGTGTATTTTTAAACATTAAGTCGTTTCGATTGCGACTGTGAAAAGGAGGTGCGGAAGCTCCAACTTGTCACCGGAAATGGGATCAGTAATACTATGCTTGGCTATAACCTCGTCAATTGCTTTAATATTAACCGGGGTGGCTCTGTGATAATCATCGAGAAAAAGAACCGTTCTCTCGGTATCCTTGTATTTATTTAATTTTGAATATAAAAGTTGCTTTGCAAGCGAGAGTTCGTCGTCAACCTTTTCAGGCATCAAAATTCCAGAATCGTCTGCTTCGTAGATGAAATCTGTTGGCAAACTCAAAGCTTTTCCAAAATCTCTTTAACCTTTTTTAGAGCTAGCTTGTCCGTGTCGCTATACATTGTTGCAAGAGTGCCTTTTGCTGTTGGTATGACGTGAATGCTTTCTTCATCGAGCACTCCTCTGAGATTTGCAAGAGCTTTTTCCGCTCGCTCTTGGATTTTTTCCTTCAACTGCGCCAATCGGTGTCATAATATTAAACCGGCACCACCGATGCCTATAATTTTAATCATGTTTTTTCTCCTAAAATTGCTATTTTTGACAAAGCAAATTATATGAATCAATGCTTACCATATTGAACAAATCCGCTCTCGAACCTATATTGATTACGCCAATCCGTTTTAAACGCTTTGTTTTATATTCATCGTAGCTTAATGCTAAAACGGCCTCCTCTCTATTAAATTTAAATCGTTTAGAGTAATATCGCCATGCTCTAAAACCCCCGAACAAAAATCTTATGTCGTCGTTCATAAAAGCTTGATACTTAATCTCTACAGTTGAATCTAATGAATATGTAGTTTTTCCGCATTTTAGGCGGTTACCCTCTATACACCAAGATTCCGCATTATCCATTTTTAATATAGACGGGGTATCGAGTACTAAGCTTATGACATCTCGTAATTTGAACACTTTGTGAGAATTACTACCGTAAATTTCATAAAACAGCTCACAATTTTGATGTATTTTATGGCAAGAAATATTTTTTGTATAGTAGAGAAAGAAATACGGATTATCCTCTGATGGTAAGTAGTATCCATCACATCCAGATTTTTCGTCACTGCCATAGTAACTATAGTATTTATTGCAACCGGATAACAATGATTGGTTTATATAAGCTTCATTAAGGGAAAAAGCATCAGGATAGATATATGTTAAACATGCACCTTTTGGAATTTTAATTGACTGAAGCTGCCGAGAATTATAGAAAACTTTATTTTGTATAACCTCTATACTACGAGATAAACAAACGTTTTTCAAAGAATACATATACGCAAAACACTGTGGAGGAATTTTCTTTGCGCCTTCGCCTATAATTATTTTTTCACATCCTCTAAATCGCCCTTTCAGTTTGCAGAGAGTTTTTATCCCGTCTTCAAAAACGATTTCTTTTACAAGCTCTTCACCAACAATTGTGGCGGCCAAATCAAATGTAGAAATCTTTTTTCCTTTGTACACAGCCGGAAAAACAAGTTTGGTATCACCGGTACAATCTAACAACGTAGCTCTTACCGTGTCGCCTGCTAGAATTTCAAATTTAAAATTTGACATGTTTAATTATCCCTTTATATCTCCAAAAAGTTCAAAATAGGGACGCATATTTTCAAGCTTGCGCCAGTCTTTGCAGCATTCAACCGGATACGCGTCGATATTTATAATTTGGGCTCCTTCAATGGATAAGAAGAAGGGAGAGTGCGAAGCTATAATAAATTGAGAATTATACTCATACGCCAAATCTGTGATACACTCTGCCAATCTTTGTTGAAATATTGGTGAAAGGCAATTTTCAGGCTCGTCAAGCAAATAGAGACTATTGCTCTCTAAAATTTCCGCAAAATATTCAAAAATCTCTTCACCGTTAGACTGTATGTTTTTTTCATGCATACTAATTCTGGCAGACGCATCTCTTTCTGTTATCTTCTTCAAATATGCCGAACCCTCACTAATACTGCCATCATACTCTCCCCATTTCCAAGAATTGATCCTATTAACTTTTGTATTAATGGCAACGGATACTTTACTGTTGTGATCTACCTTTCTTGCTATGTAATTTAAAACCTCAGCACTTGTTATCAAACGCTGGTTTTCCGGCTGACCTTTGTCATCATAATCAAACGTATTGCTTGTGACAATATCAATTCTTTGAGAAACTTCATCGAATAAAGATATCGCTCTTCCTATTCTATAATCATAAGTTACTTTAGGATCTATTTTTGTTTCCCTGTCACAATTAAGCTTGTGCGCTATAATATTCAGCAAAGTTGATTTGCCGCTACCGTTAGATCCATAAATTAACGTAACAGGACTATTTATATTAAATTCTGTTTTGCCTAATTTTGATATAACATTCACAGGATAACTGCGTGAGTTTCCTTCAATATCCGGAAATATAATTCTTTTAACAAACATATTAAACTCCTATCTTTTTGCTTTTATTTAAAACCACAAGTGGAAAAAGTATTTCCCGAAAAGTGCGATCGCTTTATCTTTCTTTTCTTCAAGCTCTTCGCCATATTCCTGCTCATATTTATTTACTTCCTCTATGGCGGCAGCCATAGCTTCAATGATTTCTCGCCATCTTTTAGCGCACCAAAGGTGATATTTTTCTGAATATTCATCATGCGTTTCATAGGAATATAGCGCCTCATTAAATTCTTCCTTGCTCATACCGCTATTTTCTATAAAAAGCGCGTAATACTCGTCAAACAATTCGGGAAGCATAGGGTGCTCTTGTTCCGTCAATCTTGATGAAAACTCACGTAGCATTCTGGGCATCAGTTCAGCAAACCAAGTGTCTATATCCATCACATCCCAATCGCAATATCCCTTTTTAACGCGCTGTCGCGACCACCTCAAAGCTTTAAAGAAGTACTTTAAAGACCTTATCGGGCGCTTCCATGAAAATTCAAAATAACCAAAAACGTTCATATTATTTCCTCTAGATTAGTTTTACAAGCTCAATGAACTGCCCGATCATATCGGTAAAGTTATGATCCGCGCCTTCAATCATAACGATGTCATCGTATCCTTTGAGAATTAAGAACGGAACAAAACGAGCCGACGGATCTTTAGTGCCAAACACAAATTCAACGTTTTTGCCTTTTAGATGCTTTATAGTTTTATGAAAATTGATCATGAGAGGCATGTTTATAAGTAAGAGTTTGTCAAACTTGAAGCGTTGCGAAAGATGCACTCCGAGATACGCTCCACGCGACACTCCAATAAAATTAACGGGTGCTTTAGTTTCTTTGTTTATGAGTTCACGCAGTATAGCTTCATCATACTTTATTGAAAGTGCATCTGAAGGGTTTGATGCGCATATAACGGTGGCGCCATCTCTCTCGTAAAGCGCTATTGCCATATTCAAATATTTATCATCATAACCACGGTAGCTACCGCCGGCGCCGGCTTTTATGAAGACGATCGTCTCGTTCCCATGGATAATACCGTATTCTA